>NZ_JBHDJI010000007.1:0-252638 GCF_041877245.1 Sphingobium agrisoli
ATCACGGTCGAGGTCGCCGCATTCTCCGCCACGCTCGCCGTGTCGCCCGAGGTGAACACAGGCGCATTGTCGTTCACGTCGGCAACATGGATCGTGGCGGTCGCGTTGGCGGTGCCGCCCCGGCCATCGCTGACGGTGACGGTCAACACATGGTTCGTCGCGCTTTCATAGTCGAGTATCTTGCCGGCCGCGAGCGAGATGGCGCCCATGCTGTCGATCTCGAACAGGCCCGCGCTGTTGCCGCCGGTGATGGCGTAGGTCAGACCATCGCCGTCGACATCGTTCGCCAGGATCGTGGCGAGGATCACCGTGTCGGCGACATTTTCCGCCACCGTTACTGTCGCACCGGTAGCGGTCGGCGCGTCATTCTGGTTGGTGACGTTGATGGTTACCGTCTTGGTCGTGGACGGCCCGCTGCCCTGCGACGCCGTGATGTCAACGCTGTAGGCGGATTTCGTCTCATAGTCGGCGCTCGCCTTCAGCTTGAGATCGCCGGTTGTCGCATCAAGGGTGAAGGCCCCCGCGTCGATGCCGCCCAGCGCATAGGTTACTGCGCCGAAATTCACGTCGGCGTCGGTCGCCACCGCCTTGTAGACCAAGGTCGAGATATCGGCATTCTCCGCCACGCTCGCGCTCGCGAGGGAGGTGAATACCGGTGCATTGTCGTTGAGGTCGGTGACGGTGATCGTCGCCGTCGCAGTGGCGGTCGCGCCCTTTGCATCGGTGACCGTGACGGTCAGCGTGTGGCTGGTTGCGCTCTCATAATCCAGCACCTTGCCGGCCGCTAGCGAGATGGCGCCGGCGCCGTCGATCTCGAACAGGCCGCCCGTATTGCCCCCAGTGATGGCATAGCTGAGCGTATCGCCCAGCGGCGCATCGACATCGGACGCGCTGATCGTTGCGAGGGTGAGGGTGTCGGCGATATTCTCATCGACGGTAACCGACTGGCCAGTGGCCGTCGGGGCGTCGTTGAGGATGTCGGCCGCAGCAACCGCCGTGCCACCGTTGAAACTGAACAGTTCGACCGAGGTGGCGGTCACACTCTCGCCATCGCGGCTGAGGGTGTAGGTGCTCCCTGCACGGCTGATGGTGTAATCGGCCCAGTTGCCGTCGAGATAGGCGGTGTCATCTCCCAACCCGCCGATCAAGATATTGTCGCCTGTGCCGCCATGGAGCGCATCGTCGCCGCTGCCGCCCGAGAGCGTGTCGTTGCCCTCGCCGCCATAGAGCGTGTCCTTGCCGCCATTGCCGATCAGGCTGTCGTCGCCGCCCAGGCCGGACATCACATCGTCCGAACCCGATCCGTTGAGCGTATCGTCAAATGCGGTGCCGGTGAAATTCTCCGCCGCGCCGGTGATGGTCAGGGTGAAGGTGCCATTGGCGGCGGCATTGCTGTCGTCGACCACGACATAGTTGATCGTGATCGTTGCGCTCTGGCCAGGGGCCAGACGATCATAGACGGCCTCTGTCGTGCTGGGGAGACCGACCGACGGCGTGAAGACCAGCTTGCCGCCGACGATCGCGAAATCATTGGCGATGTCGGCTTTCTCGGCGGACGTGAGGGTGCCGAGGCCGGTTATGCCATCGACATCGACGGTGAAGCTCTGGAGCGTCTTGGTCTCGTTCTTGTCCGCATCGGTATCGTTGGCGACCAGATCGAAGGTGCCGCCGACATTTTCCGCCAGGCTGGCGCTGTCCGGCACCGCCACCGGGGCGTCATTTTCGCCATTGATAGTGAAGGTCAGCGTCTTGTCGACAAGGCCATCATTGCCGGACTGCGCCTTGAAGGCGATGGTGTAGGTGACGCTTTCGTCATCATCGAGCCAGTTAAAGGCGGCACGGTCATAGCTGACCGCGCCGGTCGCGGCGTCGAAGGTTACGAGACCTGTGAGCGTGCCGCTGGCAGGGGGCGGCCCTTCGGCGGAGATGCTGCCTGACCCCCCAACATATTTGGTCGGCGCGGCCGCGTCCTGCGCGTCGGGATCGGTAATGGTGACATATTGGGCAACGCTGAAGCTCACGGTCGCGGTCGTGTTGCTTTCGGTGACGGCCGCCGGATCGGAGACAGTGATTATCGCCGCGTCGTTGCCGCCGGTGATGTTTACGGTCAGCGTGCTGCTCGCTTCGTTGTCAGAACCCCCGTCATTATTGGCGATGGTATAGTGGAAGGTTTCGCTGGCCGACTGACCGCCATCGAGCGCCTGCGTGTCGGTATCCGCATCGTTCAGGACATAGCGGTAGGTGCCGTCCGCCTTGACGAACAGGTCGCCATATTTGCCCGCGATCTTCGCTTCGCCGGACAGCGCGCCGCTAGCCAAGCCGTCGAAGGTGAGAGCGGTTTGGGTCGCATCACCCAAAGCGCCCTTTGTGACCTGCAGCGCGGCATCCTCGGTGCGGTCGGCGTCGAACCAGTTTGCGCCGTCCACGCCGGACAGGTTGCCGCTGACGCTGTCGTTGGTCTGGGCATCGCTGCCCTCGACTACCGCGCTGGGCGCAGTCGACGCAGCAAAGATAGTCGGCGCATCATTGGTGCCCGTGATGGTAATGACGATCGGCTGCTGGCTGGTGCCGCCCTTCCCGTCGCTCAGCGTGACCATATAGGTAAGCGTCAGCGTGTCGCCCGCGCGCAGGAAGTCGAAATCTGCGTTTGCACTGAAGGACCAGTCGATCGTGCGGGCTTCCCCGGTTGCTGGCAATCCATCGTCGTCGAATTGGATCAGCTTGCTGAGGAAATCCGCAGGCAGACTGAAACCACCGCTCACCTCTATATCTGACGCATCTATGAGACGGACGACAGGATCTGCATGCGACAGGGTCAGAATGTCGCCCAGATCCGGGTCGAGAATGGTCAGGGTTCCGCCCACCTCCAACGTCTGTATGCCATTGGCCTCGCCGACAGGATCGGCGGGATCGATGGTCGAAAGCACCGGCGCGTCGTTGGTGCCGGTGACGGTGACAGTGACGTCCCGCGTAAAGAACGCGCCCTGCTTGTCCTTCACCTCGACGGTGTAGGTCAGCGTAAGGATGTCATCCTTTTTGAGATAGTCGAAACTGGCATCGGCGGCCAAGAAATTCCAGGCGACGCTCCCCTCGCCGTTGGCGCCTGTCTGCGTCACGGTCAGGTCCAGCAGATTTTCCAGGGCCGCGTTGTCAAGGATAAGACCACCATCATTGCCACTGACCGCGACCGACTTGACGCTCGCGCTATGCTCCGTTTCGTCATCGACCAAGTCGGCATCAGTGAAGGTGAAGCTGCCCGTGTCCGCGAGAGTCGGGGCGTCTCCTTCCGTGGCTGTGCCGATCACATCGGTGAGGAAGCCGATCACCGGCGCATCATTGTCGCCGCGGATCGTGAAGGTCAGGGTCTTGTCCTGCGGATCGTCATTCCCGGACTTTGCCTGGAATGCGATGCTGTAGGTGACATATTGGTCCGCGCCCAGCCAGTTAAAGTCGGCGCGGTTGTAGCTTACTTCGCCCGTCTGCGCGTCGAACGTGATAAGTTCGAGCAAGTCTTGGCCGGGCAGTTCTGCGCTGCCTTCAGCAATGCTTGGCGTGCCGGAATCTGCAACATATTTTGTCGGGTCGATCGCATCGGACTTGTCCGGGTCAACGATCGTGACTTGGTCGGCAATCCTGAACGAAACGGCCGCGTCCGCATCGCCGGATGCATTCGTCTCCCGGACATCTGCAATGCTGGCTACGGTGATGTCCGCGACATCATTGCTGCCGTTCACCGTGACGGTGACCGTCTGGCCGACAAAGCCGTCATGCTGGTCCGCGACCCGTACCGTGTAGGTGAGCGTCAGATGCTCGCCCGCGTCGAGATAGTCGAAGGCGGAGTCAGCCGCGGTGAAGGTCCAGTCGATCTTGCCGCCGGTGCCATCCGATCCGGTCTGCGTCGTCACGAACGTCAGCAGTGCCTTCAGCGCAGTGTCGTCCAGCATCAGGCCCGTTACTGTGTCGGCCTTCGTCACGGACAGGACGGAAGCACTATGTTCATTGGCCGCGTCGGCGAGATCGACGTCGGAGAAGGCGAAGCTGCCGCTGTCGGTCAGAGATGTTGCGCTGCCGGTCTGGTCAAGCTGCTCCGTAACCGCGCCGATGACGTCCGTCTGAACGCCGATGACAGGCGCGTCGTTGGTGCCCTTGATCGTGATCGTCACGATCCGTTCGAGCGCCTGGCCCGCCGAATCGATGATGCGGATGCGATATTTTTCGATCTTCGTTTCGTCATGGGCCAGATAGTTTGTGACGGCGCTGGACACGCTGTAGTTCCAGGTCACGATACCCTGGCCATCATCGGCTGCCGAGTTGGTGACGGAAGCGGTCAGCGTGCCGGTGCCGCCGACAAGCTGGCTGTCAAGCGGCGTCACCTGCACCGCATGGGCGGAAGCATCGGTGTCGCTATAGGCGATGGTGCCGGTTGCTTCCACGACGCCCGTGGCCGGTTCGGAGACCGTGGCGCTGAGCGTGGCGGTGCCGCCGATCACCGGGTCATTCGCGCCGGTGATGGTGATGACGATTCCGGTCGAGGCGGTCGCATTGCCTGCGCCGCTCTGATCATTGGCCGTGGCGGCGAAATAGAGGTTCAGAACCTCGCCCTGGCGCAGGAAGTCGATCTGGCTTTCGCTGACCTGGTATGTCCAGGTGACGGTGCCGTCATTGCCGGTCAGGGGCGTCAGCGTCAGCGCGTTCAGCAGCGCCGTCTTCTGCGCATCGGTCAGCACGCGGCCGGTGAAGCTGCTGGTGTAGCCGTTGACATGCCCGGTCCCGGTATCGAACGCCTTGGTGAGGACGGTCTGGCCGTTGGTGTCAGCGTCGGCGATGCTGAAGCTGCCGGTTACCGCCGTCAGCGGGGTCGTATCGCCGCTATGGTTGGCCGGTTCGCTCAGCGATCCGGTCATGGTGCCGGTGGTGATGACCGGCGCGTCGTTCGTGCCGGTGACAGTGATGACGACATCTTCGGTCGCCGTCCCGCCCTTGCCGTCGCTGATTGTCACCGGGGTGGTGATGGTCAGTGTTTCCCCGGCGGCAAGGAAGTTAAGATCGGGCGAGGTATTCCAGGTCCAGGTGGCGGTGCCGCCAGCCAGTTGGGTGACGGTGAAAGCATTTTCAGCGGTCAGCGCGGTGACGACACCGGCCGGGATATTGCCCTGGGGCACACCGTCTTTTGTCCAGGCGATGCTGGTCGTGCCCTCGCTGACGGTCAGTATGTCGGTATGGTCGATGTCGCTGGCGGTGAAGCTGCCACTGGTGCTGATGGCGGTAGTGCCGGTTGCGGCTTCGTCGAAGCTTTCACTGAAGTCTCCGCCAACGCCGATTTTGGGATCGTCGTTGGTGCCGGTGATGGTGATCGTGACCGTTTCGGTATCCACGCCTGTCTGGCGGTCACTTACTGCGATCACATATTCCAGAACGAGCGTTTCATCCTCGGCGAGATAATCGAACGCCTCCGAGCCGGAGTTGAACGTCCAGGTCAGGCTGCCCGTACCGGTGCTGTTGCTGGTCAAGTGGGGGGACGGCGCTACCGACAGCATCGCCTTCAGGGCCGCCGGATCGATCCCATTGGTGAAGCCGTTATTCTTTACGGTGACGCTTTCGACCTCTGCAATATGGACATCGCTAAGATCGAGATCGGCCACGCTGAGCGTATCGCTGACAATGAGATTCCCGGCGTTGGTTTCGGTCACGCCGCCGATGACGGAATCCCCGGCGCCGACAGAAATGACCGGATCGTCGTTCGTGCCGTTGATGGAGATGACGACATCCTGCGTATCGGTGCCGCCCTTGCCGTCGCTGACCGTGACTTCATAGGTCAGGACGAGCGACTCGGTGGCCGCCAGATAGTCGAACGCCTGCGAGCCGGAATCGAAGGTCCAGGTCAGCGTGCCAGTGCCCGTATCGGGGTCGGTCAGATCGGTATGCGTCCAGAGCGAGAACATCGCTTCCAGATCGTCGTTCAAGATACCAGGATGATTGCCCTCAACGTCTTTGAGCGTCACCGTTGCGGTGTGAATATCGGCCAGATCGACATCGGTGACCGTCAGCGTATCGCTGACGGTCAGCGCGGCGTTGCCCTCGTCGAACTGATGGGCATCAGCATCCCCGGCCCCGGCTTCGACAGAAATCGCCGGTTCATCGTTGCTGCCGGTGATGGTGACCGTAATCGTCTGGGTGCCGGTATCGGTTCCGTCGAAAACGCCTACCGTATATTCGATCGTCAGCGTCTGACCGTCGGCCAGATAATCGAAGGTCGCTTGCGGCGCCGTGAATTCCCAGTCCAGCTTGCCATGCTGGGCATCGGTGTCATTCTGATAAATTGGCCCAAGCGTCAGATAGCTGAGCAATGTGTCGCTGTCTGGCTGTCCGGCGCCGGTGTCTGCGCCCACGACCTCAACCGAGATGGGCGCAATGCTGTGCGTGCCGTCCTGGGTGACATCCAGATCGCGGAACACCAGCGTGCCATCGTCGAAGAAATCACCCGAGCCAAGCCCGCCCTCCGCTTCGCTGAACGACACTGCCACCGGGTCACCTTCGAACACCGGCCCGTCATTGGTGCCGGTGACGATGATGGTCACCGTCTGGGTATCGGTGGTGTCGTTGCCGTCCTTGACCGTTACCGTGTAGGTCAGCGTGACCTTCTCGCCGTCGGCCAGATAGTCGAAGAGGCTGTCGGCGGCCGAGAAGGTGAAGCCGATCTTGCCATGCTGGCTATCGGTGCCCGTATCGACAAGATCGGCGGTGAACGCGTTCAGCACCGCCGCCTCATTGGGCAAGGCGACGCCCTGGTCGGCCGAGCGGACGACGCTCTTTTCGACCGTGTGCGTCCCGTCCTGCGATATGTCGAGATCGGTGAAGTCGAAGGTACCGCTAACGGTCAGCGGATTGGCTTCGCCTTCATTGAATTCCTTCGTGAAAGCTGCCGAGGTGATCTCGGGGGCGTCGTTCGTGCCCTTGATCGTTATGACGACATCCTGCGTGTCGGTGCCGCCACCATTCTCGGCGACGGTCAGCCGGTAGGTTATCGTCAGTTCCTCGCCTTGCGCGAGATAGTCGAATGTCTGGGCATCGGAATCGAAGGACCAGTCGATCGACGCGGCCCCATTGGTCAGGGAGGCGAGCGTTTCAGGCGGGGTGAACATCACCTGGAGCGCCGTATTGTCTATGCCGTTACGGGGTCCGGTGACCGATTGAACCGCGACCGAGAAGCTGTAGTCGCCGCTGGTATCGACATCGCTTAGCGTTAATGTGCCGCTGGCCGACAGGGGATCGTTGGCTTCATTCAGTGTCCGGGCGGCAAAATCGCCTTGTTCGATCGAAATCACCGGCGCGTCATTGCTGCCGGTGATCGTGATCTCGATGGTGCTGCTTGCGCCGAGCGGGTCCGAACTATCGTCCTTGATGCCGTAGTTGAACGTCTCGGTCAGCGTGTCGGCGGCAGTCAGCGCCTGAACGGTGGCGTTGCCGTTGTCGAGCACATAGCGATAGCTGCCGTCAGCCTTGATGAAGAGCGAGCCGTATTCGCCCTGTATTTCGGCTTCGCCACCGGCGAAGGTCAGGTCCGCCTGCGCGTTGCTACCGAACGACCCGGTCGTGACAGTGAGCGTGTCCCCGTCCGCGTCCGACCATCGCGAGGCGGCATCGCCCGCCACTTCCGTGCCGGTGATAGATGTCGACGACTCAATGATCGTGCTCGTCGCGTGCGCCGCAATCACCGGCGCGTCGTTGCGGCCCTCAATGCTGATGGTCAGGGTGCCGACGGCGAAATCATCCTGATCGTCGGTAACGATGTAGGTGAAGGCATCGTCGCTAACGGCACCCGCCTTCAGCGCCTGCGTGGCGAGAGCGCTATTGTTTAGCGCATAGCTATATGTGCCATCTTCATGGATGGTGAGAACGCCATATTTGCCGGTGATCTGGGTGCCCTGGCTTGTGACGTCGCTGCTGGTGGTAGCGCCCTCGGCAGATGCGGCGGTCACCTTCAGCACGGCATTGCGGTCAGCGTCGCTGTCATTGCTGAGGACATTGCCGATGGCCGAAGCGTCGCCGGCCGTGCCGTTGCTATAGCCGCCGGCTTCGATCACATCATCGTCAGCATTGCTGTCGTCGATCGCGACTGGGCCGTCATTGGTGCCCTTGATCGTGATAGTGACCGTTTGCACGGTGGACGCACTCGTCCCATCGGTCACGGTCACCGGATAGCTGATGGTGAGCGTGTCGCCGGCGGCAAGGAAGTCGAGATCGGCGGCGGCGGGATTGTAGGTCCAGGTAACGGTGCGCGATGCGTTGGAGGCGGAGGCGGCATCGTTGATCGCGAGCGTGAATGCACCGTTCGCCGTCAGTTCGGTCGGGATGGCCACCGGCGTTTGGCCGTTCAGCAGCACCGTCGGCGCGCCAACCTGCGGCGTCAGCATGTCGCTTGCATCCTTGTCCGAAACGCTGATCGTGCCGGTGATCGCCGCGATGTCCTGCGCGGACGCATCGCTTGCCTCGATGATATCGCCCGGCTGCGTGACGCCGCTCAGCACCGGCGCATCGTTCAGCCCGTTGACAGTGATGACAATCTGCGCCGTGTCCGCGTTGCCGGCGCCTGCCCCGTTCGACACCGTGTAGGTGAAGGTCTCGGTGGGGTGATCCGCGCTGTCGAGCGCCTGCGTCACTGCGCGGTCGTTGTCGAGGACGTAGCGATACTCGCCCGTATTCTTGAGGTACAACGTCCCGTAGGTGCCGTCGATCGCCATTTCGCCATCGGTGCCGGCGGCAAAGGCTGCAAGCTCGTCGTCCTTGCCCGCTTCGCTGATCCGCAGATTGGCTGCTTCGCCGCTGTCGATATCGGTCCAATTGCCGTTGGCCGACGCATTTCCGGTCAACGGAATGACTGCATCCTCGGTGATGGAGCCGGTCAGAACCTCCAGCACCTCAGGCGCGTCGTTGGCGCCGGTGATGGCGAGCGTCAGGGTCGCGGTCGAGGTGACGCCGCCGCCATCCATCATGGTGTAGGTGAAGGTTTCGGATACCGGCTGCCCTTGGGTCAACGCCTGGGTCGCGGCGCGGCCATTCGCCAGCGTGTAGGTGTAGCTGCCGTCGGCCGCGATCGTGATATCGCCATACGTGCCGGTGATGGTCGCGCCGACCCCGCCGCTGGCCGAAGACTGCGACCCGGCGACCACGCCGACGACCGTCTGGGTATCGCCCGCATCAATATCTTTGTCGTTGGTCAGGACATTGCCGGTCGCGGTCTCGTTACCCGCGCCCGCGAATCCCGCCTCTACAAGCGCCGTTCCTGCATAGGTATCCGCAACAGCCGTGGGCACGTCGTTGGTGCCTGTGATGGTGATGGTGAGGGTCGCCGAACCGCCTGCGCCCGCAGCGTCGCGGCCGTGATAGGTGAAGACGTCGGTGACGATGTCGCCAGCCTTCAGCTTCTGCGTATCGTCGCCCAGATTGTTAAGCTCATAGGTGTAGGCGCCGTTCGCCGCGATCGTCAGCGAGCCATATTTGCCCTGAAGAGCCTGCCCCACCGTGCCGGTGACATCGCCGAAAGCGATGCCATCGACAGACTTGGAATCCGTCGCATCGACATCGGTGTCATTGGTAAGCACATTGCCGGACACACTGGGGGTGCCGGCGATCAGCCCGGTTGAATCCTGGCCCGCTTCGATGACTGCGCCTTGATCTGCGGCGACCACCAGCCCGTCATTCGCGCCCGTGACATTGATTGTGACAGTGCGCGTATCGGTGCCTCCGTGTCCGTCACTCAGCGTGATCGTGTAGGCAAGCGTCAGCGTCTGGCTGGCCTGAAGATATTGGAAATAGGACGGCGTGTTGGTGAAGGTCCAGGCGACCGAACCGCCGGCATCTGTCGTGGTGGAGGTCATCGCTGTCGTCAACAGCGCCTTCAACTGGCCGTCGGTCGCGGACAGGCCGGTCGTCGCGCCTGACATGGCGAGGCTGACGTTGGAAATGCTGTGCGTATCGCGGACGTCGACATCGTTGAAAGTCAGCGTTCCGGTAAGCGGTGGGGTAGCGTCTTCGGTCAGGCTTGCGGGGCTGGACTGCGAACTGGTGAACACGGGGCCATCATTGGTGCCGGTGATGGTAATCGTCACGTCCTCGGTCGTCGTCGTCATCATGTCGGCGGCGAAGATCGTTATTGTGAACTTCTGGGTAACCTGTTCGCCCTCAGCAAGATATTGGACCGCGCTGTTATCGACGGCGAATTCCCATGCCACGAAGCCGGACTCGGTGGATCCTTCGGACGGATCGTTGATCGTGACCAGCAACGAGCCGAGTTCAGGCCCGCTTATACGCTCGGCAAAAGGCGTCTGCTCCAGGCCCGGTTGGCCACTGCCATCAGTGAAGTAGATCTTTCCAGTCTTCCTGAGAGAGCCCGCGGATACATCCGCATCCTCTGTAACGCCGCCGGTCAGATTGCTATCGTTCAGGTTGATGTTCAGCCCGCCGTCCATAAAAGCCCCCATATGCACAACATTATGGCCCCCTGCACGCCATGTGCAGGAGCGAATTTCATACCGATGCGACCGGATTATTTATTACGATTCGTGTAACGATTCTATATACTTAGCTTGATCATACTACGATCGAAGAATTACTATTACCGGTATATTCATCATAAAGAAGCACGGGCGCAATACCCCAAATGCGGGATAGTCATCGGATTTGGGGTCATTTTTCTCTCAATATAGAGCGAGCGGAGCTTGATGATCCGCGCCTATATTGGCTTCACCGCAAGTCCCCGAGGGGGGGTGTCAGAGCAGTTTCCACGAACTAACCCGGCGGCGATTTCCATCGGTGACCTGATGTGATTCACACTTCCCGCTAGTTGGCAGGAGGCCGGCATGGACGGCTCGCACAATTTCACGGAATCTTCGGGACAGACCGGCATTCGGGCAGGATCGAAGCGCATGGCGGCTTTGTTCGGGGATTGATCGCCGAGCAGGGCGATATGACCCTGGCCAAATTTCAGGTGCGGCTGATCGAGCGCGGCGCTCTGGCTGGGATCGGCACGGTGCATCGCGTTTTCGTCCGTCACGGGATCACGCGCAAAAGCGACCGGGCACGCGATTGAGTGAGATCGCCCCAACGTCCTGAGGCAACGCCAGCACTGGTTTGACGGTCAGATCGATCTCGACCCCGAACGCCTGGTCTTCATCGACGAGACCTGAACGGCCAGCAACATGATCGCGGCCATGGCCGTTGCGCAAAGGGTGAGCAACTGCGGATGGGCTACCCGCATGGTCTTCGCAAGACCACCACTGGTGGCCGGCCTGCGCATGACCGGCATGGTCGCGCCGATGGTGCTCGGTGGCCCGAACTGCGGCCCGGCGACGTCGTCATCATGGACAACCTCTCGCGCCACAAGCGAGCCGCCGTGAACGATCGAATCGAAGCGGCGGGAGCAACCCTGCGCTTGCTCCGGGCCTACAGCCCGACTTCAATCCCATCGACAAAGCATTGTCTCGCCTCAAGGCCATGGTTGGTAAGGCGGGCGAACGAACCGTCAGCGGGCTGTGGGGTCAGATCGGCAGGCTCATCGACATCTTCACCCCTCGAATGTGCAAACTACTCCAGTTCGTGCCGATGTGAAACAGAATGAGTGGAAGTCGCTCTAATGGTTAGACTATTCCCACGGAGTAGGCCACCACCAGCAGGCCCAGCACGGCCAAAACGATGATCGCGCCGGCCCATAGTCCACGCTTGGCCGTGGAAATGACAGCCATCTCTTCCGCCTCCGCGCCCACGGCGAAATTCGCGCGGACGATGATGCCGGCCTGTTTCGCCAGGTCGAATTCTGCGGCGGAGAGGGGGACGTCGAAAAGGCACCCAGCACGTCCGTCCCGCGCCCAGATCACTCGGCCTGGGCGCGCACCGACTCCCGACAGGCCGACCAGCACCGATGCGCCGGGCACGAGTGAAGGCACGCCCGACAGGCTGCATCCGGTCAGGGACACATCCTCCAGCCACACGTCGACGGGTACCCCGTCCGCCGTCCGCAGGGTCGAGGCGCGACGGAGCGCCAGACGGCTTGCGGCGCGATAGAAGCGATGGAGCCGGGGCCGATAGGGTGGCTTCATGTCACCCCGCCATCGCCAGCGCGACGGCTTCGGCGACCTTGATCCCGTCGATCGCGGCGGACAGGATGCCCCCGGCATAGCCCGCCCCCTCGCCCGCCGGATAAAGGCCCGCGACATTGAGGCTCTGAAAATCCCTGCCACGGTTGATCCGCAATGGCGAGGAGGTGCGGGTCTCGACGCCCGTCATCACCGCATCGGGGTGATCGTAGCGCGCGATCTGCCGGCCGAACACCGGCAACGCCTCGCGGAACGCCTCGATCACGAAGGGCGGCAGGCATCGGGCAAGATCTGTGGGGGTGACGCCGGGCTTGTAGCTGGGCTCCACCGATCCCAGAGCGGTCGAGGGCCGGCCGCCGAGGAAATCGCCCACCGTCTGCCCCGGCGCATGGTAGGAAGAGCCGCCGGCGATGAAGGCCTGGGTTTCCCAATGCCGCTGGAAGTCGATGCCCGCCAGCGGCCCGCCGGGATAGTCGCGTTCGGGCTCGATGCCGACGACGAGGCCCGAATTGGCGTTGAACTCGGCGCGGCTATACTGGCTCATCCCGTTGGTGACGACGCGCCCCTCCTCCGACGTGGCGGCGACGACCCGCCCGCCGGGACACATGCAGAAGCTGTAAACGGTGCGGCCATTGGCGCAATGATGGGCGAGGCTGTAGGCCGCCGCGCCCAGGTCGGGGTGGCCCGCGCAGTTGCCGTAGCGGGCCTGATCCACCCAGCTTTGCGGATGCTCGATCCGCACGCCGATCGAGAAGGGCTTGGCCTCCATATGGACGCCGCGCGCGTGGAGCATTTCAAAGGTCGGTCGGGCGCTGTGACCGATGGCGAGGACGACATGATCGCTCTCGATCGTGCCGCCATCGGCCAGCACGACGCCGCGCAGCCGCTGCGTACCCTCGCCCGTGCGGTCGAGCAGCAGGTCGTCCACCCTTGCCTGCCAGCGATACTCACCGCCCAGCTCCTCGATCTGGCGGCGCATCGCCTCCACCATGGAAACGAGCCGGAATGTGCCGATATGCGGATGCGCTTCCCAGAGGATGTCGTCGGGCGCGCCGGCCGCGACGAATTCCTCCAGCACCTTGCGGCCCAGGAAGCGGGGGTCTTTGACGCGGCAATAGAGTTTGCCGTCCGAAAAGGTGCCTGCCCCGCCCTCGCCGAACTGGACATTGGAATCGGGGTTCAACTCGCCGCGCCGCCACAGACCCCAGGTATCCTTGGTCCGCTCCCGCACCACCTTGCCCCGGTCGAGGATGATCGGGCGGAACCCCATCTGCGCGAGAATCAGGCCGGCGAACAGGCCGCACGGCCCCGCGCCGATCACGACCGGGCGCTTGCCCGTCCAGCCCTGCGGCGCATGGGTGACGAAGCGGTAGGTCGTGTCCGGGGCCGGGCGGACGTCATGGTCGTGGGCGAAGCGGGTCAGCACTTCGGCCTCGTCCGCCACATCGACGTCGAACGTATAGACGAGCTGGATCGCCGAGCGGCGGCGCGCATCATTGCCCCGGCGTACGAGGCGGTGGCCGCGCAGATCATGCGGCTCGACCCCGAGCCGCGCGCAGATGGCGGGGGCAATCGCGTCGGCGGGATGGTCGAGGGGCAATTTGAGGCCGGACAGGCGGATCATCCCCGCCCCATAAGCCCTCTCCGCTTCGCCGTCACCCCCGCGCGAAGCGGCGGGCCATGCCTTCCCCCAGCAGCGCCGCGACCATGCTGAGCCCGGTCAGCGGAAAGAGGATGCCGATCCCGACCATCAGCCCTGCGACGGTGCGACGCGCCGCTGGCGTCGCCGGGGGCGGCGTGGCGAATCGGCGCTTCCACCAGAGGATCGGCGCGGAAAGGCAGAGCGCCAGCAAGCAGAGGCAGCCCGCCAGCATCAGCAGCCGGTTCGCCTCGCCATATTGCTGGCCCTGATGCGTGGCGATGCCCCATTCCACCGCCTTCGCGCCGGGGCCGAACATGCGCCAGTCCATGTCCTGCACCACCGCGCCGCTGGCGGCGTCGATCATGAGCGCGCGGGCGTGGTCGGCGCGCTCGACCAAAGTGACGACCAGATAGGGCGCGCCGGCCTGCGCCGGCAGGATGATCTGATAGCGCCCCCTGATCCCGCGCCCGGCGGCGACGCGCGCGATGGCATCCACACCGACATCGCCCGGCGCACCCGCGCCGCTGCCACCGTCGCGCAGCGTCCAGGGAAGCGCTTCCTTCGCAGGGGCGCTCAAGGGGATCGACGCCATCTTCGGCCGCCCCCACCCGTTCGCCGCCACGACGGCGCGCAGTCCACCGCCCCAGACCTCGGTCCACGGCATGCCCGTCACGGCCAGGAACAGGATGACCGCCGCCGACAGGAACCCTAGCGTCCCGTGCAGGTCGCGCCAGAAGAGGCGGCCCTTGGGACTGCCCCGTACGACAAGCGCCGGCTGGCCGCGCCGGGGCCAGCGCAGATAGAGGCCGGTAACGCAGAGCAATATCGCCCAGCCTGCGACGACCTCCACCAGCCGGTTGCCGATCGCGCCGGTCAACGCCAGGCTATGCAGATTCTTGACGAGACCCATGATGCCGCCGCCACGCATATCGCCCAGGATGCGGCCATTGGCGGGATCGACGAAATGCACCACGGGCGCGCCTTCGCCCGGCCGCGTGGTCATCCGCCAGCTTTCGTTCGCGGCATGCGGAATCACGACCTGCGTGACGCGCTCGCCCGTCTGCCGCTCGACCGCCTCTATCAGCCGGGCGGGCGAAGCGGGAGCCTCCACCACGCGGTCGAGCGTCACCGGGTAGAGCCACGCCTCCACCTCCGGCTTGTAGAGGTAAAGCGCGCCCGTCACCGCCATCAGCGCGAGCACCGGCAGCACGATCAGCCCGGCGTAAAAATGCCAGCGCCACATGGCGCGATAGAAAGCGGCGTCTTCCATGCGATCCCCTTTCGTCACAGGCGCGCGCGCAGGCCGGCATAGACGGCGCGGCGCTCGACCGGGTAGAATGACGCCTGGCCGCTGTAGCGGACGACCGCGCTGATGTCACCGATCGCGCGTCGCTGCGTCAGGTTGCGCGCGTCGAGGAAGAGCGTGACGCCCTCGCGCACTGCCGCCTGCGCCGTAAGCCCCATCAGCGCATAACCGCCGGTGCGCTTTGTATTGGCGTAATCGACCCACGCGCCCTGCGGCAGCCACTCGATCGCCGGCGATACGCTCAGCCGCTCGCCGCCCAGCGTCAGTTCGGCGCGGTAGAGATGGCGCGGAATGACGGGCAGGCGGTTGTCGCCGAACTGCGCGTCATCCCGAAAACGGAAGTCGTTATACTGATATACCTGCCGCAGCTTCGCCCAGGGCAGCAAGGCAAGGTCGAGGCCCGCCTCAATCCCCTGATGCCGCGTCCGGTCCGCATTGAAGGTCGCGGCCGGGATGATGCCGGCAACGACGTTGAACTGGAGCATCTCGCCCCGAATGTCCGCGCAGTAGAGGCTGATGTCCCAGACGGCGATCCCTGCCCGCCCGCGCGTGCCGACCTCCGCGGTCCAGGCCCGTTGCAATCCCACGGGGGTAAAACCGGGCACCCCGCCCGCCGGGGTCTGGCTGAGTTCGCTATAGCCCGGCATTTCGATCGACCGGCTGTAATTGGCATAGACCTGTATCGTCGCAGCGGGTTCGTAGAGCAGTCCGACCTTGGGCGCGAAGGCGTCGAAGCTGGCCTCGCCGCTCCGGGCGGGCGCAAAGCGATTGGCGATGCGCCGTTCGCCATGGCTGTGGATGCCGCCCGCGATCAGCCAGATATGGTCCACCGGCGCAATCCGCGCTTCGCCATAGCTGTTGATCGTCTGCGCCGTCTGCGCCACGTCGGCAGTGATCGCGCCGCGCCGGCCCGCCACGTTCACGAACTGCCGGGCCTGGACCGTGCCGAACCGCGCCTGGCTGCCCAGCGTCAGCTCGACCGGCATCCCGCCCAGATCGCCGGCGAGGTCCAGGCTGGCGAACAGCCCCCTGTCCTGCGACTTCTGGTCGATCACCTGAAAGATCGGGTGGAACAATTGCTTGGCGTTGTAGAACAGCCCGAAAGACAGCGTCCCGTCGCCCAGATCGACCGTGGTGCGGTTCTGAAGCCGCAGCGAATCGATGTCGCGCGCCTGATCGCCTGCGAAATTGCCTGTGGTGGGATTGGTCAGCGCATTGCGCTCGGTCAGCGCGCCCGCCAGCTTCTGCCGGATCGTCTGCGCGCTGGCATAGAAGCGGGTCTCCACCCGATCGGTCAGCCGCACCCCGGCATTGCCGTTGAAGCGCAGCGCCTTGCGATCGCCATGGGCGCGGTCGCTGTCGGAGCGGTCGCCCGTCACCGCCAGATACGCATCGCCCCGCGCGTCCGCGTAGCCAAAGGCCGCCTTGCCTCGCAGCGTATCGTAGCTACCGCCATCGATCCGCAATTCCACACCCGGCGCGCTGCGCCCGGTCGGCGTCACCGCGTTGATCGCACCGCCCAGCGTCGATCCGCCATAACGCAGGGCGTTGCCGCCGCGATACACCTCGATATGCTGGAAGACCTGCGGGTCGAGTTCCTGGAAATCGCCATTATCGTCGGCCAGGTTGATCGGGATGCCGTCCTGCAACAGCGTCAGCCCGCGCATGTGGAAGCCGCGCGACAGGCCCGATCCCCGGATCGAAAGCCGCACCTCCTGCCCGAAGCGTGGCTGGGTATAGACGCCGGGGGAAAAGGCGAGCGCGTCGCGCAGCGAGACGGCGAGTCGATCCTCGAAGGCGTCGGCGGCCACGACACCGGCCCCGCCAGGCGTGCGCTGGACGCGGGCGATCGCCTCCTCGACTTGCGGGATGGCGGTGACGATGATGGTGCTGCCCGGCGCCTCATTGGCGAAGGCGGGCGGCACGGACAGGAGGATGGCGCACAGCGGCAGGCTGCGCGCGGCATGATATGGACGCATGGGTAATCTCTTCTGAAAACAGGCATGGGGTCGCGCGGCGGGACCGCCGGCGCGATGCTAGTGGTTTCAGAAGATGGCGGGTGGCCCCGATGACGGCGGCGGCGGCGCGGCGAGGCGGGCGATCAGACCGGTCTTCAGCGCGAAGGCGATCGGCCCGAACGCCAGCTGCCACGCGGGCAGCGCCAGATCGGCGAGGATCAGCGGCGGGACGGCCGGCTGGATCGAGGCGGCAAACGGGCAATGCTGTTGCCCTGTCATGCCGTCATCGGGCTGGTCCGGCTTGCCCGGCGCGCGGTCGCGCGGCACCACCACATTGACCGCACCCTGCCCGGTGCACAGCGTGACGACCACGCCGCGCTCGGTCCGCTTCGGCATGAAGCCCGCCGGCGCGATCAACTGGACCGCAAGGACGAACAGCGCCAGCACGGCCAGCAGGCCGCGCGCATTGCTTGATCCTCTGATGGCCCCCGTCATGGCGCAGGCCCTAGCGGCGGCGGCACACCTTGTCACCTGGGCAAAAGGTCCAATCAATCGCAACTGACATTGACGTAAACGTAAAGCTGACTTACATCGGTGCCCCATGAGCAAGCTGAGCAACATCGCAGGCATCGAGCTGCCCGACCATAGCGACCGGCAGAGCTACAGCATAACCGACCTGTCGGAGGAGTTCGGGGTCACCGCGCGCGCGCTGCGCTTCTACGAGGATGAAGGGCTGATCTCGCCCGAGCGTCAGGGCCTGGCGCGCATCTATTCGCGCCGCGACCGTGCCCGCCTCGCCTGGATCTTGCGCGGCAAGCGGGTGGGCTTCAGCCTCACCGACATCCGCGAGATGATCGACCTGTACGACGCCGATGAAGCGCATGAGGCGCAGCGCCGCGTGACGATCGGCAAGTGCAAGGCGCGGATCGACCTGCTCACCCGGCAGAAGGACGATATCGACGCCGCCATCGCCGAACTGGCCGATTTTGTCGCCACCATCGAACAGAAATAAGCCCCTACCCCGTTTCATAAGAATAGTCGCAGGAGAAGATCATGCCGAGCTACGCCGCCCCCGTCCGCGACACCCGCTTCGTGCTGGAACATGTCGTCGGGCTCGACCGCTATGCCAACCTGCCCGGCTTTTCCGCCGCCACGCCGGACCTCGTCGAAGCGATCCTGACCGAAGGCGGCAAGGTCGCGGCGGAAATTCTCTTCCCGCTGAACGCCTCCGGCGACAAGGAAGGCTGCACCCGCAACCCCGACGGCAGCGTGACCACGCCCAAGGGCTTCAAGGAAGCCTATGACCAATATGTCGCGGGCGGCTGGACCACCCTCCACGCGCCCGAAGAGTTTGGCGGACAGGGCCTGCCGATGATCATCGCGACCGCGCTCGGCGAATATATGTCGGCGGCGAACCAGGCGTTCGAAATGTATTTCGGCCTGACGTCGGGCGCGATTTCCGCCCTGCTGGCGAAGGGCAGCGACGAATTGCAGCATCGCTACATCCCCAGGATGGTGTCGGGCGAATGGACCGGCACGATGAACCTGACGGAGCCCCATTGCGGCACCGACCTTGGCCTCATCAAGACCAAGGCCGTGCCGCAGGGCGACGGCAGCTACGCCATCACCGGCACGAAGATTTTTATTTCGGCGGGCGAGCATGACCTTGCCGAAAACATCATCCACCTGGTCCTCGCCAAGACGCCGGACGCGCCGGAAGGCAGCAAGGGCATATCGCTGTTCGTCGTGCCCAAGTTCTTCGTGGGCGACGACGGATCGCTGGGGACACGCAACGCCGTGTCCTGCGGGTCGATCGAGCACAAGATGGGCATCCATGGCAACGCGACCTGCGTCATGAATTATGACGGCGCGACCGGATGGATGGTGGGTGAGGAGAATAAGGGCCTCGCCGCCATGTTCATCATGATGAACGCGGCGCGGCTGGGCGTCGGCCTCCAGGGGCTGGGCCAGGCGGACGTCGCCTTCCAGAATGCCGTCCACTATGCGAAGGACCGCCGTCAGGGCCGTGCGCTCACCGGCCCCAAGGAGCCGGAGGAGAAGGCTGACACCCTCTTCGTCCATCCCGATGTGCGGCGGATGCTGATGGAGGGCAAGGCGATCACCGAGGGGCTGCGCGCGCTGACCCTGTGGACCGCGCTCCAGGTCGACCTGTCGCACAACGCCGCGACCGATGACGAGCGGCAGGCCGCCGACGACATGCTCCAGCTCCTGACCCCGGTGGTGAAGGGCTATGGCACCGACAAGGGTTTCGACGTCGCGGTCGCCGCGCAGCAGGTGTTCGGCGGCCATGGCTACATCTGGGAAAATGGCGTCGAACAATATGTCCGCGACGCCCGCATCGCCCAGATCTACGAAGGCACCAACGGCATCCAGGCGATGGACCTTGTCGGCCGCAAGCTGCCCATGCATGGCGGCCGCGCGTTGCAGGCATTCCTGAAGACGGTGGGCGAGGAAGTCGCCGCCGGCAAGGCGGACGAAAAGACCGCCCCGATCGCCGAAGCGCTGGAAAAGGCCAGCGGGCAGTTAGGCGCCGCTACCATGTGGCTGATGCAGAACGCGATGAAGAACCCCGACAATGCCGGCGCGGGCGCGCATCATTATATGCACATCCTCGGCATCGTCGCGACCGGCCTCATGTGGCTGCGGATGGCGAAGGCCGCCTCCGCGCTGCTCGCGGCGGGCGAAGGCGACGCGAAGTTCCTGGAGGCCAAGCTGGTAACCGCCCGCTTCTTCGCCGAACGCATCATGCCCGACGCAGGCTCGCTCCGCCGCAAGATCGAGGGCGGCGCGGACAGCCTGATGGCGCTCGACCCGGAGCTGTTTCTGGCGGCGTGAGGGGGGCATATTCCCCCTCCCGTTTACGGGAGGGGGGTGTCTGTCATCGACCAGTTCTTGCCGCTTAAAGCTATTTGAAGCCTGCCCGATAGCGGACGCGCTCGCCATGTGCTTTAATTCAGCAATGGGCCGATCAAGGAACCTCGTTGCCGCCGCCGCGCCGTTCGCCATCGCATTCCTTAGCGGTTGCACTTCTCCGACTTCCGATCCAGCGACGTTACGCGTGATAGAAAGCGAAGCCCGCTCGTTGATGGTAGAGTATCCTGTTAGCCGGCCAAACGCATGGGCAGATATCCCGATGCGTGAGTGGCCGCCGAAAATGGCGAGCCTAAAACCAGATGCAGTGACGGTTTATCGTTGGGGCGTCGATATTATGGTGAAGCCGGGCATTGATGGTGGCTACGGCTATGCCGTCCGGAAAAATCAGGAAAACCTTCCACTGCCAGCAAAATGCTATTCCGAACTTGGCCAAGGAGTCTTCTGGCACAACCCCTGTTGATCCCAACAGGTTCACCTGCCGATCATTTGCGCCTTGTTCGCTACTGGGATACGACAGCGGCATGTTACGGCAGAGAATGCTTATGGCCCTCATGATTCTCTTCGCGGGTATGCCCGCTTGGGAACATGCCAGTGGGCAGTCCGTGTCGAGTTTGTCTCAACAAGTCTCCAATTATTTAGCATGGAAGCAAGCCGACTATTTGAATATGCCCTTCGTCCAAGACGCGATCCGTCGATGGAGTGTGAAGGGAGGTGAGCCGGTCTCTCGTGTAATGGAAGGTCGTCACGCCGAGACGATGAAATTTCCGGGCAAAACTTGCGTGCAATTTGCATTCACGGGGCCGTCCGTTGGGGGCATACCTGTCTATTGCTACCGTTTAGAAAGCGATCCGTGGGGTCCAAAATTTTCGCTGATCGAAGAGTATAGCAACGTCGAATAACGTCCAATTTTATTTATCGTCTACTCGAGAGCGGACTTTCCGCTACACCCCATCTCCGACCAAAAAAACACCCGTCATGCCAGCGAAGGCTGGCATCTCTCTTCTTCTGCGGCGCGGTTGAGAGAGAAGGGAGATCCCAGCATCCGCTGGGATGACGGGACATCAAACTCCCCTCCCTAACAAAACCCAGCCCATCCGCCCTCGTCAAACCCCGACTCTCCGCATAAGTTCGGGCGATGGCACCCCCTCCCCCTCCAGCCTCCCGCACGCTTGGCCTTGCCGCGTGCATCGCGCTGGTCATGGGCAATATGATCGGGTCGGGGGTGTTTCTGCTGCCCGCGTCTCTTGCCCCCTTCGGCTGGGATGCGGTGGCGGGTTGGGTGTTCACCATCAGCGGATCGCTGCTGCTCGCCTTCGTCATCGCGCGGCTCACCGTGGCGATGCCGGACGCCAATGCATCGCAGATGATCGCGCGCGCTTATGGGCCGTTGGCGGGTTTTGCGATCGGGTGGATCTACTGGCTCTCGATCATCATCACCAATGTCACCATCGCCGTCGCGGCGACCGCCAACCTCAGCAGCGTGGTGCCCGCACTCGCACGGCCGGGCGCGGGCGCGGTCTGCTCGATCGGCTTCCTCTGGGCGATGACCGCGATCAACCTTGCTGGCGCGCGGGCGGCGGGGCTGACGCAGATCGGCACCACGATCGTCAAGCTTGTGCCGATCCTGGTGGTGCTCGTTCTGCTGATCCTGATCCTGGGCAGCGGCCGGGCCGAAGTCGCGCCCTTCCCAGCGCAGGGCCTCACCGGCGCGGGCATCACCGCCTCGGCAGCACTCACCCTCTGGGCACTGCTCGGCTTCGAGTCCGCCTCCATCGCCGCCGACAAGGTGCGCGATCCCGCGCGCACCATCCCGCGCGCGACGCTGATCGGCACGGCGGCGACGGGGCTGATCTATCTGCTGGTCTGTTCCGGCATAGCGCTGACGCTGCCGGCGGCGGAGACGCAGACCGGTTCCCCCTTCGGTGCGTTCGTCAGCCATTATTGGTCGCCGGGGCCAGCGCGTTTCATCGCCCTGTTCGTAGTGGTGAGCTGCCTCGGCGCGCTCAATGGCTGGACTCTGCTCCAGGGCGAGGCGCCGCTGGCGATGGCGCGCGCGGGCGAACTGCCGCGCTGGCTGGCCGCCACCGATGCCAAGGGAACGCCGGTGCGCGGCCTTATCCTGTCCACGCTTCTGGCGAGCCTGCTGCTGGTGGCGAACAGCCTTCAGGGGCTGGTGTCCTTGTTCACCGCGATGGCGCTGCTGGCGACATCGGCGACGCTGTGGCTCTATGTCGGCTGCGCGCTGGCGAGCCTGCGCTTCCGGCTGGCGATGCCTGCCGCGCTTCTGGGACTTGGTTACGCGCTCTGGACCCTATGGGGCGCGGGCGTGGTGGCGAGCGGGTCCAGCGTCATTTTAATGGCGGCGGGTCTGCCCTTCTACTGGTGGGCGCGGCGGGAGCGGGGCGGAACCAGTGCTCCTAAAGAAGCAGGAGCCCAGGGTCGAACGCGGTAACCTTGCACCCTGGGCTCCTGCATTCGCAGGAGCACGTCGGTGCCGGCAAACGGGATCAATCCCCCCACAATTCCTTGAGCTTGCCGAAAAATCCCGTCGAGGCCGGGCATTCCTCGCCCGTCTCGGTCTCGCGGAACGCCTCCAGCAATTCCTTCTGCTTGGCCGTCAGCCGCGTGGGCGTTTCGACATCGACCTGGATGACGAGGTCGCCCTGCCCGCGGCCGTTCAGCACCGGCATCCCGGCGCCGCGCTGGCGGATCTGTTTGCCCGACTGGATGCCGGCCGGAATCTTGATCTCGTGCCGGCTGCCGTCCAGCCCCGGCACGTCGATGCTGCCGCCCAGCGCCGCCGTCGTGAAGCTGACCGGCGCGCGGCAGAAAAGAGTCGTGCCGTCGCGCTCGAAGATCGCATGGCGCTTCACATGCAGGAAGATGTAGAGATCGCCCGGCGGCGCGCCCCGCGCCCCCGCCTCGCCCTCGCCCGACAGGCGGATGCGCGTGCCTTCGTCGACGCCGGCCGGGATGTTGACCGAAAGCGTCTTGGGCTTGTCCACCCGCCCCTCGCCCCGGCAGGCGCGGCACGGGCTTTCGATCACCTGCCCCGCGCCATGGCAGGACGGACAGGTGCGCTCGACCACGAAGAAGCCCTGTTGCGCCCGCACCTGCCCATGGCCGTGGCAGGTACCGCATGTCTTGACCCCGGTGCCGGGCTGCGCGCCCGAACCGTCGCACGTCTCGCAGGCGGCAGACACCTCGATCTCGATCTCGGTCTTCTTGCCATGATAGGCTTCGTCGAGGCTGATCTCCATGTCGTACCGCAGGTCAGCGCCCCGGCGCTGCTGCTGCCGTCCGCCGCCGCCGAAGCCCGACTGGCCGAAAATCGTCTCGAAAATATCGCCCAGGTCGGAGAAACCGCCCTGCTGCCCACGGAACCCACCGCCGCCTCCGCCATTCTGTGCGTTGGTATAGGCGGCGTGACCATAACGATCATAGGCCGCGCGCTTCTGGGGGTCTTTCAGGCATTCATAGGCTTCCGACACGGCCTTGAACTTGGCTTCGCTGTCGGTGCAACCCCCGGTGCGGTCGGGGTGATATTTCATCGCGAGCTTGCGATAGGCACTCTTAATCGCGGCGCCGTCGGCGGTGCGCTCGATTTCGAGCAGCGAATAATAATCGACTTCGGTCGTCATAGAGGCCCCCGCCTGCGCCGCCCGTCATATCGGCATGAGCCTGTATGACGGGCGGCGGGCATGTGCTTACGCCTTGTTGTTTTCGTCCACTTCCGAGAATTCGGCGTCGACCACGCCGTCATCGGCCTTGGGCGCGTCAGCCTCGGGCGAAGCGGCGGCGGCCTGTTCCTTCTCGTAGATGGCCTGGCCGAGCTTCATAGCGACGGTGGCGAGTTCCTGCGCCTTGGTCTTCATGGCGTCGGCGTCGCCGCTCTCGATCGCGGACTTGGTCGCGGCGATGGCGGTTTCGATCTCGCCCTTAAGCGAAGCATCGACCTTGTCGCCATGTTCGGCCAGCTGCGCCTCGGTGGTGTGGACCAGGCTTTCGGCATTGTTCTTGGCTTCCGCCGCCTCGCGCCGCTTCTTGTCCTCGTCGGCGAAGCGCTCAGCGTCCTTGACCATCTGCTCGATGTCGGCGTCGCTAAGGCCACCCGAGGCCTGGATGCGGATCTGCTGCTCCTTGCCGGTGCCCTTGTCCTTGGCCGAAACATTCACGAGGCCATTGGCGTCGATGTCGAACGTCACCTCGATCTGCGGCACGCCACGCGGCGCGGGCGGAATGCCGACCAGGTCGAACTGGCCCAGCAGCTTGTTGTCCGCCGCCATTTCCCGCTCGCCCTGGAACACGCGGATCGTCACCGCCTGCTGATTGTCGTCGGCGGTCGAATAGACCTGGGACTTCTTGGCGGGGATCGTGGTGTTGCGATCGATCATGCGGGTGAACACGCCGCCCAGCGTCTCGATGCCAAGGGAGAGCGGCGTCACGTCGAGCAGCAGCACGTCCTTGACGTCGCCCTGCAACACGCCCGCCTGGATCGCCGCGCCCATGGCGACGACTTCATCGGGGTTCACGCCGGTGTGCGGTTCCTTGCCGAAGAACTCCTTCACGGCCTCGCGCACCTTGGGCATGCGGGTCATGCCGCCCACCAGCACGACTTCGCTGATCTCGCTGGCGGTGACGCCCGCGTCGGCCAGCGCCTTCTTGCACGGTTCCATCGTCCGCTTGATGAGGTCGGCGACCAGTCGCTCCAGATCGGCGCGCGTCACCGTCTTGACGAGGTGCTTGGGGCCGTTCTGGTCGGCGGTGATGAAGGGCAGGTTGACCTCGGTCGTCTGCGCGCTCGACAGCTCGATCTTCGCCTTTTCCGCCGACTCCTTCAGGCGCTGAAGCGCCAGCTTGTCCTTGGTAAGGTCGATGCCTTCGGCCTTCTGGAAATCGGCCGCCAGATATTCCACCAGCTTGGCGTCAAAATCCTCGCCGCCCAGGAAGGTGTCGCCGTTGGTCGATTTCACTTCAAACACGCCGTCGCCGATCTCCAGGATCGAGATGTCGAACGTGCCGCCGCCAAGGTCATAGACCGCGATCGTCTTGCCGTCCTGCTTGTCGAGACCATAGGCCAGCGCGGCCGCGGTCGGCTCGTTGATGATGCGAAGCACCTCAAGTCCAGCGATCTGGCCGGCGTCCTTAGTCGCCTGACGCTGGGCGTCGTTGAAGTAGGCGGGAACCGTGATGACCGCTTGCGTGACCGTCTCGCCCAGATAGGATTCGGCGGTTTCCTTCATCTTCTGAAGCGTGAAGGCGCTGATCTGCGACGGGCTGTAATCCTGGCCGCCGGCCTTTACCCAGGCGTCGCCATTGGGGCCCTTCGCGATCGAATAGGGGACCAGCTCCATGTCCTTCTTGGTCATGGGATCGTCGAAACGACGGCCGATCAGGCGCTTCACCGCGAAGATCGTGTTGTCCGGGTTGGTGACCGCCTGACGCTTGGCCGGCTGGCCGATCAGACGCTCGCCATCCTTGGCGAAGGCGACGATCGAGGGCGTGGTCCGCGCCCCTTCCGCATTTTCGATGACCTTGGGCTTGCCGCCGTCCATCACAGCCACGCAGCTGTTGGTGGTGCCCAGGTCGATCCCGATAACTTTTGCCATTTCTTCCTCTTTTAACCCCAAATCATGTTCAGCGGTTGATGGCCCCATACCTCACGAAAGCGCCAAGGCAAGGCCGGTTAGCAAGGGCGATATAGGCGCGGTTTCGCTTGGCACAAGAAGCGCGGGCCATTAGCGTTGTGCAACGACCGGAAACGAGACAGTCATGGAGTGACGGATGCGCGCGGCCCTTGCCCTTATCGCCCTTGTGGCGCCGTTCAGCCTTGCGGCCTGCGGCGATCCCGCGCCCAGCTATATCGATCAGGCATGGGTGCGGCTTTCACCCAACAAGGACACGCCCTCGGCCGGCTATTTCGTCGCGCATGGCGGCGACGCGGGGGCACAGATCAGGGGCGTCATCACCGACTATGCGCTCAAGGTCGAAATGCATGAGAGCGTGATGAAGGACGGCGTCATGTCGATGAAGCCGGTCGAGAGCGTCGATATCCCGGCCAAGGGCGAGGTCGCCTTCGCGCCGGGCGGCAAGCATCTCATGATCTTCGGGGTCAACGACACCGCGATCAGCCGGGGCAAGATGCAATTGACGTTCCTGATGGGCAATGGCGACCGGCTGCTGGTGGACGCGGTCATTCGCAAGCCGGACGCGGCGGGCGCGCCGGCTGCGAAGGGCGGGGAGCATCAGGGCCACTGACGGCCACCGCCCTTCGTCCCGCCTGCTATTTCCGCTGCGCCGCGCTGGCGTCGCGGGCCGCGCGGAATTCGCTGTCGGCCGACCAGTTGGGCCAGACATGGCTGTCGGCCACCCGCCGCCCGGTCGCATAGAGCAGCCCCATGTCGCCCGCCCAGCTCTCGGTGTTCCAGCTTTCGTCATATTGGTCGGCCGGCTGGTGATAGCGATCGCGCGTATAGGCGTCGGCCAGCTCCTTGCCCCGCGCCGCGCCGCCGTTCACCAGTTCCTGGCCCGCGTCATAGGAAATGGCCGGCACCCCGCGCTTGGCCATCGGGAAATGGTCCGACCGGTAGAAGCTGCCCGCCTCCGGCCGCGCGTCGGGCGTATAATGCCGGCCGACCTTCTGCGCCTCCTCGGTCAGGATGGTCAGCAGGTCGAGCTTCGCCGCGCCCGAAATGCTGAAGTCGGTCGTCTTTTCCGCCGCGAACGGCCCGTCCATGTTGATGACGGCGGCCGTCGTCGCCAGCGGCCGCAACGGATTGTCGGCATAATATTCCGACCCCAGCAGCCCCTTTTCTTCGGCCGTCACCGCCAGGAACAGCACGCTCCGCTCGGGCTTGGGGCCCTTCGCATAGATCCGCGCCAGCTCCAGCAGCGCCGCCGTGCCCGACGCATTGTCCAGCGCGCCGTTATAGATATTGTCGCCCTTCGCGTCCGGCAGCCCGACGCCCAGATGGTCCCAGTGCGCCGAATAAACGACCGTCTCGTCGGGATATGTGCTGCCCCGCACCAGCCCCGCGACATTGTAGGATGTGATGACCTGCGACTTCACCGCATAATCGGCGCTCATCGTTGCTTTGAGCGGGATCGGCTGGAAGTCCTTCTTGCGCGCCGCCGCCTTGGCCGCATCGAAATCCACGCCCGACGCGCTCAGCAGCTTGGCGGCCAGATCTTTCTGGATCCACCCTTCCATCGGCGTATGCGCCTTGGTCGGGTCGGCGCGGACGATGTCGAACATGGTGTTGGTGTTGCTGTTCTTGACCGTGGCCCAGCCATAGGAGGCCGGCTCGGTCTCGTGCACCACCAGAACGCCCGCTGCCCCCTGCCGCGCGGCTTCCTCATATTTATAGGTCCAGCGGCCATAATAGGTCATCAGCTTGCCGCCAAAATCGCCCTCGCCGCCCTCGAAATCCGGGTCGTTGACCAGAACGACCATGATCTTGCCTTTAAGGTCGACGCCCTTGAAATCGTCCCAGCCGCGCTCGGGCGCCTTCACGCCATAACCGACAAAGACGAGCGGCAGATCGGCGAACTTCACCGCCGCCTGCCCCGTCTCGGCCGCGCGCACCGCGATCTCGCTGCCCTGGGTCAGGGGCTGTGCCGCGCCACCGATCGTCATCGACAAGGTGGGCGCGCCGACGATCTCCGACTTGCGCAGCGGCACGTCCTGGAACCAGCCCCCCTTGCCGCCCGCCGGGACGAGGCCGGCCGCCTTCATTTGCGCGGCAATATAGTCGATCGTCTTCTTTTCCCCCGGACTCGCCGGTCCGCGCCCCTCATATTCGTCGCTCGCCAGTATCTTGATGTCGTTGGCGATGCGCGCGACGTCGAACGTCGGCGCCTGCCCGGCGGCGTGGACCAGGGCGGATGATGCAAGGAGGCCGGCCAGGGCCAGGATGCGCAAAGGGCGGGTCGTCATAAGGGAAACACTCCAAAGCCGCGCGCAGGGCGGCCGGTAGGGGACAGGGGCCGGGCGGCCCTATGCGCCGGATCATGCCGATCCCGGACCGCTTTTCAAGGGGCTCGCATATGGCGGCGGCGCCTGTAATAAAAATGAAGAAATGCGCATCGTGCCGAAGAAGGCGAGCGAACCGGGCCCGCATCGATTTGATAACAATTGCTGACAGACCTCCTCCTTTCGTCGCGGCTCAAGTTGCGCTGCCCATCGCGATCGTGCATTAGCTGCGGAGTCGCAGCATTGACTGGCGCTATTCAGGCCGGATCATCGATGCGACATGGGGCCTTTGCGCGGTTGGGGTACTGTGCGCTTGACGAGAATCATGGGAGGTGCCGGGGGGCGCAGGGCCGCGATGCTGGCTATGCTGTGCGCTGGCGTGGCAGGATCGATGGCGGCGCGGGCGCAGGATCACCTGGTCGTCCCGCCCAACCCGCGTCCCTTCTCGGCTCCGGCGCAGGACGACCCGCTGCTCGCCCTCGCTCGCACAACCACCACCGAAAGCCGCTTTCGTGCCGAGGTGGAATCGGCCGTGCACTATAACCCCCTGCTGGAGGAAGCCCGCGCCGGCGTGCGAGAGGCGGAAGCGGCGCGGGTGCAGGCGCGCTCCGCCCTGTTCCCGACCGTCGATCTCACCATCGACGCGAACCGCAGCTTCGCCCGCAACTTTTCCAACGATCCGGGCAACATCATCGAACGGTCGCGCCCGCAGGGCCGCACCGATGCGACCGCATCGATCCGGCAGCGGCTGCTCGATTTCGGCGCGGCGTCGAGCCGCATCAACGCCGGCAACGCCCGCGTCACCGCCGCTGAAAATGCGACGCTCGGCTATGGGCAGGATGTCGCGATCCGCACCGTCACCGCCTGGTATTCGATCCTTGCCCAGCGGCTGATGGCGCAGGCGGCGGAGGAATATGTCGGCCGGCAGGCGCGGCTGCGCCAGGCGATCGAAAAACGCATTGGCCAGGGATTTTCCGCGCGCGGCGAACTGCCCCGCATCGACAGCTCGATCGCCAATGTCCAGACCCGGCTCGCCAGTGTCCGTCGCGACCTCGCCAGTTCCGAAGCGCAATATCGCGCGCTGACCGGCCATGACGCGCCGCCCGATCTCGCCCGCGCGCCGCTGCCCGCCGCCGCCGCCGACACGCCCGAGGCGCTCGACGCGCTGATCGCCCGCGCGCCTGTCGTCCTGCGCGCCGAGGCCGAGGCCCGCGCCGCGCGGCAGGACGCACGCGCCACCCGCTCCGAACGGCTGCCCACCATTTCCGCCGGGCTCGACGCCGGCCGTTATGGCGTGTTCGAGAACCCGGGCGATTATGACATTCGCGGCCGCGTCATCGTGCGCGCGCAGCTGGGCGCGGGGATCAACGCCCGCGCGGATCAGGCGACCGCCCGTGCCGACGCGGCCGACGCCTATGCCGCGCGCGTCCGCCAGGAAGCGCTGCGCGATGCGCAAATGTCGCTCGCCGATGTGAAGGGGCTGGACGCGCAACTCGTCGCCGCCGAAACCGGCTATATCGCCAACCGCACGGCCCGCGACGTCATCGCCACCCGCTTCGAAGCCTCTCAGGGCACGATCACCGACCTCCTCTATGCCGAGGACAGCTATTTCTATTCCATAACGACCTTCATCCAGACGCTGGCCGAACGCGACGTGTCGCGTTTCGTCCTGCTGGCGAAGAGCGGCCTGCTGCTCGACGATCTGGGGATCAGGGTCGATCCTGCCGAGAGGATGGCCCAACCGTGACCGATCAGCCCTTGCTCGCCACCGCGAAGGCGCGTTTCGCCCCCTGGCTGATCGAGCCGATGCTCCGCAACCGCGCCACCTATATCAAGGTTGCGGCGGCCGCCGCGCTCATCAACATTTTCGCGCTCGTCTCCTCGCTCTTCACCATGACGGTCTATGACCGGGTGATCCCCAACGACGCTTCGGAATCGCTGCTGGGCCTCAGCATCGGCCTCGGCATCGTCGTCGTGTTCGATTTCATGCTGCGGCTGCTGCGCGTCTATTTCGTCGATATCGCCGGCGCGAACATTGATTATGAAGTCGGCGATACGCTCTTCGCCAAGCTGATGGCGCTGCGGCTGGACATGCGCAAAGGCTCTACCGGCACGCTCACCGGCCTGATGCGCGAGCTGGAAACGCTGCGCGACTTCTTCGCCTCGGCGACGCTGACGGCGATCATCGACGTACCCTTCATCCTCATCACCCTGACCGTCATATGGCTGCTGGGCGGCGTGCTGGTGCTGCTGCCGCTGGCGATGATCCCGCTGGTCATCGGCGCGGGCCTTGTCACCAATCCCGCACTCGACCGGCTTTCAGCGAAAAGCCTGGGCGACGGCCTCGTCAAGCAATCGGTGCTGGTCGAAACCATCGGCAGTCTGGAGACGGTGAAGGCGATCGGCGCCGGCCCGATGCTCGGCCGCCGCTGGCGCCTGGCGCTCAACAAACATTCGCACAGTTCGCTGGGACAGCGGCTCATTTCCTCGGTCGCCGTCACGGTCGCCAGCAGCGCCAGCACCATCGCCTATTGCGGCATCATCATCGTCGGCGTCGGCCTGCTCCGCAGCAACACCATCACCACCGGCGCGCTGCTCGCCTGCTCGGTGCTATGCGGCCGCGCCATCGCCCCGCTGGCACAGATCGCCACGCTGCTTTCGCGCCTGTCCGCCACCCGCGTCGCCTATCGCCAGATCAACGCGCTCATGGAAACGCCGAGCGAAGGCCCGCAGGGCGAAGGCATCATGCCCGCCGGGCTCCAGGGCCGGATCGAGCTTCGCAACGTCGCCTTCCGCTATCCCGGCGCGCCGGAAAAGGCGCTGGACGGCGTCAACATGGGCATCGCGCCGGGCGAACGGGTCGGCTTCCTCGGCCGCGTGGGGTCGGGCAAGTCCACCCTCGCCCGCATGATCCTGGGCCTTTACGAACCGCAGGAAGGCGTCGTCCTGATCGACGGCACCGACGTGCGCCAGTATGACCCGATCGAGCTGCGCCGCCATATCGGCGCGGCGATGCAGGATAATGTGCTGCTGCAAGGGTCGGTGCGCGACAATATCAGCCTGGAACGCGGCCATGTCGACCAGGACGAGATGATCCGCGTCGCCGAAATCAGCGGCACGCATCGCTTCATGGGCCAGATCGCCAACGGCTATGACCTGCGCCTCGCCGATCGCGGCGACGGGCTGTCGGGCGGCCAGCGCCAGTCCATCTCGATCGCGCGCGCGCTCGCCGGCCGGCCCCCGATCCTCATCTTCGACGAACCCAGCAGCGCGATGGACGCGCAGACCGAAAACGAACTGATCACCCGGTTGCAGGACGAAATTCAGGGCCGCACCTTCCTGCTGATCACGCACCGCTCCTCGCTGCTGCGGCTGGTGGACCGGATCATCCTGCTGGAAGCGGGCAAGGTCGCCGCCGACGGGCCGCGCGACGCCATTCTCCAGCGCCTGACGCGAGGCAAGGCCGCATGAGCGACACCATCGACCTTCATCAGCCCACGGCGGAGATCAAGCCCGTCGTCCCGGCCAACATCTTCCTTTGGGCGATCCTTGCCTTCGTCGTCCTGTTCCTGCTGTGGGCGGGGTTGACGGAGATCGACCGCACCGTCCGCGCGACCGGCCGGGTGATCCCCAGTTCGCAGCTCCAGGTCATCTCCAACCTCGAAGGCGGCGTGGTCGAAGCGATCCTCGTCCGCACGGGGCAGGAGGTGAAGGCGGGGGCACCGCTCGTCCGCCTCAATCCGACCCAGCCGACCGCCGAACTCTCCTCCAACCAGGCCAGCACCGACGCGCTCTCGCTCAAGATCGCGCGGCTTGAGGCGGAGATTGCCGGCCATGCGCCGCGCTTCCCCGCCCCGCGCAACCCGGAAATGGCCGGCCAGATCGCGGTCGAGCGCGCGCTCTACGCGTCGCGCATGTCGGAAATCGCCAGCATCAACTCGGTCGGCGCCGCCCGCGTCGCGCAGAGCCAGCGCGCCATCGCCGAAGCGCGCGCCGCCGAGGCCGCCCGCATTTCCGCCCGCGACACGGCGCAGGCCGACCTCAATCTCATCCGCCCGCTGGTGCGCGAAGGGATCGAGCCGCGCCGCTCGCTGCTCCAGGCCGAAAACGCCTATAGCGTCTCCTCCAGCGAAGCGGCCGCCGCCGCCGCCGCGCTCGGCCGGGCCCAGTCGGCGCTCGCCGAAGCGCAGGCGTCCGCCGCGCAGCAGCGCCGCGACTGGCTGACCCGCGCCGCCGACGAACTGACCTCGGCCCGCGCCGAAGCTGGCGTGCGTCAGGCCACGCTGCCGGCCTATGAATATAAGCTCGACCGCACCATCGTGCGCGCGCCGGTCGATGGCCGCGTCAACCGCGTGTTCGTGACCACCGTGGGCGGCAGCGTCCGCCCTGGTGATCCGCTGCTTGAAATGGTGCCGGGTCGCGACAATCTGCTGGTCGAAGTTATGGTCGCGGCCAAGGACATCGCCTCGGTCAAGCTTGATCAGAAGGCCAAGGTCAACATCACCGCCTATGACAGCGCCGTCTATGGATCGATGGAAGGGCGCGTGATCGCGATCTCGCCCGACGCCGTCGTCAACGAACGCACCGGCGAGAGCCATTATCTCGTCCGCGTCCGCACGACCGCCAACGGCATCACCGACAAGAGCGGCCGCCGTCTGCTGATCGGCCCCGGCATGGGCGCGGAAGCCAACCTGCTCGGCGACAAGCGCACCGTCCTCGCCTATATCCTGACGCCGCTCACCCGCCTCAAGGAAACCGCCTTCCGCGAGTAAGAACGCTGTTCCCCGGCGAAAGCCGGGGCCCAGGGTTCGGGGCGCTGCGGTTAGAAGTCGTGCGGCTCAGCCCTTCTTGGGTGCGGTCAGGTGCTGGCTCAGATGCTTGTTCATTTCGAACATGCTGACCGAGTTCTTGCCGAAAATCTTTTCCAGCTTCTCGTCGGCATTGATCTGCCGCCGGTCCTTCGCGTCCTGAAGATCGTGCTTCTTGATATAGTCCCACACCTTGCTGACCACCTCGCTGCGGGGCAGATCCTTCTCGCCCACGATTTCCGCGAGGTCGGGCGACGGCGTCACCGGCGCGGTGATGCCGCCGCGCGCGCCGCCGGCGGGCTTGCCGGTGGCCTTGACCTTCTTCGCCGCCGCAGCGGTCTCATCCTTGCCCCGTTTCTCGGCCGAACGCGCCATCTCTTGCTCCCATGTCCCGTGCAGGTCCGGCATGGACCCTGGCGGGATATACGCCGATGAGCCGTGTTAGTTGCGCGTGGGCGTTCAGGTGCGCGGCCGCGCCTGGCGATAGCTGCCCAGTTGCCGCACCCATTTGGTGTGGAATTCCAGCTCCGCGAGCGCGCGGTCGACCGCTGGATCGCCCGGCATCCCTTCGATGTCGCAGAAGAATTCGGTCGCGGCGAAGCTCGCCCCGCGCTGGTAGCTTTCCAGCTTGGTCATATTGACGCCATTGGTCGCAAAGCCGCCCATCGCCTTGTAGAGCGCGGCGGGCACATTCTTCACCTCGAACAGGAAGGTGGTCATGACCGGTCCCACACCGGCGAGCGGCACCTTCGGCTCGCGCGCCAGCACCAGGAAGCGGGTCATGTTGTCGTCGCTATCCTCGATATTCTCGGCGATCAGGCGCAGCCCGTAAATCTCCGCCGCCAGATAGGGCGCGATCGCCCCTTCGCCGGGGTTGCGCGTTTCCGCCACCAGCGCCGCCGCGCCGGCCGTGTCGGCATAGGCGACCGGCTGGATGCCGCGCTCGCGCAGATAATGGCGGCACTGGCCCAGCGCCTGCGGATGGCTGATCGCGCTCTTCACCGGAACGCTGTCCACCGCCATCAGGCAGTGGCGGATGCGCAGGAAATATTCGTCGACGATCGCCAACCCCGATTCGGGCAGCAGGAAATGCATGTCGGCCACGCGCCCGTGCAGGCTGTTCTCGATCGGGATGATCGCCCGCGCCGCCAACCCGTTTCGCACCGCGTCGATCGCATCCTCGAACGCAAAGCAGGGCAGCGGCACGCAATCGGGCGCGTAGCCCAGCGCCGCCAGGTGCGAATTGGCGCCGGGCGCCCCCTGATAGGCGACGGCGCGGCTGGGATCGGCGGCGGCCTTCTGGCCAAGCTCCGCGACGATCGCGCGGGCGGGAGCGGGATAGTTTTCCATAAGCGCGCGTGCGCTTAGGATTAAGTGGATGCGAGTGCAAGCAATAGGGCTCAACCCGGCTTGCACCATCGCGCCTCCGCCATTATGGCAGCGCACAAGAGGGGGCGCATCTGCCAGCCGCCAGAAGAAAAAGCTGAGGGAAATCGAGCGAGATGGGCGATCGTTTCAATACCGTTGCGGGCTGGGCTCTATTTGCAGGCATCATCGCCTTGGGCGGCGCGATCGTCAGTTCCAAATATTTCGATGACGAGCGTCCCGAGAAGATGGGCTACGCGATCGAAGGCGTCGAGGCCGAAGGCGAAGGCGGCGACACCGGCCCCGGCCTCAACACCCTGCTCGCCAGCGCGGACGTCGCGGCCGGCGAGAAAGTGTTCGCCAAATGCGCCGCCTGTCACACCGTCAATCAGGGCGGCGCGAACGGCATCGGCCCCAATCTCTACGGCACGGTCGGTGAGCCGATCGGTCAGGGTAAGGCCGGCTTCGCCTTCTCCGACGCGCTCAAGAGCAAGGGCGGCCAGTGGAGCTTCGACAATCTCGATGCGTGGCTGAAGAGCCCGCGCGAATTTGCGCCGGGCACCAAGATGACCTTTGCGGGTCTCGGCAATCCGGTCGACCGCGCCAACCTCATCGCCTGGCTCAACACCCAGGGGTCGAACCTCCCCCTCCCCGCCGCCGACGCAGCGCCCGCCGCTGCCGAGGGCGCGAATGCGGCGGAAGCCGGCAACGCCGCCAATGCGGCTGAAGCCCCGGCGGCGAACGCTGCGGGCAACGCGGCCGAATAACGACGCCGACATTCCGACTTATAATGTTCCCCGGCGAAAGCCGGGGTCCAGAGTCCCACGCACAGCGCCTCGAACCCTGGGCCCCGGCTTTCGCCGGGGAACAAGAAGGTATAGGCTGCGCTCAGCCTGCGAACATCAACCCGTCATCATCGCATGGGGCAGGCTCATCGCCTGGGCGAGATTCCGCAGCCGCCGCTCGACCGCCTCGCCATAAAGCTCGGTATCCTCGGCGCGCATGTGCAGCGTGATGCCAGCGTCGGTTCGCGCCAGCCGCGACACCGACAGCGGCGCTTCCACCCCGCCCGACAGGCGCTGCGCCAGGCGGATGGCAAGGCCCCACAGCGCCGCGCGGCCCAGCGCATCGGCCGGCGCGATCCGGTCCAGCCCCGGCGGAACGCTCATCCCCCCGCCAAAATGGCTGTGCAGAGCCTGCCCCAGCATCGCCCGCTCGATAACGGTAATGCCCACCCAATTGCTGTGCAGCGCGATCTCGACCCCGCGCTCGGCGCGGAAATCGGGGTTTGCCCGCCAGCTCACATCGGCCAGCAGGCAGGCCGCGCGCCGTATCCGCCGCATCGCCGCGTCATCGTCGGGAAATAGCGGATCGATCCAGCGGTCGATCCGGTCGCCATGGCCACGAAACCGCGCCTGCGCTTCCCCTTCCGCCTCGGCCGCGACCAGCAGCGGATCATGCGCGCGTATGTCAGGCGGCAATGCCTCGAACAGCAACCCTTCGCGCAGCCCATAGGCCGACACGACGAGGCAGCTCGACTTCAACTGCCGCACCACGACCGACAGCAAAGCCGCCGCATCGGGAAGCGTCGGCACGCGCGATCCGGTCATCGCGGGAATCTGCTTCAATCGCGCCCGATCGACATGGCTCACGATCCGCGTCAGCTGCTCGGCCCGCGCGGCCGTCATCTCATATTGATGCACGACCGGCAGCGGAAAATGGGTCAATTGCATGTCGAACCGCGCCAGCGCGCGCCACGATCCGCCGACCATGTAGAAGGGCAGGCCCGGCTCGGGCCGCCACCCCGCCTCCTCCAGCATCTTGGCGACCAGCCGCTCCAGCGCGCGCGGCCCCTTCGCCCGGATTTGCGGCAGGCGCAGCACGCCCAGCGGAAGCGATATGGTCTGCTCGACCGCGCCGCCCCGTATCCGCGCCAGCTCCAGGCTGCCGCCGCCCAGATCGCCGACGATGCCGTCCGCGTCCGGAATGCCCGACAATACGCCCATCGCCGCGCCGATCGCCTCCTGCCCGCCTGACAGCAGCTCGACCGAGAGGCCCAGAGCCTCGGCGCGGGCGATGAATTCCGCACCGTTGGTCGCGTCGCGCACCGCGGCGGTCGCGACGCAGCGTATGTCGGCGACCTTCATCGACCGGCACAGATGGGCGAAGCGGCCGATGGCGCGCAGCCCCCGCTCCATCGCCTCGGGCTCGATCGCCCCGGTCCGGGCCAGCGACGCCCCCAGCCCGGCCATCACCTTTTCGTTGAACAGGATGAAGGGGATGCGGCGCGGCCCGTCATAGACGACCAGCCGCACGCTGTTGGACCCGATATCGATGATCGCCGTGCGCGCATGGGCGGGCTCGGGCGATGTCACCATCTGCTCGGCGGCGGCCCGCACCCGGCTCAGCATCGAATTCATCGCGCGCTCACGCCCGGCCGCGCAGGCGCAGCGTCGGCACAGCGCCATCGTCATAGGCCGCGCCGCGCCCGGACAGCGACGGGTTGGTCATGAAGTAACGGTGCAGGTTGAACGGCTTCTCGCCCGCGTCCAGCCGGCTGTAATGGCCGTCGCCATCCAGCGTCCAGCTCTGTTCGGTGTCGATCAGGTTCGCGACCATCACCTGGTCCAGTATCTGATCGTGAACCGTGGGGTTCTCGATCGGCGCCATGAACTCCACCCGCCGGTCGAAATTGCGCGGCATCCAGTCGGCCGAACTGATATAGACCTTCGCGCCATTGTTGGGCAGCGCCTTGCCGTTACCGAACACGGCGATGCGGCTGTGCTCCAGGAAGCGGCCGACGATCGATTTCACCCTTATATTCTCGGACATGCCCGGGACGCCGGGGCGCAGGCAGCATATGCCGCGCACGATAAGGTCGATCTGCACGCCGGCGTTGCTCGCCGCATAGAGTTTCTCGATCATCGCCGGATCGACCAGGCTGTTCATCTTCGCCCAGATGGTGCCGGGTCGCCCGGCGCGGACATGGTCGATCTCCGCGTCGATATACTGGCACAGCCGATCGCGCAGGTCGCGCGGGCTCATCACCAGCTTTTCCAGCCGCTTGGGTTCGACATAGCCGGTGATGTAGTTGAACAGCGCGGCGGCGTCCCGGCTATAGGCCGGATCGGCTGTGAAGAAGCTCAAATCCGTGTAGATGCGCGCGGTGACGGGGTGGTAATTGCCGGTCCCGAAATGGCAGTAGCTGCGGAACTGCTCGCCCTCGCGCCGCACCACCATCGACACCTTGGCATGGGTCTTCCAGTCGATGAAGCCATAGACGACCTGCACCCCCGCCCGCTCCAGCGCGTCGGCCCAAAGCAGATTCTGCTCCTCGTCGAACCGCGCCTTCAGCTCGACCACGGCGGTCACGGACTTGCCCGCCTCGGCCGCGTCGATCAGCGCGCGGATGATCGCGGACTGCTTGCCCGCGCGATAGAGCGTCTGCTTGATCGCGACCACGTCGGGGTCGGACGCCGCCTGCTTCAGGAAGGATATGACGACGTCGAACGCTTCGTAAGGGTGGTGGACGACGATGTCCTTCGCCCGGATCGCGGCGAAACAGTCGCCGCCATATTCGCGGATGCGCTCGGGAAATCGCGGCGCGTAAGGCTCGAACTTCAGGTCGGGGCGGTCCTCGTCGACGATGCCGCTGAGGTCGCCGATGCCGACGAAGCCCTCGACTTCCTCGATGATCGCGTCATGGCCCTGGAGCATGTCCTGCAACATCTCCTCGACCGGTTCGGCGATGCGCGCTTCCATCTCCATGCGGATCACCCGGCCGCGCCGTCGGCGCTTGATCGCGCTGCGGAAATAGCGGACCAGATCCTCCGCCTCTTCCTCGATCTCGATGTCGCTATCACGGATGATGCGGAACACGCCGCTGTTGCGGACCCTGTATCCGGGGAAGAGATCAGCCGAAAAGCGCCGGATCACCGCTTCCAATGCCATGTAGCGCGCCGGTTCGCCCGGCACCCGCACGAAGCGCGCGAGCGAGGACGGAATCATCACCAGCTCGCGGATCGGCTGCTGGTCGGACAATCGCTCCAGGTCGAAGACGATCGACAGCCCCTGATTGGGGATGAAGGGGAAGGGATGCGCCGGATCGAGCGCCTGGGGGGTCAGGATCGGGAAAATCTGCGTCAGGAAATGCTCGCGCAGCCATTGCGCGCAGCCCACATCCATCTCGGCGGACGGCCCGATTACCTCTATGCCCACCTGCGCCAGTTCGCCGTGCAGCGCGCCCCACACCTGCTGCTGCGCGCGCATCAGCACGGCGGTGGCATCGGTGATCGCGCCCAGCTGCTGCGCCGGGGTCAGCCCGTCGGCCGAGCGCAGATCGACATCCTGCAACTGCTGCCCCTTCAATCCCGCCACCCGAACGGAAAAAAATTCGTCCAGGTTCGCCCCCGAAATCGACAGGAAGCGCAGCCGCTCCAGCAGCGGATGGGCGCGGTTCATCGCCTCTTCAAGAACGCGCTGGTTGAACGCCAGCCAGGATAGCTCGCGATTGAAATAGCGGTCGCCCGGTACGGTTAGGCTGGCGATGGGATCGGCTTCGGCCACGGATTACTCGCGCTGGTCGGTGGAAGGATCGGGCGGGACTATAGGCAGAAAGCCGGCGCTTTGCAGAGCCTCTTTCGCCATTGCGACGGAAATCTTGCGTCCAGATGACAACGCCGCGCGATCGAGCAGGCGAATGACGGCGGCCAGGCCCCCATAGCTGCGCTCGATCCGCCGCATCAGCCAGTCGGGCACGTCTGGCGCATAGCCGGCCCCCGCCCGATCGAACCCCCGCGCGATGAGCGCGCGCGCGAGCGCCTCGTCCGGCTCGGCAATGGCGACATGCGGCGCCGCGGCGAGGCGCGAGCGCAGGTCCGGCAGCGCCACGGTCCAGGTCGCAGGCGGCGTCTGCCCCACCAGCAGCAGCGGCCGCCGCGCGGTCTGCGCCGCGTTCCAGGCATGGAACAGCCGATGCTCGTCGCTCCCCTGCGCGTCGTCGATCACCGTGCCGCCGCTCATCGCCGCGAAATGCCGGGCGAGCGTGGAGCGACCCGACAGCGGCGGTCCGGTCAGCACGCTCACCGACATCGGCCAGTCGCGCCACCGCTCCAGATGGGCGACGGCGATGCGGTTGGCGTCGCTCACCAGGAAATCGCCGTTCGCATCGCCCTGCCAGTCGAAGGGCAGGCTGATCTGGCTCATTGCGCCGCCGGGGCCGCCTGCCTGCGGCTGATCCGCAGCGTATTGCCCGACGCCGCGACGCTGTAGCCGCGCGCCTGGAGTGCGGTGCGAAGCATGTCCGCCGTGCCCTCGAAGCTCACCTGCATGACCGACGTGCCGCCGAGCGCCAGGCTGCTGGTCGCGGCCGACCGCACGCCGGGGATCGCCCGCACCGCCGTTTCGGCCGCGCCGATCGACCCGACATCGGGCGTGTCGAACTGGATCGAGAAGGCGGTGACGCCCGCCGCCGGCAGCGTCGGCACATCGATCGCCTCTATGGGCGCCTCGGTCGCATTCTCGATCGCCAGCGCGTCGGGATCGACCGGCTCCTCGATGATCAGCGACGGGTCGGGCCGCAACCGCCCGTCATTGAGCGCGCGGATATAAAGCTCGTCGATCCGCCGCGCGCCTTCGTCCAGCATCTGCGCGATGCCGCTGTCGTTGGACGCGCGCAGCTGGAAACTGCCGATCAGGCTGTTGTCGGGGCCATAGCGCGCGGTGAAGCGGCCCGTCACCGGCCCTCCGGGGAATGCGCGCTCCAGCCGCGCGATCGGGATCACCACGTCGGCCGCGCCATATTGGTCGAGCAACACCCGCCACCACAGCCGCCCGCGCCGCCCGGTCTGCCCGGCATTGAGCAGGATCGGATCGGCGATGGAGCCGGCCACGCGCACATAGTCGATCGCGCTGTCTCCGGTCCGATACCGTGCCCACGCCTTCTGCCACTCGTTGGTGCGCTCGTAGGACACGGCGCTTCCGCCGTCCCACAGCACCGGGATCACCAGCAAGGGCGGCGACCGCATGACATTGCCGCTCACGCCCAGCAGCGCGCCGGTGCGCGCCCGGTCGAACATCACGCCCAGCGTCGCGACATAGCGGTTGGGGCCGATCTGCTCGCTCTCGATCTCGATGCCCGAAATCATGCCCTCTAGCTGCGAATCGGACAGGCCCGGCGCGCCTGCTCCGCCATGGGTGCGGGTCCACAGCATCCGCCACGCCTGCCGCTGCGCCATGCGCCAGCCGGCATAGCGGGCGCTGTCGGCGTCCTTCGCCACCACGTCCACCTTGACCCCGCGCACCTCGAAATCGCCGCCGCTGGCGATCGGCGGCACGCCACGCTCCCCCTCCATCTGCGCGAACAGGGCAGCGGCGGCTAGGCCGATGCCGATCGCAAGCAGGATCTGGAAGGGCCGCGACAGCGCGCGGAGCGGCGCCACCGGCTGAAGCAACGGACGGGTCGGGGACGGGCTAAGGCTCACGCGCGCCCTTTTGGCGGCATTTCCCCGCCCTGCCAAGCCTTCCGTTTTGTGCGACCATGCCCTAGAGCGCGCAGACATGAGCGACACCGAATCCTACAGCTACGCCAAGGCCGGCGTGAACATCGCCGCCGGCAACGCCCTCGTCCGCGCCATCGCCCCCCTGGCGAAGGCGACGCGCCGCCCCGGCGCGGAAGCGGACCTTGGCGGCTTCGGCGGCTTCTTCGACTTGAAGGCCGCCGGCTATGACGATCCGCTGCTGGTCGCCGCCAATGACGGCGTCGGCACGAAGCTGAAGCTCGCCATCGACCATGATCGCCACGACGGCGTCGGCATCGACCTCGTCGCCATGTGCGCCAACGACCTGATCGTGCAGGGGGCAGAGCCGCTCTTCTTCCTCGATTATTATGCCACCGGCCGCCTCGAAAGCGGCGTTGCCGAGCGCGTCATCGCCGGCATCGCCGAAGGCTGCCGCATCGCCGGCTGCGCCCTCATCGGCGGGGAAACAGCCGAAATGCCGGGCATGTATGCCGATGGCGACTATGACCTCGCCGGCTTCTGCGTCGGCGCGGTGGAGCGCGCGAAGGCGCTGACCGGCAACCGCGTGAAGCCGGGTGACATATTGCTCGGCCTCGCTTCGTCGGGCGTTCACTCCAACGGCTATTCGCTGGTCCGCCGCCTCGCCGCAGACAAGGGCTGGAAGCTCGACCGCCCGGCCATCTTCGATCAGGAGGTGCTGCTGATCGACGCCCTGATGGCCCCGACGCGCATCTATGTGAAGAGCCTGCTGCCGCTGGTCCGCGCCGGCATGGTCAATGCGCTCGCCCATATCACCGGCGGCGGCCTCCTCGAAAACATCCCCCGCGTCCTGCCCGACGGCAGCCATGCGGTGGTCAATGCCGACGCCTGGCCCCAGCCGCGCCTCATGGCCTTCCTCCAGGCGCAGGGGCATATCGAGCCGGAGGAGATGGCGCGCACCTTCAACTGCGGCGTCGGCATGGTGCTGGCCGTCGACGAAACCCATGTCGCCGCCGTCATCCACGCACTGGAGGATGCCGGCGAAACCGTCTTCACCATCGGCGCGGTGGAAGAGGGCGAAAAGGGCTGCACGGTGAAGGGCAGCATCGAGACATGGAGCGCAAAGGCCGACTGGTCGGCAACGCATCTGGGCTGACACAATAGGCCACCCCGTTCGGTTCGAGCTTGTCGAGAACGGCGCGCGAAGTTCTCGACAAGCTCGAACCGAACGGGGTGGGTATGACCAAAGCAAAAGTCGGCGTCCTGATTTCCGGCCGCGGCTCCAACATGGCGGCTCTTCTCTACGCCGCGAAGGCGGACGACTGCCCGTTCGAGATCGTTCTGGTCGCCGCCAACGATCCCGACGCGCCCGGCCTGGCCCTCGCCGCCGCCGAGGGCATCCCCACCTTCGCCCACAGCCATAAAGGCTTGAAGCGCGCCGAATTCGACCGCATCATCGACGCGCAGCTGCGCGCCACCGGCGCCCACTATGTCGCGCTCGCCGGCTATATGCGCCTCCTCTCGCCCGAATTCGTCGCGGCGTGGGAGAACCGGATGCTCAACATCCACCCCAGCCTGCTCCCCAAGTATAAGGGCCTCGACACCCACAAGCGCGCGCTCGACGCGGGCGACAGCCATGCCGGCTGCTCGGTCCATATCGTGACGGCGGAACTGGACGACGGCCCGGTCCTCGGCCAGACCCAGGTCGCGATCCTGCCCGGCGACACCGCCGACAGCCTCGCCGCCCGCATCCTCATCGCCGAGCATCAGCTCTACGCCCGCACCCTCGCCGCCTTCGTCACGCGCGAGCGCCAGCCCGACTGGCTGCTGAATAAGGTCCGCGAAATCGCGCTCGCCCTCCCCCAGGCGGAAGAGACGCTCTCGCACGGCATGCCCTGCTTCGGCGTCATCAAGGGCAAGAAGTTCGGCTGGTTCACCCGCGACCATCATGGCGACGGCATCACCGCCGTCCTCGTCAAGACCAGCGCGCCCGAAGAGCAGGCGACGCTGATCGAAGCGGACCCCGCCCGCTATTACCGCCCCGCCTATTTCGGCAATGACTGGATCGGCATCCGCCTCGACCTCGGCGACACCGACTGGGACCACATCACCGAGCGGCTGCGCGCGAGCTGGCGCCAGATCGCGCCGAAGAAACTACTGGGCCTGATGGACATCGCGGAGGAGTTTTAACCCGCCTACCTCCCCTTCCCATCGCGCGCCCCGATCCCCATAGAGATCAGCCATGACCGACGCCCCATCTGCCGCCATCGAAATCCGCGACCTCACCAAAATCTACAAGGGCGGCAAGCGCGCGCTCGACGGGATCAACCTGTCCATCCCGCGTGGCCAGATCTACGGCTTGCTCGGCCCCAACGGCGCGGGCAAGTCGACCACGATCAACATCTTGGCCGGCATGGTCAACAAGACGGCGGGCAATGTCAGCATCTGGGGTTTCGACATCGACGCGCACCCGCGCAACGCGAAGAACTCGATCGGCATCGTGCCGCAGGAAATCGTGTTCGACCCCTTCTTCACCCCGTTCGAGACGCTGGAGAACCAGGCGGGCTATTATGGCGTGCCGAAGGACCGCCGCCGCTCGATGGAATTGCTGCGCGCCGTCCATCTGGAGGACAAGGCGAACGCCTATGCCCGCACCCTCTCGGGCGGCATGAAGCGCCGGCTGCTGGTGGCGAAGGCGATGGTGCATTCGCCGCCGATCCTGGTGCTGGACGAACCCACCGCCGGCGTCGACGTGCAACTGCGCCAACAGCTCTGGGCCTATGTGCGCGAATTGAACGCCATGGGCGTGACGATCGTGCTCACGACCCATTATCTCGAAGAAGCCGAAGAACTGTGCGACCGCATCGGCATCATCAACCATGGCCGCGTCATCACCGACAAGCCGACCCGCGAACTCATCGCCATGGCGCAGGAAAAGGTCGTTGTGGTCACCGTCGACCGCGACCTCACCGAAGCGCCTGCCGCCCCCTGCTTCGAAAAGGTCGAACTGTCGAACGAGCGCACCCTCACCATCACCTACAGCAAGGACCGCGCCAACGCGGGCCAGGTGCTGAGCGCGGTACAGGCAAGCGGCCTGTCGATCGTGGACGTCTCGACCCGCGATCCCGACCTGGAGGACGTGTTCCTCAACCTGACGGCGGATGTATAAGTGATGGATGAGGCGCGACCTGTTCCCCCTCCCGTAGACGGGAGGGGGCTAGGGGGTGGGCAAGCGCGCCCCTTTAAGCAAAGAAATACAGTCCGGGCCAAAAACCTTCGCAGCAGCGCCACGAACGCAGAACGGTTGCTCTGGCAATGTCTTCGTAACCGAAAGCTCGGCTACAAATTCAGCGGTCAAATGCCTGTAGGCCCCTACTTCGCTGATTTCCTCTGCCGCGAGTTGCGCTTCATCCTCGAACTCGACGGCATCAGCCACGATCACAGCATCGACTATGACGACAGGCGTGATGCCTATTGTCGCGCGCAGGGTTTCACGGTCTTGCGTATTTCCAATGACGATGTGATGACAAATCTCGAAGGCGTGATTTCGCACATCCAGGCGAGGCTCGCGCAGGCCCACCCCCAGCCCCTCCCGCTTGCGGGAGGGGAGTAAAGACAAGAATGACCACCACCCTCCACGATGTCGTCATCATCGGTTCCGGCGCGGCCGGTCTCACCGCCGCGATCAACCTGGCGCAGGACCGCAAGGTGCTCGTCCTCGCCAAGGGCGCGCTCGATGGCGGCTCGACCAACTGGGCGCAGGGCGGCATCGCCGCCGTGCTCGACGCGGGCGACAGTTTCGAGGCGCATGTCCATGACACGATGGTCGCAGGCGCGGGCCTCAACGATCGCGCCACGGTCGAATTCGTCGTCTCCGAAGCCCCCGCCGCGATCGAGCGGCTCGCGGCCCTTGGCGTCCCCTTCAACGGCGGCGAGGAATTCGGCGAACGCTGGCACCTGACCCGCGAAGGCGGGCACAGCCATCGCCGCATCATCCATGTCGATGATGCGACCGGCCATGCCGTGCAGGTCGCGCTGCTGAAGGCCGCGCGCGCCAACCCCAATATCACGCTGATGGAGGATATGGTCGCCATCGACCTCGTCACCTCCCGCCATGGCGAGCGCTATTCGGGCGACGGCCATGTCTGGGGGGTCTATGCCTTCAACAAAAAAACGAAGCGCGTCGATACGCTTCTGGGCAAAGCCACGATCCTCTGCACCGGCGGCGCGGGCCGCACCTATCTCTTCTCCACCGCCCCGCGCGGCGCGACCGGGGACGGCATCGCCATGGCCTGGCGCGCCGGCTGCCGCGTCTCCAACATGGAGATGAACCAGTTTCACCCGACCTGCCTCTACAATCTGGAGGTCAAGAATTTCCTCATCACCGAAGCCGTGCGCGGCGAAGGCGGGCATCTCAAGATTCCCGGCACCGGCGAGCGCTTCATGCCCCGCTTCGACCCGCGCGAGGAACTGGCCCCGCGCGATGTGGTGGCGCGCGCCATCGACCATGAAATCAAGCGCTTGGGGCTGGACTATGTCCATCTGGACATCAGTCACAAAGACCCCGAATTCGTGAAGCATCACTTCCCGACGATCCATGCCCGCCTGCTCGATCTCGACATCGACATCACGAAGGAGCCCATCCCGGTCGTTCCGGCGCAGCATTACACATGCGGCGGCGTCATCATCGATCTCGATGGCCGCACCGACCTCCCCGGCCTCTATGCCGCCGGCGAAGTCAGCGAGAGCGGCCTGCATGGCGCCAACCGCCTCGCCTCCAACTCGCTGCTCGAATGTTTCGTCTTCGGCGAGGCGGCCGCGCGCCATATCCGCGCCCATTGGGACGATCTGCCCGCGCCCCCGCTTATCCGCCCGTGGGACGAAAGCCGCGTCACCAACAGCGACGAGGAAGTGATCGTCCAGCACAACTGGAAGGAAATTCGCCGCTTCATGTGGGACTATGTCGGCATCGTCCGCACCACCAAACGGCTGGAGCGCGCCCAGCACCGCGTCGCCCTGCTGGCGCAGGAGGTGGACGAATATTACGGCAATTTCCGCGTGACCCCCGACCTCATCGAACTGCGCAACCTGCTGGAGGTCGCCCGGCTGGTCGTGCGGTCGGCGCTCCACCGCAAGGAAAGCCGGGGGCTGCACTATACGCTGGACTATCCCGACACGCTGCCCGAAGCCGTGGACACGGTGCTCGCGCCATAAAAAAGGCGCGACGTCGGAGGCCGCCGCGCCTTCAGTTTTGGGAAGGGATGCGCCAAAGGCGCGTCCCGCTCGGACCGATAGCGCGCCGCATCCACCCCGCCTTTGATCCGCGTCAAATCTCCCCGAGAAAATCGCGGAGCAGCGCATTGAACCGCGCCGGCTGGTCGCGCATCACCATATGGCCGCTGGGACCGATCGGCTTGAGCAGCGCGCCCTTCTTCCCCGCATAAGCCTCGCGGAAGCGCGTCCCGATGGTCGCGTTCATCTGAGCGTCGTCGCCCACCGCATAGACCACCTCCAGCGGCGCCGACAGGCGCGGCAGCTGCGGGCCGAGATCGATATTGGCAAGGTCGCGCAGCGCATTGGCGATGACATCGGGGTCGCTGCCCTGCGCGCCGGGGGCCTGCGCCACCATCTGCGCCAGGTAGCGCCGCCCCGCCGCGGTGCCGGTCAGATAGCCGCCGAGCTGGTTGGCGAGGAAGCCGAGGCCACTCGCCGTTCCGCCGACCATCGCCGCGCCGGCGGGCAGCATGTCGACCACCATCACCCGCCGGGCGAGCCCCTTCACCCCCAGCATCATCGCCAGCGTGCCGCCCATCGAATGGCCGACGATCGCCGGCCGCCTGAGGCCCGCCGCGCCGACATAGCGCGCAATCTCGTCCGCGACCGGCTGCACCACCGCGCCGCTCGCATTGCCCTCTGCGCCAAGTCCTGCAAAGCCACGCACCTGGACCAGATGGAAGCGATAGGCGGGCAGCGCCGAAACGACACCGCTCCACGCGCCGGGACCGCTGGCGAGGCCGGGGATCAGCAGAACGTCCGGCCCGCTGCCCCGCACCGTCACCGCGATGCGGCGCGATACGAACGGGGCCACCGCCCGCGCGCCGCCGCTTACGGCCAGCGCCGCAGCGCCGAGCATCAGCGCTCGCCTGTCGATCCGATATGCCATCCCGCCGCCTTTGCCCGCTCCCCGCTGAACCCGCAATGAGCGAAAAAGGATGCGCGATCAGCCGGTATCCAGGGCGATCCTCCCTCCATCGCATTTGCGGAATCATTCGTCGCATCGCTCTTGCCGCCGGGCCGCCTGGCCGCGCCATATGGCCACATCGAGTGCGGGGTAACTGATGAAGTCCAATGAAAATCGGGGCGGGTCCGCGCGCCTCGTCCTGTTGATCGCAGCCCTGTCCGCCTGCGTCAGCGCGCCCGAGCGGCCGGCGGCGCAGGCCGCGGCGGCCGTGCCGCAAAAGCCGCAGCCCACCACCAGCACATGGCCGATCCGCCCGGTCGCCAATCCGCCGCTCCCGTATCAGGACATCGACCAGAATGAGGAGCCGCCCCCGGCGCTCGTCAGCGTCGTCCGCAATCTCGGGCAGAGTTTTCAGGGCAAGGTCGGCATCGCCGTCCGCCGGATCGGCGCGCCCTGGACCGTGGCGTGGAACGGCAACGCGCTCTTCCCGCAGCAGAGCGTGTCGAAGCTCTGGGTGTCGATGACTTTCCTCGACGCGGTCGATCGCGGCAAGCTGCGCCTGTTCGACACGACCACGATCACCAGGAACGACCTCACCCTCTTCCACCAGCCGACCGCCGCTTTGGTGGCGAAGGACGGCGCGTGGACCACGAGCTATTCGGACCTGATGCGCCGGGCGATGACGCAAAGCGACAATACCGCAAATGATGCGCTGCTACGCGCGGTCGGCGGGCCGGAGGCGGTGCGCGGCTTCCTCGCCCGCCGCCTCATCCGCGACATCCGCTTCGGTCCGGGCGAACGGCTGATGCAATCGGCGACCGCCGGCCTCGACTGGCGGCAGGATTATGCGATCGGCCGCAACTTCTACGCCGCCCGCGCGAAGCTGCCCATGTCGGTGCGTGTGAAGGCGCTCGACAATTATCTCGCCAATCCGCCGGACGGCGCGGCCCCGGCCTCGATCGTGCAGGCGCTCGCCAAACTAAAGCGCAACGAGATGCTCTCGCCTGCTTCCTCGCGGCTGCTGCTCTCCATCATGGAGGAGGCCAAGACCGGGCCGCAGCGGATCAAGGGCGGGGTGCCGCCGGGCTGGTCCTACCTGCACAAGACCGGGACCGGGCAGGACTTGCCGCCGCGCTCCACCGGCTTCAACGACATCGGCATCATGACCGCGCCCGACGGGGTCAGCTATGCGGTCGCGGTGATGATCGGATCGACCACGGTGGCGATCCCCGAACGCTGGGCGCTGATGCAGGCGGTGGCGAAGGCGGTCGTGGCGAACCACGAAACGCGATAGGCGTCAGAAGCGCCGGGTGATGCCGAGATACAGCTCACGGTCGGGGCTGTCCCGGTTGAGGCCGAGATTGAGGCCGGCGTCGATCTGCACCTCGTCCGACGGCTGCCAGCCAATCGACAGGCCGGCCAGCGCCTGCGTGTTGTGCCCGGCCGGGTCGTCATCGCGGGTCAGCGCGGTTTCCAGCGACGCCGAAAGCTGATCGCTCAGGTCGATGCCGATACCCGCCACGCTGCCATAGGCTATGTGCCGACCGTCGCCATCCTCGTCCACCGCCGCGTCGATCTCCGGCGTCAGGCCCAGCGACAGCCCGTTCCCCAAATCGAAGCTCAGCGGCACCAGCAACCCCGCGCCCCAGTCGCCCGCGCCGATCGTGGATCCGCCCGTCGGCACACTGACATAGGGCATGACCGCGACCGAAAAGCCCGACCCGTCGGGATTGTGCAGATTTTGCCGCAGGGCAAGACGCACATCGCCCACCCCGTCGCTCCGATCGACCAGCCCGGTCATGCGATCGCGCGCCCGTTCATGCCCATAGGCGGTCCAGCCGACCTGCGCCTCCAGCGTCTCGGTCAGGCCAAAGCGCAGCAGCAGGTCGCCCGCCTCGACCGTATCGGTGCGGCTTAGCGCGTCCTTCTCGCGCGTCCAGTCGGCAAGGCCCAGTTCGGCCACCACCCGCCCCGGTGCCACCGTGCAGGGCGGCGTGCCGAGACCGGGGCGGTCGGCGCACAATTCCCGCTCGTCCTGCGCCAACGCCAGGGAAGGACAGGCGGCCAGCACCGCCGCGAGCATCATCGATCGGATAGTCATGACGCCCCTTACCCCGTCATTGGAAACAAGCCAGAAATAATCCTGCCGTCCGCTTGTTCCCGCGCGCCCTCTGGAGAGGATCGCCCATCCCGGCTATCCCCTCGCCCATGACCCAGAATCACCTCTATCTCGTCGACGGCTCCGGCTACATCTTCCGCGCCTATCACCAGCTGCCGCCGCTCACCAACCGGCACGGCCAGCCGGTCGGCGCGGTCTATGGCTATACGACGATGCTGTGGAAACTGGCCGAGGAACTGGGCCGGGCCGAGGGGCCGACCCATATGGCCGTCGTGCTGGACAAGGGCTCGCACACCTTCCGCAACGACATGTACGACCAGTATAAGGCGCACCGCCCGCCGCCGCCGGAAGACCTGGTGCCGCAATTCCCCATGATCCGCGACGCGACCCGCGCCTTCTCCCTCCCCTGCATCGAGGAGGCGGGGTACGAGGCGGACGACATCATCGCCAGCTATACGAAGGCGGCGGTGGCGCAGGGCTGGCACGTCACCATCGTCAGCTCCGACAAGGATCTGATGCAGCTGATCCAGCCCGGCGTCGACATGTACGACACGATGAAGAACGAGCGGCGCGGGGCGGACTATGTCGTGGGCAAATTCGGCGTCGGCCCCGAACTGCTGGGCGATGTGCTGGCGCTGATGGGCGACAGCGTGGACAATGTGCCGGGCATCCCCGGCATCGGTCCCAAGACGGCGGCGAAGCTCATCACCGAATATGGCGGCCTCGAAGCGGCGCTGGAGGCAGCGCCGCTGATGAAGAAGTCGAAAATGCAGGAAAACCTCATCGCCCATGCCGACATGGCCCGCCTGTCGCGCCGGCTGGTGGCGCTGCACGAGACCATGGATCTGCCCGAACCGCTGGAGGAACTGACGCTCAAGGGCATCCCCAAGGAGCCGTTGCAGGCGTTCCTGGAGCATCATGGCTTCAAGACTTTGCTCGGGCGCCTCGGGGCACCCGCAGCGGCGGTCGCGGTCGCGGCGGCGGCGGCGGCAATCACCGACGAAGCCGCCCCGCCCCAACCCACCTTCGCCGACGAACCCGCGATCGACCGCAGCCTCTATGAAACCGTGGTGACGGAGGACGCGCTCGACCGCTGGATCGCGGCGGCGACAGTGGAGGGCGTAGTTGCGGTCGATACCGAGACGGACATGCTCGACTGCGTGTCCTGCGGCCTGGTCGGGGTGAGCCTCGCCACCGGCCCGAACGCCGCCTGCTACATCCCGGTCGGCCATGGCGGCACCGACATGTTCGCCGAACGACCCCCGCAACTGGACAAGGCGCTCGTGCTTGCGAAGCTCAAGTCGCTGCTGGAGGACGACGCTGTCCTCAAGGTCGGCCAGAATCTCAAATATGACCTCACCGTCCTGCGCCGGCACGGCATAGAGGTCGCGCCCTATGACGACACCATCGTCATGAGCTTCGACCTCGACGCCGGGCAATCGCTCGCCGGCCACGGCATGGACGAAGCCGCGCGCGTCCACCTCAATCACCAGTGCATCAGCTTCAAGGATCTGGTCGGATCGGGCAAGAACCAGATCACGTTCGGCGAAGTCCCGCTCGACCGCGCCACCGAATATGCGGCCGAAGATGCCGACGTGACGCTGCGCCTCTGGAAACGCTTCAAGACGCGCGTCGCCAACGAAGGGGCGAGCCGCGTCTATGAACTGGTCGACCGCCCGCTGGTCGGCGTGATCGCCGGCATGGAGTTTGAAGGGATCAAGGTCGACCGCGAGGCGCTCTCCCGCCTGTCCGCCGAATTCACCGCCGGCATCGCCGCGCTGGAGACGGAAATCCACGAGATCGCCGGCCAGCCCTTCGCCATCGGATCGACCCAGCAGCTTGGCGCGATCCTGTTCGACAAGATGGGCTACAAGGGCGGCAAGAAGGGCAAGTCGGGTGCCTATTCCACCGATGTCACCATCCTCGAACAATTAAAGGCGCAGGGCGCGCCGATCGCCGCCAAGATTCTGGAATGGCGGCAATTGTCGAAGCTCAAATCCACCTATACCGACGCGCTTCAGGCGCAGATCAACAAGGATACGGGTCGCGTCCACACCAGCTATTCGCTGACCGGCGCGCAGACCGGCCGCCTGTCCTCGACCGATCCCAACCTCCAGAACATCCCGATCCGCACCGAAGTCGGCCGTCAGATCCGTCACGCCTTCGTCGCCGAACCCGGCAACGTCATCCTGGCGGCAGACTATAGCCAGATCGAACTGCGCTTGGCCGCCCATATGGCCGACGTGCCCGCGCTGCGCGAGGCCTTCGCGGCGGGCGAGGACATCCACGCCGCCACCGCCGAGCAACTCTTCGGCGAAGTCAACCGCGACACGCGCGGCCGCGCCAAGACGATCAACTTCGCCATCCTCTACGGCATCTCGCGCTGGGGCCTGGCCGGCCGGCTGGAAATCAGCGCGGACGAGGCGCAGGACATGATCAGCCGCTATTATGAGCGCTTCCCCGGCATCAGCGTCTATATCAACGAGACGATCGAGAAGGCCCGGCGATCGGGCTACACCGAAACCCTCTTCGGCCGAAAGACCTGGTTCCCGCGCATCTCCGCATCCATCCAGCATGAGCGCCAAGGCGCCGAACGCGCCGCCATCAACGCCCCGATCCAGGGCACCAGCGCCGACATCATCAAGCGGGCGATGGCAAGAATGGGACCGGCGCTGGCGGCGGCCGGCCTGCCGAACGTGCGGATGCTCCTCCAGGTTCACGACGAACTGGTCTTCGAGCTACCGGAAGCTGACGTGGACGCCGCCAGCACCGTGATCCGCCGGGTCATGGAAACGGCGGCGGAACCGATCGTGAAACTGAGCGTCCCGCTGGGCGTCGAAATCGGCACGGGGCCGAGTTGGGGCGCGGCGCATTGACGCTTTCATAACTTCCGTCATGCCAGCGAATGCTGGGATCTCACGTCCTTCTTCGGCAACTGGATCAATCGAACAATTCCTCCAGAAAGCTCTTCTTCCGCTTCCTCTGGAACCCCGGCCCATGGTCATAATGCCCGCGATCCGGGCGATAGCTCGGCGCAGCCGTCGATGGCGCAGGCGCGATCCCGCCTGCCGACCGCTCGATGATCTTGTCGAGTTCGCCCCGGTCGAGCCACACGCCGCGGCACTGGGGACAATAATCTATCTCCACCCCCTGCCGGTCCGTCATGGCGAGGCCGACATGACAGACCGGACAGAGCATGGCCGACACCTGAGCGGTGTCCCGCATCATTCGCGCTCGCCGGTCAGGCTCAGCAGCGCCTGGAACAGGTTGACGAAGTTCAGGTAGAGCGACAGCGCGCCCATCACCTGCATCTTCGCCGCCATTTCATGGCCGGCATAGACGAAATATTCCGACTTGATCCGCTGCACGTCCCAGGCGGTCAGGCCCGTGAAGATCACCACCGCCAGCATGGAAACCACCATTGCCAGCGCCGACGATCCGATGAAGACATTGATCAGCGCCGCCACGATGATGCCGATCAGGCCCATGATGAGGAAGCTGCCCATCTTCGTCAGGTCGCGCTTCGTGGTATAACCCCACAGCGCCATGGCGAGGAACATGACCGCGGCCGAGAAGAAGGCCTGCGCGATGCTCGCCCCGGTGAAGACCAGGAACAGGCTCGCCATCGACACGCCCATGACGGCGGAAAAGGCCCAGAAGGCCATGCGCGCGCCCGCCGTCGTCATCTTCTCGATGCGGAAGCTGAAGAAGAAGATGAACGCCAGCGGCGCGAAGATCGCCACCCACTTGAGCGGCGTGCCGAAGATCGCGGCGGCCAGCGCCGGGGTGTTGGCGATGGCGAAGGCGACGAGGCCGGTGATGACCAGGCCGACGCCCATATTGCGGAAGATACCCAGCATGTGCGCGCGCAGCCCGGCGTCGGTGTCGACCGACCGGCTGGCCCCATAGCCCGGCATACGAACGGGATTATTCACGGCAAGCTCACTCCATCCAATAGTTGGTTCGAGTGAGCCCGGTGCGGTCTCCCGCGACGCTGGAGTGGGGGCTGTAAGCGTCGCAAAACCTGCACCGAGCGCACTCGATGCGGTCCGACATCGCGACAGGATCAAGGGGGGAAAATCCATGTCGCCAGAGGGGCCCGGCCCGCATATGCTATATCGGAGGACCAACGCGGCGCTGCAAGGGATGGCGGCGACGGACACACTTTATTACATTTGCGGCGCCGCCCGCCGCAATAAACTCTGGACGCGCCTTCCCGAAGGAAGGCGCGTCCGGCGCGTCACACGAGCAGCAGGTCCGCGCTTACAAGCGCGTGATTGTTGTCGAGGATGATCATGAAGTCGGACCCGAGCGACCCGGCGACATTGCCGAGCAACGCCGTCTGCCCGCCCACGGTGGCGACGCGCAGCTGGCCCACATCGGTGAAGGCGGCGCTGCCCACGAAGCTGAACGCCTGCACGCCATCGGTGTTGAGGTCGGCGTCGACATTGCGCAGGTCGATGAGGTCGCCGGTCGCAAAGTCGGTGATATGGTCGGCACGGATGCCGGTGCGGCTCTCGAAATAGCTGTTATAGACGAAGCGGTCATTGCCCGCCCCGCCGGTCAGCAGGTCCGCGCCATTCCCGCCGATGATCACGTCCGCAGCGGCGCTGCCGACGATCCGGTCGTCGCCCGAATGGCCGCTGATCGACGCGATGCCGGTCAGCGTCGTACCGCTGAAGTCCAGCACATCGTCGGTGGTGTAACCGGATATGGTCACATTGGCATGGCCATCCGCCGAAATCAGCTCGACATTGCGGATCGCGGTCAGCCCAATGCGGACATTGTCGGCGGTGGCGAGGATGCTGTCGAAGTCCGCGCCGCCGTCGATCGCATCGAAGCCGCTGGCAAGGCCGATGCGGAACACATCGTCGCCCGACCCGCCGTTCATCGTGTCGGCGCTCAGGCCACCTTCGATGATGTCGTTGCCGGCGCCGCCCGACAGCGTGTCGAGGCCGCCCCCGCCCAGGATCACATCCGCCCCGGCGCTGCCGACGATGATGTCGTCGCCCGACCCGGCGTTGATCGCGGTGATGCCGACCAGCGATGTCGCGGAAAAGTCGAAATTGTCGGCCGCGCTGGTGCCGTAGATGGCGACATCGGCATGGCCGTTGGCGGAAATATTCTCGACCCCGGTGATCGAACTGAAGGCGAAACGGGTATTGTCGCTCTCTGCCAGCAGCCGGTCGGTGCCCGCGCCGCCATCGATCGCGTCGACGCCGCTCGCGCCGCGCATGAAGATCAGGTCGTTGCCCGCGCCGCCGTCGATGATGTCGTTGCCGGTGCCGCCGGTCAGCCGGTCATTGCCATCGCCGCCGCTCAGCCTGTCATTGCCCGATCCGCCGCGCAGCGCGTCGTTGCCGGCAAAACCGGTGAGCATATCGTTGCCGTCGCGGCCGATCAGCACGTCGGCGCCCGCCGTGCCCTTCAGGATGAAGTCACCGACCAGCACCGTGTCGGCGCGCGCCGACTGGTTCTGGATGCGGGTGTCGAGCGCCTGGCCGGTATCGGCCTCGTCGAACGCGGTTTCCGGCGTGCCGTAGCGGTCCTGCATATAATCGGCGAACGCCTTCTGCTCACCGAGCAGATTGGCCGACGATCCGGCATAGGTGTCGATCGTGGCGGTGGCGGTGAAGTCCAGCGCCTCGTCCACCGCCGCCGACAGCGTGCCATCGACCTGAACATAGCGGAAATTGCTGGCATTGGCCTTGAACAGATAGCCGTCGCCGCCATTGGCGGTGAAGTTGAGCACGATGCCCTGGATCAGCGCGGGGGCGTAGGCGTTGACCACGCCGTCCTCGGCGATGATCGCGACCTTGTTGCCGTCGGCATCGACCAGCGCCACGTCGCGCACCCGGCTGCCCGCCGCCGCGGTCGGATCATAGGAGAATTGCACACCGCCGATCTGGATGAAACCGCCATTGTTGGGCGCCAGCGCGTTGGGCGAATTGAGGATGTTGAGCAGCCCCTGCGCGGTCGTGTCGAACACCATCAGCTTGTTGTCGAAACGCAGCGCATTCTCGACGTCGAGCTGGCTCACCTCGCCGCCGGTCTCGGGTGGCAGCTTCACCACCGACACGCCATCGTCGCCATTGACGATCGTGCCGATCTGGGCGCGGATGCCCCCGCCATTCTTGATCGACACGATCGCGACATCGTCGGCCAGGCCCAGCGCCTTGCGCGCGGCGGCGGCGTTGGCGTCGGCCGACAGATTGCCCAGGTTCGTCTCCTGCGTGCGGACGGCCGAGCGCTCGCCCTCCAGATAGACGTCGGTATAACCATAGACATTGCCGTCCTTGGCGACGATCACCGCGTTCACCGCCTCAGTCAAATCCTGCACCTGCTCGCCGCGCGTGCCGTCGGCGAAGGCGGTGTCGCTGAGGTCGCCGTCATGGTCGTTCCAGGCATCGGCGACATTCTCGACCGTGGAGGCATAGGCCCCGTTGATCGGGACATTGTTGGTCACGCTGTCCATGATGATGTCGCCATTGGCGTCGAAATCGACGACCAGCCGGCCGAGATAGGTATATTCGCCGTCGGTGTTGACGATCAGCGTCGTCTTGCCGTCGGCATTGGTGGTGACGATCGGGTAGGTCTGGTCGAAATCGGCGCTGTGGCCGGGGAAGGCGACGGCGGTGTCGTCGGCGTCGCCGAACCGCGCATGGCTGCCACCGGCGATGATGATGTCCACGCCATGGAGCAGCGGCGCGAGCGCCAGTTCGTAGTGATAGTCCTGAAGGTGCGAGACCAGCACGATCTTGTTCACGCCCTGCGCGATCAGATCGTCGATCGCGACCTGGAGCTGGGCGGCGAGCAGCGCCATGTCGTTGGTCTCGCCATTCGCGCCGGGACCGGTCGGGAAGCCTTTGACCTCGGTGCCGCTGGGCGAGCTGATCTGCTCCAGCATCTGCGTCGTCGCGCCGACGAAGCCGATCGGCTCGCCGCCTTCGTAGATCACTGCCGACGGCGCGATCCGCCCTTTCAGGTCCGACGCTTCCTCATTGGCGAACGTACCCGTGCCCACCGTGTTGGTGAAGCGCGGGTTGAGATCGGCGTCGCCCGAAAAATCGAGATTGGCCGACAGATAGGCATAGTTCGCCCCGACATAGCCCGCCGCGCCCAGATTGGGCGAGATGGCGTCGCGCAGCACGCGCGAGCCAAGGTCGAACTCATGGTTGCCGATGGCCGAAAGCTGCACCCCGATCTGGTTCATGATCTGCACGTCGACCGCGCCGATCGGGATGTTGACCCCCGGCGCGAGCGAGATGGTCGATCCGCTCACCTGGTTGAGCACGCCCTTGATCGACAGGTCGGTGCCCGCCGCCAGGAACGGGCCGGGCAGGAACAGGTCGCCGCTCGCCAGCGTGATCGAATTGGCGTAATCATCCTCGAACGCATCCACCATCGCGGCAAGCAGATGGGCGGTCGAAGGGGCCAGTGCCCCGGCTTCAGCGTCGGAGAAATGCAGAAGCTGGAGCGTGAAGCGGCCGGTCTCGCCGGGCGATCCGATTTCGGCCGGGCTGTTTTCGGCGGTGAAGGCGCCGTTGGTCCCCGCGCTGCTGACGGTCGAAAGGGTGACGCCGTTCAGGCCCGCCGAATTGTCGAACGTGCCATAGGGGGCGGAAGACGGCGATGCGCCGAAGGCGACCGCCGCCTGCACCGCGCCGGCGCTGTCGAACAGCACGACGCCGTCGCCGCCGGTGCTCAGGCCAATGCCCGCGCCGCTGTAAGTGCCGATCTGGAGCCCCGCCGGCGCATAGCCGCCGAACCAGTTGCTGATGAAGGTCGAGACGATCGAGGCGGAGCTGGATTCGAGGAAGATGACCGATTCGCCCGCCGCGATGCTGGTGATGCCGGTCAGCGACACGGCATTGGCGAAGCTCGCCGAACTGTCGTCCATCTTCCAGCCGGTCAGGTCGACCGCGGTGTCGCCGAAATTGGTCACCTCGAACCAGTCGGCCCCGACCGGGCTGTTGCCGCTTGACCAGGGCGCGACCTCGGTGATGCGGATGGTCGGCTCGTTCACGTCGGTCACGGTCATGGTGAAGGCGACGCTGGCGTCGGGGGTGCCCCCCACGCTGCTGTCGTCCACCGTCACATTGACCGAATAGCTCGCCTTGGTCTCATAATCGAGCGTCACGCCGGCCTTGATGTAGAGGCCGCTGCTGTCCACCTCGAAATATTGGGCGTCCGCGCCCGTGACGGCGAGGGTGTTGGTGCCCAGGCCATCGTCGGTCACGACGATGCCGGCCACCTTGACGCGGTTCGTGGTGCTGCTGTTCTCGGCGATCGAGGTGATCTCGCTGGTCAGCCCGATCGCGGTCGGGGCCTTGTTGACCGGGGCGGGAACGCCGCCGACCGTGCCGGGCGATCCGATTTCGGTCGACGCGTTGGCCGCGACGAAGGCGCCGCGCGTCCCGGTGGCGCTCAGCGTCGAGATAGCGCCGCTCGCCCCCAGCCCATTGTCGAAGGTCGCGTAGGGCGCGCTGGCCGGCGAGCTGCCGAAGCTCACATTGGCCTGGAGCACGCCGCTGCTGTTGTAGATATTGACCGCGTCGCCGCTGGTGCCAAGGCCGATGCCGCTGCCGGTGTAGGTGCCGATCTGGATGGCGGCGGGCACATTGCTGCCGAACCAGAGCGACTTGAAGCTGTTGATGAGGGTCGTCGCGTCGACCGCGCTGCCCTTCTCGATGAAGATCACCGATTCGCCCGCGGCGATGCTGGTGACGCCGCTCAACGCCACGGCGGCGGAGAAGAGATTGCTGTTGTCGTCGACCTTCCAGCCGCTGATGTCGATCGCGGTGGAGCCGGTGTTGGTGATCTCGAACCAGTCGGCGCCCAGCGTCGAATTGCCGCTCGCCCAGGGCGCGACTTCGGACACGACCACCGTCCCGGCCGCGCTCTCGTTCACCACATTGGTGACGGCCAGGGTGTAGGCGACGCTTGCGTCGGGCGTATTGCCGACGCTCGTATCGTCCACCTCGACCGTGACGCTGTAGCTGGTCTTGGTCTCGTAATCGAGCGTCACGCCGGCCTTGATGTAGAGGCCGCTGCTGTCCACCTCGAAATATTGGGCGTCCGCGCCGGTCACGCTATATTGATTGTTGCCCAGGCCATCGTCGGTCAGCACCAGATCGGCGACCTTCACGCGGCTCGCCGTATTGGTGTTTTCCAGGATGGCGGTCAGCGCGTTGGACAGGTCGAGCGCGGTCGGCGCTTCGTTCTGGCCAGTGGCCGAATCGAACACCCAGAGCTGCGGATGGTCGAAATCGCCGCCGCCTTCCTCGCTCACGATGTAGATGCGGCCCTGCGCGTCCATGGTAATGCCCTCGACCGTCATCGCCTGAAGCGAAAGGCCGCTTTGGGTGAAGGGCGCGGTCAGCACCAGCGTGCTCAGGATATTGCCGGCGCGGTCGATCTCGACCACCTTGCCCGCTTCCTGGCTCAGGATCAGCAGCGTGCCTTCCTGCGATGTCCCCACGAAGGCGGAATTGCTCGAAAAGGCATAGACATCCGACAGGTCGGACAGGCCCAGCAAGGTCGGATCGAACAGGTTTGTGCCGTTGACCGTGGTCGACGACCCGTTGCTCGCCGTGCCGTTGTCGAAGTCGATCATCGTCTGAAAGATGCCGAGTGGGTCTTTTTCCTTCACGAAGATGAAGCCGCCGGTCAGCGGATCCCAGGTCAGCCCTTCCAGCCCGACATTGCCGATGTCGGTGCCCAGGTCCACCGTCTGCGCCGCGTCGCGGGTCAGCGTGCCGCCCGCCACATAGGTGAACTTCACCGCCTGACGCCAGCGTTCCTCGGCGAACACGAACTGGCCGTTGCCGATATAGGTGATCGTCTCGGTATCGTAGAATGTCGTGCCCTGCGGGCTGGAACCGGCCGCCAGCGTCATCGTGCTGACCAGCTCGCCGGTCAGGCTGACTTCGGTGATGGCGGTGCCGCCGTCGCCGATGATGAAGAGGGTGTTGCTGTCCCAATTATAGGTGACGCCGGATGATTCCTGCCCCAGCAGATTGCCGACAGGCGCGACCGTGCGCGTGGGTTCGGGCAGGTCGTAGCGGCCGATCATGACATAGGTCGACAGGTCGATGTCGATGCCCGGCGGCGGCGGCGCGTCGGCGAAGGTCGCGGCGGGCGCATCCACAGGCGCGGGAGTGAAGCTGCTGGCCAGCAGGGCGCCATAGTCGCTGATATTGCCATAGCCGCTCGCATTGCCATTCTGGGCGGGCGCGCCAGTTCCGCCGTTCGCCTTGGCGATCGGGCCGACCGGCCCCGTCATCGTATCGCTTCCGCCGGTCAGCAGGTTCGATTCATCGCCGCCAAATGCGACGCCGCCCAGATCCATAGCCATGTCAACGCTCCCAATCCCCGGCACGCAGCCCTCATGGCTTCACGCACCGCCCCAGAATATGCCGGAAGCAATCGAGCCGGGATCGGGACAAGTCTACTGGTCGCGCGGCAATCATGCCGCACGCTATTCCACCCCAGGCCCCGCTCGCGAATCGAATCGCCTTGCGGATGCAGTGGTTAAATTTCCCTTATGTATGTTTCATTACGGCCCCGGCCGCATTTATATTACCAAATATTGACCGACTGCCGCCCCATGGACGCTTTTACTTGCTCCTGGATCGCCAATATCCCCCCGCCGCCCCCCTTGCGTCCGTCCGCCGGTCGCGGCAGACCGGCGACAATGATCGACACCCCCGCCCGCGCGCCGATCGGCCACCCGGTCTATCGCGCCATGCCCGCCACCATCTTCGAACATATGTCGGCGCGCGCGCGGGAAACCGGGGCGATCAACCTGGGGCAGGGCTTTCCCGAAGGCCCCGGCCCCCGCGCGGTGCTGGAGGCGGCGGCCAACGCGCTGCTCACCCGCTCCAGCCAATATCCGCCCGCACCCGGCCTTCCCGAACTCCGCGCCGCCGTGGCGGACCATTATGCCCGCCACCAGCATCTCGACCTCACGCCGCCGGAAGTCATCGTCACCTCCGGCGCGACCGAGGCGATCGCCGCCACCCTGCTCGCGCTGGTGCGGCCCGGTGACGAAGTGCTTCTGCTCGCACCGCTCTACGACGCCTATCTCCCGCTGGTGGAGCGCGCCGGAGGCGTAGCCCGCGTCCTCACCCTCGCCCCACCTGACTGGCGCATCACGCGCGAGGCGCTGGCCGAAGCGATCACCCCCCGCACCCGGCTGCTGCTGCTCAACAACCCGGTCAACCCGACCGGCATCGTCCTGCGCGACGAAGAACTGGCCTTGCTGGCGGAAATCTGCGTGGAACACGACCTCATCGCCATCTGCGACGAAGTGTGGGAACAGCTCACCTATGACGGCCGCCGCCATCGCCCGCTGATGGCGTTCCCCGGTATGCGCGACCGCACGGTCAAGATCGGGTCGGCGGGCAAGATCCTTGCCGTTACCGGCTGGAAGGTCGGCTGGATGTGCGCCGCCCCGCCCATCGCCACCCTGCTCGCCCGCGCGCACCAGTTCCTGACCTTCACCACCCCGCCCAATCTGCAATGGGCGGTGGCGGAGGCGCTGGCCTGGCCCGATGCCTGGTTCGACGATCAGCGCGCCGCCAACCAGGCGTCGCGCGACCGGCTGGCGGCGGGGCTGACCGCCGCCGGCTATGCCGTGCAGCCCAGCGGCGCGACCTGGTTCCTGACGATCGACCTCCCCGCCTCCGGCATCCCGCTCGACGATGTCGCCTTCTGCGAACGGATCATCGCGGATGCCGGCGTGGCGGCGATCCCCATTTCCGCCTTCTACCCCCACGATCCCGTCGCCCATCTCGTGCGGCTCTGCTTCTGCAAGAGCGACGCGACCCTCGATCAGGCGATCGAACGCCTCGCGGCCTTCCGCGCCTCGCTCCTCTGACGCTTGGGGCGCGCCCAGGGCCGGCACGGCGACCAGCACCAGCCCCCGCTCTCATGGCGCAGGCGGCGTGACGGCGGATAGTTCGTTAGCTACCTAATGATATTTTACACCGCGTACAGCTGTCCAACTCGCTGTCCAACTTGCCCCCGCCGCCCCCCTCCGCTAAGTTCGCCTTTCGTTCTTGTCAGGGAAGCATATGGACAGCCTCGCCGCCTTTTCGATCGTCGTTGCGTTGCTGGCGGGCCTTCTCGCCGGCTGGCTGCTGCGCGGCCGCGCTCTCGCGCCGCTCGCCGCTGAAAAGGCCGACCTCGCCGCCCGCCTCGACACCGCGACCGCCCAGCGCAATGCCGCCATCGCCGAACTGGCGGTCGGGCAGGAGCGCGTCGCCCAGGCCGCCGCCCAGACGGCCCGCCTCGAATCGGCACAGGCCGACGCCGCCCGCCAGATCGACACGCTTCGCTCCGAGCGCGAGGCCGCCCTGCGCGATCTCGCCGCCCTGCGCTCCGATGCCCAGGCCCGCGCGCAAGCCTTCGAGGCGCAGATCGTGGCGCTGCGCGACGCGAAGGAACAGCTTTCCGCCCAGTTCAGCGAAATCGGCGGCCGCCTGCTCGAAAGCGCCCAGACCCAGTTCCTCACCCGCGCCGACCAGCGCTTCGCCCAGGCGAACGAGAAGAGCGAGGCGCAGTTGAAGACCCTCCTCAATCCCGTGGAAACCACCCTCAAACGCTATGAGGAAGGGCTGGCCCGCGTCGAAAAGGAGCGCGTCGGCAGCTATGCCGAATTGCGCGAGGCGATCGTCCAGGTGCAGCAGGGCCAGGGCCGCGTCACCGAGGAAACCGCCAAGCTCGTCAACGCGCTGCGCGCCGCGCCCAAGACGCGCGGCCGCTGGGGCGAACAGCAGTTCAAGAACCTCATCGAAACCGCCGGCCTATCCCCCTTCGTGGACTTTCAGGAGGAAGTCTCTGTAACCGTGGAGGAAGGCCGGCTGCGCCCCGACTTCATCATCCGCCTGCCTGGCGACCAGCAGCTGGTGGTCGACGTCAAATGCTCGCTCGAAGCCTATCTGAACGCGGTCGATCAGGTCGATCCGACCTTGCGCGACCGCCACCTCGCCGACCACGCCCGCGCCGTGCGTACCCATGCCGACGCGCTGGGGCGCAAGGCCTATTGGGAACAGTTCGCCAAGGCGCCGGACTTCGTCATCATGTACGTCCCCGGAGACAATTTCGTCACTGCCGCCCTCGAAGCCGATATGGACCTGTGGGAACGCGCCGCCCGCAACCGGGTCATCATCTGCGGCCCCGCGACCTTCCTGCCGCTGGCCCGCACCCTTGCCGGCCACTGGCGTCAGGCCAAGATGCAGGACCAGGCCCGCGAGGTCGCGGAACTCGGCAAGCAGCTCTACGAACGCCTCGCCACCGCCGCCACGCACCTGAAGCGCCTCGGCTCCGGCCTCACCAGCGCGGTCGACAATTACAACAAGTTCGTCGGCAGCTTCGACCGCAGCGTCCTGCCCGCCGGCCGCCGCTTCCGCGATCTCAACGTCGAAACCGGCGGGAAGGAGATCGACGCGGTGGAACCGCTGGAACTGCTGATACGGGACGCGCAATCGGACGAAGCGCGCGCGTTGCCGGCTGCCGAATGACGGCACAGACACGTCTCGCGACCAGGCATCGGAATCTGTCCGTTATCGCACGGGAACCGCATCGCAAAGTCGGCAGCACATGTGTCACACCATGCGGCTGATTGGCCTTAACGGACGGAAGACGGCTTTTTCATTGCGATGATGGCATAGACATAGGTCAATGCCGCCGCCGCGGCGATGCCCGCGCCACGCACGTCATCCGGCAACAGCAGATACGCGGCATAGCATAACAGCGCCCGCATCACGAAATGCACAAACCCCGCCCGGTCGTCCGCGCCCCATCCGTGCGGCACCCAGATCATGCCGGCAAGGATGGCGAGACCGAGGATCAACAGATCGAGATCCTTGGCGGCGCGCACCGCGATCACCACGAACGGGATCATAAGGGCAATGACGGTTATGAAGCGCAGGAACAGCTGGGTTATGGGATTGCGCCTGGCTTGCGACCAGTATCGCAACTGGCCGCGCGCCGCATCGATCAACAGGGCGAGCGGGACCGGTATCGCTGCCGTGATGAATATCGCGATGGGGGGCAGCCGGTCGCCAAGGACATAGGCGGCGATCGCCAAAGCCGCCCATGCCAGCAGGCCGCCGATCGGCATGGCGATGGTGCTGGTCGCGAGATACTCCCGTCTCGCTTCGGCAAGCGAGATAGTCGAATAGTCCGTCATCGGATCACCCCCATCAACAATATCGTTGCCGCAACGCAATAACCTGTTTCGCTCCGAATGTCAGCGCTGGCTGGCCAGATCGCTCGACTGGATATGGCTCTTGAAGGGCACGAGATGGACAATCCGACGCAGCCTTGCTCCGATATTCCCGAACCTCCATAACGCCAGCATGACACGCATCGGCCTGCTCGGCGGCTCCTTCAATCCCGCGCATGGCGGCCACCGCGCCATATCGCTGTTCGCGGCGCGGGCGCTCGGGCTGGACGAAGTCTGGTGGCTCGTCTCGCCTGGCAATCCGCTAAAAGCGGCAAAGGGCATGGCCCCGCTCCCCGCCCGCCTGGCCCGCGCACAGCGGGTCGCCCGCCGCGCCCCCATTCGCGCCACCGCGATCGAGCGGCACCTCGGCACCCGCTACACCATCGACACGCTCAAAGCCCTCTCCCGCCGTTACCCCCGCCACGACTTCATCTGGCTGATGGGCGGGGACAATCTCGCCCAGTTCGGCCAGTGGAGGGACTGGCGCGGCATAGCCCGGCTTTTGCCCATTGCCGTGATCGCCCGACCGGGTTATGATGGTGCAGCCCGTGGCTCTGCGGCCATGAGCTGGCTGCGGCGCTTCGTCCGGCCCGCGCGCCAGAGTGCAGACTGGACGAATTGGAGAGTGCCGGCGCTCGTGCTATTGCGCTTCCGCCCTGATCCAAGATCGGCGACCCTGCTGCGGCAGGCGGACCCCCTCTGGCATCGCGAATATGAAGCAACGTGTGTGCGCGATCCGCTCACGCGCCGGTATATCGTCTAGATTGGAGTATATTTGACTAATCTCGCCCCCGCCAACGATACGGCCGCCAGCGCCGAATCCGTGGCCGCCCTGCACGCCCTTGTCATGCAATCGCTCGACGACGACCAGGCGCAGGAAACCATCTCCATCCCCCTGGAAGGCAAGAGCAGCATCGCCGATCATATGGTGATCGCGAGCGGTCGTTCGTCGCGTCAGGTCGCGGCGATGGCCCAGCATCTCGCCGAGCGGATCAAGAAGGAAACGGGCCGCTCCGCGCGGGTCGAAGGGCTCCCGGTCGCCGACTGGGTGCTGATCGACGCGGGCGACGTGATCGTGCACCTGTTCAAGCCCGAAGTCCGCAGCTTCTACAATCTGGAACGCATGTGGGGCTTCGTCGACGCGCCGGTCGCAGGCAGCGCCTGAGCGGCCCTATGACCGTTCGGTTCGAATAGGTTTCGAGCGAAGCCGAGAAGCCGTATCGAGAACAGCCTTCTCGACGTCGGTCTCGACAGGCTCGAACCTGTGCTCGAAACGAACGGGTAAGTCCTAGATGCTCCTCCACATCATCGCCCGCGGGAAAATTGGCCGCTCGCCGGAGGCCGATCTGGTCGATCGCTATATGAAGCGGCTGACCATGCCCCACCGCATCACCGAAATCCCCGACCGGGGCGGCAAGCTGCCCCCCGCGCCGCCCGGCACCGTCACGGTGATGCTGGACGAAAAGGGCAGGCAGCTTACCTCCCTCGACTTCGCCCGCCGGATCGAGGGCTGGCGCGACGCAGGCACGCGCGAATGCCGCTTCCTGATCGGCGCGGCCGACGGCTTCGATGATGCCGATCGCCAGAACGCCGACCTGCTCATCGCCTTCGGCGCGATGACCTGGCCGCACATGATGGCCCGCGCGATGCTGGCCGAACAGCTCTGGCGCGCCTGCTCGATCCTCTCGGGCCACCCCTATCACCGCGAAGGCTAGCCACATCCTCCCTTTCCCCCTACTCAGGCGGAAATCGGGGACGTGAAGTGAAGCGGGCTTTCCTCATCGCGAGCGGACTGGCGGGCCTTGCGGCCTTCGCCGCCACGCGCCTGCCCGCCGCGCCCGACAGCGCGATCATCCTCCCCGGCACCGCCGGCACCACCCTGGCGCAGGAGCAGCAGGCGCTCAGGGACGCGCGCCGTCAGTCGGACGAGGCGCGCGACCGTTCCGCCCGGCTGGAGCAGCAGGCGACCCTTGCCCGCGACGAGGCCGAGCAGGCCCGCCGCCGCGCCGCCGCGCTCGCCGCCCGCATCCAGCAGGCGGAGGCGGACATCGCCGCCGCTCGCGCCCGCATCGCCATCATCGCCCGCCAGCAGCGCGCCCAGGCCGCCCGCCTCGCCGCCAGGCAGGAGCCGGTGGTTCGCCTCACCGCCGCGCTCCAGATGATGGCCCGCCGCCCCCTCGCGCTCGCGCTGGTTCAGCCCGGATCGGTCGCCGACGCCGTCCATATGCGCGCCGTGCTGGGACAGGTGCTCCCGGTGATCGAACAGCGCACCGCCGGCCTTCGGCAGGAACTGGACAGGAGCCGCGCCCTTCGCGCCACCGCTCAGCAGGCCGCCGACTCGCTCGCCCGCGCGCAAAGCGACCGTCAGCAGCGGCAGGACGCGCTCGCCGCGCTGGAGGCGCAAAAGCGCATCGCCGCCCGCGACTATCGCGCCAATGCCGGCCTCGAAAGCGAACGGGCGCTGGCGCTGGGCGAAAAGGCGCGCGACATCGTCGACCTCATGGACCGGCTGGAGCAAGCCGGCGACCTGCGCGACCGGCTTGCCGCCCTCTCCGGCCCCCTGCTCCGCCCCGCCCGCCCCAGCGACGCCGCCGCGCCGGCCCCCGAACGCGAACGCCGCGCCAGCGGCCCGCCCGCCTACCGCCTCCCCGTCATCGGCCAGCTCGTCACCGGCATGGGCGAAGTCAATGACGGCGGCGTCCGCTCGCGCGGGCTCACTCTTGTCACGCAACCCGGCGCGCAGGCGATTGCTCCCACCGCCGGCCGCATCGCCTTCGCCGGCCCCTATCGCGATTATGGCCAGATCCTCATCATCGACCATGGGCAGGGCTGGACCACCCTCATCACCGGCCTCCACCGCGTCACCGCCCAGGTCGGCGACATGGTGCGGCAGGGCGATCCCGTCGGCATCACCGGCGCGGAACGCCCCAACATCACCGTGGAACTCCGCCGCAACGGCCGCCCCGTGGACATCGTGCCGCTGGTGGGGCTGGGATAATCGGCCCCCATTAACCCGACGCTCATCGTTGATCGGCGACACCCGGTCGAAGCGCGCTTTTGCGTTGCGGTGCGAATCGCCCTATATTGAAGGCTTCGATGCGGACTCCAGGAACCCCCATGAAATCCACCTTCCTCCAGGGCGCGATTGCGCTCGGGGCGCTCGCGCTCATCCCCGCCACCACCGCCGCGCTCGCCGATGGGGAGGCGTCGAGCTACAAGGCGCTCGATGAATTCATGGATGTGTTCCAGAAGGTCCGCTCCGACTATGTCGAGAAGGTCGACGATGAAAAGCTGATCAAGGGCGCGATCGACGGGATGCTCGCCAGCCTCGATCCGCACAGCAGCTTCCTCGACGCCCGCGACTTCCAGAATCTCCGTACCCAGACGGAAGGCAGCTATGGCGGCCTTGGCCTCTCGGTCACGCAGGAGGATGGCGCGGTCAAGGTGATTGCGCCCACGCAGGACACCCCCGCCTGGCGCGCGGGGATCAAGGCGGGCGACTATATCACCCATATCGACGGGCAGCTCATCTATGGCGGCACGCTGGACGAAGCGGTCGACAAGATGCGCGGCGCGCCCGGCACCAGCCTCAAGCTCACCATCGTGCGCGCCGGCCGCGACAAGCCGATTGACCTCACCCTGACGCGCGAGATCATTCAGCTGAAGCCCGTCAAATGGGAAGTGAAGAACAATATCGGCGTCATCAACATCGTCAGCTTCTCGGCCAATACCGGGGCGGACGTGCGCTCGGCGATCCGCAGCATCGACAAGAGCCTGGGCCACAAGCCCACCGGCTATATCCTAGACCTGCGCTCCAACCCGGGCGGTCTGCTGGACGAGGCGGTGAGCGTCAGCGACGCCTTCCTGGAACGCGGTGAAATCGTGTCGCAGCGTGGACGGGCGAAGGGCGATGTCGAGCGTTACTATGCCAAGCCCGGTGACGACGCCAAGGGGCTGCCGGTCATCGTGCTGGTCGATGCTGGGTCGGCGTCCGCGTCGGAAATCGTCGCCGGCGCGCTTCAGGACCAGCATCGCGGGCTCGTGATGGGCGAACGCAGCTTCGGCAAGGGCTCGGTCCAGACCATGCTGCCCTTGAGCAACACCACCGCGCTCAAGCTGACCACCGCGCGCTACTACACGCCCTCGGGCCGCAGCGTGCAGGAAGGCGGCATCCAGCCCGACATCCGCGTGCCGCAGCTGTCCGACCCCGACTACAAGAACCGCCCCAAATTCCGCGAAAGCGACCTGCGCCGTCACCTCATCAACGAGATCAAGACCGACGACGCCGCGCTGGAGGAGGACAGCAAGGACGATCCCCGCTTCGCCATGAGCGCCGACGAGCTTAAGAAGAAGGGCGTCGAGGATTTCCAGCTCGACTATGCGCTGAAAACCATCGCCCGCCTCGCCAGCACCCCCGGCGCGACGATCGCGCAGGCGCAGACGGCCGCGCGCAAGCCGGCGACCAAGTAGCTCTACACCAACCTCCGTTCGCCCCGAGCGAAGTCGAAGGGCACGCGCGCCCTTCGACTTCGCTCGGGGCGAACGGGGTCTGCGTTCATGCACAAGTTCAGCATGACGAAAGCCGCCTTAGGCTTTAAGCGAGTGCCATGAAGAGCCTCCCCCTCGCCCGCGCCCTCGCCCTGCTGACGCCGCTGGCGCTGCTCGGCGGCGGTTATGCCTTCCAGTATATCGGCGGCCTCCCCCCCTGTGAGATGTGCTGGTGGCAGCGTTACCCCCATTTCGCCGCCGTGCCCCTGGCGCTCATCGCCTATGCGCTGAAGGGCCGCCCCTGCTGGAGCGCGCTGTTCGCCGGCCTTGCGGGCCTCGCCATCGGCATCAGCGGGCTCATCGGCCTGTTCCACGCCGGCGTCGAATATCATTGGTGGCAGGGGCTGACCGCCTGTTCGACCAGCGGCGGCGGCTCGGGCGCCGACATATTGAACCAGATCATGGCGAGCCCGCTCACCCGCTGCGACGCTGCCCCCTGGTCGCTCTTCGGCATTTCGATCGCCGGCTATAACGGCCTCTTGTCCGGCGCGGCCGCGCTCGCCATCTTGGCCCTGCTGCTGCGATGGAGGAAGCCATGAGCGAGACCAGGCCCTTTCCCCGGCCGGGCACGAGGCTGAGCGAAGCCGATCGCGCCGCCATGCTGCGGGTCGATCAGGCGGGCGAATATGGCGCGACCCGCATCTATGCCGGCCAGCTCGCCGTCATGGGCGACCGCCACCCCTTTGCGCGGATCATCGCCGGGATGGCGAGCCAGGAAGAACGCCACCGCCAGGCGTTCGACGCGATGATCGCGCGGCGCGGGGTTCGCCCCACCCTCCTGAAGCCCGTGTGGGATGTCGCCGGCTTCGCGCTGGGCGCAGTCACTGCCGCGATCGGGCCTCAGGCCGCCATGGCCTGCACCGCCGCGATCGAGACCGAGATCGACCGCCATTATGCCGAGCAGCTGGAGCAACTGGGCGACGAAGACCCGGAACTCGCCCACGCCATTGCGGATTTCCAGGCGGAGGAGGTCGAGCATCGCGACGCCGCCATCACCCATGGCGCCGAGCAGGCCCCCGCCTATCCGCTGCTGTCGGGCGCGATTCGCCTCGGCTGCCGCGCCGCCATCGCGCTGTCGAAGCGCATCTGAGAAGGACGAGATGATGAGCAAGCCCCTGATGATCGCCGCGCTCGCCCTGATGGCCGGGTCCGCGCCCGCGGTCGCGCAGCAGGCGACCGTGCCCACCGCTGTGACCGACAATGGTAACGAGAAGGTCAATCTCGTCATCGTCTATGGCGACGACGCCTGCCCGCAAAGCCAGGGCAGCGAGATCGTCGTGTGCGCGCGCAAGGGCGAGGAGGAACGCTACCGCATCCCCGAACCGCTGCGCGGCGATCCCAACAACCCCAGCAACCAGGCGTGGGGCGAGCGCGTCCGGTCGATGGAATATATCGGCCGTTCCGGCACCGAAAGCTGCTCGCCGGTCGGCGGCGGCGGCGCGACCGGCTGCTTCGCGCAGCTCGCCCGCCTCGCCAAGGCGGAGCGGCAGGCGGCAAACGACGCCAGCTGGAAGGATCTGGTCGAAGCCGAGCGCGCCCGTCGCCTCTCCACCATCGACGCCGACAGCGAAGCGATCGAAGCGCGGGTGAAGGCCGAGGAAAAGGCCGCCGCCCAATCTGCGCCCGCGCCCCAGCAGTGACGGAAGGGCGCGCCTCGCGCCGTCATGCGGATGGACATGGCGCGGGGGCGCGCCGCTCGAAACGGGGCATGAAGAAAGGCGATCCGATGCGGCCCCTGTTGCTTCTTCCCCTGCTCGCGCTGACGACCCCGGCTGTCGCGCAGCCCGCGCCCCCGCCCCAGCGCATCCAGAACCTCACCGTCTATGGCGACGATCCCTGTCCGCAGGGTGAGGGCGACGAAATCGTCGTCTGCGCCCGCCGCCCCGAATCCGAACGCTACCGCATCCCCAAGAAGCTGCGCGAAAAGCCCGCCGTCGCCGGCGGCCCGGGCTGGGGCAGCCAGGTCGCGACGATGGAGCAGGTCCAGCGCCAGACGCTGCCCAACAGCTGTTCGGTGATCGGCAGCAACGGCTTCACCGGCTGCACCGCCAAGATGCTGGAACAATGGTTCGCCGAACGGAGAATGCAGGAAAGCCGCGGCGAACCGTGAGTTGGAGCATCGCGCTTAAGTCGGGATTACACTCATTTCCGTTCGGGCTGAGCCTGTCGAAGCACTCTTCTTCAGAACAAAGTGCAGCCCTTCGACAGGCTCAGGGCGAGCGGTTCACGGGGTAGGCACAATGCCCTACCGCGCCCCCTCCAGCGCCGCGCCTTCATCCACCGTCGCGCGGAAATCGGGACGCAACCGCAGCCCCGCCGCCTGCTCATAGGCATAGCCCGCATCCAGGAGCCTTTGCTCGGCATAGGCCCCGGCGATGAAGCTCAACCCCACCGGCAATCCGCGTACCAGCCCCATCGGCACCGTCAGATGCGGATATCCCGCGATCGCCGCCGGCCCGGTCGATCCGCCCGGCCCCTCATATTGGTCGCCCCACACCGTGTCCGACGGCCATGCCGGCCCGTAGCTGATCGTCACCAGCAGATCGACATGGTTGCCCGCCAGCATGGCGTCGATCCCCTCACGCCCCGCGAGCAGTAGCGACTTCTCCCGCGCCGCTTTGTAGGCCGCATCGTCAAGCCCGGCCTTGGCCTGCGACGCGACGAATATGTCCTGTCCGAACAGCGGCATTTCCTTGTCAGCCTGCGCGGTATCAAAGGCGATGAGGTCGGCCAGCGTCCGGCTCGCGACCTGATCGGGCCGGGTGGAGGCGAGATAGGCGTTCACGTCGGCCTTGAACTCATATTTCAGCACCTCGTAGCTCGCGTCCGACATGCCCTCCATCGCCGGCTTCTTGACCTCCACCAAGGTCGCGCCCAGCCCCTTCAGCACCGCCAGGGCGGCCTCGTACCGGGCCAGCAGTTCCGGCTGCGCGCCGCCGCGCAGCACCCCGATCCGCATCCCCCTGATCTTCATTGGGTCGATCGCGGCGGCATAGTCGCCCGCATGGGCCATCGCGTCGACAGTGGTCGGGTCGCCCGGATCGCTTGCGATCAGCGCGGAGAACAGGATCGCCACGTCGCGCACGCTGCGCGCCATCGGCCCGGCGGTATCCTGGCTATGGCTGATCGGGACGATATGGGTGCGCGGAACCAGCCCGATCGTGGGCTTCAACCCCACCAGCCCCATCATCGATGAAGGGCAGATGATCGACCCGTTGGTCTCGCTGCCGATCGCGGCCGGCGCAAATCCCGCCGCCACCGCCGCGCCCGATCCGCTCGACGATCCGCAGGTGGTGCGGTCGAGCGCATAAGGATTGCGCGTTAGGCCCCCCACCGCGCTCCACCCGCTCATCGACCGTTCCGACCGGAAATTGGCCCATTCGGACAGGTTCGTCTTGCCGAGGATGATCGCGCCCTTCGCCTTGAGCGCCACCGCGACCGGCGAGTCGCGGCCGGGATCGCTCCGCGCCAGCGCCAGCGATCCCGCCGTGGTCGGCATCCCCGCCGCCTCGATATTGTCCTTGAGCAGGATAGGCACGCCATGCAGCGGCCCGCGCAGCGTTCCCGCCCGCCGCTCCGCATCCAGTGTCCGCGCCTGCGCCATCGCATCGGGATTGATGGCGAGGACGCTGTTGAGCCGTGGCCCCTGCCGGTCCATCGCCGCGATCCGCTTGAGGTAAGCGCGCACCACCTTCTCGCTGCTGGTGCGCCCGCTTGCGAGGTCCGCGGAGAGCGACGCTATGCCCTGGTCCTCTATCCCCGCCTGCGCCGCCGGCGCGAACAGCAGGGCAGCGGCGATCGCGAACGGCATCTTCATCGGGGATAGGTCCGGTCCATATGGTCAAGGCTCTTGACGATCAGCCGCTCCAGGACCGCCATGTCGATCCCGGAGAGGCGCTTCACATAGAGGCACCCCTTCCCCCGCCGATATTTGCCCAGCGTCTCGAAGTCGGCGTCCTCCAGCCCATGCATGTAGAAAACCAGTTCCGCCTTGCGCGGCGAAAAGCCGATGCGGCAACTTTCCCCTTCCCGCCCGCTTTCATAGCGATAGTGGTAGCGGCCGAAGCCGATGATGCTCGGTCCCCACATCCGCGCCGGCTCGCCCGAAAGCTGCGCCATCAGCGTGGCGACCGCGCGCCCGTCCGCCTGCCGTTCCTCGGGCGCGACGCCCGCCAGGAAATCCTCGACCCCCGTATCGGTCTCGACCGTCTTGTTCGCCTGCCCCATGGCTTGCCATCTCCCTGCCGCTCGACTAGGGGATAGCGCGTCATCTGGGGAGTAGCCAGCCGTTCGCGCGTGCGGACGGGCCATATGTCAACATATTTGGCCGAGAGGCCATGGCATATGGGATGCGGCACGAAGGCCGCATCGGGCGAGACCAATGGCATCGACGCTTCTGTCCGGCCGGGTGGAAAGCGACGATGGCATTGTGTCTAGCATTCCGCCCGGCCCCGGTACGCCTATGGACGCTCTTCTCACCTCCGCCGCTTTGGTGGCGCTCGCCGAAATGGGCGACAAGACGCAATTGCTGGCGATGCTGCTCGCAACACGCTTTCGTAAGCCGCTGCCCATCATCCTCGGCATCTTTGCCGCCACGATCGCCAATCATTTCCTCGCCGCGCTGGTCGGCCACTCGATCGCCGGCGTGCTGACCCAGCCCTGGTTCCGCTACGCTGTCGCCCTTTCCTTCATCGCCATGGCGGGCTGGACCCTCATCCCCGACAAGATCGACGAGGACGCGCCGCTCCGCGCTCCATCGAAGGCTGGCGTGTTCGTCACCACGCTGATCGCCTTCTTCCTGGTCGAGATGGGCGACAAGACCCAGGTGGCGACCGTCGCGCTCGGCGCGCGGTTCGACAATCTGATCGCCGTCACCATGGGTACGACGCTCGGCATGATGGTCGCCAACGTGCCCGCCGTGCTTTTCGGCGAAGCGCTGGCGAAGCGGGTGCCGATGCGCGCGCTTCAGGTCGGCGCGGCGCTGCTGTTCCTCGCGCTCGGCCTCTGGATGCTGGCCGACCTTGTCGGCCTGCTTGGCTGAAATGGCGATGCGATCCCCGTGGGACGGTTGTCAGCGCGCGGCGGCTGTTGCAAGGGGGAGGCACGGAGTCATTCCCCGGAGCTTGAACGACATGGGACGCGCGTGATGAAGGACAGTCTGGTTACCATCTTCGGCGGCGGCGGCTTTCTCGGCCGGCAGGTTGCGCAGGCAGTGATGGCGCGCGGCGGCCGGGTCCGCATCGCCCAGCGCGATCTATCGACCGCGCTTAGGGTCAAGCCGCTCGGTGCCCTTGGCCAGACCCAGTTCGTCGCGGCGGACATCCGCAAGCCCGCCAGCGTCGCCCATGCGGTGCAGGGCAGCGACATCGTCGTCAATCTGGTCGGCATCCTCGCCGGCGATTTCGACGCCTTCCACCGTCAGGGCGCGGCCAACGTCGCGAAGGCGGCGGCCGATGCGGGCGCAAGGGCGCTTGTCCATGTCTCGGCCATCGGCGCGGACGCGGAAAGCCCGTCCGCCTATGGCCGGTCGAAGGCGGCGGGCGAAGCGGCGGTCAAGGCCGCCTTCCCCACCGCCACGATCATCCGCCCGTCGATCATCTTCGGGCCGGAGGATCAGTTTCTCAACCGCTTCGCCGACCTCATCAGCCTGTTCCCCGTCATCCCGGTAATCAGCGGCGCGACCCGGTTCCAGCCGGTGTTCGTCAGCGATGTCGCCGAAGCGATCGCCAACGCCGCGGCCGATCCCGGCCAGCATGGCGGCAAGACCTTTGAGCTCGGCGGGCCGCAGACCTTGTCGATGAAGGAGATCAATGGCTGGATCGCCGGTGCGATCGGACGGACCAAGCCGCTGATCGAGGTGCCGGCCGGCGTCGCGTCGCTGCTCGCCCTGCTGCCCGGCGGCCCCATCACCCGCGACCAACTCGCCATGCTCGGTCGCGACAATGTCGTTGCGCCGAACGCACTGGGCCTCGAAGCGCTCGGCGTCGCACCGACGCCGATGGGCGCAGTCGCCGACCGCTGGATGGTCCGCTACCGCAAGCACGGCCGATTCGCCGGCCGCGTCAGCGCCTGAAGCACCACGTCCTCCCCTGAAAGGGGAGGCGGCTGGCCGCAGGCCAGACGGAGGGGTGCCAGCCTGTCCGGACAGCGGCACACCTCACCATTTGGGAACCCGCTCACCCATGGATCATATCCTCACCGTCATCCTGCTGGGCATTGTCGAGGGGCTGACCGAATTCTTACCCGTCTCCTCGACGGGCCATCTGATCCTCGCCAGCGAACTGCTCGGCTATGACGCCGCCACCTGGGCTTCGTTCAACGTCGTTATCCAGCTTGGCGCGATCCTCGCGGTGGTGGTGCTCTACTGGCGCACCTTCTGGGCAGTCGGCATGGGGCTGCTACGGCGCGAGCCTGTCAGCTGGCGTTTCCTGCGGAACCTCCTGATCGCCTTCCTTCCCTCCGCCGTGATCGGCCTCGCGCTCCATGACCATATCGAGCAGCTATTGGGGGAGCCGCAGGTGGTCGCCTGGGCGCTGATCGCCGGCGGCATCGCCATCCTGCTCATCGAGAGGGCGGTGAAGGAGCAGCGCTTCCACGGCATCGCCGACATCCCCGTCGCGCGTGTGCTCGGCATCGGCTTCATCCAATGCATTTCCATGATTCCCGGCGTCAGCCGATCCGGCGCGACGATCATGGGCGCGCTGACCCTGGGGGTCGAACGCCGCACCGCTGCCGAGTTCAGCTTCTTCCTCGCTATTCCGACGATGCTTGGGGCGACCACGCTCGAACTCCTCAAGAAGGGCGATCAACTGACCAGCGCCGCTGTGGGATGGGGCGACATCGCGCTTGGCTTCACCGTGTCCTTCTTCGTCGCGATCGCGGTCATCAAGGGCTTTGTCGGCTTCGTATCACGACACGGCTTCGGCCTCTTTGCCTGGTATCGAGTCATCGCCGGGGGGGCGGCCTTGACCTGGCTTATGACGAGATAGGGCCGTATCGGACTTATAAGTTGAAAGATTATTACAGGAATTTGGCTTACTTACTCGCTAGCGCCTGATAATAGGTAAGCTATGATGACACATATGCGAGAATCCGCGTGACTCCGGGGGTTTTTCTGCTATGCCATCGGCGTACCGATATTTGGGGACGCTGCATGGCTGACAATCCGATGCTGAAATTCGTGGGCTTGGGCCAAGCCTATCCCGACAAGCGCGCCGCCGATGACCGGGCCGACGATTTTCTCGAAATCAGCCGCAGCTTTTTGGTCGAAAAGGCGGAGGAGCAGGCGTCGCGCTGCTCGCAATGCGGTGTGCCCTATTGCGCGACCCACTGCCCGCTGCATAACCACATTCCCGACTGGCTTCGCCTCACCGCCGAGGGGCGGCTGCGCGAAGCGTATGAACTCAGCAACCTGACCAGCACCATGCCGGAAATCTGCGGTCGCATCTGTCCGCAGGATCGGCTGTGCGAAGGCAACTGCGTGATCGAATTTTCGGGCCATGGCGCCGTCACCATCGGCTCGGTCGAAAAGTTCATCACCGACACCGCCTGGAAGGAAGGTTGGGTCGAGCCGCTCGTCCCCGGCAGCCCCACCGGCCAGTCGGTCGGCGTCATCGGCGCAGGCCCCGCCGGCCTCACCACCGCCGAATATCTGCGCGCGGCGGGACATGAGGTGCATGTCTATGACCGGCACGACCGCGCGGGCGGCCTGCTGACCTACGGCATCCCCGGCTTCAAGCTGGAAAAGGACGTCGTCATGCGCCGCATCCAGCGGCTGAAGGACGGCGGCATCGTCTTCCATGAGAGTTTTGAGGTCGGCCGCGACGCGACCCTCGAGCAATTGCGCCAGAAGCATGACGCGATCCTGATCGCCACCGGCGTCTACAAGCCCCGCGACATCAAGGCGCCCGGCGTCGGCGCGGCCGGCGTGGTGAAGGCGCTCGATTATTTGACCGCCTCCAACAAGGCCGGCTTCGGTGACGCGGTCCCGGAGCATGAGGACGGCACCTTGCTCGCCACGGGCAAGAAGGTCGTCGTCATCGGCGGCGGCGATACCGCGATGGACTGCGTGCGCACCGCCATCCGCCAAGGCGCGACCTCGGTCAAATGCCTCTACCGCCGCGACCGCGACAATATGCCGGGATCGCAGCGCGAAGTCGCCAATGCGGAGGAGGAAGGCGTCGAATTCGTCTGGCTCACCGCCCCGATCGCGTTCGAGGGCGTCGATCATGTCACCGGCGTCAAAGTGACGAAGATGCGCCTGGGCCAGCCCGACGCCTCCGGCCGCCGCGCGCCCGAGCCGGACCCTGGCAGCGAGCATGTGCTCGACGCCGATCTGGTCATCAAGGCGCTGGGCTATGACCCCGAAGAACTACCCAAACTGTTCGGCGCGGAAGACCTCTCCGTCACCCGGTGGGGCACGCTGCGCGTCGATCACAAGACGATGATGACATCGCTGGACGGCGTCTTCGCCGCCGGCGACATCGTGCGCGGCGCGAGCTTAGTCGTCTGGGCGATCCGCGACGGGCGGGACGTGACGGAGCATATGCATCGTTATTTGGGCGCGAAGGCGAAGGTCGGTGAGAGGGTTGCGGCATGATGCGCACCGCCTTCTTCCTCTTGCTGGCGACCCCGGCTGCCGCTCAGGCGCAGTCTCCGGTTTCGGCTGCTGTCCAGCCTGTCGACCCCGCTCTGCTCTCCAAGGCTCGGCCGATCTCCGCCATCATCCTGCCCAACGGCACCATGGAAAAGATGATGGGGCCGATGATGCAGAAGATGATGGGGCCAATGATGGATGGCATGACCAAGATGCCGATCCGCGAGTTCCTGAAAGTCGCAAGCTTAAATCCGGACGAGGCGGAAAGTCTTGGTCAGGGTACAATCGAAGAAATGATGGCGATCATTGACCCGAATTTCCGCAAGCGTATGGACGTGATCGTCAACACCATGATGCCGGCGATGGGTCGTTTCATGGGACGCTACGAACCCGACATGCGGGAAGGTATGGCGGAGGCTTTCGCCTTTCGGTACAGCGCAGGTGAACTCGATCAGATCATTGCATTTCTTAAGACACCCGTTGGTGCCAAATTCGGTGCGGGCTTCATGGAGTTGGCCGCAGATCCGCATTACCTCGGTCGAATGCAGAAGATCATGCCTGAAATGATGCAGGCCATGCCGGAAATTATGAAAGCATCGGCTGAGGAACTGGCAAAGCTGCCTAAGCCGCGGACCTATAACGATCTGACAAAGGCCGAACGCGAGCGTCTTACCACGTTGATCGGCGCCAACGCCAAGAAGGCTAACTGAAAAAAGCGTCGGCATGCCGGCGAGCAAATGCAATGAAAGCAGCCGAGCCCAAAAGTCGGGACGGCGACATGCAAGGGTAAGTCATCATGACCGACACCAATTTCATGGCCACTCCCGAAGAGCGCGCACGGATCGCCGCTGAGGGCATGTATCACCCGGAGATGGAAGGCGACGCCTGCGGTGTCGGCCTCGTCGCAGCCACCGACGGCCGCCCCTCCCGCCGCGTGGTCGCCAGCGCGATCGATGCGCTGAAGGCCGTGTGGCATCGCGGCGCGGTCGATGCGGATGGCAAGACCGGCGACGGCGCGGGCATCCATGTCGACCTGCCCGTCCGATTCTTCGACGACGCCATCGCGGACTCCGGCCACAAGCCGCTCCCCAACCGCCTCGCCGTTGGCATGATCTTCCTGCCGCGCACGGACCTTAGCGCGCAGGAAACCTGCCGCACGATCGTCGAGTCCGAGATCATCGACGCGGGCTACACCATCTATGGCTGGCGGCAGGTGCCGGTCGACGTGTCCGTCATCGGCGAGAAGGCGCAGCGCACCCGTCCCGAAATCGAGCAGATCATGATCGCCGGCCCGATGCCGGAAGAACGCGACGTCGCCGAGTTCGAGAAGGATCTCTACCTGATCCGCCGCCGCATCGAGAAAAAGGTGATCGCGGCGCAGATCAACGACTTCTACGTTTGCTCGCTCAGCTGCCGCTCGATCATCTACAAGGGGCTGTTCCTCGCCGAAAGCCTGTCGGTCTTCTACCCGGACCTTCAGGACGATCGGTTCGAGAGCCGCGTCGCCATCTTCCACCAGCGCTATTCCACCAACACCTTCCCCCAATGGTGGCTGGCCCAGCCGTTCCGCACGCTTGCCCATAATGGCGAGATCAACACGATCCGCGGCAACAAGAACTGGATGAAGAGCCACGAGATCAAGATGGCGGCGCTCGCCTTCGGCGAACAGTCGGAGGACATCAAGCCCGTCATCCCGGCGGGCGCATCCGATACCGCAGCCCTCGACGCCGTGTTCGAGGCGATCTGCCGCTCGGGCCGCGACGCGCCCACGGCCAAGCTGATGCTCGTGCCCGAAGCCTATCAGGCGGCCAGCGCCGACCTGCCCAAGGCGCATGTCGACATGTACGACTATCTCGCCTCCGTCATGGAGCCGTGGGACGGCCCCGCCGCGCTCGCCATGACCGACGGCCGCTGGGTCGTTGCCGGCGTCGATCGCAACGCGCTGCGCCCGCTGCGCTATACGCTCACGGGCGACAATCTACTGATTGTCGGCTCGGAAACCGGCATGGTTGTGGTCCCCGAAACTACCGTGGTCAAGAAGGGCCGCATGGGCCCCGGCCAGATGATCGCTGTCGATCTGCACGAGGGCGAAATATACGACGATCGCGCGATCAAGGACCGGATTGCAGGAGAGCGCCCCTATGGCGACCTCATCAAGGACTTCCTGACCGTCGCCGATCTTGCCGACGCGCCCAGCGCCCTGCCCGCATGGGACAAGACCGAACTGACCCGCCGTCAGGTCGCCGCCAACCTGACGCTGGAGGATATGGAGCTGATCCTCAGTCCGATGGTCGAGGATGCGAAGGAAGCGGTCGGCTCGATGGGCGACGACACGCCGCTCGCCGTTATTTCGGACAAGCCGCGCACCATCAGTCATTTCTTCCGCCAGAATTTCAGCCAAGTCACCAACCCGCCGATCGACTCCTTGCGCGAACGGCATGTCATGAGCCTCAAGACCCGCTTCTCCAACCTCCACAACATATTGGAGGAAGGGGCGCAGAACAGCCATGTGCTGGTGCTCGACTCGCCGGTAGTCACCAGCGTCGAATGGGCGCGGCTGAAGGCCTATTTCGGCCCGGCCGTGGCGGAAATCGACTGCACCTTCCCCGCGACCGGCGGGCAGGAGCAGTTGCGCGCCGCGATCCGCCGCATCCGTGAAGAGGCGGAGCAGGCGGTGCGCGAAGGCCGCACCGAAATCTTCCTGAGCGACGAGGGCGTCAGCACCGATCGCGTCGCCATCCAGGGCGTGCTCGCGGCCGCCGCCGTTCACACCCATCTGGTCCGCAAGGGGCTGCGGAGTTACGCCTCGATCAACGTCCGCAGCGCCGAAGCGCTCGACACCCACTATTTCGCGGTGCTGATCGGCGTCGGCGCGACCACAGTGAACGCCTATCTCGCCGAAGCCAGCATTGCCGATCGCCATTCGCGCGGTCTGTTCGGCGACCTGTCGTTCGACCAGTGCGTCGAACGCTATCGCACGGCGATCAACGAAGGGCTGCTGAAGATCATGTCCAAAATGGGCATCGCAGTCATCAGTTCCTATCGCGGCGGCTATAATTTCGAGGCGGTGGGCCTGTCCCGTGCGCTGGTGAACGATCTCTTCCCCGGCATGCCAGCGAAGATTTCGGGCGAAGGCTATGCCTCGCTCCACCACAGCGCCACGCTCCGCCACGAAGCGGCCTTCGACACCGCGGTCGTGCGTCTGCCGGTCGGCGGTTTCTATCGCCAGCGGCAGGGCGGGGAGAGCCACGCCTATTCGGCGCAGCTCATGCACCTGCTCCAGACGGCAGTCGCGACCGACAGCTTTTCGACCTATCTACAATTCTCGCGCGGCGTGCGCGACCTGCCGCCGGTCTATCTGCGCGACCTCATGGAGTTCAACTTCGCCCGCGAGGCGATCCCGATCGACGAGGTCGAGGCGACCACCGAAATCCGCAAGCGCTTCGTGACGCCGGGCATGAGTCTCGGCGCGCTCTCTCCGGAGGCGCACGAGACGCTCGCCATCGCGATGAACCGCATCGGCGCGAAGGCGGTATCGGGAGAAGGCGGCGAGGATGCCAACCGCTTCAAACCCTATGACAATGGCGACAACGCCAACTCCGTCATCAAGCAGATCGCGTCGGGGCGCTTCGGCGTCCATGCCGAATATCTGGGCTCCGCCGAGGAGATAGAGATCAAGGTCGCGCAGGGCGCCAAGCCTGGCGAGGGCGGCCAGCTGCCCGGCTTCAAGGTAACCGAATTCATCGCGAAACTGCGCCATTCGACGCCGGGGGTGACGCTCATCTCGCCGCCGCCGCACCACGACATCTACTCGATCGAGGATCTCGCGCAGCTGATCTACGACTGCAAGATGATCAACCCGCGCGCGCGCGTCTGCGTCAAGCTGGTGAGCCAGGCCGGGATCGGCACCGTCGCGGCGGGTGTGGCAAAGGCGCATGCCGACGTCATCCTCGTCGCCGGTCATGTCGGCGGCACCGGCGCGTCGCCCCAGACCAGCATCAAATATGCGGGCACGCCCTGGGAAATGGGCCTGTCCGAAGCCAACCAGGTGCTCACCCTCAACGGGCTGCGCCACCGGGTGAAGCTCCGCACCGACGGCGGGCTCAAGACCGGGCGCGACATCGTCATCGCCGCGATCCTGGGCGCGGAGGAATATGGCATCGGCACGTTGTCCCTGGTCGCCATGGGCTGCATCATGGTGCGCCAGTGCCACAGCAACACCTGCCCGGTCGGCGTGTGCGTGCAGGACGAGAAGCTGCGCCAGAAGTTCACCGGCACGCCGGAGAAGGTCATCAACCTCATGACCTTCATCGCCGAGGAAGTGCGCGAAATCCTCGCCCGCCTGGGCTTCCGCAGTCTGGATGAGGTGATCGGTCGCACCGAATTGCTGAAGCAAGTCAATCGCGGCGCCGAGCATCTCGACGATCTCGACCTCAATCCGATCCTCGCCAAGGTCGATGCGCCCGACGATCAGCGCCGCTTCTCGTTGAAGGAATGGCGTAACGAGGTGCCCGACAGCCTCGACGCGCAGATGATGAAGGACGCTCGCGCCGTGTTCGAGCGCGGCGAGAAGATGCAGCTCACCTACACGGTGCGGAACACGCACCGCGCCGTGGGCACGCGCCTTTCCGCGGCCGTGACGGAAAAGTTCGGCATGTCGACGCTGGCCGACGGCCATCTGACCGTCCGTCTGCGCGGGTCCGCCGGCCAGTCGCTCGGCGCCTTTCTGTGCAAGGGGATCAAGCTCGAAATATTCGGTGACGCCAACGACTATGTCGGCAAGGGGCTTTCGGGCGGCATCATCGCGGTCCGCACCACCGTTTCCTCGCCGCTGTCGTCGAAGGATAACACGATCATCGGCAACACCGTCCTCTATGGCGCGACCAGCGGCAAGCTGTTCGCTGCGGGCCAGGCCGGCGAGCGCTTCGCTGTCCGCAATTCGGGCGCGCAGGTTGTGGTCGAAGGCTGCGGCGCGAACGGCTGCGAATATATGACGGGCGGTACTGCGGTTATTCTGGGCAAGACCGGCGCGAATTTCGGTGCGGGCATGACCGGCGGCATGGCATTCATCCTCGACGAGGATGGCAGCTTCCCGACCCAGGCCAATCCCGAAAGCATCGTGTGGCAACGGCTCGATAGCGCCTATTGGGAGGCGCAGGTCAAGGCGCTGATCGCCGAACATGCGGTCGCCACCGACAGCCGCTGGTCGAACACCGTGCTCGACGATTGGGACCGCTGGCGGCGCTATATCTGGCAGGTCTGCCCCAAGGAGATGGTGAACCGCCTCGCCCAGCCGCTCAGCGACAATCCGGCAGAGGTTGTCGCGGCGGAGTGACGCGGGTTACGGCGTGACGCTGATCGGCTGCACCGTGGCGGTGACGGCCGGCGGCTCCATCGCCGGCTGCGCCACGGCGGGCGATGGCGTTGGCCCGGCGGCGAAACGCACGATGTTGGGCGGCAGCTGATGGATGGGCGACGGCGCGACCTCCTCCACCACATCGCGCGATTGATAATCGTCCACTATCGGATCGCTGGTCCCCCGGATAATGTCGTCGGGCTGATAACCGGCCATGTCCGCCTGCCACCGCCGCTCGGCAAGCGTCGGACCGCAGCCGGTGCAGTGAATGAAGGCCGGCGCATCCTGCCCACTGCCGCCGCCATCCACGAAGGATGGTGCGTCATCATTGGCGGCCGTGGCCATTGCCGGCTCGTCGGCAGGCGAATAGCCCTGCGGACTGGTCGCGTAGCTGCCCAGGCCCATCCCCATGACCGCCGCAGCGGCCACCGTCACGCCCCCCGACATCCATAATGGCATCGGCATATCGCATCGTCTCCCGCGCCGGCTCCGCGCCTCGTCGCACCGCCAGCGTCACCTGCAATGCTAATCATAACACCGATCGCGATCGGTTGTTGCATGACCCAAAAGCCTTTGCTAAGGGCCGCCTCCTACCAAGGCACCGGCCCCGCCGGTTTCCAGTTTGATGTGCGGTCATGGCGGAATTGGTAGACGCGCAACGTTGAGGTCGTTGTGGCCGAAAGGCCGTGGAAGTTCGAGTCTTCTTGACCGCACCAACCCTTCGCATGAAGCGTTGGATTTATTAAAAAGGCCGACCTCAGTCGGGGCCACGTTTTAACCCACCCTTCTGACAGAAATCGGCGAGTGGCCTTCGCCGAAACGGCCCATCTCCTAAGCCTCGCGCAAATCCGGGGAAGCCTCAGCACATTCGCACGCTGTTGAACGGCCGCAGACGCGTTCAGCCGATCCCTTCTCTCTTCCTCGGAGGGGACAGCCCCCGCCATCGTCTGGAAACCCGCCGAAACGAATGGCGCGCTCAGAACAGAGTCTCGACGCTCGCATCGAAGCGATAGCCCACGCCGCGAACGGTCTGGATCCAGCCTTGCGAGGTCGGGCGGCTTTCGAGACGCCGGCGCAGCCGCAGGACCTGAACGTCGATGCTCCGATCGTAGATATCCTCGTGCGTCCTCGTCGCGTGCATCAGATGGACGCGGCTCAGGGCCCGGCGCGGGGCCTCGAGAAACGCCGATAGCAGGGTGAACTCCCGTTTCGTGAGCTCGAGGAAAGCGCCTTCGGCGTCACGAAGCAGTCGCCGTCTGTGCTCGAATTCCCAGCCATCGAAGCGAAACCCCCTTATCGCCATGGACCCTGCCACGTTGCGGCCGATTTCCTGACGCCGCAATATGGCGCGCGCGCGGGCGAGAAGTTCGTTGGGCCGGACGGGGCGCATCAGGACATCGTCGGCGCCAAGCTCAAGGCCCAGGACATAATCGATATCGGCGCGCTCGGCGTCCGCGATAAGGATCAGGGGAACGCAGCTCTGTAGCCGGATCCGGCCGAGGATCGCGTAGCCCGCAGCACCAAGTGCTTCAAAGTCGACGACGACGAGCGCATAGCGGCCGCTCTCCAACTGCCGAAGCAGGTCTTCCCCCGACGTTTCGACCGTCTGGCAGCGATGGCGCTCGAGAAATTGCGCTAGGGTCGATCGCAGGTGCCGATCATTGCTGACGACGAGCACGCGCCCGAGGCACGTCGTCAATCCGATCGATTTTTCCCACGCCAGCGCGCCTGCCTGATCACGTGCCAGGCTCATTTGCATCGCACCGTCACTATTCCCGCCTGCGACCGAACAGCCGAGAGGTCGATCGGACGAGGAGACGCAAGACCCGCAAAAGCGTCGACATCGCCGAACCGGAAAGCGCAGGACGTCGCCAGGGGTCGAAATCCTATGGCGTGGGGAGTGTCTGCGACTGTCATCATTTTCCTTGCACACCGGGGCCGGCGAAATAGCCCTCCGATTATTTACCGAAGCCTCGCCTGAGCCTGGCGGGCGCGCGCCAGGATCACCGAAGCGTCAGCTTTAATATCAAATCTATCATTTCTATCAAGAATGTTTGTTTGCCGATTTCTCGCGGCACTGTTACAAGCGGCTTGTGGGGGGCCGCTGCGGCGGGACGATTGTGGGGTGCGATGAACGACGACATTATGACGACGGCGCAGACCGCGAAGCTGCTCGGCGTTTCGGTGCGCACCGCGCAGTTGCTCATCGAAGGCGGGTCGTTGCCGTCGTGGAAGACGCCGGGCGGCCATCGCCGGGTCTATCGCCGCGATGTAGAAGCGATCATCGCCGACGCACCTGCCGACGCGGATCGCCCTTCCGCGCACGTCGTTGCGCTCGCGTCGGGACAATTGCGCAGCGAGCTGGAGTTAGCAGCGGCTTCGACCCCGGAGTTTACGCTGGATATCGCCAATGGGCGGAGCGCGGCATTGCTCGCGATCGGCGAAACCAGGCCCGCCGCCCTGATCATCGATGGGAGCGACCCGGACGAGGCTGCGGCGTTCGTCGCATCTATCACCGCATCGACAAACATCGGCCCCGATCACATCATTCTCGTCGCTCCAGGCGCCTCGCTTTCAGATATTCGCCTCGAAGGGGTGCGGACCGTCTTCTCAGCCTCCGAGGCCGCGTCGGCGATGCGCGACCTTCTGTCCGATCCGCCGCTATCCCGTTTGGATAGCAAGGATCTTCCCTACCCTGTCGCGCTCAACGAGCAGCAGCGTCTGGTCGCGCTCGAGCGTTCCGGCCTGATCGACAGCGCCCCGGAGGATGCCTTCGACCGGCTGGTATGGCTAGCCGCGAACACGCTTGAGGCACCGATCGCGCTCGTCACGCTGCTGACGCCGACGCGGCAGTTCTTCAAGGCGCGCGTCGGTCTCGACATGATCGACACGCCACGCAGCTGGGCATTTTGCAACTATACGATCCTGCAGAAGGACGTCTTCAGCGTCGAGGATCTCAGTCGGGATGCGCGCTTCGCCGACAATCCCGCGGTCGCCGGGGATGAAGGGTTCCGTTTCTACGCCGGCGCACCGATCCGCGACGAAGGCGGCTATGCGATCGGCTCCCTATGCGTGATCGACTTTGCCGCCAGGCGTCTCGATGCGCGGCAAAGCAAAATGCTTGCCGAACTGGCCGAGCTGGGCGGCGCCGAAATCCGGCTCCGCGATGCGAAGCGGCAGCTGCAATATGCCAAACGCCAAGCGCGACGCCCGGCAGAGCAGCGCAAGCCCGCCGCTCCGCTTTCCCGGTCGCGGCGCCAGGACTGACCCGCGGCCACCGTCCATGGGCGAGCGCCGCGCATGGACGGCGACAGGCCCTAGCGCTGGTTGTCGGCGAGGATCATGGCGGCGCCCTTTGCCCCGATCACCATCGAAATCGCGTTGATATTGCCTGAAGGAACCTGCGGGATGATCGAGGAATCGACAACGCGCAGGCCTGCGACCCCCCGCACGCGGAGCCGCGGATCGACGACCGCCATGGAATCGATGCCCATCTTGAGCGAGCCGCTGGCATGGTAGCAGGGGTTCGTGTTGGCGCGGACATAGGCTTCCAAATCGGCGTCGTCGCCGACCGTCGCTCCTGGCGCGTGTTCGCCTTCGAAATAGGGCGCGAACGCCGCCGTTCGCAGGAGCTTGCGGCCAAAGCGCACGCCCTCGACGAGCGTGTCGACGTCGTATCGGCTCTCCAGCATATTGTGCTGGATGACCGGAGGCGCACCGGGGTCGGCAGAACGCAGTTCAACATAGCCCCGGCTCTGGCTCCGGTTGACGTTGGGCTGGATCGTGATGGCCGGCCGCTCGAGCATCTTGGGCCCCTGCGGCGAAGGGTCTGCGGCAAACGCACCGAAATGAAATTGCAGATCGGGATATTCGGATTCGGGGCGCAGGCGGACAAAGGAGATGGCCGGAAAGATGTAAGTCGCGGGGCCTGCTCCGGTCAGCCCGAAGCGCAGACCGTGGCGCAATTTCGCAATCCGGCCCAGCTCCATATTATGTGTCGGGATCGAAACATAGGCCTTGATCGCGCAATTAGGATGCTCCTGCAAATTGCGCCCGACGCCAGGTAGCGCAGCCTTGACCTCGATGCCGTGCGATGCAAGCTGCCCGGGATCACCCACGCCCGAGAGCATCAGCAGCTTTGGCGAATTATAGGCGCTCGCACTCACGATGACCTCGCCGCAGCACAGTTCGCGGCTGATCGTGCCGCCGCGTTCGAACTCCACGCCCACGGCGCGGCCATCCTCGATCAAGATGCGGCGGACGAGACAGCCGGTCATGATTTCGAGGTTGGGACGACTTCGGATCGGATCGACGAAAGCCCGCGCCGCGCTCCAGCGCCAGCCGCGACGCTGGTTGACATGGGTGATCGCGGCGCCTTCCTGCTGCTCGCCATTATAGTTGCCATTGGCCGCCACGCCGAGTTCGCGCATGGCGTCGATGAAGACCCCGGCAAGCGGATGCGCGCCGCGCGTGCGCGAAATCGGCAGGGGACCATCGGTGCCATAGGCAGGGGCGACGCTCGACGGCGCGCCTTCGATGGCACGGAAATAATGAAGCAGCGAATCATAGTCCCAGCCGGTGCAACCAAGCTGCGCCCAATGATCATAGTCCCCGCGATTGCCGCGGACATAGATCGTGCCGTTGATCGCCGAAGAGCCGCCCATCACCTTGCCGCGCGGCATCCGGTCAACCCGGCCGCCGCGAGTGGGATCGGGTTCGGTCAAGAGCATCCAGTCCGCGTCGGCATGCCCGATTGCCGACAGCGGCCCCAGCGCCGGGATCTTGAAACGCAGCTGGTCGGCATCGCCGCCCGCTTCGAGCAGCAGGACGCGGTGGCTAGGATCCACCGACAATTTGTTCGCAAGAACACTGCCCGCGCTGCCCGCGCCGATAATGATGAAATCGCGCATCCGACGCCCTGCCCCGCTTGCCGTCTCGACTAGGCGACGAGCGCATCGGCCGAGGCCGCCGGCGCGTCGAGCAGGACGGTTTTCGTCTCGAGATAGTGTCGCAGCCCCTCGGTGCCGCCCTCACGGCCAATGCCCGACTGCTTGAAGCCGCCGAAAGCGATCGAAAAATCGTTGCGGAACGCATTGTGCGCCACCGTGCCCGAGCGAATCTCGCGCGCCACCGCAAACGCCCGCTCGGGGTCGCTGGTAAACACTGAGGCGTTCAACCCGAAATCGCTCTCGTTCGCGATCCGCACCGCATCGCGCTCGTCGGCGGCGGGAATGAGGGCCAGCACCGGTCCGAATATTTCTTCGCGCGCGATCGTTGCGTCATTGTCGACATTCGCGAACAAGGTGGGTTCGATGTAGAAGCCCCGGTCGAGATGCGCGGGGCGCCGGCCGCCCGTTATCAGCCGCGCCCCTTCCGCCTCGCCCTTGCCGATATAATGTTCGACCTTGTCGCGCTGGCGCGCCATGGCAAGCGGCCCCATCTGGGTTTCCGCAGCGAAGGGGTCTCCGACCTTGACATCGTCGAGCCGTGCCTTGAGCGCCTCGGCAAGTTCGTCGTGTCGCGCACGGGTGACAATGATCCGGGTCAGCGCCGCGCAGACCTGCCCGGTCAGAATGGTCGTCGAGGCGGCGATCGATGCGGCGAAGGTGCCAATGTCATAGTCGTCCAGAAGAATGGCCGGCGATTTGCCGCCAAGCTCGAGCGTGCAGCGCGCAATGCGCTCGCCGCAAATCGAGCCGATGCGGCGTCCCGCGGCGGTCGAGCCGGTGAAGCTCACCTTGTCGACTCGCGGGTCGCGTACGAGCAGCTCGGACACGTCACGGTCGGCGGTCAGGACATTGAGAACGCCCTTTGGAATACCCGCTGCCTCGGCCGCCTCGGCAAGCGCCAGCAGCGTTCCGGGCGCCTCCGGCGACGCTTTAAGGATTACCGTACAGCCGGCGAGCAACGCCGGCGCCGTCTTCCAGCTCGCGAGCATCAGCGGCCCATTCCACGGGACGATCGCGGCGACGACGCCGACCGGCTCCCGGACGAGATACCCAGCGCCACCCTGCGCCGGCCGATGCGCCTCGATAAAAGGAAAGCTGTCCGCCATCGCGGCGTGAAAATCATAGACGTCTGCAAACAGCGGGACCATTCGCTTGTTGGCGCCATGGAGCGAGCCCATTTCGCTGGTCCAAATGCCGCCGACATCGTTCGCCCGTGCCCGCAGTTCCTGGCCGAGCTTCTTGAGATAGCCGGCGCGCTCGGCATGGCTCATTCGCGGCCATGGCCCCTCGTCGAACGCCTTGCGCGCCGCTGCGATCGCGCGCTCCATATCTGCGGGCGCGGCTTCGCCGACGCGGAAAAAGAGCTCCTCGGTCGATGGCGAGATGACGTCGATCCGGGCGTCGCTCGAGGGTTTCACCCATTCGCCGTCGATAAAGAAGCGGTCAGGATATTTGAGCACATCGGCAAAATCGGCGTGGGTTACCATCGAACATCTCTCCATCACGCCGCGAGGCGCGGCATCTTGGCCCGGAGCACCGGGCGGGCACAAGCCCGCCGCATGCTTCACCAGACCTGGCCAAGGTCGCATAGTTGTGCGGTCCGGTCAATATGCGGAATTAAATTCCGTTATGCGAAACGAAATCACGCAGCCTTTATCAAATCCGCAGCCTTTTCGGCGATCATGATCGTCGTCGCATTGGTATTCGCACTCGTCACGCGCGGCATGATCGAGGCATCAACTACGCGCAGACCGGCAATCCCCCGGACCCTGAGCGCGGGATCGACCACCGCTGCGTCATCGCTTCCCATTCTGCAGGTTCCGACGGGATGATAGGCGATCCCCGAGGTCTCCCGGATATAGCCTTCCCATTCCGCGTCGGTCTGCGGCGTGGTTGCCGGAATGCGCGCGCCGGTGACGATCTTCGAGAAAGCGGGAGCGGCGAAGAGTTGCTCGATGAATCGGCCGGCCTCGACAAGGGTCTGGAGGTCGGCCGGGTCACCGTAGAAATTGTGCCTGATCCGGGGACTCCCGTCGGGCTTGAGCTGAACCTCACCGCGGCTTTTGGGATGGCAGATCGACGCGGTAATATTCATCGCCGGCTCCTTGGGCATCAGGATGCGGCCATCGGGATGCATATCGAAGCTCAGCGGGACGAAATGCAACTGGATATCGGGTTCGGCAAGGCCACCACGCGTGCGGGCAAGACCCATCGCCTGGACGATCGAGGACGTCAGCGGGCCACCGCGCCGCGACGCGAACTGCCAGGCGTAGCGAAGCGCGTCGAGCGGCCCTGTCGCACTGTTGAGGCTTGGCACATTGATCAGCTTGTGCACCCCGACCGTCGGATGTTCCTGAAAATTGCGGCCGACTCCGCGCAGTTCGTGGATCGGCGCAACCCCGGCGTCGCGCATCGCCTCCGCAGGTCCGATCCCCGACCGCAACAACATGGCGGGGCTGCCGAAGGCGCCGCCACTCACGATGATCTCGCGCCGGGCCGTGATGCGAACATCGTCGCCCTCCCGCTTGCCGATGACAGCCACGGCACGGCCCTCGGCGATTTCGATGCGGTCGACCCGGGTCTCCGTCATCACCCGCAGATTGGCGCGTCGGCGGGCCGGCCGCAGATAGGCCTTCTCGGCACTGCACCGCCAGCCGCGCCGCTGCGATACCTGCGTGAGATAGGCCCCTTCCATCTGCCCGGCATTATAGTCCGCGATCGTCACGAGTCCTCGCTGGCGGCATGCCTCTAGAAAGAGATGGTTCAGAGGGTGCGGATCTCGCATCGGGGTGGCCGACAGCGGCCCCGCCTCGCCGCGCGCCGGATCGGGTCGCCCCGACCAGCTTTCCATCCGCCTGTAATAGGGAAGTATGTCCTCATATCCCCATCCCGGCGCCCCGGAATCACGCCAATGATCGAAGTCGGCCGCGGTGCCGCGAATATAGACCTGGCCGTTGATCGAGCTGCCGCCGCCCAGAATACGGCCTCCCGACCAATATTGGACGCGGCCCCCGGTGGTAGGATCGGCATCGGCTTCGTAAAGCCAGTCGAACCGCGGATTGCCGACAAGGCGCGCATAGCCGGCCGGAATCTGCGCGACAAAGGAGGTGGCCTCACCGCCGGCCTCAAGAAGGATCACCGTCACTTGCGGGTCCTCGCTCAGCCTGTTCGCCAGCACGCAGCCGGCCGTGCCGCCGCCCGCAATGACATAATCCGCTGTCACGTCGGTCATTCTTCTCTCCTGAACGATGGCCGCCACTTTTCCGACTCGCCTCATCTGGTTCACATTACGCTAAATCGAAATTGGCGTTTTGCGAAATTATTTTTCGCCAGGCGGCAGATCGCCGTTGCGCATTATTGGGATGCCCGTCGCTTCGCGCAAGCCACAGGGGCGCTTGAGTGAGACGGCGAGGAATCACCGTCGCTCTCTGGAAAAAGGCGCATCCGACAAATTCGATACCTCCACGCAATGCCGCTAGTCGAAATTATGTTTTGCATATCGGTCATGTCATGATAGGTTCGCTGTATCGGGTCCATGCGCCCCCATGGCAGTGTTGCTAGCCGCGACCGATCAACAATGAGAGGATGACTATGCGCTATATCGAACTTGCCCGGAAATTTTACAGCCTGCCAAGGATCACGGCTGAGGACCGCGTCGAATTTTTCAAACTGCTGCACGACGATGTCCATTATGTCGGGCTTGGCAAGGACGATGTTCGCGGCAAGGCGACCCTCGAGGCACTCTATCAGAAATATCATGACGAGAAGGAGGAAGAGGGCGTCACCAGCCTCACCTTCGACATCAAGCACGTCGCTGAAAACGGGACGACGGTGCTGCTCGACATGCGCAATACCTTCGTGATCGGCACCAACGAGTTCACCATGCCCTTCTCGATCGTGCTCAAGTTCGATGAAACAACGGGCCTCGTCACGTATTGGCAGGAGCATTACGACATTGCGACCTTCTACAAACTCTATGACGAGGCCGTGCCCACGCCCGAACTGCGCACCGTCGGCGCCGCTTCGGCATAAGGAGGGATCGGAATCATGAACGGATATCTCCTCTTCATCTATCACGAGATTCTCGATCGCGACGCGCTGGTCGAATATTGGAACGGCCTTGAAAAGGCGCTCGAGGGCCAGGATAGCGAAGACGTCATCAGCTACGGACGGATCGACCGGCTTGAAGGCACGGGCGACATCGAGGCCGTCCATCTGCTGCGCTTCCCCTCGTTCGATGCGGCAAGGAGCTTTTATCAAAGCGCCGAATTCCAGGCGATCCGCCCGCTCCTGCAAAAGGGGGCCCGCTTCTTCAGCGCCGCTCTCGACGGCGGCCGCTGGACCGATTCGAAGGACCGTATGCCTCACACGATCGGACGCACGCGCAAGGCCGCCTGAGCCCCGCCCGGTCCCCTGCCCTATGTCGGAGACGATCTGATGCCTGCCTATCTTGTCTATGTTTGCCGCGACGTCTGGGAACGCGAGGAACTCGAGAATTACTGGAACGCCCAAACGGGAACCTATGACCATCTCAAGCACCGCGTCCTCTCGGCCTACCAGAAAATGGAAGTCCTCGATGGCGAGATGCCGGCCGAAGGAATCGTGATTTCCGAATTTCCCGATATCGAAGGGCTTGAATCGATGGCCTCGGCGCGCGGCTGGTTCGATGACGAGCCCTACACCATCGCGCGCGCCCACCGGAACAAGGGCGCGGACTATATCGGGCTCCTTTGCGACGGGACGCCGACGCCGATCGAAGCGCGGATGCTCAAACCCCGCCGCAGCGCCGTCGCCTGAGCGCATCACGGAGGCGACCATGCCCGCTTACGTCATTTATTTCTGCCATGAGTTTCGCGACAAGAAGGGGCATCCCGACTATGCTGCGGCCTTTCCGGATACGGTAAAGGACATCGAATATAAGGTGCTCGCGGCCTATACCGACTATGAGGTGCTCGAAGGGCATGAGCCGGTAAAAGGCGCCGTTCTTATCGAATTTCCGTCATACGAGATCGCCAAGAAATGGTACGACAGCGCGGAATATGCGCGTGTTCGGGGTCACCGCATCCGCAACAGCTATACCGGTGTTCTCATCGACGGCGGCTCGCGCCCGCTCGCCGAGCGCTTCCCCGAGGTCGCCCTCTGAACGGCCAAAGCCGCCCCGTTCGACATCATGCAAGGATCACCCAGAGATGTTCGCCGTTTACGCCGACAACCCCAATCGCGAAGACCCGCTGAGCGCTCTGCACATCGGCGAGCAGCCGGAGCCGGCGGTTCACGACGGCTGGGTGCGCATCAAGATCAGCCACGCCAGCCTCAATCGCCATGATATTTTCACGCTGCAAGGCGTGACGCATCATGCCGAACCGCTCAAATTCCCGCTCATCCTCGGCAACGACGGCGCCGGCTATCTCGACGACGGCACGGCGGTTGCGATCTACCCGGTGGTGGGCAGCGACGATTGGCGCGGCAACGAGACACTCGACCCGCATTGGCATATCTTCAGCGAACTGCTCCCGGGCACCTTCGCCGATTATATCGCTGTACCGAAACGCAATGCCCTGCCCTTGCCACCCGGCCTCTCGCTCGAGGTGGCTTCGCTGCTAGGCACGGCCTGGTTGACGGCCTATCGTTCGCTCTTCGTGCGTGCGGGCATTCTGCCGGGCCAGCGCCTGCTCGTCCAAGGCGCGCGAGGCGGCATGGCCACCGCCCTGATCCAGCTCGGCAAGGCCGCCGGCGCCGAGGTGTGGGTCACCTGCCGCGACGAGGAAGGCCGCGAATTCGCCGAGAGCCTGGGTGCCGCCCGCACCTTTCATTCCGGCGAGCAGCTTCCTGGCAAGGCCGATATCGTGGTGGACAATGTCGGCCGGGCGACCTGGGAGCACAGCCTGGCCTCGGTCGTGCGCAACGGCACGATCGTCGTCGTCGGGGGAACGACCGGCTTTGAGGTCACGCTCCCGCTGCTCAAGGTCATCAGCCATCAATTCTCGATACTAGGTTCTGTCATGGGCACCCGCGAAGATATGGCCAGTCTGATCAATTTCATCGGCACCGCGGGGATCACCCCCTCGGTCGGCGCGGTGCTTCCGATGACCGAAGCCGATGAGGCCTTCCGCCAGATGTGGACGGGCGAGATGCGCGGAAAAATCGTCCTCACGCGCTGAGCGCGGCTCAAGGACAATGTGCATATCTCCCGCAACGCCGAGGAAAATGGCGATCCGCCCCCTCGGCCTCGTTTCAAGGAAATGATCGATGTTCAATCATGTCACCGTGGGATCGAACGACCTCGAAAAGTCACGCGCTTTCTTCGACGCAGCGCTCAGCCCCTTGGGCATGGTGTGCACGCCTGCGGCGAACCGACTCCGCTATACCGGCGACGGCAAAGTGCTGGTCGTCCTCACGCCAAGCAACGGTAACGCCGCAACGTTCGGAAACGGCGTCACCATCGGTCTGCGGGTAGCCAGTCCCGAGGCGGTGGATGCCTTTTACGCGGGCGGAATGGCGAATGGCGGCACCTGCGAGGGGCCTCCGGGGGTGCGGCCAGGCTCGCCCTTCCGCAATTACGTCGCCTATATTCGCGATCCGGAAGGCAATAAATTCTGCGCCCTTTGGCCGAATCCTGAATATGCTCAGGGCATGGCCGCCAGCCAGGACTGAACCGCCCGCTACGGAGTCAGCGGCGGGCCGGCACGGCTCGTCCAGCCCAGACGTCTGGTCGCGGCCAGACGGATTGCCCCGTTCTACGGGCGCAAAGCCGTTTGATGGCGCCAGCGATGCGCCCGTCGCGCAGGGCTTTCAAAATCCGTTCGGCTTCAGGGCGATGCACGCAGACCGCCTTCCTCCACCAACGCAGGGATTGTGACCGAGCCAACACCTTGTCGGCCACAGCGATGAGACGGCGAGTTGACGCGAAGTCGGCGTGTTCCCTCCCGAACGCCCGATCCAGCGTTCGATCAGGCCGCCTCCATTTGGCGGTGCCCTTCCTGCGATACCACGCGGACGAGCCGCAGGCCGACATGCGGACCATGCTGCAATTGTAACGGACCGGGCCAGGTGCGTCATCCGCGCGTAAGCGAGGCGCGCCACATCGGCACTGCGTTGGTGCGGACGAGAAGCTGAATACGGAGCGTGACACTGCACCGGCCGCTGATGCGGCAGCGGATGCACGCACGCTCGTCTCGAGGATTATCCAAATGGAATCGATAGTCGGCAGTTTTCGCGGTGATCTTTTCGCGAACAAAACAATTCTCGTGTCGGGCGGATCGAGCGGCGTCGGGCTGGCGCTTGCTCGCGGATTTGCAGCGCTCGGCGGCAATGTGATCGCGACGGGCACCTCGGAGCAGAAGATTCAGGCGAACCGCGACGAAAGCGTCAATCGCGGCGTGGAGTTCATTCATCTGGACGTGCGCGACGGCGCAGCCGTCACCGACCGAATGTCGAAGCTCGCTCGCCTCGACGTGATCGTGAATGCAGCCGGCATCATGTCGATCGACGAGCCGTTCGACGAGGCCGCCTATCTCAACGTACTCGATGTGAACCTGCACGGCGCATTGCGCGTGGCGCTCGCCGGAAGGCCGCTGCTGGCGCAGTCGCGCGGCTCGATCATCAATATCGTGTCGATGATCTGCTTTACCGGCAGCCCGGTCATGGTTGCCTATACCGCGAGCAAGTCGGCGTTGAAGGGCTTGACGCATACGCTGGCGCACCGTTTCGGGCGCGAGGGTATTCGCGTGAACGCGATCGCGCCGGGGTTTCACAAAACCGACATGTCAGCGCCCGTGTGGTCGGATCCGGAAAGTTCAGAGCGCGTCGTCGGGCGCACGGCGCTGGGACGATGGGGCGAGGTAAATGATCTGGTGGGCGCTGCCCTGTTTCTTGCCTCGCCCGCGGCAGCTTATGTGACGGGCGAGACGGTCGTCGTTGACGGCGGTTGGCTCAGCGGGTCAGGTCTGGGATAGCCGCATCGAGGCCGCCAGGCGCACCGCCGCCAACCGAAGGTCGGCCTCCCAACATGCGGAAATCACGCGTCGCCGGACATGCGTTGTTTCGGATCGGCGATCACTCCACCGTCGATCAGCAGTCCGATATAACGCGCCCCGCGTTCGCGATGCTTGCGTGCGGCGCTATATTCGGGACTGTAGTACCAGCGCCTGGCTTCTTCCATAGAGCCGAACTCGGCGATAACGACACCTTTGACGGGGCCGCCGCCTTCCAGCAATTCGAATGGCGCGTAGACGCTGAGCGGCTTGAAATCGTAGCCGGCGAAACTGGGAGGCGCTTCGCGCCAGTATGTTTCCAGTTCTTCGCGGTCCTCGATGCTCTGACAGATATAGACGAGATAGGCGGGCATGGTTTTCTCCAGCAATGCCGCCTCTGCGGACGGCAGCTTTGGCACGCTGAAGCACGCACGCCGCGTCGTCAATATTGCGGAAATTTATTTCGCTATGCGATATTGCCTGCTATAGTGCCCGCGTCAAACCGGCAGCCCCGCTGCCTCTGCCGCCCACACATTGACACAAGGGCATTCCATCTTGAGACGGAAAGACAAAGCTATGATTTTTGACGAACTTCGCGATAAGAATTACCTGGTGACCGGCGGGACCAAGGGCGTCGGGGCCGAGGTCGTGCGATACCTGCGCGAGGCGGGTGCCAAGGTTTTTACAAGTGCGCGATCCGCACCGGACGACCTCGAACTACCTGACCATTTCATCGCGGCGGACGTGTCGCAGGCCGAGGGCGCGAAGACGATCGCAAGGGCTGCCCTCGAAAAGCTTGGTCATATCGACGGTCTCGTCAACGTCGTCGGCGGATCGAGCGCGCCTCCGGGCGGATTTGCTGCCCTCGCCGACGAAAACTGGGAGAAAGATATCGCGCAGAATCTTTATTCCGCCGTCCGCCTCGACCGCGAAATAGCTCCGACCATGATCGCTCGCGGTTCGGGGGTTATCGTCCATATCTCCTCGATCCAGCGCACCCTTCCGCTGCACGAGGCGACGCTCGCCTATGCCGCCGCCAAGGCCGCGCTGACCACCTACAGCAAAGGCCTCTCGAAAGAGCTCGCGCCCAAGGGCGTTCGGGTGGTCAGCGTAGCACCGGGCGGCATCCAGACTGCCGCGATGGAGCGGCTGGTCGATCGGCTATCGGCCAATTTCGGGGGTGACCGCGAGGCCGCGATGCAGAGTCTGTTCGCCTCGCTTGGCGGCGTTCCGCTGGGACGCTTCGCGCAGCCGCGCGAGATTGCCGAAGTCGTCGCCTTCCTCCTCGCCAATACCGTCGCCTCGATCCTCGGGACCGAGATCGTCGTCGACGGCGGCACCATTCCGACGATCTGAAACGAAAGGCGGCCGGCGGCCTCCGCCACCGGCCGCCATCGCCTGACAGCGCGACGGGTAGTGGTCGCGCCGTCAGGCGATCTCGAGCCTTGCGATCAGGTCGCCCGTTGGCTTGAAGGCATAGTCGAGCGTAGCTGGGCTCGCGGCAAATTGCCGCTCACGCCAGTTGCGAAACGCTCGATCATCGCCGGCATATCCTGCCGGTGCGTGGCACCGCAGATCGGCAGCGCATCGCCACTTGCAAATGCCCAGCGTGGCTCGCAGCACATCATGGAAAGCCGGTGCCGGAGGGAGCCCCCCTCCGGCCCATGCCTGTCAATATTCGAACTTGAGCCGCAGTCCGTAGGTCCGCGGCATGGCCTGAAGCGATACGATGCCCTGTGTCCCGGTGATCCGGTTCGAATAATATTTCCGGTCGGTGAGATTGTCGACGTAGAAGCCGATCTCATAGGCGCCGGAAGATGGCCCGATGCCGCCCGAAACGTTCACGAGCGTCAGCTTTTTCTGATAGTCGGCGCCAAAGACGCCGCTGCGTGCCACGACGAAATCATATTCCGAGGTATAACGCGCTACGCCGTTGAGCTTCATGATCCAGTCGTCGCTGATCGGTGCCTCGACATTTGCCGAGACATAGCCGGTCCATTTCGGTGCGCGCGGCAGCGAAACGCCCGAGAGGTCGCGCGTCACGAGCACGATGCCGGTAATGGCGCCCGCGGCGTTCCGCCGATAGTCATAGGTCGCGCCATTGGTATAGCGGCGATACTTCGCGTCGAGATACTGGCCGCCGGTCGATACGGTCAGCCAGTCGCTGAACCGGTGCGTCACGTCGAGCTCGACGCCCTTGCCGCGCGCACTCGGGGAGTTTCGCACCACCCGCGTCGGCCCATTGAGAATGGACACGATCACATCCTCATAGTCATAGCGGAAAAGGGCAAGGCTTGCGCGCGTCCGCCGGTCGGGGCTGACATATTTGGCGCCGACCTCATAGCTTGTCATCGTTTCCGGACGGATCGGGTCGGTGGGATCGCGCGGGGCATAGGAGGGCGTGTTGAACCCCCCTGCCCGGAAGCCTTGCGTGTAGCTTGCATAGAGGTTGAGCTCGTCAGCATCATAAGCGACGACGATCCTCGGCGTGAACTTCTGATAGGACGCCTTCTGCTCGAACTGCAGCGGGCCGCCGGGATTGTTGAAATTCACGGCAAGCTGGTTGTTGTACGTATCGAGGTCGCGCTTGTCCTTGGTGTAGCGCCCGCCGAGCGTCAGCGTGAGCCGGTCGATCGGGCGGACATAAAGTTCGGCAAAGGCCGAATAGGATTTGGTGATCTGGAACTGGCGCCCTTCCGAACGCTGAGCCGGGCGATTGATGCCATCATAGGGCAGGCCGAACAATGTCCCGTAGAGCAGCGAACGCTGGAAGGCATCATCGTGGATGTAGCTGACCCCGGCGAGGAAATCGAAGGCACCGCCGAAGTTGCTCCCGACCTGAAGATCCTGCTGGAACGTTTTCCCGCCATAGATAGCGTCGAAAACGAAGAGCTTTGCAGCAGTCCCGTCGACATCCTGCGTGATGCCAGATTCCAGGTCGCGATAGGCGGTCAGACTCTTGAGCGTGATCGCGCCGATGTCATATTGTAGCGCCACGTTCAGGTTGTAGCTGCGGCCCTTGTCGTGGCGGCGGAAATCATCGGCGGTCTGATAGAAGCCGGTATAGACCGGCTGGGCGGTGACACAGGCAGGGCAGAAGGGCGGGCGGCTGTCATTGCGACCCGCCGCATTGGCGTTGCCATTCTCCCGGTGATAATCGAAACCCAGAACCGCGCTGAAGTCGTCCGAGGGCTCGACCCTGAGTTTGACACGCGCGTCATAGGTTTCCTTGCCGCGCACCTTGTCCCCGGTCGTGATATTGTCCAGAAACCCGCCGTCGTTGCGATATCGCCCGGCGAAGCGCACCGCAGCCTGATCGCCAAGGGGCACGTTCAGTACGCCGTCGATCTGGCTGTGGCCGAACCGACCCACCTCGACCATGCCCTTAAGCTCGAAGTCGTCGGTTGGGTCGGCGGTGCGGATAAGGATTGCGCCGCCGGTCGCGTTGCGGCCGTAAAGCGTTCCCTGCGGGCCCTTCAGGACTTCGACCGAGGCAAGGTCGACGAGGTCGAAGATCGTCCCGGTCCCGCGCGCGAGATAGGCGCCATCGACATAGGTCGCGACGGGGGTTTCAAGCCCGACGCCCGGCGTCTGGTCGCCCACGCCGCGAACGAAGACCTGAACGAAGCTGTATCCGGTATCGTAAATCAGCCCTGGTGTGACCGTCGCGATCTTGTCGATATTGCGGATGTTCAAATTCTCGATCGCGGCAGCGGAGACCGCCGTGATGCTGATCGGCACTTTTTGAAGGCTCTGGCTCTGCCGCTGCGCGGTTACCACGATGTCCTGCATGCCATCGCTTCCGGGGGACGGGGCCGCGGCCTTGGTCTCCGAGGCATCATCTGCCGCCGCGGCCGTGCTGCCGGTCGATACCGCTTGCGCCGCCGCTTCACCGGCCATTGCCAGCGAAACGGCCAGCGCGGCAGCCGACAGCATCGTGCGTGAATAACCCTTGCGCATCCTGATCCCTCCAATTGCTGATCGAGGCATGACTGCCTTCTTGATGACTGCGTAGTCGGAAATACGTCCGATATGCAAACGATACTTTCATTCTGCAAAATTTATTGCAGCCATTTCCGGCCGCAATAGAGGCGGTGCGCGAGATTTTATAATTCCTTATCATACGGTTATGGCTATGATCAGAATTGGCCGAAAACCCGTCTGCCACGGATGCAGCCCTCCATGTTTGGCTAAGGCCTTGAGTACTGGCCTTGCCCGGCAATCTCGACTAGTGAATAACTCTTTCAGTGAGCGGAGAGGTGTCGGGCACTTCGCCGCAGGGGATTTCGATCGATGCGACGCCGTGTAAAAGCCGAGATGACCGTGGGCGATTCCGACGACGGGCTGGTCGACGAGACCGGCAACCGCCAGTTCATCACCGCTCTGGCGCGTGGGCTCGACGTCGTTCGCTGCTTTCGGCGCGGTGAGCCGCCGCTCAGCAATCAGGAAATCGCACGGCGCACTGGCCTACCCCGCCCGACCATCTCGAGGATCATGTATACGCTCCGCGATCTTGGCTATCTGCGCTACTATCCAAAGACGCGCAGTTACGGCATCGGCGGAGCCGCCTATGTCCTGGGCCATATTGCCGACGAGAATTTCGATCCGATCGGCGCCATCCGGCCGATCATGCAGCGCTACGCTCAGGCGACCGGCACGAACATCGGACTCAGCACGCGCGAGCGTCTCAACATGATCTACGTCGAAGCTGTTGAAGGCGCATCGCTCGTTGGGCTGCAATTGCGCGTCGGCGACACCATCTCGCTGACCCAGAGCGCCATCGGCCTTGCCTATCTCGCCGGACTGGAAGAACGCGAGCGCTCGGCGATCGTGCGTCAGATGAAACGCGACGGCGTAACCGACATGGGCGAGTTCCTGCCCCGGCTCGACGAGGCCTGCGATCAGCTGCGGAAATATGGATTTTGTCTTTCGGTCGGAAAGTGGCGCCCCGAAATCCATGGCGTCACCGTCCCCGTCTCGGCCTCGAAGCTCGACGGGGTCTATGTGCTGAGCGCCGGCGGCCCCGCCTACGCCCTGCCCGAAAAAACGCTCATGGAGGAGACCGGTCCGTTACTCCTTCGTGCCGCCGATGAGCTGAGGGAAGCCGTCGGTCTGCGCACTTTCTCGCCGGGACGCCGGTAAAGCGAAACCAGGCAACAACGGCTCGCCCCAAGCCCTCCTGTCGGCCGGCGAATCGCGCACGGTCGAGCGCCGATGCCATGACGCCTGGCCGATCATCAATGGATCGCCATAGGCAGTGCAGAGCCTCCCGAATCGCTCTGTGGGCGCCTGCCGCTCACAGAGGCGGCCGCGCGCGCACGCACCGTTTCTTAACCTATGTTTCCAAAGTCATAGCCGCCATTACGCGATCGCCAGGCTCGACAGGTCGTTCGCAGCCACGCCTCCACTTGCTCAATTGGTTTCGCATTACGAAATATATTTTCATTTTCCTTGCAAAGACGGAGGCCCCGGTGTACCGGATCAGCGAGAGGCGCGGACTACGCGCTCCACATCCGGTCATGGGAGAGATCAAAATGATGCGTACGATATTCCTTGTCGGTGTCGCCTCGGCGGCCCTTGTTAGCCACACGAGCGCCGCCGCGCAGGCACCCGACACGGTCGCCAAAGATGATCCTGCGGCGTCGGAGATCATCGTCACCGCTCGCAAGCGCGCCGAATCGCTCCAAGACGTGCCCATCTCGGTGACCGCGCTCAATGCCAAGATGATCGAGCGCCAGAATATCGTGAAGATCGACCAGGTCGGAGCACTGACGCCCAACGTCAACCTCGCCCAGGGCGGCGTCTTGCCGACGATGTTCACCGCCTATATCCGCGGCATCGGGAACCGCTCGGGCAATGCCTCGCAAAGCGCGCCGATCGCGGTCAGCGTCGACGGGGTTTATTATTCGACGGTTTCGGGTTCGCTTGTCGATGTGTTCGACGTAGCGCAGATCGAGGTTCTTCGCGGGCCGCAGGGTACATTGCAGGGCCGCAACGCGCCGGGCGGTGCCGTTAACGTCACCACGCGCCGCCCCTCGGGCGACCTCGGCATGCGTTGGCAGGTGAGCTATGCGCGCTTCGATCAGTTGCAGGTGCGCGGCGCCGTTGAGGCCCCGCTCGTCGACGATGTCGTGGCGGTGAAGCTTTCCGGCTTCTACAACCATGGCGGCGCCTTCATGAACAACCTGACGACCGGCACGAAGAATGGCGGCGCGCTCAATAATTATGGCGGCCGGCTCGGCATCCTGCTGACGCCGACGCCCGACCTGACCGCCTATCTCACGCTCGATTATATGAAGGACCGCTCCGAGCAACCGCCGAACCGGCCCCGCCCGCATGCCGGGTCGCTTGGAACGCCTGCCGACGGATCGTTCGAACCCTCCCCGGTCGTCTGCACCGTATTCGGCTTCTGCACCGAATATGGGAAATATGAGACAGGCTCGAACCTGGTCACACCTTCGAGCCTCAAGAATTTCGGTGCGAGCCTCAACGTCGATTGGGACTTGGGGGGCGTGGAGCTGTCCTCGGTCACCGGCTACCGCGATGTGAAGGACAATCTTCGCCTCGATGCTGATGCGCTTCCGGTGACGGCGCTGCATTTTGTCGACAAGCCCCAGCGGGTCCGGCAGTTCAGCCAAGAGCTTCGGCTCGCCTCGGACTCGAGCGGACCGCTCACCTATGTGGTGGGCGCCTATTTCCTGAATTATAAATATAAGTTCGTGCAGGCGCTCGAACTGGGCGGGCCGCTGGGTGGCCTCCCTGCAGGAACGTCCTTCAGCAGCGTCCGCGCCTCCCAGGAACGCACGCGCAGCTTTGCGCTGTTCGGCCAGGCGAGTTACAAACTCACCGACAGCTGGAGCCTGTCGGGCGGCCTTCGCCAGACGTGGGACAGCAAACGGCTCGTCGCCACTCCGAGAGTGCCGGGGCCCTCGCAAGAATTCCGGACCACATTCAAGAACCTCTCGGTCGAGGCGGGGACCGAATATCGCCTCGATGGCGACAAGCTGGTCTATTTCCGCTTCTCGCAAGGCTATCGCTCGGGGGGATTCAACGAAGGTGGCGCCTTCCCGACGATCAACGTCTATGAACCCGAGCGCGTCGATTCCTACGAGCTGGGCGTCAAGACCCAATGGCTCGACCGGCGCCTGACGCTGAACACGTCCGTCTTCCAATATGCCTATCGCGACCTCCAGATCGTCACCCTTACCGGCTCGGTGGCGGGCAACATCAACCGGGTGATCAACGCGGACACGACGCGCATCCGCGGCGCGGAACTGGAACTCAATGTGCTGCCGACCGACAATTTCAACATTCGCGGAACCGTCGGCTATATCGATGCGCGCTATCCCAACCAGATCGTGAACCTCGGCGCCGGCCCTGTTAATCTTCGCAATGTCGAGAAGGACAATGTCCCGAAATGGACGGCCTCGCTCGGCGCCGACTATACGGTCGACCTCGGCGGGAAAGGTTCGATCCAGTTCGCGGGCGATCTCAGCTACAAAAGCCGCTTTGCGACCAATCCCAACCCGACCCCGATCGCCATTCAGGACAAATATGCGCTGCTGAACGGCTCAATCACCTTCACGGCTCCCGACGACCATTTCTCGGTTTCGCTGTTCGGCCAGAATCTGACCAACAAATATTACAAGGTCATTGGCGAATCCGGCAACAACTTCTTCCTGTGGGACACGGTGGGCCGGCCGCGCACCTACGGTATCAAGCTGACTGCCGACTTTTAATGCACGAGGCCACCGCGCCAGGAGAGACGAACATGCGTTTGGAGAACAAGGTCGCGGTGGTGACAGGCGGCGGTGGCGGAATCGGGCTCGCTGTTGCCCGCCGCCTGGCCAGCGAGGGCGCAGCAGTGGCCATTGGCGACCTCGATGGCGACCGGGCCGCTGCCGCGGCGGAACAGCTTCAGGCCAACGGAGGACGTGCCATCGGTCTTGGGCTGGATGTCGCCGACGAGAAGAGTGTCGACAGCGTTTTCGACGCTGTGCGCCAGTCGCTCGGGCCGACCGCTATCCTCGTCCATTCGGCGGCTATCTGGGCCCACTCTCTCGTCGAGACAATGGACGTTGCCGAGTGGCAGAGAATTCTAGACGTCAACACGCGCGGGACCTTTCTTGTCTGCCGCCGCGCGATGCGTGACATGGCGGCCGCCCGCGATGGCCGGATCGTCAACATCGCCTCGACGATCTTCCTCTCGGGTGGCCGGGGTTACGCCCATTATGCGGCGTCAAAGGGCGCGGTAATCGCCTTCACGCGCGCACTTGCGGGCGAAGCGGGGCCTAGCGGGATCACCGTGAACTGCATAGCCCCCGGCCTGATCGCGACCGAGGCGGCGGTGTCGACCCACGGCGAAGCGACCGTTGCAGCGGTCGTTGCCAGCCAGCCGATCGCGCGAGCGGGTCAGCCCGAAGATATTGCCGAGGCCGTCGCCTATTTCGCCGGCCCTGGCGCCGGGTTCACCACCGGCCAGACGCTCTATGTGAACGGCGGAACAAATTTCGGCTGAGGGGATGACATTGGAAACACAATGATTTATTCTGCATAGCGAAACCATGTTTCAGAAATAGGCGGTACTGATCGCTCAACTTCGCGGGTCTGCAGAGGATCCGTCAACCGCAAGAGAGAGTAAGATGCTTCAGCAAGCCAAACAACGTATCGATCATCTGGCCATCATCGTCAGGCCGGAAAATCTCGATGCCTATGTGGAGAAGTTCAGCAAGCTACTCGGCGTCAGCTTCGATGACTCCATCTACGCTGAAGATGCTGGCGTCCGCGCCGCCCTCTCCTGGGATTCCGGCCTAGAGATCGTCGCGCCGCTTCGTGAAGAGGGACGCTATTGGGACCGGTTGCAGCGCTTTGGCGAAGGATGCACGGTCCTCGTCTTTGGCGTGGATGATATCGATGCGGCGTCGGCCCGCGCCAATGATATGGGCATCGAGACGCGCGAATGGCGCTTCGATCCAAAATATCCCTGGCTCCGCCGGTTCAGCTCCTTCCGCGAAGTCAAGGTCGAGGCATTCCCGCCCGAATTCGTGATGGAGCTGACCTTTTCGGAAATCGTCCCGCGCGGCGAGACCGATGCCGACGACGTGCCTTGCAAACTCGTCGAACCGCTCGCCTGAATGGCTAAGCGCCGGCCAACGTCATCCGGCCGCCCTGCTCCTTTGGAGCGGAGGCGGTTCAATGACGCTTGGCCGGCGCGAATGAGCATGCCGGCGAAATCCGACATTATGGTCATCCGGCAGGATGCGGCTTGGTGGTAGGACACGGAAATCATTGGGCGTACGGTTCGGCCGATCCGTTGCTTTGGTCCTCGGCACCGGCGCGCGCCCCCCGCGCAACCGTCGTTGCTCAGGCTTGACCTGAATGTCTGTAGCGCGAGAGGGTGGGCATCCAACTGCGGATGGGGGCGCACTTCCAGTGCACGAGCACATGACCAGCGTACGGTCGGCCCCTCCTGAAATCTTCAAGCCGCGAGAGGGCAGGCATCTTCCCGGAGAAGAAGGCGTCTGGCTGTTCATTCTGGGCGACCTGATCGTGTTCGGCCTATTCTTCGTCACCTTCGTCGTTTACCGCTCATGGTCTCCCGATCTGTACGCGACGTCGCAGCGCGAGATGAACCAGGCGTTGGGGATCGCGAACACCCTGATCCTGCTGACGAGCAGCTCGACACTGGCGACAGCGGCCGATCGCCTGCGCCAGAAATCGTCCGGCGCCTCCGCCCTGATAGGCATTTCGATCGGCCTCGGCATAAGCTTCATCTTGGTGAAGATATTCGAATATAGCGAAAAGGTCCGCGCGGGCATCACGCTGAACACGAACGAATTCTACACCTTCTACTATATGTTCACCGGCACCCACCTCCTGCATGTCGTGCTCGGCGTGGGCGTGCTCTGCTACCTTTTCGCCGTGTCGAGACGCGACGCTTTGACCCCGGGCGACATCAGCACGATCGAGGGAGGCGCGTCCTTCTGGCACTTGGTCGACATATTGTGGATCGTCCTTTTCGCACTCTTCTACCTGATGCGATGAATGGCTTGGTAAACCTTTTTGCGACACGCAAAGCCGTGCTCTGGCTGGTGCTCGTGGCGCTGACAATCGTGAGCCTTGAGCTTTTTCCGGGTATCGTCGGCGGGAATCGCCAGGTCGCCGCGGCTGCGGTCATCGTCATCGCCTTCATCAAGGTCCGGATTATCGGACTAGACTACATGGAAATTCGCAACGCGCCGCGCCTCCTGCGGGCCCTGTTCGAAGCGTGGACCGGCATCGTGCTGGTGCTGATCCTCGTCTACGCAATCCCCGCTTAAAATCTTCCATGGTCGAGACGCGTCGATGACGACCCGGCCGTATCGGACAGCCGCGCAACGGCCGTGTCGACGACCAAGGGCGGAGTCGCTTGAGACCGCCCCTGTTCGGGCCAAAGGACCAATCCGCCGTCGGTCCCTCGTGCCAGCGGAAAGGCCACGCCAAGGTACGCGCACCGACGCGCGACCATGCCATTTCCAGTATTGAGCAAGATCAGTTTTAGCCGTAAGATGGAATTTGATTTCGCAATACGAAACATAAGAGGATGCCATGGCTAGCGAAGCGCTTTCATTCGACCCTCGCACGATCCCGCTCGACCAAATCGACGTCTCGAACCCCGCTCTCTACCAGCAGGACACTCACTGGCCGGTGATGTTCGAGAGGCTGCGTGCAGAAGATCCCGTCCATTATTGCGCCAAAAGCGAATATGGGCCATTTTGGTCGATCACCCGCTACAACGACATCATGGCCGTGGATACGAACCACCGCCTGTTTTCCTCGCATAATGCCACCGCGCTGGACGACGCCCGCATCGTCGGCGAAGGCGACGGCTCGGTGCCCATCCCCTCCTTCCTCCAGATGGATCCGCCAAAGCACGATCAGCAGCGTAAAGCGGTGAGCCCTGCGGTCGCTCCTGCAAATCTCGTCCTTCTCGAAGACACGATCCGCCAACGGTCGCGAAACGTGCTCGACTCGCTGCCGATCGGGACGGAATTCGACTGGGTTGAAGCGGTATCGGTTGAACTCACCATATTGATGCTGGCCACGCTCATCGATTTTCCGCTGGAAGAACGCGGCAAGCTCAAGCGCTGGTCGGACGTCATCGTCGGCTTCCCGGGCGACGGAATCGTTGAATCCTGGGATCAACGCAATCGCGAGATGCGCGAACTGGCGGAGACGTTCTTGAAGCTGAAAGCAGAACGCACGAAGGCGGCGCCGACCAACGACGCGATATCGATCCTGGCGCATTCCGCTGAACGGCAAGACATGGACCCGGTCGAATTTGTCGCCAATGTGACCCTGCTGATCGTCGGTGGCAACGAAACCACCCGCAACACGATGTCGGGCAGTGTCCTTGCGCTTCACGACTTCCCGGCTGAGTGGAAGAAACTGCAAAACGATCCGGCGCTCATCACCTCTATGGTGCCCGAAGCGATCCGCTGGCAGTCACCGGTCATGTATCAATCGCGGCGCGCCACGGAGGATGTCGAATTCGGCGGCAAGCTCATCCGCAAGGGCGACAAGGTCGCCATGTGGTACATTTCGGGCAATCGCGATGGCGAGGTCATCGAAGAGCCGGATCGTTTCTTCGTCGACCGCGAACGGCCGCGCCAGCACCTGTCCTTCGGCTTTGGAATTCATCGCTGCCTCGGCAACCGGCTCGCCGAAATGCAGCTACGCATTTTGTGGGAGGAGATACTGGCGCGGGGATGGCAGCGGATCGAGGTCACCGGCACGCCCATCTACGGCTACTCCAACACGCTGCGCGGCATCAACACCCTGCCCGTTCGCATCCACGCCTGAACCAATTGGAAAGAGATAGTCATGCCCAAAATCCTATTCGTCGAGGCCGACGGCACCGAGCATGAGGTCGAGGTGGCGCTTGGCGTTTCCGCGATGGAGGGAGCGGTGCAGAACAGCGTTCCCGGCATCGACGGGGATTGCGGCGGCCAGGCGGCCTGCGCCACTTGTCACGTATTTGTCGACAGCGGCTGGCTCGCGAAGACGGGAACCGCCGAACCCGTAACCGAGCGGCCGATGCTGGAACTTGCGGAGGGCGCCGAGGACAATAGCCGCCTCGCCTGTCAGATCATCATGACCGATGAATTGGACGGGCTCGTGCTCCGGATGCCGGCCCAGCAATTCTGACGCGCCCAGCGCTCTGTCGGCCTATTGCTGGACCCGTCCGGGCATGGAGCTACCGGACCGACGCGCCTGCCTCGTGCAGATGCGGAACTGAAGCGGCAGTTTGCGGCCTGGTCAGGCGGCAGGAGTCGCGCTTGCGTTAGCCGGTCGTCTGGCGACGCCGGCAACAAGCGCTCCTGTCAGGTTGATCCACAGTCCCAGGGTAACTGCGGCGACCCAGAATGCCAGAAGGCCATTCCAGGCAAAGGGCCCCGATTTGAAAAATGGCACGAAAAGACCCATCATCAACAATAGTCCGACCCAGAAGCAGATATAGCCGTACCAGCGGGGAAAGACCGGCCTTTCGCCGCGATCCGACAGGACCGCGAAACCGATCGCCCACATCTGGAACAACGCCGGCGCCACTGGAAAAACGAAAGCGAACCAGCCGAGGTCGCTGAGCAATTGCGTCGTGTCGGGCATGCGTTCCGGCCGATAGGTGGCGAGAGCCCAAGCCACCGACGTGCCGTAAAGCGGCACCAGGCTGATCCCGCCGAGCGTGAGTTGCACGCGCGCCCAGCTTCTGGCTCGCGCCCCGCCGATTTGTTCCAACTGGTCTCCGAGCGCTGTGTAAAGCAGCATCAGCCCTGACATCAGGAACAGCATGGCAATCGCGACCACCCGGACGGCGCTGGCGTTGTCGGTGTAGAAACGGATGATCTCAGCCTGATCTGTGACGGGTGAAACCGGCGGTATCAGGCCGGCGGCATACATTGACAGTCCTACGACCAACGCCGTTACCGGTCCGGCAACGGCTCCTGACATCTGCGCCTTGTTGGTCATCGCTTCCCCCCGATTATCTGTTCGTCGGAGCCACTTCACCGGAAATGTGCACCGGCGGCCCGCGACACCATAAGGCCTGCCAAGTAATTTTGCTAGTCAAAACGAAATTATGGACAGCGAACAGTGCGACGCTCGATACAAAGCAGGAACGATCGGAAGTTTGTCCGCATTGCGAAATTATAGACCGTTATACGAAATCATATTGACGTCCTCGTTCGTTTGGAGCTAGCGATGCCTGCGTGACCGGGAAAAATCCCGGCGCGATCATGAGAGGATGCATGATGATCAGGTCCACGCGGATTCCTGCCATTGAGCATGTGGGGCTGTCGCGCGACCGCCTTCTGACCGGCCGGCTAACCCCTCTGCCCCACCAGACGACGCTGGTGTCGTCGGACAGCCACTGGTTCCTCTACGATGATATTTTTCATGCCCGGGCACCGGATCGGCTGAAGGATCGGATGCCGCGCATCTGGACGGACGACGAGAACGGGTTTTCTTACATCGGGGTCGGGTTTCGGAAGTTCCTGACGGGGATATTCGATCCTATCCTGCACAGCCTCGACCGACCCGGCGCCCACGACCTTGATGCGCGACTGGCCGATCTCGACAGCGACGGCGTCGAGATGGAGATCCTGTTTCCGCAGTGGCTGATGTATTATCTTCATCAGCCCGATCTCGAAGCGCGCGAGTGGATCTTTCGCATATATAACGACTATCTGGCCGAGCTGTGCGAGCGGTCCGGGGGACGCCTGTTCGGGGTCGGCATCCCCAATTATTGGGATGCAAGCGCCGCGCGCGCGTCGATCCAGCACATCCGCGATCTTGGGCTGCGTACTTATATTCTGCCCATCAATCCCGGTGAGGATGCCGACGGCAACCAGGTCGTTTATGCCGACGCCGCGATGCGACCGCTATGGGATGCGGCTGAAGAGGCCGGACTGCCGGTCAATTTCCACGTCGGCGAGTCCGCCACCAATCTCGAAGGTCCAGGCGGCGTTGGCGTCACGGTCATGGAGACCTTCACGCCGTTCCGGCGTTCGCTGGGCCAGCTGATATTCGGCGGCATCTTCGATCGGCACCCCAGTCTTCGGGTCGTATTCTCCGAAGCCGGGATCAACTGGATACCCGGCGCGCTGCAAGACGCAGAAATGGCCGCCGATGGTTGGGGCAAGCTCCTCCGACCGAAGATCGCGAACCGACCTACCGAATATTGGGCCAAGCATTGCTATGCGACCTTCATGGCGGACGAGGTCGGGCTGAAGCTGCTCGACTATATCGGCGCCGACCGGGTGATGTGGTCGACCGACTACCCGCACAACGAGGGCTGCCACGGCTATGTCGGAGAGACGATCCGCCAGGTTCTCGACGCCGTTTCGCCGGACGAGGCGCGAATGATCCTCGGGGGCACCGCGATCAGCCTCTACGGTCTCGATCGCCCATCAGGCCGGCCGTCTGACGCCGCGCCGCGCATCCACTGATTTCGATAACAGCAGGCGATTTGACCGTGACAAAGCTCCAAGGAAAAGTCGTCGTGGTCACCGGTGCCGGATCGGGCATCGGGCTCGCGGCGGCGCACATCATCGCCCGGCAGGGCGCATCGGTTGTCCTCGCCGATCGCTTCGCCGAAAAGTCTGAAGCCGGCGCGGCCGACATTCGCGCCGCAGGCGGCATCGCCATCGCGGTCGGCGCCGATGTCGCGGACGAAGACCAGGTCAGGGCGATGATCGATACCGCCGTCTCCGAATTCGGTGGGCTCGATGCGCTCCACAACAATGCCGCGCTCATGGACCCGGATGTCCTCTGCGGCGACGGCAGCCTGCTCGATCTTGATCCCGATCTCTATGCGCGCGTTCTGCGCGTCAACCTCGTCGGCTACGCGCTGGGCGCGAAACATGCCGTGCCGCACATCATCCGGCGCGGCGGCGGCGCGATCATCAACACCGGGTCGGTGACCGGCCTATCGGGCGAGCATGTCCGCGCCATGTACGGTTCGTCGAAGGCAGGCGTTATCGGTCTCAGCCGCAACATCGCCGTGCAGTTCGGCAAGGATGGCGTGCGCTGCATCTCGATATCGCCGGGCCTCGTCATGACGCCGGCACTTGAGGCCAATATTCCTCCGCAGGAGGTTGAGCGACTCGTGAGGCACATGTTGCTGACGCGGCCAGGCCGCCCCGCCGACATTGGAGAGCTCGCCGCATTCCTCATCTCCGATGCCGGATCCTACATAACCGGGATCGATATCCCCGTCGACGGGGGGCTTGTCGCCCACTGGCCGACCTTCGCCGACGAACGCGACGCGGCCGCGGCCGCAAGATGCGACCAGCAGCCAACGAATAAATAATGACCGGGTGGGAGAAAGACATGCACACGAACCTTGCCTTGCGCTGCAGCTCATCGCTCGCGGCCTGTTTGCTGGCCGCGGGTCTGCCCGCCGCCGCGATGGCACAGGACGGCGGGGCGACCGAAGCGGCCAAGACGCCGCAGCCGGCGTCCAGTGCCGCCAGCAATGGCGATATCGTCGTAACGGCGCAGCGTCAGTCGCAGGACGTTCGAAAAGTCCCGATTGCCGTGACGGCCGTCTCCGGAGAGACCATCCAGAATCTCAACATCCGCAACGTCGACAAGATCGCGACGGTGACGACGGGCCTCATCTACGACACGGGCTACAGCTTCGTCCAAACCTACATCCGCGGCATCGGCGTATCGAATGCCCCCGGCGTTGGCCTCGAGGCGCCCGTCGCCATCTATATCGACGGCGCCTATATGCCGCGCGGCACCGGCACGATCTTCGACCTTGTCGATGTCGGCTCCATCGAAGTTCTGAAAGGGCCGCAGGGTACGCTCTATGGACATAATGCCAGCGGGGGTGCGATCCTCATTCGCAGCGCCGACCCCACGGCAGGTTTCGAAGGCAGCCTGACCGGCGAATATGGCCGCTTCGACCATGTGATGATCGATGCAATGGTAAATGTCCCCGTGTCCGACACCCTGAGCGTACGTGTCGCCGGTCGCTACCGCGATGATGGCGGATTTCTCAAAAACATCACGACCGGGCAGGATGTGCGGGGCAAGGAGTCGACCGACGCTCGCGTCAAGCTCAAATGGGAGCCCGCGAGCGCCTTCACGGCTACCGCTGCGTTCGATTATCATTGGGAAAAGGGGACGGCCAACGCCGCCGGCGGTCAGGGCGCGGGACTACCATTTTGCGTCGGCTGCCTCCTGGGCGCAACGCCCGAGGTTGCGGGCCCCTATGAGGCCACCGAGGATTTCAAACGCGAGGACATAGCGCGCTCGCTGAACGGAAATCTGAAACTGCGATACGAGTTCGGGGATTTCGCGGCCGAGGCGGTGACCAACTATCGCGATCTTTACGGCTATATCAGCGATGACAGCGATCGCACGTCGATCCCGCTATTTGCCTATGACGCGCTTTACGGCGGCAAGACCTTTTCGCAGGATCTACAGCTATCGGGATCGTTCAGCGACCCGATCGATTTCCTCGTCGGCGCCCAGTATATCAACGACAAGGCCTATCAGCGAAGCCTTATCTACGGTCTCGCCTTCGGCCTTCCCTACGACTCCACCGGGACAACGCGCAAACAGAGCCTTGCCCCCGCCAACCGCATCCAGGGCCAGCAGGATGTAACCACCCACAGCTATGCCGCGTTCGCCGAGCTCTATATCAGGCCGGTCGACCGGCTCACAATCTCGCTCGGCGGCCGATACTCCAAGGATAGCCGCCGGATCAGCACGGTACTCAATCCGATTGCGCAGGCGATCTTCAACCCGGCGGGGACGAGCAGCTTTCAGCAGCGCGACAGCTGGAGCAAATTCACTCCGCGCGTGGTCGTTGCCTATGATCTCGGGACGGTCAACCTCTACGGCAGCTACACGCAGGGATTCAAGTCGGGCGGATTCAACGTTCCATCGTTTGCGCCGCAGCTTGATCCCATCAATCCGGAAACGGTCGACAGTTATGAACTCGGCGCAAAGTTCGTCAGCGACGACAGGCGAACGCGCATCAATCTGTCCGCATTCCGGTACGATTACAGCGACGCCCAGGTTTCGATCATCGATCAAACGGGGGCGAGCCAGATCATCCTCAATGCCGCGAGCGCTCGCGGCAAGGGGTTCGAACTCGACGGGTCGCAGCGGGTCGGCGATTTTCTGACCCTTTCGGGGGGGCTCTCCTATCTCGACGCGCGATATCGCGACTATCCCAATGCGGCCGTCTTCAAATATGCGCGCGACGGCAGCGGAAACATCGTGGGCGTGGCAACCGGCCAAGAAAATCTGTCGGGCACGCGAATGCCGCGCTCGCCAAAATGGTCGGGCTTCGTGTCGGCAAACCTCGAAGCCCCGCTCGGGGGGAACTGGGTTGCGCGTCTGAACAGCGTGGCGCATTTCACGTCGAGCTATCTCTTCCAGCCTGGAGCCGGAGGCGACCTCAGGTCCGATCAGCAGGCAGGTTACACGATCGTCAATCTGTCGGGCGGGGTCGGGCCCGATAGCGGCGCGTATGAGATCGGCTTCTATGTCGATAATCTGACCAACAAGAATTATTACAGCACTATCGCCGTCGGCGGGTTCGGGGTCGCCGAATTGATCGCGCCTCCCATCACCTATGGTCTCCGCCTGAAGGCGCGCTTCTGAGGCATTGTGGAGCCGACCGCGCCGCCGATCAGGCCGCGCGGTCCGCCGCTCGGTCCTGGATCAGTCGAACGAACCGGCCGCGGCGAGGTCGTCCTGAAGAACGCCCAGTCGCGACGTGTCGGCATATTCGCGAAGAGCAGCGATCTTTCCGTCGCGCATCGTCGCAAAGAACACGTAACTATTTTCATAGGGCAGGCCGCGGCATGTCGTCGCGCGGCTCTTTGCGAAGACGATGAACGAGGCCGGATCGAGACAGTCGTGGACCTCAAATTCGCCCACCCACTCAAATTCTGAAAAAAGCCGGAAGCGGAGTTCCGCGTCGGCCGAATGCTCGGCAGAGCCCTCGCGGTAATTCTTCAACCCCTCGGGCATGAACGGAATGTCCAGCCGCCCGTCCGGGCAATAAAAGTCGGGATATCGGCCCTCGGCATAGCCGCCGTCCGCGGCGCTCGCCCGGCTGCGGTCTATGCGCCCCATCAGCCTGATCATCTCTATCAGGGCGTGGCGGTTTTCCTCGCGCAGCCGCGCTGTACGCTCATCGCTTGCCTGTCCTTCCATCTCGCCCCCCTCGCCTACTTTCCCTGACGGAATAAAAACCGCTGTGCCCGCTGCAATCCGGAACTTGGTTCTGCGTCACGAGGCGAAGCATCTGCCTGCCTTCCTCGCGGCAATGAAGCGCCCGCCGGTCTGTCTTTGGCGGCGGACCCAGCCAAGCCGGCCCCAGTCTCGCTCGAAACAAAAGGGGCGCTCACCAGCTAGCCTCCCGCCGCGTCGATCAGCGAGGTTACGTCGCTGACCTCCTCGATCCGCCAAAGCCGCCCAAGCAAGGCCGCGGCAGCCTCTTCCCCAAGCGTGGGGCCAGAGAGGTCGATGAATTTTTCGCCAAGGCGTTCGTCATCGATCGGGAATTGCTTTGACCCCAGCGATTCCATGCCCTCGCGGGTAAAACGCCGCCCGTCGATCGTCTCCACCGTCACGCGCGACGGCCGCCATTCGGGATACAGCTTGTCCAGCTCGTCGTCGGCACGGACCTCGACGAGGCCGCACAGGCGCGCAATCGCCGGATCCTCGCGAACATCGGCGCCGAAATGTTCCACACGGACCTTGCGATACCGCATGCCGAGCGCAAGAATGTAGGGGAAGCTCAGCTGGGCGCTTGCGAATTCCGACCAACCGGTGTCGGCATGCGCCGCCGATATGCGATAGGTATCGACCGAGACCCTGGCGATCTCGGTCTCGGCGATCGCCTCGTCTTCAACTATGCCGACCAGGACCTCGAGCGCCGTCTGCAGATGGCGACAGCAGGCATAGGGCTTGATGTAGCAATCAAGCAGTTCCCAATCCTTTGACGGCGGCAGCGCAAAGCCGTTCATCTCTTCGGCCGAGAGGCCGGGGAAGGCCTGAAAAAAGCCGTCCCGCCCCTCAATCACGTTCGGCGGTCCGGAGACACCTTCGCGGGCCAGCAGCGCGGCCTGGAGACCTTCCCGCGCGGCATGACCGGCGTGAAGTCGCTTCACGTCGGTGCCGCCGCCGATAAAGGCGAACAACCCAGCCGCCCCGCTCGCCGCAATACCAAGCGCATCCGCCATCTGCTGTGCATCGAGTTCCAGAACGACCCCAGCGGCAACGGCCGCGCCGAATACCCCGGCGGTGCTCGTGGGGTGGAAGCCGCGGCGCCGCAGGTGCGGGTGCGAGACGATGGCGACGCCGATCATCGCCTCATAGCCGCAGACGATCGCGTTGAGGATCTGCCTGCCCGATGTGGGGCGGCCATACGCCGCATAAAGCGCCGCCGGGATCACGCAGACCGCAGGATGCACGGAGCCCTGGCGATGGCCGTCATCGAGCTCGATGCCATGTCCGGCCGTACCCGACAGGAAAGCCGCGTCGAGCGCATCGGCGCGCCGCCTTCTGCCCGGAACCGCGACCGATCCCACGGCGCGAACCGACGCCAGCATCCGCTCTGCCTGATCGGTCAGCTCACTTTGTGCACCGGCGATCATCACCCCGATCGTATCGATCAGCTGACGAAGCGCGGCGTGACGCACCTCGCCGGGAACGGTGTCCCACCGGCAGTCGGCAATAAAACGCAACAGGGAAGCCGTCGGCGTTTCGCGCGCCGGAACAGGGGCAACAGTTTCGGCAAGGTTCATGACAAGACCCTCTCTTTGCTGATCAGGATACAGGGGGGTGCGGCGCGGCCCCGAGCGTCGCGCGCCCCGAATCGAACACCACGACATCGCGCTCGGCGGCGCGGGCACGCACGAAAAGCTCGCCGCCCCGGTCGTCCCAGATTTCCGTGCGCAGCGTCTCGCCGGGATAGAGCGGCGCGGAAAACCGTCCTTCGAGCATGGTGAGCAGACTGGCGTCATAATCTGCCGAACAGGCCAATATGGCATGCCCGACCATGGCGAATGTGCACAAGCCGTGGAGGATCGGCCGTTCGAACCCTGCCGCACGGGCGACCTCGGGATCGGCATGAAGCGGATTGTAATCACCGCACAGGCGATAGAGCAGCGCCGCCTGCTCAAGGACGGGAAGGTCGACGACATGGTCCAGCGCCCGATCGGGGACGCGCGCAAGCGTTCGTAAAGTGCCGTTGCTCGTTCCGAATCCACCGTCGCCGCGCAGCATATTGGTCTGCTCGACCTCGGCGAGTAGTTGTCCCGAACCGGCGTCGCATATCTCGCGGCGCGTCACGATGAAGGCCCCCTTGTCGGCACCCTTGTCGACAAGGGCGCAGACCTGCTGGCGGCTGCGGATAGTGCCATTGACCGGCAGGCCGGCATGCAGGACGATACGCTGCTGGACGTGGAGGACCTTGCGCCAATCGACGCCCGTCGCCGGATCTTTCAGCCAGAAGCCCCGATACCCCATGACATTCGCCATCATCGGGAGCGCCTTCAATCCCTCCTCATAAACGAATGGCAGCTGCCGGCGGTCGGTAGGGGGGCACCCAAGTCCGACTGCGAGCGCGTAAAGCATGACGTCGCGCGGCTCGATCCGGTGAACGAGCTCGGGAAATTCCCAGCCCAGCAGCCTCGCGGGATCGATCGCCATCGCGCCTTGCCTCCTCTTCCCGTCATGATCCTGCAGCCAAGACCTTGCTTCTGCCTTTCATATATCGCTATACGAAAGTCAATTCTGCATTACGAAATCGGAGCGATAAAAGTGGAAAAGCCCTTGATCATCCGCGAGCGGCAAGGCGCGCTCACCCTGCTTCGGCTCGCTGACCCTGAGCACGCGAATGCGCTGACCCTCGCGATGAAAGAGCAGATGATCGCCAGTCTTGCCGACTTTTTCGGCGACCGGGAGCAGCGCTGCCTGATCCTGACGGGAACCGACCGCTTCTTCTGCGCCGGCGGCGACCTTGCCACACTGCGTGATGGACAGGATGCTCCAACGACGCGGGCACGGCTTGCCAGCACCTACGCCCTCATCCGCCTGCTGATGCTGGGAGAAAAGCCGGTGATAACCGCGGTCAACGGTGCCGCGGCTGGCGGCGGTTTCGGCCTGGCCCTGCTCGGCGACATCATCCTCGCTTCGGAGCGGGCGAAGTTCCGGCCCGCCTTCCCCGCCGTCGGGGTCGCGGCCGACGTGGGCCTTGCCCTCACCTTGTCACGCGCAGTCGGCAGCGTGCGCGCACGCCACATCCTGCTCAGCGACCGAACGGTCGACGCGTCCGAAGCGGCGGCGATGGGCATGATAAGCGCCGTCCATTCCGCCGACGCATTGCTCGATGCCGCGATCGAACTCGGCCAGAAACTGGCGAATGGGCCGACGCAGGCGCTCGGCTTGACGAAGAAGCTTCTTCACTCGGCGCACGAGATGCCGCTCGATGCCTTTCTCGATGCCGAGTTCGCCGCGCAGGCCATCTGCTTCGGCACGAGCGATTGCCGTGAGGGCGTGAGCGCCTTTTTCGAAAAGCGGCCGCCCCTCTTCTCGGGGGCCTAGCCCAGGATCAGCGGAACTGTTCTTCGGGGACCGTGACCGTCAGACCATCCAGCGCGTCGGATACGGAAATCTGACAGGATAGGCGTGCCCCCTCAAGCGGCAGAGGCGCGAGTTCCAGCATCATCGCCTCGACATCCCCGGACTCTCCGACGCGGTCTCGCCAATCAGGAGCGATCACCACGCGGCAGGTTCCACAGGCGCAGGCTCCGCCGCAGTCGGCATCGATGCCGTCGATTCCCGCGCGGATCGCGCCTTCCATCAGCGACAGCCCCGACTCGGCCTCGATCGTCCGCGCCGCGCCTTCGTGCGAAATGAATGTGATCCTCGGCATCCCATGTCTCTTCTTGCTGATTGCTGTGCGGCGAGCCTCGCCGGTCGCCCTCCAATATCATCGCAACAACCCACACTCAATTCCGCATTGCAAAATTATTTTTCGTTATTTAACATCAAAACATGTTTTTCGCTATCAGCTGCATCTCGCAAACCAGGGGAGAGGGATCATGACCAACGCAAAAAGTCTCGACGGGAAGACCGTCGTCGTTACCGGGGCTGGCCGCGGGATCGGTCGCGAGATCGCCCTTCTCGCTGCGGCCGAAGGCGCCAATGTCGTCGTGAACGATCTCGGCGCCGCTCCCGATGGAAGCGGCGCCGAAGCAGCGCCCGCCAATGAGGTGGTCGAAGAAATCCGCGCGCAGGGCGGGACCGCCATCGCAAATGGCGACGATGTGTCCACATCGCAGAGCGCGGCGCGTATCGTCGAGGCCGCGCTCGACAGCTTCGGCCGCGTGGACGCGGTCGTGAACAACGCCGGCATCCTGCGCGACGTCATCTTCCACAAGATGAGCGACGAGGAGTTCGAGCGCGTCGTGCGCGTCCATCTGTTCGGCACCTATCATGTCTCGCGCGCCACAGCCCCGCACTTCAAGGCGCAAGGGCATGGCAGCTTCGTCCATTTCACGTCGGCATCGGGCGTCATCGGCAACCTCGCACAAGCCAATTATGCGGCGGCGAAAATGGGGGTGGTCGGCCTTTCCAAATCGATCGCGCTCGACATGCGCCGCTTTGGCGTCCGCTCGAACTGTATCGTTCCCTTCGCGTGGAGCCGGCTGATCGGAACGCTGCCCGAGGAAACCGATGAGCAGCGTCAGCGCGTCGCCCGCTTCAAAAGCATGGGCCCTGAAAAGATCGCGCCACTGGTGGCCTTCCTTTGCGGTGACCTCGCCGCCGACGTGACTGGACAGATTTTCGCGGCACGCCGGAACGAGCTCTTCCTGATGAGCCAGCCCCGCCCCCTCCGCTCGGTCCAGCGCGACGATGGCTGGACCCCGCAGCTTATCGCGGAACGCATGCTTCCCGCCTTCCGGCCCGATTTCTACCCGCTCGACATGTCGGCGGATGTTTTCAGCTGGGATCCCATCTGACCCCCCTCCGCGCTGAAATTCGGTCTGGCTATGCGCGCACCGCCCTGCGCAGCCAGACCGCATTCGCAACGGCGACGAGACTGACGAGCGCGACATAGCCGATGCTGGCAAGGACGGCTTCGGGGGCAAGGTGAGTTTCTCCCGAGCCCGGCGCGGCGGTGCGCCCCGCGACGAAGAGCGCTGCGACGATCTGCGCCCCGATGCCCTGAAAGGTCATGCGCAGCACCATAGTGACGCCCGTAGCCTCGCTTGTCCGCTCGACGGGAACATGCTGCACGACGACGGCAACGGTCCCGGTCAACGAGATAACCACGCCCGCCGACGACAGGCATACCAGCAAGACAACCAGCCACAGCTCGCCATGGCCGAAATAAAGGCCTGTCCAGGCCACAAGGCAGAGCAGCGTGCCTACCAAAATGGCCCCTTTCCCGCCGTTGCTGCCCGCGAGCTTTCCCGCCCAGACTGCCCCCAGGGCGCTAGCGACGTTGGAGGGAAGCTTGAGCAGTCCGGTCACGGTCGCGGTCAGTCCAAAGCCGATGCCGGTCCAGACAGGCTGCTGGATGAGGATCGGGAAAATCTGCATGACCTGGAAAGCGCCCATCGACACCAGGAGCGCGCTGATATTGGCAAGCGCCACCGGCTTGCGGGCAAGCAGCCGAATGTCGATAAGCGGGTCCGGCTGCCGCAATTCGTGCCAGATCCAAGCCGACAGCAGCGCGAGACCCGCCGCGAGGGTCAGCATAGGACGCATCGCCAAGCCTGCCGTCGATGACTGGCTGATCGCAAACAGGACGAGGCCGACTGCCGGTGCGAACAGGACGCCGCCAATCAGATCCGCGCCGGGTCCGACCGAGTCGGCGGCCAGCGAGCGGGGAAGTGCGAGCAGGCAAAGCAGGAGAGCGCCCAGAGCAAGCAGGGCACTCGCACTGAAGATATGTTGCCAGTGCCACTGGTCGGAAATCACGCCGCCGATCAGAAAGCCGCCGGCTGCCCCAAGGCTTGCGATCGCAGTGATCGCGGCGAGACCGAATGAGAGCTTCTCGCTGGGCAGATGCTCGCGGACAAGTCCGTAGCAGAGCGGCAATACGGCGCCGGCAACCCCTTGGATCGAGCGGCCGACGATAATCCAGACCAGGTCGGACGCCATGGCGCTGACCACCGACCCCGCACCGGCGACGAGGAGAACGGCGGCGAGCATCTTCGAGCGCCCGATGATATCTCCGAGTCGGCCGCAAAGCGCCGCCGACGCGCCGGCGACGAGGAAATAGCCAGTGACCAGCCATGCCACCGAAACGGGATTGCCAAATTGCCTGATCGCGCCAGGCAAGGCTGCAAAGACCAGCGTGGTTTCGAGCGACCCGGCCAGTTCGGCGATGCATAAGATCATGAGCGTCGCAGCCCAGCTCCGCCTCTTGGCCATTCGCATCGCTCCCCATCCTGTCGAATAACAGGGTCGGGCGGCACGAACGCCACCAAAATCGGCACCTGTTGCTCATCTTCCAGGCGTCGATATGCGAAGAGACAGCACTCGGACAAGACCGATAAGCAGAATTGACTTTTGCAATGCGGACATTTATAGCTGCTCCAACAGACGGAAGCTGGCCCGCGAGGGCGGCTCCGCAACGACAGGTCGGGAGCAGGTAATGCGCGAGAGCAGCGACGAGGCGAATGGGTTCCTCCGCGACTTCTGGTACATGGGAGCCTGGGCATCGGAGGTGACGCGCAAGCCGATGCGGCGCGTGATCATGAACGATCCCATCGTATTCTATCGCTGCGAGGATGGAAGCGTCGCGGCGATGGAGGACCGATGCCCCCATCGCAATTATCCCTTGTCGCGCGGCGATCTGGTCGGCGACAATATCCAGTGCGGATACCACGGCCTGACGTTCGGGCCGGGCGGCCAGTGCGTCTACGCCCCCGGTCAGGATCGCGCGCCGTCGGCCGCCAAGCTTCGCGCCTACCCGGTCACAGAGCGCGGCGGAATAGTCTGGATTTACACCGGCGACCCGGCCGATGCCGCGACAAGCCCGGTTCCCGACCTTGAATGGATGACCGACCCGGCCTGGACGGCGTGGATCGACGGCTCGATCTACCTGCGCTGCCACCATCAGCTGCTGACGGAAAATCTTCTCGACATCAGTCACCTGGCCTATGTCCACAAGACCAGCATGGGCAGCGACCCTGACCGTATCGCGGCGTCGGAGACGACCGTCACTGCGCTCGATAACGGGGTGTGCCGCCGGGTACGCATTTCTGACATTCCGACGCCGCGTCTGTTCAGCGCATCGGCGCTTGTCGACGACCGGATCGACCAGTGGACCGAAAGCTGGATGATCCCGGGCCTCTACCAAAATCACACACGTGTCCGCCCGGCGAGCGCCACGCCCTGGGACGAAGGCGGCGAGGCTCCGCTTCAGAACCGCTCCTTCCATGGCATCGTCCCGGAAACCGAGACGACGACCCACTATTTCCACGGCGGTGCCCGGCTCAACGTCGATGTCGAAACTATCACCGGGGAAAAGGCGCACGAGATCCTCGAAGAGGATGTCGGCGTTCTCGAGGCCATTCAGCAAAACCAGCGTTTCGTCGAGGGGAGGCCCATCGTCAATCTGCGGAACGACGGGACGGTGATGCAGTGGCGCGCTGTCCTGCGCAATCTTCGCGGCGCGCGCGCGGCGTGACACGGCGCCGCTCGTCAATCCGTTAACCGCGCCGGTCCGCATCACGCATCGCGGAGCCGGCAGCAGGAGAAACACCATGCTCAGCAGTTTCCATCATGTCGCATTCCGCTGCAATGATGCGGCCGAGACAGTCGACTTCTATACGCGCGTGCTCGGGATGAAATATTCCCATGCCGTGACGGCAGACATCGTCGGCTCGACCAAGGAATATGATCCCCACATCCATCTCTTCTTCGAGCTTGGCGACGGCAGCTCGCTCGCTTTCTTCGAGGTGCCGACGCGGCCCGATGCGATCGAAGATACCAACACCCCGCCCTGGGTCGAACATGTCGCCTTCCATGTTCATTCGGAGGAGGAGCTTGAAAGCTATCGCCAGCGTCTGGTCGATGCGAACATCGAATATCTCGGCCCCGTGGGCCACCACGACAAGGGGCAGAAGTCGATCTATTTCTTCGACCCCAACGGCATCCGTCTCGAATTCAACCTGCCTTCGGCCGAAATCGACTTCGCCGAGCGCGAACGTCACGCCGCCGAGGTGCTCGAAAAGTGGCGGGACCGCAAAGCGCGCGGCGACTTCACTCCCCGCACCGAAAACGCCTGAGCTCTGGCAAACCGTGACGAGCAGGCGGCCCGCTGCAGGCGCGGGTCGCCGGGCGGACGCTCGAGGGAGATAGAATGATGCAGTCGAAACTGGTGATGCTGAAGGTCGCCAAGGGCGCGCCGCTCGAAACACTGAGCGGCATCCAGAACAGCGATCCGCGCGTCTATGGCCGGTTTGTCGACCCAGACGGCACGCGCGACATTGCCTATGTGCTCGTGCACCCGACCAACAATTTCATGAACCATTATCTCGTCGAGCCGCTCGCTCAGCGCGGCCGCGCGATACTGGCGATGAACACACGCTACTCGGGTTCGGACTCGATGCTGATCATGGAACGGGCAATCCAGGATCTTGGTGCCGGCATCCGTTACCTGCGCGAGGAGGGCTTCCGGAAAATCGTCCTCGTCGGCAATTCAGGCGGCGGTTCGCTCACGGCCTTCTACCAGCAGCAGGCCGAGAAGCTGACCATCAGCGACACCCCTGACGGACAGCCGATCGATCTCAAGCCCGAAGATCTTCCGCCCGTCGATCGGCTCGCGATCCTGGCGGCGCATTGCGGACGCGCAGCCACGCTGACCGACAGCCTTGATCCCGCGGTGATCGACGAGCGCGACCCCGACCGGACCAACGCCGCGATCGACATGTATGCGCCCGAGAACCGCCCGCCCTATGATCGCGACTGGCTTGCGGTCTATCGGCAAGAGCAGAAGGCGCGAAACGAACGCCTGACGCAGCATGCGCTCAAGCTCGTGGCCAATGCTCCGGCGGGCGACGACGCCTTCATCGTCTATCGGACGAAAGCCGACCCGCGCACGCTCGATCTGTCGATCGATCCCAGCGATCGGGGAGCCGGGGCTATCTGGGGCGACGCGCGCAACGTCAACCGCGAAGCGAACGGCCTTGGCCGCTTCTGCACGGCGCGATCCTTCCTTAGCCAGTGGAGCCTTCGCCTCACCCGCGCACATGGCCCGCGGTGCCTCGCCGACACCACGATCCCGATCTTGAACATGGGCTATGCCGCCGACCAGGCCGTGTTTCCGGCCAATGTCGCCGAATGGAAGAAGGCGGCCGGGGATCGCTGCACCGAATACACGGTGCGCGGCGCGGCTCATTATCCGCAGGCGAAGCCCGAACTCGTCGAGGAAATCGCGAGCACGCTCGTCGACTGGGGCGGCTGACCCCCTCTCCTCACCCCCACGCAAGCAACCATCCGCAGGAGTAGCCCATGACCTACGAAGACGTCCTCTACGAGGCGGCCGAAGGCATCGCGACCGTGACCATCAATCGGCCGGAGGTTCGCAATGCGGTTCGCCCGCGTACCTACGAAGAGCTTGCGCATGCGATGCACCGGGCTGCCGACGACCCGACGATCGGCGTGGTTGTCTTGACCGGCGCGGGAGATAAAGCGTTCTGCGCGGGCGGCGATGTTCGCGACCAGTCGGAGCGCAACCCCTCGGTCGGGCGAACCCATATGCGCCGCCTGTTCGCGCTGTCTTCGGTCATGCGGATGATGGACAAGCCGATCATCGCCAAGGTTCGCGGTTTCTGCGTGGGCGGCGGCAACGAAATCAATCTTTTCTCGGACATGACGATCGCGAGCCGGGACTCGCGCTTCGGACAGGTCGGCCCCAAGGTCGGCAGCGTGCCGATCTGGGGGGCATGTCAGCTGCTGGCGCGCTACGTCGGCGAACGCAAGGCGCGCGAGATGCTCTACACGTGCAAGCTCTACAGTGCCGAAGAAGCGCTCGAAATGGGATTGATCAACGCTGTCGTGGAACCCGAAGACCTCGACTCCGAAGTCGCGAAATGGTGCAACGAGGTGCTGGAGAAAAGTCCGCAGAGCATCCGCATCGCAAAACTTGCCCTCAATGCAGGCTCGGACCAGGACTTTTATTCCTCCTTTTTCCCGAATGCCGAGTTGCTTGCCGGAGCCTATGGCAATGAGGAAAATATGGAAGGCATCACCGCCTTTCTCGAAAAGCGTCCGACAAATTTTCGCCAATATCGCCGCTGACCGCCGGCATGCCGGCGGCCCTGATATCGGGAGCGAACAAGGGGCTCGGCCTTGCCACCGCGCGGCTGCTCAGCGCGCGCGGTTGCCACGTCTGGCTCGGCAGTCGCTGCGTTGACGCAGGAAGCGCCGCGGCGGCCGAACTTCGGGCGGCCGGCGGCCGCGCGGAGGCGGTCGCGCTCGACATCACCGATGGGGCCTCTGTCGAGGCGGCGGCGCAGCGCATTGCCGACGCCACTGGACTCGACATCCTGGTCAACAATGCCGCGATCATGGACGAAGGGCATGCCGCCGGTGATCCGGCCGGTCGGCCCGGTCGCACGCCGCTCGACGCGCTGGAGCGGACCATGGCCACCAACTTCCTGGGGACGCTGCGGGTCATCCGGACATTTCTGCCACTGCTGCTCCGCTCGCCTCAGCCCCGGATCGTCAATGTTTCCAGCCGTCTTGGATCGTTCGGCCATCAGACCGATCCGCAATGGCCTGGTAGTGCCGTGGGCAAACTTGGCTATTCGAGTTCGAAAGCGGCCCTGAATATGGCGACCGTCCTGATCGCCCACGAACTTCGCGATACGGGCGTGAAGGTCAATGCGGTGACGCCTGGCATCATCGCCACCGATCTCAACGGTGAAGGCGCCGATGCCCTACGCGGTCGCCCGGGCTTTGCCCCGCCCGCCGAAGGCGCCGAACTGGTCGCCCGCTACGCCCTTCTTCCCGCCGACGGACCGACCGGACGGTTCTTCGGCCCTGGCGGCGACCTTCCCTGGTAACGCGCCGCAGCGCTCCGAACCGGCAGCCCCAGCTGGAGAATGACATGACCGACGAATTCGAGGGCAAGACCATCCTGGTGACCGGAGGCTCCAAGGGGATCGGCGCGGCAACCGCGCGCCTGTTTGGCGAGGCCGGCGCCCATGTCGCGGTCGGCTATAAGGAGGATGCCAAGGGCGCGACCCGCGTCGCGGCAGACATCGGCCGAGCCGGCGGCAAGGCGATCATCGTGCAGGCCGATCTGGGCGCGGGCGCCAGCATCGATGCCATGGTCGCCACCGCCGCGCGCGAACTGGGACCGATCCACGTGCTGGTGAACAACGCCGGGGCATTCGCCTACCGCCGCCTCGCCGACACGACCGAAGAACATTTTCGCGAGATCTTCGATGTCAATGTGCTGGGACTCCTGTTGACGACAAAGGCAGCCGTCGCGCATTTCGACCCCGAAGGCGGAAGCGTCATCAACATCAGTTCGCTCTCGGCGACGGGCAATGCGCCGGGCCGCGCCGTCTATGCCGCGTCGAAGGCGGCGGTCAACGCCATCACCCGAGTTCTCGCGCTCGAGCTCGCCGAGGCCAGGATCCGCGTCAACGGCATAATGCCAGGATATGTCGATACCGAGGGTGCCCGTGCGTTCGGCATCAGGGGCTCCGAACAGGAGGCCCGTCTTCTCGCCGCAACGCCGCTCGCGCATCGCCCCGGAGATCCGTCCGAAGTCGCGTCTGCGGTGCTGCTGCTCGCCTCGCGCGGCGCGGGCTGGATCACCGGGGAAACGGTGACCGTGGCCGGCGGATTGCGTGGATAACCGTAAATGCAAAATTATATTTTGCATTGCGAAACTACAGATATTGTCTATTATGGCCCTCATCGCAAGCGTGACGCAGACGCAGAATGATAGGATTTGAGGAATGGCCGATCAGAAAACGGGAATATTGATCATCGGCGGCGGCCCCGTCGGACTGGGGCTTGCCCTCGACCTCGCCTGGCGCGGGCAGCCGAGCATGCTCGTCGAGCGCGATCCGAAAACCGCACCGGTCATGCTCGCAAAGGCCAATGGCCTCCACGAACGAACGATCGAGACTTGCCGGCGCTGGGGGATATTCGACAAGGTCGTCGAACGGGGCTTCCCGCAGGATCTGCCGGGCGACAGCGTTTACTGTACCTCGCTCACCGGGCATCTGCTCGGCCGCAGCATCATCCAGTCGACGCTGGAACGGCCGCAGCCCGAACAGACCCCCGTCAAGCGCCAGCGCTGTCCCCAATATGAGTTCGACCCGATCCTCGCTGAAGAGGTTGTGCGGCTCGGCCTCACCGATATGCGGTACGGCCACGAATTCATCGACTTCACCGAGGACGATGACGGGGTCGATGTGCGCCTGAAAGCGGTCGATAGCGGTGCGATCACAACAATCCGCTGCGACTATCTGGTCGCCTGCGACGGCGCCGGCAGTCTTGCGCGGCGGCAGCTCGGGATTCCCTTCGAAGGACGCATGCTCGACTTTTCCGTCAGCGCCATGATCCGCGTTCACGACCTTGCCGCCATCAACCCCATTCCCGATGGCGAACGGTACATCCTCTTTGGACCGGAAGGCGCGTGGGGTAGCATGGTGTGGGTCGATGGCGACCAAATCTGGCGTTTCTCGATGGTCGGCAGCCAGGAAAAGATCGATCCCGCCCATTTCGATATCGAACCCGAAATTCGCCGCGCATTCGGCGCCGACGTGAAGTTCGACATTCTGCGCATCATGCCCTGGCGGCGCAGCCAATGCGTCGCAGCGTCCTATCGCAAGGGTCGCGTCCTGCTCGCCGGCGATTCCGCGCACACCACCTCGCCAACCGGCGGCCATGGCATGAACACGGGGGTCGCCGATGCGGTCGATCTCGCCTGGATGCTCGATGCGATCCAGTCCGGCTGGGGCAGCGACGGCCTGCTTACCGCCTACGATATCGAACGACGGCCGGTCGGCGTTCGCAATTCGGCCAGTGCGGCACGCAATTACGGCAACTGGGTCGATCGTTCGGGCTGTGCGGACGTGCTGCTGGACGGTCCCGAAGGCGACGCATGTCGGCGCCGGTTGGGCGAGCGCCTCCAATCCTCCTTGCAGGAAGAATGGTACACGCTGGGTGTCGAGCTTGGCTATCGATATGAGAATTCGCCGATCATCGTGCCCGACGGGTCACTCCCCACGCCGGACAATCCGTCAGAATATATCCAGACCGCGCGTCCGGGACACCGCGCCCCGCACGTATGGCTCGCGGACGGCCGTTCGACGCTCGACCTGTTCGGCAAGGGGTTCGTTCTCCTGCGCCTGCGGGACGACGCCGAAGACCCCGCCCCGCTGCTCGCGGCCGCCGCGTCGGCCGGCATGCCGCTCAGCCTGATCGACCTTCGCGAGGACGCCGTGCTGGCGGCATATGAGCGCGCGCTGGTTCTCGTGCGGCCCGACGGCCAGGTCGCGTGGCGCAGCGACAGCTTGCCCCGCGATCCTGCCTATCTGGTGGACATCGTCCGCGGCGTTCATGTCCCGGGCGCCGTCCGCCAAAGCGTAGCGCCCCCCGCCCGGGAGGCTTGCGTCGCCGCCTGAGCGCGTCGATGGAACTGCGAGCCGCCCGGCGCGGGAATGCAAGATAATCGAGGAGGATGCCATGGAGTTGCCACCACCCTTTCTTTCCAGCCTTCGCGGCAAGGCCGTGATCGTCACCGGGGCCGCGTCAGGCATCGGCCTTGGCAGCGCCACGGTGCTGGCGGCGAACGGCGCGTCGGTGCTGCTTGCCGATATCAATGTCGACGGCGCCGAGACCGCAGCGGCGGCATTGCGCGCCAAGAGGCTGCACGCGGAGGCGATCGGGGTCGATATGGCCAGCGAGGATATGATCGCCGCGATGGTCGACGGCGCGATCGCGAAATTCGGCAAGCTCGACGCTCTGCACAATAATGTCGCGCTCCTCGCCCGCGAAGTGGTAGGCCGCGACGTGCGGCTGACCGAGCTTGACGCCGACATATATCGTCAATGCCTCGACGTGAACATGGTCGGTGCCGCGCTCGCGGCGAAGCACGCCATCCCGCACATCATCGCGGCCGGCGGTGGCGCGATCATCAACACCGCGTCCATAGCGGGGGTCCGCGGCGAGATCGTCCGGGCGGTGTATGGATCGTCGAAGGCCGGCCTCATCGGCCTCTCGCGCAGCATCGCGGCACAATATGGCAAGGAAGGCGTCCGCGCGGTCTCCATTTCGCCCGGCCTGATCATGACCCCCTCGATCGCCAAGGCGATCACGCAAGGGCAGGTCGACCGTCTGATGCGGCACGCGCTGGTGAACCGCCCCGGTAAGCCCGAAGATGTCGGCAATCTCGCAGCGTTTCTGATCGCGGATGAAGGGTCTTACCTGACCGGCATCGACATCGTGCTAGATGGCGGCTTTCTGGCTCATTGGCCAACCTTTGCGGAAGAGCTGGAATCTTTCGCGGACGTGTCGCAGCCCGTCCCCGTCAAGTAAACCCGCAATGGGCAGCGTGGCATCAAACCGCGCTGCCCATGGCGGTCGCGACCGCAGATATCTCGCCGACCGTTTCCAGAACGGCCAACTTGTTGCTGTAATCGCGCCAGTTGACGATCTTGCGGTCGCGAACGGTCAGAATCGACACATATTGGTTATTATAGGGCTTCCCCGTCTGGGTGCCCCGGCCGCGCGAGCGATATTCAAGCACCAACCCGTCGGGCGTCGGATGCACGATGTCGTGATGGACCGCGTCGAGCCAGAGGATATGGTGATAGCCCCGGAAATGTTCGCGGATCGCATCGCGTCCCTCGACGCGGCCGATGGTTCCGGCAAACACGAAGCCATATTCCCAGACGCAGTCATCGGCCAGGCAGGCGAAAAAGTCATCGCCATCGACGACATCTGCGGTCATCCGCAGGATAGCTTGAAAGAAGGGTTCCAATGCTTCGAAATCACGGTCCTGCATGAGGCTATCCTTCCACTCGTCCGGACGGTTGACGCCGCCCTGCATCCTGCAAAATCCATAAATATGAAATTGGCGTTCGCAAAGCGAAATATGATCCTCGGCGCTTGCTTCGATCGCCCCCTTTCTTTGCCGCTCTTGCAATGCCATAAGCTAGGCAATCATGGGCGGGTGCGGACACTCGCCGGTCGGCAGGAGACGCCAATTGGCCAGACGGGCAATATCGGACACCACGGAACGCGCGAGCGACAACGCGCTCGATGACGACAGCTTTGCCGGCCGCCAGTTCATCACGGCGCTTGCCCGCGGCCTCGACGTTCTGGGGGCGTTCCGCGTTGGCGATCCCCCGCTCAGCAATCAGGAACTCGCCAAGCGATGCAATCTGCCGCGGCCGACGATCTCGCGGATTACCCACACGCTGACCGAGCTTGGATATCTAAGCTATCACGAAGGCTTCGGCTGCTACGAACTGGGAGGCGCGATGCTGACCCTCGGTCACGTCGCCAAGGCAAGTTTCGATGCACTGGAGGAGGCCCGACCGACGATGTCGGCGCTTGCCGAATTCAGCAATGCGAATGTAGGTATCGGAACGCGCGATCGGCTCGCCATGCTTTATCTCGCGGTGGCAAAGGCGCCTTCGGGCATCGGGCTGCGTTTCGAAACCGGCTCGAAAGCTCCCATGCTTCAGACGGCGATGGGCCGCGCCTATCTTGCCGGCATCGCCTCGGAGGACCGCGAGCCGCTCGTGGCACGCTTCCTCCATCGGCATGCGGGTGAGACAGCGATGGTCGAGGAGGTCGTTGCCTCGGCGCGGGAAGAATATGCAAGCAACGGTTTCTGTACCTCGATCGGCAAATGGTTCGAGGACGTCAACGGCATCGCCGCCCCCATCCCCGGGACGCCGTTTGCCGACATACTCGTGCTGAATTGTGGCGCGCCCGCCACCCTGATGGCAAGAGACCGCATGATCGAAGAGGTGGGACCGCGCCTGGTGAAAGCGGCCGGGGAAATCGGCAAGATGTTCGCCGATGCCGAGGTCGCCAAAGCGGCCTAACTCATCGTTGCAGCCGGAACAGGGCGGTCTGTGAGCCCGGAGCGGCGGGCGCACAGACCCTCATGGGCGACGCGAGGGAAAGCGGCGTCATAAGGCGCTGCCGCGGGTCGGCCCCCTCCCCTCGCACGCCTAGGCGGGAAGCAGCTGCTGCCGCCGGAAACAATCATGGGCATGGTCGTTGACCAGTCCGACCGCCTGCATCCACGCATAGACGATGGTCGGGCCGACGAACTTGAAGCCGCGTCGTTTCATATCCTTCGAAATACGGGCCGAAAGATCGGAGGAGGCAATCCATTCCCGGCCGTTGCCGACGATCGGCTCACCGCCGACGAACGACCAGCAATAGTCGGCGAAATCCTCTCCCTTGGCAGCCATGTCGAGAAAGATCTGCGCGCCCTTGATCGTCGCTTCGATCTTCGCCCGCGCGCGTATGATGCCCCCGTCCCCCATCAGCCGCTCGACATCGGCGGTTCCGAATAGCGCGACCTTGCCCGGATCGAATTCGGCAAAGGCAGCCCGGAAGGCCTCGCGCTTTCGCAAAACGATGATCCAGGCGAGACCCGCCTGAAAGCCTTCGAGCATGAGCATTTCCCAGAGCATCCGCCCGTCACGCTGCGGCACGCCCCATTCGCTGTCGTGATAGGCCTGCATCAGAGGGTCGCTTTCCGCCCATTCGCACCGTTTCATTGCCATTCTCCTGCCTTCCCGCGTTGCCCGATCGACGCGCATAATGTTCTGAAGCACCTTAAAATGTATCGCTAGTCGAAAATAAAGTTCGCAAAGCGATTGTGCGACCCCTACAACCTCGTTATCGTCGCCGCGAGAAAAGACACGCGCCGCATGGTCGAGCGCGAGATGAGGAGATGCTGAAATGACGCAAATTCCACAGTGCGTACAGGACATGATCGACGCGATGAACCGCTTCGATCTCGATGGATTCATGAAGCCGTTCGCCGACGATGCGCTCGTCAATGACCGTCATCGCCAATTCTGGGGCAAGGACGCCATCCGCCATTGGGCCGATCTTGAGATAACGGGCGATCATGTCACTATGGATCCCTACCATATCGTCACCCACTATGGCGACGTGATCGCGACCGCAGCGATCGACGGCGATTATGACAAGTCGGACCTGCCGACACCCAGTCTCGCCTTCTATTTCATCGTGCGCGACGAAAAAATCACCCAGCTCCTGCTGCTGCCGCCGAACGGGCGCAACCTGAGCAAGATTACGCCGATCGTAGAAGCATCGACCCCCTATTCGACGCGGACCCCCGAACCCGCAGAACGGGCCAGCGCCTGATCGATCGGAACCGGCCTGGCTGCGGCGCGCCTTCGCCCGCGGCAGGCCGGCCAACCGCCGGCGGCTTACCCGGCGCCGCAAGACAGGATTTGCCGATGATCAGCCCAGAACCTGCTGTTTTGGCCCCCGGCCCCGCCGCGGTCACTCCGCCGGCTCCCGATGTCAGAAAGTTACGCAAGCCGGGCTATACGCTCGCGATGCTCGTTGCCATCTATGCCGTGAGCTTCATCGACCGCAACATCCTCTATGTCGTGGCCCCTAGCATCCAGGCGGACCTGCAACTGAGCGATACGCAGTTGGGGCTGCTCAGCGGGCTTGCCTTTGCACTTTTTTACGCAACGGCGTCGCTTCCCATCGCGCGTATAGCCGAACGGCGGTCGCGGGTTGCGATGATGACGGGTGCCTTGGCGCTCTGGTCGCTGATGACGGCGTTGTCGGGCGCCGCCACGAAATTCTGGCACCTTTTCGCGGCGCGCCTCGGCGTCGGCATCGGCGAAGGCGCCTGCACCCCTTGCGCCCAATCGATCATCTGCGATCTCTACCCGCCCGAAAAAAGGGCGACCGCGCTGTCGACCTACGCGGTCGGGGTGCCGATCGGGATCATGATCGGCGGAATGGGCGGAGCCTTGGCAGCGGATCTGGTCGGTTGGCGGGGCGCTTTCGTGATCGCGGCGATCCCCGGTCTCCTGCTCGCGCTGCTGTTCTTCCTCACCGTGCGCGAACCCGTGCGCGGCGGATGCGAGCCGGGCGGCTATGTCGATGCAGCGGCGCCCTCGTTCCCCGACGTCGTGCGCACCCTGTGGCGCAGCCCAAGCTTCCGGCACACGGCGATGGGCTACGCCGCCGCGGGAATACCCGGCACAGGAATCCAGATTTTCTTCATCGTCTATCTCGTGCGCGTTCACGGCATGGCTCAGCTCGATGCGGGGCTCGCCTATGGCCTCTTCGCCGGTATCACGGGGGCCATCGGAATGTTCTACGGCGGGCGCCTCGCCGACTTTTTCGGCAAGCGCGACGTCCGCGCCTATGGCTATTTCCCGGCGCTCACCTTTCTGTGCCTCCCCTTTCTGCTGATCGCCGCGCTGACGCGCGAGAGCCTTTGGGCGATGACCGCCATCATGGTGTTTCCGGCGACGATGTACGTTTTCAACATCGGCGCCAGCTACGCCGTCACCAACAATCTGGTCGAGCCGCGAATGCGCGCGACGACCAATGCGATCCTGCTGATGGTGGTGACGCTCCTGGCTTCAGGCCTGGGACCGATCCTGATCGGCGGGATCAGCGACCAACTCGCGGCGTGGAATTTCGCGGGCGATTATCTTGCGACCTGCCAGGGGGCGTCGGCTCGGCTCGCTGCCACGACCACGCAATGCGGCGAAGCGGCAGCGAAAGGGCTGCGCGATGCCTTCATCGTCGCCTCGCTTCTCTATTTCTGGGGCGCTGCGCATTATTTCCGCCTCGCCGCCGTCATCGGGCGCGAACTCGCCCGATAATGGGTGGCCATGTGGATCCCGCGCCGTCATTCGATCCGCAAGGGCTCGCGCGCGATCTCCAGCGCCGGTTGGTCGCACATGTAGGCCAGGGGACCACCGACAGCGGGGACGCGGCGCTCGCCATCGATGCCGCCGCTTATACAGATGCCGGCTGGCTGGCGGCCGAGAAGAAAGCCCTTTTTGGCGCAATGCCGCTCCTCGCTGCGCTGTCGGCCGACCTGCCCGAACCGGGGGACCGCATCTTGTTCGAGGACGCCGGGCCGCCCATCCTGATCGTGCGTGACCGCAAGGGACAGGTCCGCGCCTATCTCAATATCTGTCCTCACCGCGCCGCAAAGCTGGTCGTCGAATGTACCAGGGGCACACGGCTGACCTGTCCCTTTCATGGCTGGACTTTCGACCTTGAGGGGCAGCTCGTCGGCCAGCCGCGCGCCGCCGCCTTCGACACTATCGACGGGGGCGAGCTTGCCCTCGTCCCGTTGCCCGTCGCCGAATGGGAAGGCCTCATTTTCGTGCGCCCCGGGGGCGGCGCGCCGATCGACGTCGCGCGCCATCTGGATGGCTTCGCACCAGAGATCGCCGGGCTGGGCCTTGCCGGCGCGCAGCCGGTGAAGCGGTCGCGGCTCGCCGCGCGGGCCAACTGGAAATATGTGCTCGATACGTTCGGCGAGGGCTACCATGTCCGCATACTCCATCCCGCCACGGTCGGCCGCTTCGTCGTCTCCGACACGGTGACGTACGACGGGGCCGGCCCGCATCACCGCATGAGCTTTGCCAACAAGGCGATGCTGGAATACGCCTCCGAAGCCGAGGCGCAATGGCCGGACGCCGAACTCAGGGTCATCTACCTTCTTTTCCCCAATACGCTGATCCAATCGACGCCGCTCGGCGGCGGACGCAACCACATCATCTACCGCATCTTCCCCGGCGAGCATCCCGGCGAGTCGCTGACCTGGCTCGAATCCTATCGGAGCGGGACGTCAAGCGACGACGCGATACAGCCATGGATCGACGCGCATGATTTCCAGGTCGAAGTGGTCGGCGGCGAGGATTATCCGATGGCCGAGACGGCGCAGCGCGGGCTCGAAAGCGGCCCGGCGGGGCAGCGCCTCCGGTTCGGGAAGAATGAAGTGTCGCTACAGCACTTCCATCGCCATGTCGCCGCCGCCATCGGCCGACCGCTCGACTGACTTGCCACTCCAATCGGTCGCCAAGATTTCGCGCTGAACCAGATCGGGTCGAGCGCAGGCGCCGCTTCGCACCCCTGCAATATAAATCATTTGGATTGAGTAACTTAAGGTCCGCCTGGCAAGCCGGAGCTCAAAAGGCAGCGGCGACAAATAAGTTTTGCAGAACGAAATTCTATTTCGATATATTGACATGAGACAAATGTCGCGGCTAGGTGGAAGCCAATCCAGAATCGTAACGGGAGCGGACATGGCCGGATTGGCGCTGACAGTCGAAGAGACGGCGAACGGGGCGGCGGGCAGAACCGAAGCGGCCCGCGCAGCGCTCGCCGACATGCTCAAACCGCGCTCGATCGCGATCGTGGGCGCCAGCGCCGACGCCGGGACCATCCGGGGGCGGCTGCTCGATTACCTCATTCAGCGGGATTATGGCGGGACGCTTTACCTCGTCAGCCCGAGCCAGGCCGAGATCCGCGGCCGGAAGACCTACCCGAGCCTCTCGGATATCGCAGAGCCGATCGACCTCGTCCTGATCGCAACCCGCGCCGACGTCACTCTCTCAATCGTCGAGGAATGCGCCCGCATCGGCGCGCGCTTCGCGATCTGCTTCAGCTCGGGCTTTGCCGAAGCCGGAGAGGAAGGCGAAGCGGCGCAGCGCCGGCTCGGCGAGATCGCGGCCGGCAGCGGCCTGCGTGTCTGCGGCCCCAACACGGCTGGCTTCTTCAATGTGCGTGACGCGATCCCCGCGACATTCGCCCGCAATGTCGACGGCAGCCGCGCGCCCATCGCCAGCGGGCGCGAGGGTCCGGGCACCGTAACCGTGGTCGCCCAAAGCGGGGGCCTCGGCTATGCGATGAGCGATCGTTGCCGGGCCGAACACGGGCTCGGCGTCAATTTCGTGATCAGCACGGGCAATGAGGCCGATCTTGGCACGCTCGATTTCGTCGATCATATCGTGGACGACGCAGGCACCAAGGCGATCCTGCTGCTTGTCGAAGCCCTGAAGGACACCCATCGGCTGCCGGCCATCGCAGCGCGCGCGCGCGCCGCGGGCAAGCCGATCATCGTCAGCAAGTTCGGCCGCACCGAGGCGGGCAGCCGCGCGATCAATTCGCATGCTGGGCGCCTCACCGGTTCGAGCGATGCCTATGACGCCGCCTTCGCGCGCTACGGGCTGATTTCGAGCGACGACGAGAATGAGATGGCGGACCTCGCCGCTGCCTTTTCGCTCTTCCCGCTGCCGCATGGCAATCGGGTCGCGATCATGACGACTTCGGGCGGCGCGGGGGTCTGGATGGCCGACGCGTGCGAAGCCGCGGGACTGGCTGTTCCGATCCTCGACGATGCGACGCAGGGCGAGCTTGCCAAATATGTCCCAAGCTACGGAGCGACTCACAATCCGGTCGATCTCACCGCCCAGGTGACCGTCAACCCGCTGGGCGACGCCGGGGAGAGCCCGCTCGTTGCCTCGCTCGCGGCGCTTCACGACGGCGAAGCGATCGATGCGGTCATCCTGATCGCCAATATGTCCGACGGCAATGTGCTGGCGCGCGAGAAGGCGGGGCTCTCCGCGCTGGCCGCGCGCCTTCGCAAGCCCGTTTTCCTCTACTCGCACGCCCCGGCCTCGCCGAAGAGCCTGGAACTTGCACAGGAAATCGGGCTCAGCGTGTTCGCGAGCACGCGGCGCGTTGCCCGGACGCTTGGCGCGATGGTGCGCTACGCGGAGGCGCGCGGCGCATTGGCGGCTGCCGATCCGCTTCCTGCCCCGGCGCTCGCACCCGCCGACGTCGCTGCACTCGCCGGCGGACTCTCCGAATATAAAGCCAAGGCCCTGCTCGCCCGCCAAGGCCTGCCCGGCGGCGATGATGTGCTGGCACGCTCGGCGGACGAGGCGGTGGAGGCAGCGAAAGCCATTGCCGCGCCCGTGGCGCTCAAGATCCAGTCCGACGCGATACAGCACAAGACCGAGGTCGGCGGCGTCGCCTTGGGGCTCGAGGGCGAGGCGGCGGTCCGCGCCAGCTTCGAGCAGATGATCGCCTCGGTCACCGCGAAGCGGCCCGACGCGGTCCTCGACGGAATTCTCGTCCAGAAGATGCTCAAGCCGGGCACCGAGTTCGCGCTCGGCATCGTGCGCGATCCCGACTTCGGACCGATGATGATGGCGGGGCTGGGCGGCGTCTATATCGAGGTGCTCAAGGATGTGACGATCGAGCCGCTGCCGGTGCGCCGCGATACCGCGCTCGCGATGCTTCGCCGCCTCCAGGCCTGGCCGGTGCTCGACGGCGCGCGGGGCCGCGCGCCGCTCGACGTCGACGCCCTCACCCACGCGATGGAGCAATTGTCGTTGCTGGTCGAAGGATCGGGCGACGCGGTTCGCGAAATCGATCTCAACCCGGTTTTCGTCTATCCACGGGGCGAGGGCATCGCGATCGCCGATGCGCTGGTGGTCGGGCGTGACGAACCGATGACCGGGGAGGCGCATTGATGAGCGGCCCCCTCTCCGGTGTCACCGTGCTCGAACTCATCCAGAAGGGGCCGGGCGCATTTGTGACGATGATGCTCGCCGACATGGGTGCCGACGTCATCAAGGTGGAAACGCCCTCGCGCGCCAAGGAATCGGGCTCGGGCGGTTCGGCGAAGAAGGGCGATCCGGCCCAGCAGGTTGCCAATATCGGCAACCGGGGCAAGCGGAGCATCGTCCTCGACCTGAAGCAGGAAAAGGGTCGCGCGGCGCTGGCGCGCCTCGCCGAGAGCGCCGACGTGCTGGTCGAAGGCTTCCGCCCCGGCGTCACCGCGCGCCTTGGAGCGGACTATGACATTCTTGCCGCCCTCAATCCACGGCTCGTATATTGTTCGCTGAGCGGCTACGGACAGGACGGTCCCTATCGCGACCTTCCCGGTCACGACAATAATTTCATCGGCTTTGCCGGGATTCAGGATCTCGTCGGCGCCGAGGGCGGTCCGCCGATCGTGCCGCCCAATCTCATTGCCGACTTTGGCGGGGCCGCAATGCACGCGGTCTCCGGGATCAGCATGGCGCTCTACGCGCGCGAGCGCACCGGCCGCGGCCAGCATGTCGACATCGCCTATCTCGACTGCGCCCTTTCGCTGCTCTCATCGACCCGCCCGGTACGCGACTTCGTCAGCAAGGGACGGGTTGCCGAGCGCGGCACCGGGGCGCTCGGCGGCAGCTTCGCCTACTACCGTCTCTATGAGACTGCCGGAGGCGGCTGGCTCAGCATCGGCTGCGTCGAGCCCTGGCTATGGGCCAATCTCTGCACCGCGCTCGGGCGCGATGATCTTGCCGATGGCGGCCCGCGTCCCGAGGATTTCACGGGCAAGCCGAGCGCACGCCAGCGCGCGGTCGGCACCGAACTCGAGCAGATTTTCCGCTCCCGCCCGCGCGATGACTGGTTCGATCTGCTCAGCGCTGCCAATGTCTGCGTGGGCAAGGTTTATACGATAGCCGAGATTTTCGACGACCCGCAGCTGCGCCACCGCGGCATGGTGAGCGAGGTCGACCACCCGGAACTGGGCCCGGTCAGACAGGTCGGCACAGCGATCAAGCTGTCCGATACACCGGGCGGTGTTCGCGGCTTTGCCCCATGGAAGGGCGAGCATAGCGATACGGTGCTCCAATCGGCGGGCTATTCGCCCGAAGAGATCGCGGCGCTGCGCAGCGAAGGGGTGATCTGATGGAGGCGTGCGCGGGCCTCCGGATTGTCGAGGCGAGTCAAGGTCTCGGCGCGGCGGCGTTCACCGGTCAGCTCTTTGCGGGCCTCGGTGCGACGGTCGAGCTTTTCGACCATGCGCCGGCGGCCGACCGCGAGAGCGAGCTCTATCTGCATTCGCTTCTGCATCGCGGCAAAACGCAGCCGGCTGACCCTTCGCTCGATGCAGCGATCGAATCCGCCGATATCGTGATCATCGATCGCTCGATCAAATCGCTTCCCGCCGTGCTGCTCGACGCCGCCGCGTTCGAGGCCCGGTGGCCGGGAAAGATCCTCTGCGCGATCAGTCTCTACGGCGCCGGCAATGAGCGCTCGGACTGGATGGGCAACGAGCTGGTGACCGAGGCCGCGAGCGCCCTGATGGCGTGCAACGGCTATCCCGAGCGGCCGCCGGTCGCGAGCGGGCTGCCCTATGCGCTGCATACGAGCGCGCTGTTCGCATTCGGCGCGGTGATGACCGCGCTCAGGGAGCGCGAAGGTTCGGGGCGCGGCCAGTCGATCGATCTGTCCCTCGTCGACTGCGTAACGGCGATCCTCGGCAATTTCCTTCCGAGCTATTTCCTGAGTGGCAAGGAGCCGAAGCGGATCGGCAACCGGCACACCATCGCGGCGCCCTGGAACCTCTATCCCGCGAGCGACGGCGCCGTGGTCATCTGCACCGGGACCGGGGGAACCGGCTGGTGGGCGAAAGTCATGGCGGTGATCGACCGGCCCGAGCTCATCGACGACCCACGCTATGCGACCGAGGCGGACCGCGTTCGAAACGTCGAGGAAGTCGACGCCATCATGGCGGCATGGACGAGCGAGCGGACGATGAAGGATATCGTCGAGCAGATGAACGCGCGCGCCATTCCCGCCGGAGAGATCAGCACGATCGAAATGGTGCTCGACGACCCGCATTTCCGCGATCTGCGAGAGATGGTGATCGACCAGGGCGGGCCCGCGCCGCCTGCGGCTGGCAACCCGCTCAAGGTCGGGAGCTGGGACTCCCCGAAAGCCGCAAGCGTCGGCGCGCGGCGGCGCAGCCCCGCAAGGCCGGGCGAGCCCCCCCTCGCCGGTATCCGCATCCTCGAATTCGCATCGCGTACCAGCGTTCCGCTCGCAGGCCGCCTCATGCGCGACTTCGGCGCCGATGTCGTGAAGATCGAGCCGGTCAAGGGCGATGCCCTGCGCGGCGCGGGCCAGCAGATCGCCGGATCGAGCTATCTCTTCCATATCAACAACGCCGGCAAGCGCAGCGTGATGATCGACCCCACGACTAGCGCAGGCCGCGATCTCATCCTCAAACTGGCCGCCGAGGCCGATGTGTTCGTGGAGAATCTCGCGCCTGGTAGCGTCGAGAAGATGGGCCTCGGGGCAGAGGCCATGCACGCGGTCAATCCCGGGCTCGTCTATTGCTCGGTAAGCGGCTTCGGGGCCCGCTCGGCCTATGGCGGCAAGCGGGCGCTCGACACCGTCGTGCAGGCGGCCGCGGGCCTTATGCACATGACCGGCTATCCCGATCATAAGGCCGTCAAGCTCGGCATTTCGGCCGTCGACCTGACGACGGCGACAGCCGCCTATGCCGCGATCCTCGCCGGTCTGCGCCAACGCGACCGAACAGGTTCGGGACTGCGCATCGATCTTGCCATGGCCGACGTCGGCGTCTGGATGACTCAGGCCGCCTGGCCGCAGCTGATCTGCGAGGGCACGCACCCGATCCGGCTCGGCAACCGTATCGCCAACGCGGCGCCGCACGATATTTTCGAAGCCGCCGACGGCCAGTATGTCGCGATCGCCGTGCTCGACGATGCCCAATGGCGCGCGTTCGCAGCGCTTGTCGGCGACGACGCGCTCCTGGACCCGGGCCTTAGCATGAGCGCCGCGCGCGCCGCCGACATCGACCAGATCCATGTTGCTGTTTCCGATTGGGCCCGCTCGCAGGACGCCGGGACCATCGCGAGCCGGTGCCAGGCTGCGGGCATCGCCGCCTCCGTCGTTCGCGGTCTCGGCGCTCTTGTCGACGATCCACTGGTCGCCGAGCGCGCGATGATCGTCGAGATCGAGGCCACAGGGGGCGAGAGGCTCCGGCTGCTCGGCAACCCGGCGAAGCTGTCACGCACCCCTCCAAGGCTCGCGGGCCCGGCCCCCATGCTCGGCGCGGACGGCGATGACGTTCTCCGTGAATGGCTGGCCATGGGCGTGGAAGAGATCACGGCGCTGGCCGCCGACAAGATCATCCTGGCGCAGCGCGCCGACGATTTAGCGGGAGTTTGAAAATGGGGCGCGAACTTAAAGGGCCGACCGGCCTTTTCTTCGAGGATCTGGAGGTCGGAGACACGGCAAAGACCATGTCGCGCACCATCACCGAAGCCGACATCGTCAATTTCATGGGGCTCTCCGGCGTGTTCGAAGAGCTGCACATGAGCACCGAATATATAAAGGAACACAGCATGTTCGGCCAGCGCGTCTCGCCCGGACCGCTGACCTTCATCATCGCCGAGGGGCTCGCGATCCAGCTCGGGCTCATCCACCATACGGGCATGGCGCTGCTCGGCATCGACAATATGCGCTGGCCTGCTCCCACCTTCTGCAACGACACCGTGCATGTCGTGCTCGAGGTGCTGTCGAAACGCGAATCCGCCTCGAAGGCCGACCGCGGGATCGTCAATTTCCGGCACACCGTGCGCAAGCAGACCGGCGAGGATGTCCTCGTCATGGACAAGGTCCGTCTGATGCGCCGCCGCCCCGCCTGACCCCCGATATCCGGCACCAGCCGGGACCATGAAGGAATGATCGTATGACTGGAGAAACACGGACGCTCGCCAATTGGGCCGATGGACTGACGCTGGACCAGGTGCCCGACGAAATGCGCGGCATCGCGATCGACCTGCTTGTCGATCAGATCGGCATCCAGATCGGCTGCGCGCACCTGCCCTGGGCAAAAGGCGTTCGCGACGCCTACAAGGCATCGGGCGGCGCGGGGGAAGCATCGACCATCGTCTATGGCGACAAGCTCCCCGTCTTCAACGCGACGTTCATCAACTCGGTATTCGGACACAGCTTCGAATATGACGACGCCAATCCGCTCATCCACGGCCACATCGGCGGTGAGTTGATCCCCCCCCTGCTCGCGCTCAGCGAACGCGATCATCTGTCCGGTCGTGACTTCCTGACCGCGCTTATCACCGGCTATGAAGTGCGCGGTCGCGTCGGCTGGGCCGTCTCGCCGACGATGCTTGAACGCGGCGGCCCGCAATATTCGACGACCTGCGGCCCTTTCGGCACCGCAGCGGCGGTCAGCAAGCTGCTGGGATATGGCGCCGAAGGCCTCCACAATGCCCTTGCCGTCGCCGGGACTTTTTCGGGCGGTCTGATGCAGTATGACCAGGGCGGCGGATCGGTTAAGCGCATGTTTACCGCTGTCGCGGCGGTGGGTGGCCTCCAGGCGGCGATGCTGGCCAAGGCCGGGATCACCGGCCCCGAGGAAATTCTCGAGGGCGCGCGCGGCCTCCTCAAAATCTATCCCGACGAATATACGCCCGGTCCGCTGACCAGCGATCTTGGAGATTTCTGGACGCTCCAGCACGTCCTCTTCAAACCCTATTGCTGTTGCGCGATCGTTCATCCGGCGATCGACGCCATCCGGAACGTGATGACCGCGCATGACATCAAGCCCGACGATATCGAGGCGATCGAAGTCGGCTATCCCAAGGGTTCGCATCACCACGCGGCGATCACCGACCCGAAAGACATTCTGGGCATGCAGTTCAGCACCGCCTTCTCGCTGGCGTCCACGGTGCTCACCGGCAAGAATACTCCCGCTGCCTACACCATGGAAGCGATTGCCGACCCCGCCATGCGCGCGATGGCGGCCCGCGTAACGCTGACGAACGAGAAGGAGCTAGACGAGCTCTTCGTCGGCCACATGCCGGCGCGGGTGACGGTGACCACCAAATCCGGGGCGAAGCATGACGATCTCGTCATCGATGCGAAGGGCTCCCCGGCGAAGCGACTGACATCCGACGAAGTCGATGAGAAGTTCCGCTCGATGGTCGTCGATGTCATGGGCCGCGATCGGGCCGATGCCATCATTGCGGCACTCCGGTCGGTGGTCGATGCGCCCGACATGGCGGACATCGCCAGGCTGCTCGTGAAATGACAAGCGTGCAACCGGGGATGATCGAGCCGGCGCGTGAGACCTATCCGCCGCTCGCCTGCAAGATCCTGGGCGAGGGTCCGAACGTCGTGCTTCTGCACGGCGGTACGGGATCGTGGACGCACTGGACCCGCAACATCTCGGCGCTGCGGTCTCAGTTCAGGGTTCACGCCTTCGACCTCCCCGGTTGCGGCGACTCGCCGGACTTTCCTTCCAGCTGGTCGGACGACGATTATATCGCCTGGGTCGCCGACGCGATCCTCGCGACGTGCGATGGCACGCTGCAACTCGTCGGCTTCTCGTTCGGGGGCAGCGTCGCCGCCGCGGTGGCGCCGCTGCTCGAAGATCGCCTCACCGCCCTCAGTCTCGTGGCGCCGGGAAGCTTCGGCAAGCCAGCGCCGCGCGATGTCACGGTAAAGCCCATGCGCCCGCGCGACGACCTCGAGATCGACGAGCGCGCCAATGCGCGTCACAACCTTGGTCAGATCATGTTCGCCGACATTGCGTCGGCCGACGACGCGACCATCGATCTCCAGATCGACAATGTGCGTCGTGCGCGGTTTCCATCACGGCGTATCAGCTGGCAGGACCGGATCGAGACCGACCTTGCGACGCTGGACTGCCCGATCCAGTTCATCTGGGGGCTCGGCGACCGGATGGCGACACCGTCTCCGTCAGACCGCGCGAAGCGCATGCGTATCGCCAAGCCCGCCGCCCGCATCGATCTCATCGAGGGAGGCGGCCACTGGATTCAATATGAACGTCCCGAGGCGTTCAACGCGGCGCTGATGTCGTTCCTGACGGAGGATTCACGGTCATGACCTACCAGACAATCAAGGTCGAACAGGATGGACCGGCGCTGGTCGTGCAGTTCGACAGACCAAAGCAGCGCAACGCGCTCAGTCTGCAACTCGTCGACGAGGTCATGGACGCTGTCGCTGCGGCCGATAGCGACGCTTCTGTCAGCGCGATCATCCTGACAGGCGGCGAGAAGGGCTTTGCGGCGGGCGCCGATCTCACCGAAGCGATCAAGGTCAAATCCGCTCAGGACGGGATGACATTCTTCGGGAAATGGCACAAATTCTGTGAGGCGCTCGAACACAGCGCCAAGCCGGTGATCGCAGCGGTCGAAGGCTATTGCTACACGGCGGGCTTCGAGCTCGCGCTTGCCTGCGACCTCAGGATTGCGAGCCGCTCGTCGACCTGGTGCATCACCAGCGCGCGGATCGGCACAGTCGCCGGCGCGGGCGGAACGCAGCGGCTGCCCCGGATCGTCGGTCGCGCCCATGCCCTCGAAATCCTTTTCGCGGCCGAGCCGATCGACGCCGAACATGCGTACCGCATCGGCCTCGTCAACCGCCTGGTGGACGATGGATCGGCGCTGGCCGAGGCCAAGAAACTCGCCGCGCTCTATGCCACCCGCGCGCCCCTCAGCCTCGCCCTCTCCAAACGCGCGGTCTACCGCGGCATGGATCTCGATCTGGCATCGAGCCTCGAATTCGAGACCTTCCTCGTGACGACGATCTACGGAACCGAGGACAAGCAGGAAGGCATTTCGGCGTTCCTCGAAAAACGGCCTGCATCGTTCAAGGGAAAATGAAGAAACGGGGCCGACGCATCGCGCGGCGGCTCGGCTGCAACAAGGAAAATAACGATGGATTTCAACCTGACCAGCGAACAGCAGATGTTCCAGGATTCGGTGCGGGCGTTCGCCGAGCGCGAACTCAAGCCCGGCGCGCACGCCCGTGCCCATTCGACCGATTATCCCTATGATGCCGCCAGGAAGCTGGCCCAGCAAGGCCTGCTCGGGATCACGATCCCCGAGGAAAAGGGCGGTCAGGGCGGCAGCCTCTTTGACGCGGTGCTCGCTATCGAACAGATCGCCCTCGCCTGCCCCCGATCGGCCGATGTCATCCAGGCCGGCAATTTCGGCGCGGTGCGGGTCTTTGCCGAGTTCGCGAGCGATGCTCTGCTCGAGCGTCATCTGCCGGGGATACTCAGCGGCGACACGATCATGTCGGTTTGCATGACCGAGCCCGGCGCGGGTTCAGCCGCGACCGAACTGACGACGACCGCCACCCCCGACGGCGACGGCTACCGGATCAACGGATCCAAGATTTTCACGACGCACGGCATGCACGCCCACCTCTTCCTCGTCTATGTCCGCTTCGGTCCCGGACTCGACGGCATCGGTTCGGTTCTTGTCGAGCGCAACGCCGAGGGCATGCGCTTTGGCCAGGGTTCGGAATTCATGTCGGACGAGGAGTGGACGACATTCTTCTTCGACAATGTCTATATTCCCAAGGAGAATGTGCTGCTTGGCGCCGGCGGCTTCAAGAAGCAGATCTCGGCCTTCAATATCGAGCGGCTCGGCAATACCTCGCGCGCACTGGCGCTCGGCGAATATGCCTTTCGCACCGCCCGTGAATATGCGCTCGACCGCAAGCAGTTCGGCCGCCCGCTCTGCGAATTCCAGGGTCTTCAATGGAAATTCGCCGACATGCGCATGCAGCTGGATGCGGCGCGCCTCCTTCTCTACCGGGCCTCGGTCAACGCCGACCGCGGCCTGCCCAGTGCGTCGGAGACCGCAATCGCCAAGGCCTTCTGCAACCAGGCCGGGTTCAACGCTGCCAACGAATCGATCCAGATCATGGGCGGCATGGGCTATTCGAAGGAATCGCTTGTCGAATATTGCTTCCGCCGCACTCGCGGCTGGATGATCGCGGGCGGCTCCATCGAAATGATGAAAAACCGCATCGCCGAGGAAGTTTTCGAGCGGCGCTTCTCGCAGCGCCCGCCCAAGGCGGCTTGAGGGAGAGCATCATGGATCTTCTCGACACTCCGCGCCTTGCCCTTGTCACCGGTGCCGTGGAGGGCGGCATCGGGTTCCGCGTGGCTGAGCGGCTTGCAGCCGAAGGCGCGCGGCTTGCCCTCGTCGACATCAACGCCTCCGCGATCGCGGCCACCGCGAAGAAACTGGCGGACGAAACCGGCCTGGAGGTGCGCGGATACACTGCCGACATCGCCGATCCGGAGAGCGTCGCGGCGATGGCCGATGCGGTTCGCTCCGAAATGGGATCGCCCGAAATCCTGATCAATTGCGCGGCAATCGTTTCGGACAAGCTCTTCCTTGAATCCGACTTCGCCGACTGGACGCGCATGACCGAAATTTGCCTCTACGGGCCGATGAACCTCATCAGGCAATTCGCGCCCGCGATGGTCGAACGGAAATATGGCCGCATCATCTGTCTCGCATCGGATTCGGCGCGACTTGGTCAGGCGCGCCTCTCCTATTACGCCGCGGCGAAGGCTGGGGTCATCGCGCTCTGCAAGTCGGTTGCGCAGGAACTCGGGCCATCGTCGGTGACTGTCAATGTCGTGTCTCCCGGCGCGACCAACACCTCGCTCCGCCAGGCGCGTGAAGAAAGCCTGCTCGCTCAGATGGGGCCTGAAAATTACGCCAAGCGCGAGCAGAAGGTGCTGAAGATGTACCCCCTCCGCCGCATCGGCGTTCCCGATGATATCGCCTCGATGATCGCCTACGTTGCCAGCGACCGGGCCTCCTGGGTTACCGGGCAGGTCGTTAGCGTCAATGGCGGATTTGCGATGCCCTGACCCTTTGGGTCTTCAAGGAAACTGACATGAGCAACGTCCATATCATCGGCGCGGGCATGACCCCCCTCGGCAAGCATCTCGACAAATCGGTAAAGCAGCTGACGGCCGCGGCCGTCGACGCGGCGCTGGCCGATGCCGGCATCGGGGAGGACGCCGTGGAGGCGGCCTGGTTTTGCAACACGCGCCAAGGCGCCCTTGAGGGACAGCATGGGGTTCGCGGCCAGGCGTCGCTGCGCGCCTACGGGTTCGAGGGCATTCCGATCTTCAATACCGACAATGCTTGCGCAAGCTCCAGCTCGGGGCTGTATCAAGCGTTTGCAGCGGTGAAGTCCGGGCTTCACGAGATCGCGATCGTCGTCGGCGCCGAAAAGATGAACTATCCCGAAAAGCGCAAGGAGATGTTCGAAGCCTTCAAGGGCAGCTGGGATCGCGAACTGGCAGACGATCATATCGCGCGGCTTCTCGCGACCGGCGAGGCGTTGCCCCTGCCCCCCGAGGCGGGCGAGCCGAGCGCCGAGCGATCGGTGTTCATGGATATCTATGCGGCGCAGGCCCGCGCGCACATGGCGCGCTTCGGCACCACGCAGCGCCAGATCGCGGCCGTCGCCGCCAAGAACCACACGCATTCGGTCAAGAACCCGGTCGCCCAGTACCGCTTCCCGATGACCGTCGAGGAGGTGCTCGCCGACAGGCAGATCATCTGGCCCGTCACCCGCGCCATGTGTGCGCCGATGAGCGACGGCGCCGCCGCGCTGGTCGTCGCATCCGACGCCGCGGTCGCCCGCCTCGGCCTTGCCCCGCGCGCGGTCAGGGTTCGCGGAATGGGCGTCAGCAGCAGTACGAACCGGACGGCCGATCAATATGACCGTCATCTAACCCGTATCGCGGCGGAGCGCTGCTACGCGATGGCCGGCGTCGGGCCCGAGGACATCAACGTTGCCGAGCTTCATGACGCCTCCGCGATCGCCGAGATACTGCACAGCGAAAATGTCGGCTTCTGCGCCTATGGCGACGGAGGCGCGCTCGTGGAAAGCGGTGCAACCACGCTCGGCGGCCGGCTCCCGATCAATGTCTCGGGAGGCCTCCTGTCGAAAGGTCATCCGATCGGCGCCACGGGCGCCATCCAGATCGTCGAGCTCGTTACCCAGCTGCGCGGCGAGGCGGGCGAGCGTCAGGTCGAGGGGGCACGCTTCGCCCTCGCGGAGAATGGCGGCGGCTTCCATGGTCTCGAAGAGGCTGCGTGCGTCGTCACGCTGCTGGAGCGGCCGCACTGACCGGCGGCGCGCCCGACAATCACCTCGGCGGCGGCACAGACGATATGGGACGTCCGGCTGTCGCGCGGGTTTCGCGCTAATTCAGCGCATTCGCGCGCGCAGACCGCGCCCTGGATCGCGCTCGTCGCCGCCACGTTCGTGCCGCGGCGGCTGGGCCGCCAGAGGGCTGCATTTTCCGCTCCGATAGCGGCAGCCGATATCGCCCTTGTGGTTATCTATCCGACCGTCCCTCAGACCCCGGCATCAAGGCGTTCGGCATGCCAGGCGAGATGCTCGTCCATGAACGTCGAGATGAAATAATAGCTGTGGTCATAGCCTGGTTGGAGCCGCAGCGTCAGGTCGATATTCGCCTTGGCGCAGGCCTCCTTCAAAAGGTCGGGACGAAGCTGATCGGCCAGGAAATTGTCGGCCTCTCCCTGGTCGACGAGAATGGCCGGAACGGAAGCTCCATCCTCGATGAGTGCGACGGCATCGTGCTTGCGCCAAGCCTGCGGGTCGGCGCCGAGATAGCCCGTTAGCGCTTTCACGCCCCACGGCACCTGCGCCGGCGCGACGATCGGAGCAAAGGCGGATACCGATCGGAACCGCTCGGGATAGGTAAGTGCGATCGTCAGCGCCCCATGACCGCCCATGGAATGTCCCATCACCGCCTGGCGACCCATATCGGCGGGGAAATGGGCGCCGACTAACTGAGGCAGTTCCTCCGTCACATAGCTCCACATTCTGTAATGTTTCGCGAACGGGTCTTGGGTTGCATCGACATAGAATCCCGCGCCGAGGCCGAAATCATAGGCTCCGCCGGCATCGTCCGCGACACCCTCTCCGCGAGGACTGGTGTCCGGCGCGACGAAAATCAGCCCCAGCTCGGAGCATCTGCGCCGAAACTCACCTTTTTCGGTGACATTGGCGTGGGTGCAGGTCAGGCCGGAAAGATACCAGACGACCGGAAGCTTCGCGCCCGGCGCGTGCGGCGGCACAAAGACGGAAAAGGTCATCTCCGTCCCCGTTTCGCGGGAAGCATGTTTATAGACGCCCTGGACGCCGCCATGGGAAAGCGCCTGCGTCACGGTTTCCATGCCGCCGGCGCTCAAAAGACGACGACCGAACGGATGCTTGTTCCCGCATGCATCAGGTCGAAGCCCTTATTGATCTCTTCCAGCCCCATCACATGGGTAATCATCGGGTCGATCTCGATCTTGCCGGTCATGTACATGTCGACGATCTTGGGCACATCGGTGCGACCCTTGGCGCCGCCGAACGCGGTGCCGCGCCAGTTCCGCCCGGTGACGAGCTGGAACGGCCGCGTCGCGATTTCCTTGCCTGCCTCGGCGACGCCGATGATGATCGAGGTGCCCCAGCCGCGGTGGCAGGCTTCCAATGCGATCCGCATGACTTCGGTGTTGCCGGTCGCGTCGAAGGTGTAATCGGCGCCGCCATCGGTCATCTGGACGATCGCCGCGACGACATCCTCGCGGCTCATGCCCTTTGAATTGAGGAAGTCGGTCATGCCGAACTTGCGGCCCCATTCCTCACGATCCGGGTTGATATCGACGCCGATGATCTTGCCGGCACCCGCAAGCCGCGCGCCCTGGATCACGTTGAGCCCGATGCCGCCGAGGCCAAAGACGACGACATTGTCGCCGACCTGCACTTTTGCCGTGTTGATCACCGCGCCGACGCCCGTCGTCACGCCGCAGCCGATATAGCAGCTGGTCTTGAACGGCGCGTCCTCGCGAATTTTCGCGACCGCGATTTCGGGCAGCACGGTAAAGTTCGAGAAGGTCGAGCAGCCCATATAATGATAGATCGGCTGGCCCTTGTACGAAAAGCGCGTCGTGCCGTCGGGCATCAGCCCCTTGCCCTGCGTCGCGCGGATCGCGGTGCACAGGTTGGTCTTGCCACTGAGGCAGCTTTTGCACTGGCGGCATTCGGGGGTATAGAGCGGGATCACATGGTCGCCGGGCTTCACGCTGGTAACGCCCGGACCGGCCTCGCGCACGATTCCGGCACCTTCATGCCCCAGCACGCTCGGGAAGATGCCCTCGCTGTCGAAGCCGTCGAGCGTATAGGCGTCCGTGTGGCAAATGCCCGTCGCCATGATCTCGACCAGCACCTCGCCCGCCTTGGGGCCTTCAAGGTCGAGCTCGACGATTTCCAGCGGCTTCTTCGCTTCGAACGCAACGGCGGCGCGGGTTTTCATGGGCGGTCCTTTCAGGGCATCTGCAACAAGCGCCTTTACACAGCAGTTGCGCGGGATAAAGACGCGATATCGCAACTTATTATGTCATTCGAGGGACAATGAGTCGGTGGAATGGCATCGAGGAGGTTGTTGCCATCGCCGAATGCGGCAGTTTCGTTCGCGCCGCGGCGCAGCTCGGTACTTCCACTTCGCATATGAGCCGGGCAATATCCGACCTTGAGCGCCGGATCGGAACCCAGATTTTCATTCGCTCGACGCGGCGCGTCGTCGCTACCCCTGCCGGGCGCGCGCTGATCGAGCAGTTTCGAAGGCTCATCGCCGAACGCGACGACGCGATCCTGGCAGTAAGCGATAGCCGCGCCCCGCGTGGCGAAGTGCGCGTAACCTGCTCGATCGCGATGGGTGAGCGCTTCGTCGCGCAAATCGCGCGCGATTACGCCTTTGCCTATCCCGAGGTGACCGTGACGATCGAGCTTACGAACCGCGTCGTCGACCTGCTGGCCGAGGGCTTCGACCTCGCCGTTCGCACAGGACCGGTCAGGGATCCAGCGCTCGTCGCCACACGCATCGCCTCGCGCACCATGCATCTCTGCGCGGCGCCCGCCTATCTTGCCAAGCGTCCGCTCCCCGTCGCGATCGACGATCTTGCCGCGCATGAATGTCTGCTTGGGACCGCTGACACCTGGCATTTCTCCGTTGACGGCAAGGATATCAATTATCGACCTGCCGCGCGGTGGCGGTGCAACAGCGGCACGGCGGTCACCGAAGCCGCGCTCTCGGGCCATGGCGTTTGTCAGCTTCCCGATTTCTACGTCGCGCCCCATCTGCTGAGCGGGGCGCTTGTGCCGCTGCTCGAACATCACGCGCCGGCCGAGAATCCCGTCTGGGCCGTCTATCCGCAGCGGCGCCATCTCCTTCCCAAGGTGCGTCTGCTAATCGACCGGCTGCGCAAGGAACTGCCGCTCGCGCTACGCCCAGCGGGCAGGTAAAGCGCCGCCGCGCGGAGCCGGCTCCCGGCCGGGGTAGCGCGGCGGCATCGAGTCAGACCTTGATTTCAAGCTCGGCGATCTTGTCGCCTTCCAGACGGAAGAAATAGCGCAAGTCGATCGGACTTCCCGGGAAATTGCCGACAAGATGGCTCGTTACGATCGTCTTGCCATCGGCGACAGCGATGTCGAAAGGCTCGGTCGTGTAGGTATAGGCCGACGTACTTTCCGCTTTCCAGGCACGGATCGCGTCCTTGCCGCGATGCTCTTTCTTCTCGTCGGTCACCAGCGCGTCGTCGGTGAAGCAGGCGGCCACGGCATCGGGATCACCCTTGTCGGCCCCGAAATAGGCGGCAATGGCAGAGGGTAGCTCGATCATGTGCGATTGTCCTTGGCTGACGCTGGTCAAGGCCAGCGGGTTGAGAGATGCAGCATTTCGGAATAGGCACGGGAAATGGCAAGAACGCACGAGAAGGTAAGGCACGCACCTCAAGGTAAGCTATCTACCCATACGCGCGAAACTGCTGCCGAAGGCGTGGCGGCCGCGCTCGCGCTTCTCGACGGCCGATGGAAGCTCGAAATTCTCTTTTGCCTGTTCGGCGGCCGCGTTTTGCGCTTTTCCGAACTTGAGCGTGCGATCCCATCGGTCTCGCAGAAGATGCTGATCCAGCAACTCCGGCAGATGGAGCGCGACGGGCTGGTCCGGCGGATCGTCCATCCCGAAGCGCCCCCGCGGGTCGAATATGGCCTGAGCGAATGGGGGCAGGCGCTCTGCCCCGCGCTCGACGCCTTGCTGGAATGGAACGCCGCGCAGCCCTGACTTTCACCGGGACCATCTCGCCCCGGCGACCTGAAAGAGAGGGCCGTCGGAGCGCTGAGGTCCAGCGCACGCGCATGACCGGCGAGCCGGGTCGCCGCTCCTTGTTGCAAATGCAGCGCGCTACGCGCCATCTCGAAGGCGCCCGGCAACCTGCACCCCCGATAGGGTAGCGCCTTCGAAAGGATCATTGATGACCTCCCTCGCTCCCCGTCTTGGCCGGACGCTCCTTCTCATCGCGTCGGCAGCGCTGTTCTACGATGCCGGCATGCAGCTACAATCGGCGCCGTCGATGATGGCCGCGATGGAGCATATCGGCTATCCGCCGGACTTCGGGCCGACCCTTTCGCTGCTGACCTTCAGCTGCGCGCTTTTGCTTGCGCTACCAGCAACAAGCGTCGCCGGTGCGGTGCTCATGACCGGCTTTCTCGGCGGCGCGATCGCGGTCCACGTTCCTGCAAGCGGGTTCGGCGCGCCGCCGCAGATCGTCTGCCTCGCCATAGGCATCGCCGCGTGGACCGGGCTTTTGCTCGTGGAGCCGCGTCTCGCGGCGATCATCGATCCGCGCCAAGGGCGACCCGCTTCAAACCGATAGGCACAGCGGCGGTCACGAAACACAGCCTGTAACGTCACCGCGTCCATTGCAGGGCATATCGGGTCGTTCGCGAGTTCGATCCCCGCCGCACCGCTCCCCCTCTCACTCCGGTCAGGATGAGTCCGGCGGCCAGCGACATCAGCCACGTGCCACCGGAACTCCATGCCAGGGGGCCAGGTCAAGCGACCGGGATTGTTCCGCCGTCGATGACAAACTCGGTGCCGGTGATGCTCGCCGCCCGGTCGGATGCCACGAACGCGACGAGATCGGCGACTTCCTTCGGTTCGCAGGGGCGACCGAGCGGGATTCCGCCAAGGGAGGCCATGATCAGCCCTCGCGCCTCATCGACGCTTATCCCCTGCTCTTTGGCCACGCGCTCGGTCAGATGCACCGAGGACTCGGTGTTGATCCAGCCCGGCGATACGCGCACGACGCGGACGCCCTTGGGTGACACTTCCTTCGACAGGCTCTTGCTATAGACCGAAAGCGCCGCCTTGGCCGCGGCATATCCGGTCGTCGCCTCGGGCAGCGGAAGTCGGTTCTGGATCGACGTGACATGAACGACCACGCCATGGCCTTGCGCGACCATGCCAGGCACGAGTTCCCGGTCGAGCCGCACCGCCGCCATCAGGTTCAGGTCGATTTCCTTCTGCCACTCTCCATCGTCGAGCGCGGCGTAGCCGCCGCCCGGCGCCGACGAGCCGCCGAGCATGTGCACCGCAATATCGACGCCTCCCAGCCGTTCCCGAATGGCGGTGGCGAGATCCGCGCAGCCGGCAGCCGTTGTCAGGTCGGCGGCAACGAACAGGTCGTCGGGCAGGGTTTCGGGGCGGGTACGCGCAGAGGTGATCACCTTCGCGCCGAGCTCGCGGAACAGGTCGGCTGTCGCCGCGCCCGCGCCCCGCGTGCCGGAGGTGACGAGGACACGCTTGCCCGCAAAGGAGATAAAGCCGCTCATCGCGCGACTCCCTTTGCCGCAGAGCACTTCGACAGGCCATCTGCCCGTCCATTTGCAATTCCCGATTTCATTCCGGTCGTCCTTTCAAAATGCCTGTCGCCGCGCGCCATCTCAGCTGCGGCACAGCGCCTGCTAGAGCAGCCGATGTACGGCTGGACATGCGGCCCGATAAGCGGGATATTTCGGGATGCAGAATGCGGGAAAACAGGATTATGCATCGACCAGCCCTGAACGATCTCGACGCTGTCATGGCTATCGCCAGGCGGGGTTCCTTCCGCGCCGCCGCGATCGATCTCGGGATGTCGACCACCGCGCTCAGCAGCACGATCGCCAAGCTCGAAAGTGACCTCGGGGTCAGGTTGTTCAACCGCACCACGCGCAGCGTATCGCTCACGGACGCGGGACGCCTGTTCGTCGACAAGATCGGCGTGCCCTTGCAGGACATCCATGGCGCGATCGAAGCCGTGCGATCGCAGCAGGTCGTTCCTTCGGGGACTTTACGCATCAACAGTTTTGCCGTCGCAGCCCAGCAGATTTTGCCGCTGGTTCTTGAATTCCTCCGGCGATACCCGCAGGTGCATGTCGATATCGTCACCGAGGAACGGCTCGTCGATATCGTGGCCGACGGGTTCGATCTCGGCGTGCGATCGTCGGACCTCGTGCCGAACGACATGATTGCCGTCTCGCTCGGCGAGCCGCTTCGGCGCGTCTTGGTCGCCGCGCCAAGCTATCTCGCCGGAAAGGAGGCGCCGCGCGTCCCGACCGACCTTGGCAATCATAGCTGCATCCGGGTCCGGTTGCCCAGCGGCGCCCTCTATCGCTGGGCGTTCCAAAGAGACGCCCAAGCGATCCAGCTGGATGTCAACGGTCAGATCACGCTCGACGAACCGGAACTCGCACGACGCGCGGCGCTCGAAGGGATCGGCATCGGCTTCTTCATGGAACCGACGGTGCAACGCGACCTCGACGAAGGACGGCTCGTCCGCGTTCTTGAAGACTGGACCCCGCCGGTTCCCGGGCTGAGCCTATATTATCCGAGCCGCCGGAACCCATCGGCCGCGCACGCGGCGTTCGTTGCGCTCGCGCGCGAGCGTGCCAGACATGTGAGCTGACGACGCTGCAAACGCCGCTTCAGGATGCGGTCGCATCGCTTTGTGCAGGAGCATCGCCGCCAATGTTCCATCCTCCGATATCCCGGTAGATGGCGTCGCGAAGGCGGCGGACATCGGCATTGAGATCGCCAAGCTCTCCGATCGTCTGTTGAGAGGCCCGAACCAGCGCCTCTCCTAGGCATCCCGCCCGCGATCGCAGCGCGCGCCCCGTGTCGGTCAGCGCGACGACCACCTGCCTCTCGTTCGCCGGATTGCGGGTTCGCTTGACGAAGCCTGCGGCCTCGAGGCGTTTCAGCAGCGGGGTCAAGGTGCTCGACTCCAGCGCGAGCTGGTCCGCGATCTGCCCGACTGCCTGTCCGTCATCGCGCCACAGGATATTCAGCACCAGATATTGGGGATAGGTAAGGCCGAGACCGTCCAGCAGGGGTTTATAGGCTCGCTGGATCGCGATCCCTGCCGAATAGATGGCATAGCATAGCTGGTCGTCGAGAGGCACGGGGGTCGAGTCTTTGGCGGTCATGATGGGCTCCTTTTCGCCTATATAGCCTGCCATCCGCAAAAATAAATATCGCGATAAATATTTCTGGACAGCGCGGACGAATCGCCTTAAATGCAAACTTATCGCGATAACTGTTATCGCGGAAAAGAAAGGAATTGCCATGAACATCTTGTACCGCACCGAAGCGACCGCAACCGGTGGACGCACGGGCAACGCCTCGACGCGCGATGGCTCGTTCAATGTCGCCCTGTCGACGCCCAAGGAACTCGGCGGCCCCGGCGGCGAAGGAAACAACCCCGAACAGCTGTTCGCCGCGGGCTACGCCGCCTGTTTTCTGGGCGCGCTGAAATATGTGGCCGCACAGCGGAAGGTGAAGCTGTCTGACGAAGCAAGCGTCACTGCGGCCGTCGGTATCGGACCGCGCGCCGACGGTCAGGGGTTCGGCCTCGACGTGGCCCTCACGGTTGCATTGCCTGGAGTCGACGCCGCCATCGGCCAGGATCTCGTCGATCAGGCTCATATCGTGTGCCCGTACTCGCATGCCACCCGCAGCGGCCTGGACGTGCGGCTGGCGCTCGCCGCCTGACCCGTTCCCCGATCCAACGACACGGCTGGCTCAAAGCGCAGCAGCCGCTGGCGCCGTCCACCTTCCCTCTCTGGACGGAGCGCGAAGCAGGTGGGATGCGATATCCCGCCTGCTTCATCCGGCTTTTATCGGCCTGACTTCGGCTCGCGCGCCTTAGGCGGCGCTGCGGCGCGCCGTTGCATGCCCGCTTCGACAAAATAATATTATTGATATATTTGATAGATTCGATAGTTACCCCAACCCTGCTGCCAGCACGGCTTCTCCTCGACGCCGCCGCGTTCCCGCGCAGTGCCACCTCCTCGCCAAGAAAGGGCAAATGATGTCAGGCAAGAATTCCCTCGATGAGGAACAGGATTTCGGACGTCGCGCGCGCGAAAATCAGGCGCGCCTCGGTGCCAATCTCAAGGATGTTTATGATTTCATCGTCTGCGGCGCCGGCTCGTCGGGGTCGGTTATCGCGCGACGCCTCGCTGAAAATGCGGACATCGACGTGCTTCTGATCGAAGCCGGCGAGGATGACGAGGTCGAGAGCGTTCTGAACCCCGCGCTGTGGCCCACCAACCTGGGCACCGAGCGCGACTGGGGGTTCCAGGCCGAACCCAATCCGCATCTGGGCGGCCGCTCGCTTTCGATGTCGATGGGCAAGGGGCTTGGCGGCGGCTCCAGCGTGAACGTCATGGTCTGGGCGCGCGGACACCGCGCCGACTGGGACCATTTCGCGGCCGAAAGCGGCGACCAGGCCTGGGGCTATGATGCGGTGCTCGACATCTACAAACGCATCGAGAACTGGCAGGGAAAGCCCGACCCGCACCGCGGAACGGCCGGCGAGATTTGGATTCAGCCCGCGCAGGATCCCAACCCCCTCGCCCATGCACTGCTGGGCGCCGCGCGCGAGCATGGCATCCCAACGTTCGACAATCCGAACGGCCTGATGATGGAAGGTTCGGGCGGAGCAGCGATCACCGACATGCTCGTGCGGGGCGGCCGTCGCCGGTCACTGTACCGCTCTTATGTCAGGCCCTTTGCGGATCGCCCCAACCTCACCATCCTGACCGGAGCTCACGCCAGGCGCATCCTGTTCGACCAGCGGCGCGCGATCGGGGTCGAGCTTGAGCGCGGCGGTCGGATTTTCTCGGTCGGCACGCGGGGCGAAGTCATCCTCTCGGCCGGAGCGATCAACACGCCAAAGCTCCTGATGCTTTCGGGCATCGGCGAACGATCCGAACTCGAACGCCACTCGATCCCGGTTATCCAGCACCTGCCGGGCGTCGGCCGCAATTTTCAGGATCATGTGTCTTTCGGGTGCATGTGGGAATTGTCGGAGCCGATGGCTCCGAAGAACAGCGGCAGCGAGGCGACCCTCTACTGGAAGAGCCGTCCCGAGCTCGACGCGCCCGATCTGCTTTTTTGCCAGGTCGAATTTCCCGTGCCGAGCGAACGCACCGCAGCGCTCGGTGTGCCCGACCACGGATGGACGATGTTCGCCGGGCTCGCATCTCCCAAGAGCCGCGGACGCGTGACCTTGCGCGATGCTAATCCTGGTTCGGCGCTCGTGATCGACGCCAATATGCTCTCGAACCCGGAGGACCGCGAAACCGCCCGGGCGTGCGTCCAGCTGTGCCGCGATCTCGGCAATGCCTCGGCGTTCGCGCCGTACGTAAAGCGCGAGGTCATGCCAGGCGCGACCGACATGGTTCAGCGCGACGCGTTCATTCGGGACGCGGCGGTCACCTACTGGCATCAATGCGGAACCGCCAAGATGGGCCGCGACGACATGTCCGTCGTCGATGCCTCGCTGTCGGTGTTCGGGATCGAGGGGCTTCGCGTAGCGGACGGCTCGATCATGCCGAGTGTAACGCGCGGCAATACCCAGGCACCCTGCGCCATCATCGGCGAGCAAGCCGCCGCCAGGATTCGCGCCAAGCACGGAATCTGACGACCGGGCTGTTGCCGAGGGGACCAGGACGCCGCGGTCCCCTCGGCGCCCCCTCGGCGCCCCGCCGGCTCCGCCCGAGCGGAGCGAGGCGGCCCGGTGCGGGATCGCGCAAATTTCGGCGAGCGGCCTCGCTCTGCACCACCACAAGGAAAATATGGACATGGATAATTCTTCACCGCGCCGCCACATGGTCGAAATTGCCGGCAGCACGCTATCCGTCATCGACGAAGGCGAAGGACCGGCGGTGCTGCTGGGTCACGGCTATCTCTGGGACTGGCGCATGTGGGAGCCTCAGATCGAGGCGCTGAAAAATCGATACCGTCTGATCGTTCCAGAGATGTGGGGTCATGGCCAATCCGGTCCGCTGCCGGAGGGCACGACAAGCCATGCGGACATCGCAGCGCAGATGCTGTCCTTGCTCGACCGGCTGGAGATCGATCGGGCGATCGTCGCGGGATCTTCCATGGGCGGCATGTGGGGCGCCCACCTTGCGGCCCTCGCGCCCGACCGCATCGCCGGTCTGGCCTTGATGAACACCTATCTGGGAGACGAGCCGGCTCACAATCGAGCGGCATATTATGCGATGCTCGACGCCGTCGAGCATGAGGGCCTCGTTAACGACGCCATCATTGCCACCATCGCTCCGCTCTTCTTCGCCAGCACCGCCAACAAGGCCCCGCAAGCGCTGGAGGCGCGGCTGCGCGATCAGGTCGCGAGCTATGATGCCGAACGGCTGCGCCGGTCCATCGCGCCGCTCGGCAGAATCATCTTCGGGCGGGAGGATGCCATCGACCTCCTCGACAAGCTTACGCTGCCCGCCTTGATTGTCGCCGGCCGCGACGATCGATCACGGCCCGCGACGGAAAGCATCATCATGGCCGACCGCCTTGGCGTCACGGCCCATATCATCGACGATTGCGGGCACAGCGCGACACTCGAGCAGCCGGCGATCGTCACGGATCTTCTGGCCCGCTTCCTCGCACGCGTCAGTTGACCGGGCCGTGACATTTGTAGCCCGCGGCGCGTTCAGCGTCACCGGCCGGTAGCGCGCGCCCGTTACCATCATCGCGGTATCGGGACAAAAGAATCCCGCACCGCAGGAGTCCAGTTCGAGGTCGCGGGTCGAGGCGATGCGGGCACCCTTCGGCGCGCCACTAGCCCGATCCGCCGTCTCGGACTGGCATCTCTTAAACATGTTCAGCCAAGCCACACGCTGGCATCGGATCAATAACGTCGCCGAGCGACCTTACCATCATGCCGCCCGCATCGACTGCGGCACGAGCAGTAGCAGGACGGACCGACGGTTCAGCAGATCCCCGGACAGGAAGGGTTCCACTCATGAAACAGATCGTCCTAATTCTGGCCGCTGCCAGTTGCCTCGCAAGCAGCGGTTGTTCGCCGGATCCGGACCGCACGGCACCCCCGGCGGCCGACGGTTCCGCCACCGCTAACCCGGTCGCTTCGACAGGGACTGCGCTCACGATCGACGGTCTCGACCGACTGAGGATCGGCCAACAGGTTCCGGCGCAAAGCGGATGGGAGGTCGGCGGCGACGGCTGCGCCACCGCACGGTCGAAGGACTATCCGGGTCTCTATGCCATCGTCGAAGACGGCAAGGTGCGTCGCATCACCATCGGCGAAGGGTCCAAGGTCGCTCTTGCGCAGGGTATCGGCGTGGGTTCGGAGGAATTCAGCGTCAAAGCCGCCTTCCCCTCCTTCCGCGACGAGCCGCACAAATATGAGGCCGCACCTGCGAAATATATCGGCTCTCCCGACGTAACGCCCGGCCAGTCGGGATGGCGGTTCGAGATCAATTCTGCGGGCAAGGTGTCCCGGGTCCACGTCGGGCAAATGCCCGTACTCGCCTATGTCGAGGGGTGCGGCTGAACGGGAGGTCTGGGGACAGAGCAGCTAGTGAGGGAACCCCTCGACCCTATGCTGCCGCCACCCATTCCCGTAAATCGCCATGATGCCCTCGCCGCCTGCGGTGACGCTCACCAAGACCGCCGCAGTGGTCGAGTGCAGCGCCCGCCGCACCGACCGTCGATCACTCACCGATACGGTCGCGGTCATCCATGCCACCGACGCCGGGAAGCGAAAAAATCCGATACTCTGCGACGACGACGAAGCCGAGCCGCCGGTAAAGAGGTAAGCCCAGGGGCGACGCCTGCAACGTGGCGATGCGCGCGCCCTTCGAGCGTCCGTGCTCGATGGCTGCCGCGGTCACGGCCGCTCCCAAACCGCGACGACGATGCCCAGCATCGGTTGCCACGAGATAGATCCCCGCCACATTGTCGCTCAAGAACAACTCGCTGACCGCGACGATCTTGTCGCCCTGCCGCGCTGCAAAGCGTGTGAGGGCACCGGGTGGATCGCGTCGCCCCTTCTCCACCACACTGAGCGCGGGAAGCTCGGTCGAGGCAATCCCCATCGACGGCGCGTAAGAGGCGACCCATTGCGAAAGGTCGGCGCTCTCGTCCAGGCGCTCGACCGTGTAACCTTCGGGTACGGGCGGCTGCTCCAGCTTATCGACCTCTGCCGCCATTACCGGCGCCGAACCGACCAGCCGCGCCCCGTTCGCGAGCAGAATTTCGGCCGCGTCGGGATGACTGTCGGGTCCGACCCACCAGTACCAGGGCAAATCGCCAAGCCGCTGCCTCGCCACCCCGATGTCCGCGGCGGCATCGGCCGTCCAGAAGACACCGTTCATCTGCGGGTCTCGCACGCCGGAACGATACAGCGTCATCCTCTCATCGATGCGATCGGCATATCCATAGCCGAGCCAATATCCGCGGCAGTTGCGGAATATCGCCTGCCGCTCCTGCGCGCTCAAGCGCTCCATCTGCTCCCAGGAATCCATCTGCGCCTCCATACCGTCATCGCTGGATCGGGCGTATGAAAGCGGCGCGGCTTCGGGGCGGCTTCAGTTCGAAACAAACTGGTGTCAAACGCAGCATAAGGCGAACCAGACAGGTCGCGCGATGCGGTCATCGGCGCGGACGGATTTTTGCCATCCGCAGTGCATTTGGGGTTTCGCGCCTTCATCAAACGCAGCCCCCGAAACGCGATCCCTGTTGATGGTCGGACCGTGATGACGAGGCCTGCCATACAACCCTTGAACCCGCGCGCTTCAGGGAAAGCGCGCGGGTTCTGCGGGGAGCAGGAGGCAGCCCCCCGCCTGACGGATCATGGTTTCGCGCGAGCGGCGCACGCCATTATCGGCGCGCGAATGCGGTCCGCAATTCGGTTGCCGCCTGCGTGATAGCCGCCTTGGCAGCGATGCTGTCCGCAAGCGCATTCAACATCACAAAGTCATGGATGGTGCCATTGTAGCGGGTCGAGCTGACCGGCACGCCGGCAGCCAGAAGCTTGCGGCCATAGGCTTCGCCTTCGTCACGCAGAAGGTCATTCTCGGCGGTGATCACCGTTGCCGATGGCAGTCCCTTCAGTTGGTCGACGGACGCCTTGAGCGGGAACGCGAGGATCTCGTTCTGCCGATCGCGCGGATAATTCGCCTCGATGAAATAATCCATCGCCTTGCGGGTCAGGAAGGGTCCGTTGCCGAACTCGCGATAAGAGGCATCGTCGGAGACATTGTCGGTTACCGGGTAGAAGAGCACCTGGTGGACGATCTTGGGGCCCTTGCGTTCCTTGGCCATCATCGTGAGGGCAATTGCCATATTGCCGCCGGCACTGTCACCCGCGACCGCGATACGCGACCCATCAAGGCCAAGCTGCGCTGCATGGGCGGCGACATAGTCGAGCGCGGCGTAGGCCTGCTCGTTGTTCACGGGATAGCGGACCTCGGGGGCATTGCCATATTCGACGAAGACCACCGCCGCGCCCGACTGGGCCGAAAGCTGACGGATCAGGTGATCATGCGTGTTGCGGTCGCCCATCACCCAGCCGCCCCCATGAAGATAGACGACCACCGGCAGCGGAGCCTGTGCGTTCTGCGGCCGGACGATGCGGATGTTGACCGATCCCGTCGGACCAACCTTCCACACGGCGTCTTCGGTCGTCACCGCCGGAGACGCGAGCTTGTCGGCCTGCACCGTCGCCAGCACCTTGCGGGCGCCATCGTACGGCAATGTGTAGATCGGGGTCGCCTTGTCCGCTGCCGCGGCGAACGCTTTCGCTTCGGGCTGGAGTTCGGCAGCCATAGCCGAAGCGCTGAGGAAGAGAGCGGCCGATCCGGCCAGGGCGATACGCAGGGAATTCTTGATCATGACAACCTCCATTTAAATCGACCACGATTTGATCGTGTACGATCTATCTAAGCGATTCGCGCGCTGGTGTCAACGCTTGCGATTTAATCGTACACGATATATATTTGCGCCATGACAAAGACACCCCCCGCATCCGCTCGCCCCGTCGATCCGCTCGACGATTTCCTGTGCTTTTCGCTCTACGGAGCCGGCCTGGCCATGAACCGCATATACAAGCCGCTTCTGGAGCCGTTCGGCATCACCTATCCCCAGTATCTGGTCCTGGTCGCGCTGCATGCCCGCGACGATCGTCCCGTGAGCGATCTGGGTGAGAGATTGCAGCTTGAGTCCAACACGCTCACGCCTCTCCTCAAACGCCTGGAAGCAGCGGGACTGATCGAGCGTCGACGCGACAGCCGCGACGAAAGGGTGGTACGTCTCAGTCTCACCGTCGCGGGACGGGACATCGCGGGGAAAGCGCTTGATTGCGTGCCGGGCGAAGTGCTGGAGGCGACCGGGCTCACCAGCGCCGAACTGGACACGCTCAACCGTTCGGTTGCCAAATTGCGCGACAGCCTGCTGCGGCGCTAGGTGTGCGCTAAGGCTGCCGACAAACGGCGCAGCGCGCTGACGGCGCTTCGGCTCAGCGATCACGCCCATGGGGACGACGCTCGGCTTTACCGGTTGCAGTAATGGCTTCCACGATGGGAAGCGTCAGATGCCTCTCGTGCCGCTGGATTTGGCGCCTGCACACCGGCAGAAGCCGCACGAAGCGTGACAGGCGCAGCGAGGCATGATCTTTAGGGCATTGCACGCCCCGTGTGCTGCATCGCGCCAATGACTAACCCCGCCCGACCAGAGCGGCCGGGCGGGGTCACCAGTCAGTCAGCGACGAGGATTATTTCTTTGCGGCTGCGCTCGCGCCCTTGGCCGCCTGCTCGATGACGTCGGCCACCGCCTTGGGCTGGGTAAGGAAGACCACATGGCTGCCGCGAACTTCGGTCGTGGCGGCGCCGATGCGGCGTGCCGTGCTGCGCAGAAGTTTCGGATCGATCGCTCCGTCCTCGGTCGCTACGACCGCCCAGCTCGGCTTCGACTTCCACGCGGCAAAAGTGACCTTGGCGCTCAGAGCCGCCATCGCCACCGGCACTTGGCTGTCCCGCAGGAAAGCGGCGACCTCGTCGCTGGTGTCGCCGGCGAAGCCTGCCTTGAATTTTTCCTTGTTGAGCGTGGCAAAGCCGTCAGCCGACTCTTCGGGCACGAAGTTAGGCGGCGGCGCGACCTCGGCATATTGGTCCAGAGTCGACTTGCCAACTTCGGGAGCGAAGGCGGCCACATAGACGAGGCCGACCACCTTGTCGTTGCTGCCGGCCTGCGTGATCACGCTGCCGCCATAGCTATGCCCGACAAGGATCGCGGGGCCGTTCTGCCGCGCAAGAACCCGATTGGTCGCTGCCACGTCGTCCTCGAAGGACGTGAGCGGGTTCTGTACGATGCTGACCTTGTAGCCGCGCGACGTGAGTTCGTCATAAACCCCTTTCCAACCCGATCCGTCGGCGAACGCGCCGTGGACGAGCACGATGTTCTTGACGGCTTCCTGCTGCGCGGAAGCGGGAACGGAAATGGTGGCGGCGGCTGCTGCGGCGACGGCGATGACGGAACGATGGATGCTCATGACATACTCCTTGGTTTTTGCGGTAACGTTTATTGCGATAAGTGTTTCTATTCAGCCGAGCAGCGCATGTCAACATAATTATCGCGATAATCTTTCCGGGATTGAGCCAAGCCAGGATGCGGCCCATCGACCCCGCCGCGATTCGATATGTCGTAAAGGAAATTGGAGACGATATCGCGCGTCCTGACCGCACCATCCTGATTGCCAATGCGGATCGTCCGCACCGCCAATGGGCATCGCCGCCGTCGGGCCCGTTATTTCCGCAGCAGGAACACCGCATGTTCGGCGAACAGGTTGGCGTTCGCATGGGTGGTTTCGCGGTCCCCTTTAAGGAACCACTGCCCGTCGATATGCCACCCGCGCTCCTTCACCAGCGCGCGGAAATCATCGACCGTCACATGATGGATGTTGAGCGTGTCATACCATGTGTCAGGCAGCAGCCGCGTCACCGGCATCCGCCCGCCCCACAGCAGCGACAGCCGCCCGCGCCAGTGCGCGAAATTGGGAAAGGACACGAACGCCTGACGGCCGATTCGCAGCAATTCCTCCACCACCAGATCGGGCCGCCGCGTCGTTTGAAGCGTCTGGCTCAGGATCGCATAGTCGAAGCTGGCGTCGGGATAATAGCCAAGGTCGGTGTCGGCGTCGCCCTGCACCACCGACAGCCCCCGCGCCACGGCGGCGGCAACGTTCGACCCGTCGATCTCAAGGCCCCGTGCATCAGCGCCCGCATTGTCCCGCAGCGCCGCCATCAGCGCCCCGTCGCCGCACCCGACATCCAGCACCCGCGCACCCGGCCGCACCGTCCGCGCGATCAGCGCCAGGTCGGGGCGCAACGCCTCCCTCACGCCCGCCCGCCGCGCAGGAAGCCGTCCACTACCCGATTGAGCTCCGGCGATTCCAGCAGGAAGGCGTCATGCCCGAACGGGCTCGACAGTTCGACGAAGCTCGCCTGCGCCCCGCTGGCATTGAGCGCATGGACGATGATCCGCGACTCCGCCGTGGGATAGAGCCAGTCGGTATCGAAGCTCACCAGGCAGAAGCGCGCTTTCGTTCCGGCAAAAGCACTTGCGAGGCTCCCGCCATGATCCTCGGCGATGTCATAATAGTCCATCGCCCGGGTGATATAGAGATAGGAGTTCGCATCGAACCGGTCGGTGAAGCTCAGCCCCTGATGCCGCAGATAGCTCTCGACCTGGAAATCCGCATCGAAGCCGAAGGTCTTGGCCTCGCGCCCCTGCAACCGCCGCCCGAATTTCTCGGTGAGGCCGGCTTCCGACAGATAGGTGATGTGCGCCGCCATCCGCGCGACCGCCAGGCCCGCGACCGGCGCCTGCCCGTCGGCATAATAATCCCCGCCGCGCCACAGCGGATCGGCCATGATCGCCTGCCGCCCGACTTCGTGGAAAGCGATATTCTGCGCGCTGTGCCGCGCGGTCGAAGCGATCACGACGCATCGCTCGACGCGATCGGGGAACAGCGTCGGCCAGGTCAGCGCCTGCATCCCCCCCATCGATCCGCCGATCACCGCCGCAAGGCCGCTCACCCCCAGATGATCGAGCAAAGCCGCCTGCGCCCGCACCATGTCGGCGATGGTCAGCACGGGAAAGCGCATCGCGAACGGCTCGCCGGTCGCAGGATCGATGCTCGCAGGGCCCGACGATCCCATGCAGCTGCCGATGACGTTGGCGCAGATGATGAAGTGCCGCGCCGGATCGACCGGCTTGCCCTCCCCCACCATCCGCCACCACCAGCCGGGCTTGCCGGTCACCGGATGATCGGATGCGACATATTGATCGCCGGTCAGCGCATGGCAGATCAGGATGGCGTTGGAGCCGTCCGCATTCATCGCGCCATAGGTTTCATAGGCGATGTCCACGGGGCCGAGGCTCGCCCCGCTCGAAAGCGCGATCGGCCCGGTAAGGCGCGCCTGCCGGCGCAGGCCGAAGCGGCTGTCGTCGCTGGATGGGAGGCTCGCCATGATCGCGCGGGGCTAGGACCGGCGCGCCCGCCTGTCAATCTGCCCCCCTGTCAATCTGCCCGGCTCCCAATCTGGCCCAGCGGCGGACAAGCGGCTACAGCCGGCCCATGACCTCCACGCCTCCGCCCCCCGTCCTCGCCTACGGCCATCTCAACCTTTATCTGGAAGCGGAGCTTGCCCGCCGCTTCACCCTGCACCGCCTGCCCGCCGATGCGGACCCCGCCACACTCTGCGAGGAGGCCCGGCGGTCGCGCGCGCTCGTCAGCTTCGGATCGGTCGGCGCGTCGGCCGCCATCATGGACGCGCTCCCCGCGTTGCAACTCATCGCGCTCTTCTCGGTCGGCTATGACAGGGTCGATATCGATCATGCCCGCGCGAAGGGCATCCGCCTCACCAATACCCCCGACGTGCTGACCGACGACACCGCTGACCTCGCCGTCGGACTGCTCTACGCGACCGTCCGCAACATCGCGGCGAACGACCGGATGGTGCGGTCGGGCGCCTGGGCGCAGGGCCAGTCCCCCGCCCTTTCCGGCCGTGTCACCGGCGCGCGGATCGGCATATTGGGCTTGGGCCGCATCGGCCGCGCGATCGCCAGGCGGCTGGAGCCGGTCGCCGGCGAAATCCTCTACCACAACCGCCGCGAAGCCGCCGACGCGCCCTACCGCTATGTCCCCGACCGCCTCGACTTCGCGCGCCAGTGCGACGTCCTTATGGTTGCGACCTCGGGCGGGCCGGAAGCGGCGCAACTGGTCGACGCCGCCATGCTCGACGCGCTCGGGCCGGAAGGGGTGATCGTCAACATCAGTCGGGGCAGTGTCATTGACGAGGGTGCGCTGGTCGCGGCGTTGGGCGAGGGACGCATCGCCGGCGCGGGCCTCGACGTGTTCGCCAACGAGCCCCATGTGCCGCAAGCCCTGCTCGCCATGGACCATGTCGTCCTCCAGCCCCACCAGGGCAGCGCCACCCGCCACACGCGCAAAGCCATGGCCGACCTCGTCCTCGCCAACCTCGACGCCTGGTTCGCCGACAAGCCGCTGCTGACCCCGGTGGTGTAGGGCAAGGGCCCCTACCGTCATGCTGGCCCATGAGCCGGCATCCCGCTTCTGTTTGTTCACGCGGAGGCGCGGAGACGTGGAGAGAAGCGCCGCCCGGCCGCGGTCAGCCTTGCTTGTTCGCGCAGAGGCGCAAAGGGCGCAGAGAGAACATATTGCCGCCAAAGGCGGCTCCTCCCATTCATTTTCTTCTCCGCGCCTCCGCGCCTCCGCGTGAGCAATCTCTGCGCCTCTGCGCGAACTATCAAACGCGCCAGAAAACCCTTTCCTAATTGGATTTCCTCTGGCCTATCCTCCCCCATGAACCAGCATCTCCTTTTTGCCTCGCCCCGGGCCCGTGACGCTTAGCAGACGCGTCGCAAGCGCGTCGCAGGCGCTTTCGGCCCAAAAAGCCCCGCTACGGTGTGAACTTCGTAGGAGATCGCCCGCTCGCCCTGGCTTTGCCTTTCCGTCCGAACCCGCTAAAGCCCGCGCCATGACAGAAACGCTCGCAAAACCATTGCCCAAGGACTGGATTCTCGGCATCCACGCCTATGTGCCGGGCAAGTCCGCCGCCGATGACGGCCGTCCGCTCATCAAGCTCAGCGCCAATGAAAATCCGCTCGGCACCGGCGAAGCGGCGCGCGCCGCCTTCCTCGCGGCGACCGCCGACATGGCGACCTATCCCGATCCGTCCGCCACGAAGCTGCGCGAGGCGGTCGGCGCGCATTACGGGCTCGATCCGGCACGGATCATCTACGGCGCCGGATCGGACGAACTGCTGCACCTTGCCGCCAGCGCCTATGCCGGGCCGGGCGATGAAGTCCTCTACGTCCGCTATGGCTTTTCGGTGTACGACATCGCTGCCCGGCGCGTGGGCGCGACGCCGGTGATCGCGCCCGACCGCGACTATGCGACGGACGTGGACGCGCTTCTGGCCGCCGTGACGGAGCGCACCAAGGTCGTCTTCCTCGCAAACCCGAACAACCCCACCGGCACCATGTCCAGCCGGGAGGAGATCGCCCGGCTGCATGCGGGCCTGCGTCCCGACATCCTGTTCGTCCTCGACCAGGCCTACGCCGAATATCTGGACGCGGACGAGGATGACGGCGGGCTCGACCTCGCCAAAAACGCCCCCAACGTCTTTGTCACCCGCACCTTCTCGAAAATCTACGGCCTTGCCGCCGAACGGATCGGCTGGGGCTATGCATCGGCCGACGTGATCGACATTCTCCACCGCATCCGCGCGCCCTTCAATGTGACGACGGCGGGCCAGGCGGCGGCGATCGCCGCCATCGCCGACACCGATTGGGTCGACCAAAGCCGCAGCCACAATGCCCAGTGGCGCGAATGGCTGGCGGGCGAAGTCGCGTCCCTTTCCAATCACGGCCTGCGCGCCGTGCCCAGCCGTACCAACTTCCTGCTGATCCTGTTCGATGGCAGCCTGACCGCCGAAGCCGCTATGAAAGGCCTCTGGGACGAAGGTTTCGCCACCCGCTGGCTGCCGGGCCAGGGGCTGCCCAACGGCCTTCGCATCACCATCGGCACCGAAGAACAGACCCGCGCCGTCGCCGCCAAGCTGCGCGCCATGGCGGAGGCGGCCTGAACGCGATGCTGCCCTTCGCCCGCATCACCATCATCGGCCTCGGCCTCATCGGCTCCTCGCTCTGCCGCGCCATCCGGGCGGAGATGCCGACCGTGCGCGTTACAGGGCATGACGCCGACCCGGCGGTGCGGGAAACGGCGCGTCGCATCGACCTTTGCGACGACATTACCGACACAGCCGGCGCATCTGTCACCGACGCCGACCTCGTCATCCTGTGCGTCCCCGTCCGCGCCATGGGCGCGGCGGCAGCGGAGATCGCCGACGACCTGCCGGCCGACGCGATCGTCAGTGATGTCGGTTCCTGCAAGGTGGACGTGCTGGCGCAGCTGAACGCCGCGCTGCCCGGTCGCACGATCATCCCCGCGCATCCGGTTGCGGGTACGGAGAATAGCGGGCCGGAAGCCGGCTTCGCCTCGCTGTTCAAGGGCCGCTGGTCGATCGTGACCCCGCCCGAAGGCGCGGACCCCGCCGCCGTGGAGCGCATCGCCGAACTGTGGCGCCGCCTGGGCGCGCAGGTCGACATGATGGACCCCGCGCATCACGACCTGGTGCTGGCAGTAACCAGCCACCTGCCCCATCTCATCGCCTATACGATCGTCGGCACGGCGAGCGACTTGGAAAACGTCACCCAGTCCGAGGTCATCAAATATTCGGCCGGCGGCTTTCGCGACTTCACCCGCATCGCCGCGTCCGACCCGACCATGTGGCGCGACGTGTTCCTGGCGAACAAGGACGCGGTGCTCGACATGCTCCAGCGCTTTTCGGAAGATTTGTCGGCGCTCCAGCGGGCGATCCGCTGGAATGACGGCGACGCGCTCTTCTCGCTCTTCACCCGCACCCGCGCCATCCGCCGCTCGATCATCGAACAGGGGCAGGACGACGCGAAGCCCGACTTCGGCAGGTCACATTGAGGAGCGGTTCAGCGCGTTGATCGCAGCATGGACCTTCGTCTCGGCGAGTTTGCGGTCGAGGCCCGGCGGGATCGTCTCGCCGACCTTGTAGGTGATGGTGCCGGCGCGCTTCAGGAACCGGCCGCGCGGCGAGACCCGCCCGCTGTCGACTGCCACGGGTACGACCGGCAGGCCGAGCAGGCCATAGAGCCCGGCGAACCCGGACTTGAGCGGCGGGCATTCGCCATGGGGCACGCGAGTGCCTTCGGGAAAAAGGCAGACGGGCCGCCCCTGCGCCGTCGCCGCCCTGGCCGCTGCCCTGAGCGCCCGCAGCGCCGACGCCCCGGCGCTGCGCTCGATGGGGATAAGGCCGTAGAGCCGGGCGATCCGGCCCCAGAGCGGAATGTCGAGCAATTCCCGCTTCGCCCCGATCGCCGGCCGGTCGAGCAGGCAGAGCAGGTCGATCGTCTCGAACATCGATTCATGCTTGAGGATGTAGAGATAGGGGCCCTGCGGCAGTTCCCCCTCCACCACCACCCGCTGGCTCAGGATGATATGCGCGCAGGCGCGATGAAACCGGCTCCAGCCCATCGCCACATCCTGGACGGCGCTCGGGACGACCCAGGCTACTACCAGCGCCCACAGCACGAACAACAGGCTGGCGCTGTAGAAGACGAGCATGAAGAGCAAAGATCGAAGGGCCGTCACCAAGGCTTAAACCCCGATCAGCGCCGCGATCCGCCGCAGCAGATATTTATTATATTCCCGCAACAGCATCGTCAGGCTGGGCCGGCTGGGCACCGCGTCATAGACGATGCTCACCCGCCCCGGCAGCGCCTGTTGCAATTCCAGCGCGGCGCGGCGCATGTGCCAGTCGGTGGTGATGAGGCGCACGGTCTTATAGTCCCGCCGCTCCAGCCAGCGTGTCGTCTCCAGCGCATTGGACCGGGTGTCGATCGCTTCCCGCCCCAGGGTGATGCAGCAGGCGAACAGCCGCTCCGGTGCCTTATATTGCGCCGCCAGCTCAACCGGCCGGACCGAGCGATCGACCCCGGATATCAGCATTCGCTTGGCCGCGCCCTGCTCCAGCAGCGCGATGCCCCGGTCGATCCGCCCCGCCCCGCCGGTCAGCACGACGATGGCATCGGTCGGCCGCCCCTCGAGCGGCTGCGGCAGGAACACCGCAAACCAGACGAAGCCCGCCAGCCAGGCGAGCATCGTCACGGCGGCAAGGCGGACGATCACAGCGCCCGTCCCAACGCCCGCAGCACCGTCCAGCGCGCCGTCAGCGTGGCGAGCAGCACGCCCAGCACCGGCAGCAGAGCCAGCAGCGCCCAGCCGCGCCCGTCGAGGCTGACAGCGCCCAGCATATCCGATCCGGCGGCCGAGAGCCGCAGCCCGATAAGCAGGATGACCAGCACCGCAAAGGCGAAGCCCAGCGCTGCCCCCGCGAGCGCATCGAGGCCGATGCGGCGCTGGAACAACCGGGCGATCTGCACGTCGGTCGATCCCATCAGGTGCAGCACCTCGATCGTGCCGCGATGGCTGTCATGCGCGCCGCGCGCCGCCAGCACTACCACCGCGCCGGTCGCCAGCGCCATCATCGCCACCACTGCCGCAGCGAGCCAGCCGAGCGCCGTCAGCAATCCGGCGAGCGGCAGGAGGAAGGCCGCATGCGGTTCGACCCGCAGCCTGGGCGAAAGACGCGCGAACGCAACCCCGATGCGTGCAAGCTTCGCGTCGGTTTCACCGGGCGTCAGCGCCACGTCGATCAGCACCGGAACTGGCAGGTCGCCATTGGTCGCGGCGTCGCCCAGCCACGGGCGCAACTGCTCCGCGAGCGCGGCGGGATCGACCGGCACCGCCGCGCTCACGCCATCCGTCCGGCGCAGCAGCGTCAGAGCCTCGGCCGCCAGCCGCGCCCGCGCCTCCGCATCTGCCTCCACCACCTGCACGCTTGCCCGCCCCGCCAGGTCGGCGCTCATCGACCGGACCGCCGCGCCCAGGCCCAGCCCCGCTGCCGCCGCCAGCACCGTCAGGAACATCATGATCGCGATGATCCATGGCATCGGCCCGGCGAAGCGCCCGCCCGGCAGCAGCCGGTTGCGCGCTGCGCCCGCCGCCTTGCGATCGATGCGGTCGGCCATCAGGACCGTTCCTGCGGTCGTGGCGGGAAGCGCAGCGATCCGGTGGGATCGGCGAGCCGGCCCTTGTCCAGCCGCATCATCTGCGCGCCCTTGACCTGGCCGATCAGCGGCAGGTCATGGGTGGCGACGACGATGGTGGTGCCCAGACGATTGAGCGCCTCGAACAGGGTCATAAGGCGCTTTGCCATGTCAGCGTCGACGTTGCCGGTCGGTTCGTCAGCCACAAGTATCTCGGGACGGCCGATAACCGCGCGGGCGATGGCGACCCGCTGCTGCTCCCCGCCCGACAGGGTCGCGGGGCGCGCCTGGCCACGGTCGCCCAGCCCCACCCAGTCGAGCATTTCGGCGACCGGCGCGTCGATCTCGCCCTCCTGTATGCCTGCGACCCGCAGCGGCAGTGCGATATTGTCATAGGCGGACAGGTGCGGCACCAACCGGAAATCCTGGAACACGACGCCGATACGGCGGCGGAAGCCCGGAAGCCGTTTGCGGGGGAGCGTAACGACATCCTCGCCGAACAGACGGATCACGCCCCGGCTTGGGCGCTGGGCGAGATAGAGGAGCTTCAGCAGCGAGGTCTTGCCCGCGCCCGACGCGCCGGTCAGGAAATAAAAGCCGCCGCCCGCCAGCGAGAAGCTGACGTCCGAGAGAGTCTCGCTGTCCAGACCATAGCGCAGGCCGACATTTTCGAACTGGACGATGGCCGACATAGGTTGGAAAATGGCGCCTCCGCGCTCCCTGCATCCCCGATCCTCCAGCCATGGCACAGGCGGCGTGCCGCCGTAAAGCCCAAGCGGCGCGATCCCGCGAGTCGCAGGCGGTCGCAGGGACGATTGTTGCCGCTTGCGCGCGAGTCCATGCCGTGCCTATGAAGCGTCATGATCCTGGTGTGCCCAAACTGCGCGACGCGCTATGTCGTCCCGGACAGCGCCGTAGGCCAACATGGTCGCCAGGTGCGCTGCGCCGCCTGTCGGCACAGTTGGTTCCAGGAACCGGCAATCCTGCCGCCGCGCGAGGTCGCTGCCGCGCCGGCAATTGCGACTATCACCGCCGAACAGCCGGTTGCGCCGCCGCCTCCCCAACCGGTCGAGCCTGTCGCCACGGCTCCTGCGCCGATCAGCGCGCCCACCGTCGAACCGCCTGCAACCGCGCCAGTTGCCGAACCGGAAGCGCCGCCTGCCGCCGCTTCGGGCCACAACCGGTTCGACGACATCTATGCCGGTGCGCCTGCGAGCGAGGTAGAAGAGAGCGATTATGCCCCGCCTCCAGCCACGAAGCCGCGCCGCAATCCGCTCAAGCTATGGACCTATGCGGCGGCGGCCTTCTGCCTGATCGTCGCGGCGACGGGCGGCGCGCTTTATTATTTCGGGGCGCCGAACTGGATGGTGGCGATGGGGATCGTGCCGGAAGAGGGCGATCCCGACCTGCTCTTCTACCTTTCCAAGCCGGCCGAACGCCGCAAGCTGCCGACGGGCGAGGAATATTTCGCCTTCGGTGCGCGCATCGTGAATAGCGGATCGCAGGCTCTGTCGGTGCCCCCGGTGCTTGTGCAGCTGCGCGACCGGCAGAACCGGCTGGTGTTCAGCTGGACGACGAAGGCCGACAAGAATCGTCTTAAGCCGGGCGAGGAAGCGTCGATCAACGAGAGCCGTATCGACATTCCCCGAAACGCCGAAAATCTCTCGCTGACCTTTGTCCAGTAGGCGTCAGGGGTAGCTGACGGTCTTGGGCCGGCCCTGCGGGATCGGGATAAATTCCTGATCGTCGCCGGGAATCAGGGGAAAGCGCAGCGCATCCCAATCCTCGCGCGCCTGCATCAGCCGGTCGGGGCGGGAGGAGACGAAGTTCCACCAGACATGGCGAGGCGAGGCGAAGGCTTCGCCGCCGCACAGCACGATCCGCCCGCCGTCCAGGCTCGACAGCGTCGCCGACGTGCCGGGGCGCAGGACGTAGAGCGTCTGCGGGGTCAGCATCAGCCCGTCCAGCATGGCGTCGCCGCCCGATACGTAGAGCGCGCGCTCGTCCGCCGAGGCGTCGATGGCGATGCGGCCACCGGGAGCCAGTTGGATATCGGCGTAGATGGTATGGGCATAGGTCGTGACCGGCGATGCCTCGCCCCAGAGCGACCCCATGATGACCCGCGCGCGCGCGCCGCCATCGTCGATCACCGGCAGCGCGTCGGCCGCGACATGCTCGAAGGCAGGGTCCATCTCCTCGATGGCGTCGGGCAGGGCGAGCCACGTCTGGATCGCCGAGAGCTTGGACGCCTTCACCCGGTCTTCGTCGGGCGAGCGTTCCGAATGGACGATGCCTTTGCCGGCGGTCATCAGATTGACCGCGCCCGGCTCGATCAGCTGCTGCGTGCCGAGCGAGTCCCGGTGCACGAACGCGCCTTCATACATATAGGTGACGGTGGCGAGGTTGATATGCGGGTGCGGGCGCACGTCGATCCCCTGCCCCGGCCCGATCTGCGCTGGCCCTGCCTGATCGAAGAAGATGAAGGGGCCGACCATGGTGCGGCCCTTCACCGGAAGCGATCGATGCACCCGGAAATCGCCGAGATTGTGGCTGGTGGGCGTGACGGTCTGAAGAATGAGGTCGTCGAGGGTCATGGCGCGTCCAGTTCGGGATCATGTCTGTTGGGCGACGGGCAGCCGCCGGTCGCTGGTCAGATCGTTCTGCAATTCGTGTCGGGCCGCAAGCCTTCACCCCTCGCCGGGCGCCCGCGCCTTGATGGCGAGGGCGTGGACCTGCTCGCGCAGCAGGTCGGCGAGCGCGCCATTCACCATCCGTTGCCGCGCGACGCGGCTCTGGCCGATGAAATGGCTGGAGACGATATCCACGGTGAAGTGGCTTTCGCCCGATCCGTCATGGCCGGCATGGCCGCGATGCCTTTCGCTGTCGTTGATGACGGCGAGCTGGTCGGGCGACAGGGCGGCGCGCAGGCGCGCTTCGATTTCGGTGGCCACGGGGCCTTTGAGGTCGGTGCTCATGTCCCCTATATAGGCGCTGTACCGTCCCTTGCATCAGGCCCGTCTTGTCCACTGACCCTTTTTCGACCCGTCGCTTCAACCGTTTCCATGGCCGCGTGGAAAGCGACCGCCCCTGCGCGGTGGAGGGCTGCCCCGAGCCGGGCGAATTCCGCGCCCCGCCGCTGGAAGGCGGCCCTTCCCATCAGGAAGGACCGCGCTGGCGCTGGCTCTGCCTGGATCATGTGCGCGAATTCAACCAGGGCTATAATTTCTTCACCGGGATGAGCCCCGACGAGATCGCCGCCGCCCAGCGCCCCTATGCCGGGTGGGAACGGGAGACGCGCGCCTTCTCCTCCAACGCCACGAGCCCGCCGCCTAAATGGTCCGACTTCCAAGACCCCCTCGACGCCATTGGCGCCAAGTTCCGCGAGCGGGTGGCGAAGGCGCGCGAGGCGAACCAGATGCGGCAGGACGGGAAGTTCCTGTCGGGCGAGGACCGCAAGCAACTCGCCGTCATGGGCCTTACCATCGATGCCGACCGCAAGGCGCTGCGGACCCGCTATACCGAACTGCTGCGCCGCTATCACCCCGATCATAATGGCGGCGACCGCAGCCATGAGGGCGCGTTGCAGGATGTGATCGAGGCTTATGGTCACCTCCGCAAGGCGGCGGCCTTCGCCTGAACGGCAGGCCACTTCGTCCCAACGGGCGGCTTGATCCCGTGCGTGTCAGGCTCCACTCTATCGACATGGCCCGAATCTTTGGGTTAGGGGCCATGAAAATCGCAGAAAGATGATGTGCCGATGACCGACATTTCCAACGTCCAGCCCGACGCCCGCGCCGACACGCTGCTCGACGCGCCCGACCGCGAGGTGGACGCGCGCGAGGTGTTCGGCGTCGACGTCGACATGAAGATCCCGGCCTTTTCCCAGGCCGATGAGCGGGTGCCGGACCTCGACCCCGCCTATGTGTTCGATCCCGACACCACGCTCGCCATTCTGGCCGGCTTTGCGTTCAACCGGCGCGTGATGGTGCAGGGCTATCACGGCACCGGCAAGTCGAGCCATATCGAGCAGGTCGCTGCCCGCCTGAAATGGCCGTGCATCCGCATCAACCTGGACGCGCATATCAGCCGCATCGATCTGGTCGGCCGCGACGCCATCGTGCTCAAGGACGGGCAGCAGGTGACCGAGTTCCGCGAAGGGCTTCTGCCCTGGTCGCTCCAGCGCCCGGTTGCCCTCGTCTTCGACGAATATGACGCCGGCCGACCCGACGTCATGTTCGTGATCCAGCGCGTGCTGGAAACCGACGGCAAGATGACGCTGCTCGACCAGAACCGGGTGATCCGCCCCAATCCGCATTTCCGCCTGTTCGCCACCGCCAACACGGTGGGCCTGGGCGACACGACCGGCCTTTATCACGGTACGCAGCAGATCAACCAGGGCCAGATGGACCGCTGGAACCTCGTCGTCGCCCTGAACTATCTCCCCGCCGCGACCGAGGCGCAGGTGGTGCTGGCGAAGTCTGGCGAGTACGACCATGAGGGCGGCCGCAAGGAAGTCGAGAACATGATCAAGGTCGCCGAGCTGACGCGGCAGGGCTTCGTCAATGGCGACATTTCTACCGTCATGTCGCCCCGCACCGTCATCAGCTGGGCGCAGAATGCGCTGATCTTCAAGAATGTCGGCTTCGCCTTCCGCCTGTCCTTCCTCAACAAGTGCGACGAGGCGGAGCGCGCGCTGGTCGCGGAATATTACCAGCGCGTGTTCGGAAAGGACTTGCCGGAAAGCGTGGCGAGCCGGGCGAACTGATGATCGTCGTCGAGCGCATTGACCCGGCAGGCGGGACGGCGCACCGGATCAGCATCCGGGGGCACGAGATCGTGGCGGACATGTCCGCGCCCGATGGCGGAGACGCCGGGGCGGACCCGCACGATCTCTACGATTCCGCGCTGGGTGCGTGCAAGGCTATGACGATGCTCTGGTATGCGCAGCGCAACGGCATTCCGGTCGAGGACATCCATGTCGGCGTGATCCGCGACGCCAGCGAGGAGCGCAAGGGCATCTATCGCCTTACCACCCGCATCGCGATCGGCGGGCCGCTGACCGACGAGCAGCACGACAAGCTGATCGCCGTCGCCGCCAAATGCCCGGTGCACAAGCTGATGAGCGAGGTGGAGACGCAGATCGAGACGATCGCCGTGCCGCGCGTCGCGGACCCGGAGGGGCGGTGACCGAACGCTCGCCCCTCGATGCTTTCAAGGATGTGCTGTCCGGTGCGGCGCGCGCGATGACGCGCGACGCGGAGGTGGAAGTGGGCTTCACCGCCGACACGCCGCACGCCGCCGGCAAGGCGATCAAGGTGCCGACGCCGGGCCGCGCCCTGCCCGCCGATCAGGTGGCGCTGGCGCGAGGGTTCGCCGATGCTTCGGCGCTGAAGCTGCGGCATCATAATGCCAAGGTCCATGCCGCGTCCGCGCCGGGAGTGGCGGTGGCGCGCGCGGTGTTCGACGCGGTCGAGCAGGCGCGGGTGGAGGCGATCGGGTCACGGTCCATGGCGGGGGTGCGCGCGAACCTCAACCACGCGCTCGACCTGCGGTTGAAGTCCGACGCGATCCGGCGCGCGCGCGCCGCCGACGAGGTGCCTCTATCTACGGCGCTGGCATTGAAGGTCCGTGAGCGGCTGACGGGGCAGGCGATCCCCAAGGAGGCGGCGGCCGGGGTCGCGATGGTCGATCAGTGGATCGAGGACAAGGCGGGCGGCGATCTCGACTCGCTGATGCTCGCCATCGACGACCAGCGCGCCTTCCAGAAGCTGACCACCGCGATGCTGGAGCATTTGGCGCTGATCGACGCCGATGTCCCGCCCGACACCGAGGAGCCGGAGAGCGAGGACGAGGGCGAGGATCAGGAGGAGCAGCAGGAGGAAGGCGAGTCCGGTCAAGAGGAGGCCGGCGACAGCGACATGAACGCCGAGGCGCGCGCCGAGGATAAGGGCGGCGACACCGAGGACGGCGAAACCGACTATAGCGACGAGTTCGACACCGACAGCGAAGAGGGCGCGGACGATATGGGCGAGGAGGGCATGATGCCGGTCCGCCCCAATCGCCCCATGTCCGACCTGCCGCCCGGTTTCGATTACAAGGCTTATACGACCAAGTTCGACGAGGTCGTGAGCCCCGAGGAACTGTGCGACGAAGATGAGCTGGCGCGGCTGCGCGGTTTCCTCGACCAGCAACTCGTCAGCCTCCAGGGCGCGGTGACAAAGCTCGCCAACCGCCTTCAGCGCCGGTTGATGGCGCAGCAGTCGCGATCCTGGGACTTCGATCAGGAGGAAGGGCTGCTCGATGCCGCGCGGCTGGCGCGGATCGTGATCGACCCGACGCGATCGCTGTCTTACAAGATCGAGCGGGACACCGAGTTCCGCGATACGGTCGTCACGCTGCTGATCGACAATTCGGGCTCGATGCGCGGGCGGCCGATCAGCATCGCGGCGATCAGCGCCGACATCATGGCGCGCACGCTGGAGCGCTGCGGGGTCAAGACCGAGATATTGGGCTTTACCACGCGCGCGTGGAAGGGCGGTCAAGCGCGCGAGGAATGGCTTGCCGCCGGACGACCGCCGATGCCGGGACGGCTGAACGACCTGCGCCATATCATCTACAAGAAGGCGGATGATCCGTGGCGGCGGGCGCGCAAGAATCTCGGCCTCATGATGCGCGAGGGGCTGCTCAAGGAGAATATCGACGGCGAGGCGCTGCTGTGGGCGCACGCCCGACTGATCGCGCGGCCGGAGGAGCGGCGAATCCTGATGGTCATCTCGGACGGCGCGCCGGTGGACGACTCGACGCTCTCGGTCAACAGCGGCACCTATCTGGAGCGGCATCTGCGGCAGGTGATCGAGTGGATCGAGAACCGATCCCCGGTGCAGCTCGTCGCGATCGGCATCGGTCATGACGTGACCCGCTATTATCGTCGCGCCGTCACCATCATGGATGCGGAGCAACTGGGCGGCACGATGGTCGAGCAGCTGGCCGGGCTGTTCGATGAGGATGTGAAATGAGCGTCGCCTTTCGTCGCGAGAGCGACGATGAGCATATGGAGCCCAAGTTTGAGTTGCCGATCCCGCCCGGTCCCAACTGGGTGACGGCGCGGGGTTTGCGGCTGACGCGGGAGACGGTTGAGACGCTGGAGGCGATCGACACACCTGTCATGGACGACGAGGCCGCGAAGAAGCACAGGCGGCTGCTGCGATACTGGCGGACGCGGCTGGCCACGGCGGAATTGCGGCCCACACCGGATGGTGAGGCGGTCGCCTTCGGGACGCGGGTAACCTACCAGCTGAACGGGAAGCAGAAGGCCGTGACTCTCGTCGGCGACGACGAGGCAGACCCCAATGAAGGGCGGATCAGCTTCACCTCGCCGCTCGCTCGCGCGATAATGGATGCGGAAGTCGGCGAGCGGGTCGATTTTGGCGGGAAGGTCGAGGCGGTCGAGATCGTCGGGATTGCCCTAATCAAGGAAGACTGACCGGCCTCGTTCGGTTCGGGTCGGTCGAGAGCCGTTCTCGACAGGCTCGAACCGAACGGAGGTGCTGCGTCAGGCCCCGCGCGCGGCTTCGAACAGGAACCAGGCGCGCTGTTCGGCCTGGTCGGTCCAGTCGTCGACGATGCCTTCGGTCGCATTGTCGCCGGCTTCGGTGGCGGCGGCCTTCACCGCGCGGAAGGTTTCGACCAGCGCGAGATTGTCGTCGCGCAGTTCCTTCAGCATGTCGGCGGGGCTGACGAAATCGGCGTCGTTGTCCTTGACGGTCTGATGCCGGGCAATGTCGCCGATCGAGCGCAACGTGGTGTTGCCGGTCTTGCGGACGCGTTCGGCGATGAGGTCGGTGGTGGCGAGGATTTCAGCCGCCTGCTCGTCGAACATCAGGTGATAGTCGCGGAAATGAGGGCCGGAAACGTGCCAGTGGAAATTCTTGGTCTTGAGATACAGCGCATAGCTGTCGGCCAGCGCGCCATTCAGCGCCTCGGCTACAGTCCTGGTCTGGTTGCTCTTGAGGTCGGTAGGCGTCTTGAGATCGGGCGCGGTCATACTGTCCTCCGGTTTGCGCAAACTGGTTTCGCACATATAACGATCCTGGCCGCAATAGGTGCCGGATTTTTTGCCGCGATTTAGCGATCAGGCTGATGCAGACTATCGATCAGACCAGCCCGGTCGCGCTGAGCGCCATGATGGCGCCCGCGAGCAGCATGAGGGTGCCGCTGCCCCAGCGGATCGCGCGGATCGGCAGCGTGGCGAGCATTTGCTGCCGCAGCAGCACGACGGGCACCAGCGCGACGATGACGCCGATCGCGCCGCCTATGCCCGCCAGCATCGGATCGGCGGTGCGGGTGGCGATACCCAGGATCAAAAATTGCGGCCCGTCGCCAAAGCCCAGGATGAAGAGGCCGAGCGCGGTGGTAAGGAACGCGCCGGTCGGCCAGCCGTCGAGCGTGTCGGGCGGAGAGACGCGCCAGAGCAGGCCCGCGCCCAGAAACAGGATGGAAAGCGCCATGAACAGCAGCCGCGCGTCCGACCCCATCATAGGCCCGATCCAGGCGCCGGCGACGGCGGAGATGGCCGCGTTGGCCAGGGCGGCGACGATGATCCCGGCAATGATCGCGCCGTCGCGCTGATAGCGGGCGGCAAGGGCCATCACGAGAAGCTGGCTTTTGTCGCCGACCTCGCCCAGCAGGCAGCCCAGCAGCGCGATCAGCAGAGCGTCCACGGCTGCGCCCGATCAGGCGCGCAGCGAAGCGACCGGAGCCGAACGCGGGACCATGGGCAGGATCGAGGCGGCGGGCATGTCGGCGGCGATCGCGTCGCGCATCCGATCGAGATAAGAGAGGACGACCGCGCCCAGGCCGTAGAGCGACAGCGCCGATTCGAGCGTGCCGGCCAGCCCCTCGACATCGTCCAGCCGGAAGGCGCGGGCGATGTGCCGGATCTGGTCGACCTCGTCATGGAGGCGCACTACGGAGACATGGCCCCGCTCCCCGGCAAGCCCGTCGACGCGGCGCAGCAGGTCCGCCAATATCGCCAGCCTTGGGTCATGTCGCATGGGAAAGCCTCCATCCCCGGAAGCCCCGATCGTAGGCCGGCGAGGGTTAAGGGCGCGTAAAGCCTGCCCGGTGGCGCGCTTCGCCTTGACAGCGCGGCGAATCTGGCCCATGGGCGGCGGCTGAAACGGGGCGGTCCGGGTTGGGCCGCTCTTCTTTTTTCGCAGTTCAAAGACCAGGGAATAGGGCCATGGCCAAGCCGGCAACCGTCAAGATCCGTCTCGTCAGCTCGGCTGACACTGGCTTCTTCTACGTCACCAAGAAGAATCCGCGCACCAAGACCGAGAAGCTGAGCTTCCGGAAATATGACCCGGTCGCGCGCAAGCATGTCGAATTTAAGGAAGCCAAGATCAAGTAAGCCGATGCGGGCTAACCGCCCGCGCGTCTGATCGATCGCCGCCATGCAAAAGGCCCGCGCCCGATGAGGGAGCGGGCCTTTTGCCGTTCGCCGGAAAGCCGGTCAAAGCAGCGCGTTCACCTGCTCGACGAAGCGGAGGACGGAGATGGGCTTCGACACATAGGCCTGCGCCCCGGCGGCGCGTATGCGTTCCTCGTCGCCTTGGCCCGCATAGGCGGTGACCGCCATGATCGGGACCGTGCGCAGCCGTTCGTCGGCCTTCAGCGAGACGATGAGGTCGAGGCCGCTCACATGGGGCAGGTGGATGTCGGTGATGACGAGATCGGGCAGGAACTCCCGCGCCTGGCCCAGCACGTCGCGCCCGTCGCGACAGGCCAGCACCTCATGGCCGTGGGCGCGCAGCAGGTCGCAAAAAAGTTTGAGGTTGAGTTCGTTGTCCTCGACAACGAGCACGCGCTTTGCCACCAGTCACCCGCACCAGAAGAAACCATCGGCGCGCCGTCCGGCCGCCCCTGCCCCGAGACCCGATCATGCGCCCCGAGACCCCGAATGGCAAGCCGGATGGCGACGACGATGGCATGACGCTGGCGCTGATGGCGCTGGGCTGGACGCTGAGCGATGGGGCGCGGGCCGACCGGCTGCTGGCGCTGACGGGGCTGGACGCCGACGCGCTGCGGGCGGGGGTGGGCAATCCCGCGATCCTGGCCGCCGTTCTCGCCTTCCTGGCCGATCATGAGCCGGACCTGATTGCCTGCGCCGAGGCGATCGGCACGACGCCGGCAGCGCTGATCGCCGCGCAGGAAAGGCTGAGCCGTTGACCCGTCCCCTCATCATCACCGATTGCGACGAGGTGCTGCTGCACATGGTCGTGCCGTTCCGCCAATGGCTGGACGAGGCGCATGACGTGCATTTCGACATGCGCGAGCGCGGCTTTGCCGAGGCGCTGCGCCACAAGGACAGTGGGATACCGGTGGAACGCGCGCTGGTGTGGGAATTGCTGCTCGGCTTTTTCGAGACGGAAATGCACCGCCAGACGCCGATCGCCGGCGCAATCGAGGCGCTGCATCGCCTTTCGGCAGTCGCCGATATTGAGGTGCTGACCAACATCACCGAGCGGCACCGGGAGCCCCGCGCCCGGCAGCTCGCATCGCATGGCCTGACCCTGCCCGTCCACTGGAACCAGGGCGGCAAGGGCCGGCCGCTCGCCGCCATCGTGGCGGAGCGTGCCCCGAGCGTCGCGCTCTTCATCGACGACCTCGCCGAGCATCACCACAGCGTCGCCACCCATGCGCCGGGCGTATGGCGGCTGCATCTGGTGGGCGAGCCCGAGATCGCCGCCCACACCTCGCCCGCGCCCTTCGCCCATGCCCGCATCGACAATTGGGCGGCGGCGGAGCAGTGGATCATGGACCGGCTGGCACAAGGGCCGGCCCCCGACGACATGCCTGCAACCGATGGAGCCATCGCATGAGCATAGACGCCCGCCTCGCCGAACTCGGCATCACCCTGCCCCAGCCCGCCGCGCCCGTCGCCGCCTATGTGCCGACGGTCGAGGTCAACGGCCTGCTGCACATCAGCGGGCAGATCGCGCTTGCGCCCGACGGCCTGATGACCGGGCGGCTGGGCGAGGATCGCGACCTCGATTACGGGGTCGCCGCCGCGCGGGTGTGCGGGCTCAATCTGATCGCGCAGATGAAGGCCGCGCTGGGCAGCCTCGACCGGGTCGAGCGGATCGTGAAGCTGGGCGCCTTCGTCACCAGCGCGCCGGGCTTTACCGACCAGCCCAAGGTCGCCAATGGCGCGTCCGAGTTGATGGTCGAGGTCTTCGGCGAGGCCGGCCGCCACGCCCGCAGCGCGGTGGGCGTGCCCGCGCTGCCGCTGGGCGCGGTGGTCGAGATCGATGCGGTGGTGCTTGTCCGCCCCAAAGCCTGAGGCGGACTGGCTGACCGCGCGGCCCTTCGCCCATCGAGGGCTGCATGGGGCGGGCGTCAGCGAAAACGGCATGGCGGCGTTCGCGGCGGCGATCGCGGCGGGCCAGGGCATCGAATGCGATGTGCGGGCGAGCCGGGACGGGGTCGCCTTCGTGTTTCATGACGCGGACCTTGGCCGGATGACCGGCCGGGAGGGGGCGGTCGAGGCGCTGGATGCGGCGGTGCTGGATGGCATCCGATTGCCCGATGGCGGTCCGATCCCTCGGCTGTCGGCGCTGCTGGCGCTGTGCGATGGGCGGGTGCCGCTGCTCATAGAGATGAAGGCGCGGGGGACGAATGTCGGGCCGTTGTGCCGTGCGGTGGCGGCCGATCTGGCGGGGTGGGACGGCGCGCCGATCGCGGTCATGTCGTTCAATCCGTGGGCCGTGAGGCACGGATCTGTACAGCGAGTTGGACAGTTGTTTGGCGTAATTCTATCCCGCCGCGGCAAGGGGTGGTTGCGCGGGGCGATCGAGAGAAGGCTTGCGCTTTGGATCGCGAGACCCGATTTTCTGGCCTGTGACATATGCGACCTGCCATCCCGCCTGTCCGCCCGCGCTCGTCGGAGGGGCATGCCCGTGCTGACATGGACGGTGCGGAGCGAGGCGGAGCGGGCGCGGGCGGCCGCCCATGCCGACCAGATCATCCACGAGATGCCCCATGGCTGACGTGGTGGCGCGGATCGGGCAAGGGGTGGCGGACCTGCCGAAGGCGGAATGGGACGCCTGCGCCGGAACATCTAACCCATTCATTTCATGGGACTTTCTTGTCGCGCTGGAGCGATCGGGCAGTGTCGGCGGCGATAGCGGCTGGCAGCCCCTGCCCATCGTCATCGACGGGCCGGACGGCCGCATCGCCGCCGCCGCGCCCGCCTATGGCAAGAGCCACAGCCAGGGCGAATATGTGTTCGACCATGGCTGGGCCGACGCCTGGGCGCGGGCCGGCGGGCGATATTATCCCAAGATCCAGGTCGCCGCGCCTTTATCCCCGGTGCCCGGCCCCCGCCTGCTGCTGCGCGATCCGGCCCAAGCCCCCGCGCTGATCGCGGGGATCGAGACGCTGGTCGAGCGCAACGGGCTGTCGTCCGCGCACGCGACCTTCATCGCGCCCGAACAGGTGCCCTTGTTCGAGGCGGCGGGCTGGCTGATTCGCGAGGACAGCCAGTTCCACTGGACCAATCGCGGCTATGGCAGCTTCGAGGATTTCCTGGGCGACCTGTCGAGCGAGAAGCGCAAGAATATCCGCAAGGAACGGCGGCGCGCGGTCGAGGGGCTGGAGATCGTCCATCTGACCGGCGGCGACCTGACCGAAGCGCATTGGGACATATTCTGGGAATTCTATCAGGATACCGGCGCGCGCAAATGGGGGCGGCCTTATCTGACCCGCGCCTTCTTCTCGCTGCTCGGCGAGATGATGGCGGACAAGGTGCTGCTGATGCTGGCGCTGCGCGACGGGCGGGCGATCGCGGGGGCGCTGAACCTGATCGGCGGCGACGCGCTCTACGGCCGCTACTGGGGGTGTGTCGAGGACGTGCCCAACCTGCATTTCGAGCTATGCTATTATCAGGCGATCGACGTCGCCATCGCGCGCAGGCTGGCCCGTGTCGAGGCCGGGGCGCAGGGCGGGCACAAGCTGGCGCGCGGCTATGCGCCCGAGCCGACCTGGTCGGCGCATTATATTCCGCACCCGAGTTTCCGTAATGCCGTCGCCGAATTTCTGGAGCGCGAGCGCGCGGGCGTGCAGCAGGACCGGCTGTGGCTGAAGGAGCGGACGCCCTTCAGGAAGGGCGGTTAGGGCAAGCTCACTATATCGTCATCCCGGGCTCGACCCGGAATCCCGCTTCGTCTGCCTCCGCCAAGAGAGCGAAATCCCGGATCAGGTCCGGGAGACGGAGGGAAGCTTCAGTGGTCTGAGATCAAGCGGCGCGCATCTGGGTGGAGGCGATGACGGCGCGGGCCTGGCGCTGGGCTTCGGCGATCTCGCGGGCGGTCATTTCCTCGGCGATCTCGGCGCGCATGGTCTGACCTGCTTCGCTGCCGCGCGACGCGGCGAGGTTGAACCATTTATGCGCTTCGACGAGATCGATCGGCAGACCGCCGGTGCCGCAGCTGAAGGCGACTCCCAGGTCGAAACAGTCTTCCGCAGACCCATATGCCGCCCGCGACAGGCGGGCCTCCATCAGAAATTGCGCGCTCTTGATGCTGTTGCCCATGACATGTTCCCCTGTTCCCTAAAGCAATGGATCTGGACCCCCTTTTCCACGGAATGCAGGTTGGACCGGGAAGCGATAAAAAGTGGTTAACGTCGCATTTCCCATTTTCATGAGGGGTTGGGGCACCGGCGGCTTCGCCCCAATCCGTAGCGGATTAGGACTGGCAACGGCGTTGCTTTGCGCCCATAGGCGGGCGGATGCGAGCGATGCCCCCTCCCGCTGCCGCGCCCCGGCGCGACATTCCGTTTCGCGAATTTGTGATATTGTGTGCGTGCCTGATGGCGATGAATGCGCTATCGACCGATCCGATGCTGCCGGCGATGCCCGCCATCAGCGCCGATCTGGCGATCCCCAGGCCCAACGACCGGCAACTCATTATCAGCCTGTATTTTCTGGGTTTGGGCGTCGGATCGCTGCTGTTCGGCGTGCTGTCCGACCGATATGGGCGCAAGCGGGTGCTGGGCGGGGCGATGGCCTGCTTCATCGTCGCGACCATCGCCTGCGCCGTCGCGCAAAGCTTTGCCATGCTGCTGATCGCGCGGATGAGCGCCGGTTTCTTCGCCGGGGCGAGCCGGGTCGTCACCATCGGCATCGTGCGCGACCGCTTTCACGGCGACGCGATGGCGCGGGTCATGTCGCTGATCTTCGCGGTGTTCATGCTAATCCCGGTAGTCGCGCCGAGTTTCGGCCAGGCGATATTGTGGGTGGCGCCGTGGCGCTGGATCTTCTGGGCACTGGGCATCATCGCCGCATCGGTGCTGATATGGATGCTGGTGCGGTTGCCCGAGACGCTGCATCCTAACAATCGGGTGCGAATCACGCCCGGCGCACTGCTCCACACCGTCGGTGTCATTTTCCGCACGCGCGCCTCGATCGGCTATATGATGGCGAGCGGGGCGATGGCGGGGGCGCTGATCGGCTTCCTCCTGTCGATCCAGCAGATTTTCTTCGACGCGTTCGATGCGGGGCATTTCTTTCCGATCGGCTTCGCGCTGATCGCGGGCTGCATGGGAGTGGGCAGCCTGGTCAACAGCCGGCTGGTCTCACGCTTCGGCGCGCGGCGGATGAGCCAGAGCGCGCTGATCCTCTTCATCCTGATCGCGGCGGTCCATGTGGCGGTGATATTGGCCGGGCGCGAGACGCTGGCGATCTTCATGGCGTTGCAGGCGCTTTCCATGCTGACCATCGCCTTTGCCGGATCGAATTTCAGCGCGATCTCGATGGAGCCCTTCCATCGCGGGGCGGGCGCGGCGTCCTCCTTCCAGGCGTTTCTGGTGACGGCGGTGTCGAGCGTGCTCGGCAGCATCGTCGGGCAGGCGTTCAACGGCACGCCGCTGCCCTTCACCTTGGGGCTGCTGGGCTATGGCGCGCTGGCGCTGGCGATCGTCGCCTGGGCCGAGCGGGGCAAGCTGTTCACCCGGCCCCGCCATGATGATCTGCGCGAGGCGGAGATCGAGTTTCACTGAGGGCAAAAAGAAACGGGGCGGTTTCCCGCCCCGTTTGTCGTGTCTTACGCGTCCTGCCCGCCCGGCGTCGGCGCGCCGGGGAGCGGCGGCACCGGCTGGGGCGGGATGCCGGCGTCATCCTCCGGCACATCCACCACGCCGCGCCCGACATGGCTGCGGCTGCGGCTGTAGGCGAAATAGACCAGCAGGCCGACCGCCGCCCAGCCCACGAACATCAGCTTCGTTTCGGTGCCGAGGCTGATGAAGAGGTAGAGGCAGCCGATGATCGCGATCGGCGCGGTGATGTTGATCGCCGGGGTGCGGAACGGACGCGCGCGGTTCGCATCGGTCCGGCGCAGCACCATGACCGCGATCGACACGGCGGCGAAGGCGAACAGCGTGCCCGAGTTGGAGATGTCCGCCAGGATGCCGACCGGGAAGAAGGCGGCAAAGAGCGCGACGAAGATGCCGGTCAGGATAGTGATGACGTGCGGCGTCTTGTAGGTCGGGTGGACCTTCGAGAACATGGCCGGGAGCAGGCCGTCGCGGCTCATGACGAAGAAGATGCGGGTCTGGCCGAACATCATCATCAGGATGACGGAAGGAAGGGCAAGACCTGCGGCGAGGCCGAGCAGGTTGCCGATCTGCGGCCAGCCGATTTCGCGCAGCGTCCAGGCCAGCGCCTCCTTCGAGCAGGTGACGGCTTCGGTGCCGGCGGCGGCAAGCGCGGCGCATTGCTGCGACAGGGCGGCAGAGCCGGGCGCGAGTGCCTCGCCGCCGGGGCCATAGACGGGCTGCGCGCCGACCGTGCCGATCACGCCGGCCGCGACCAGCATGTAGAAGATGGTGCAGATGCCGAGCGAGCCAATGAGGCCGATCGGCATGTTGCGTTGCGGGTTCTTGGTTTCCTCCGCTGCGGTCGAGACGGCGTCGAAGCCGACATAGGCGAAGAAGATCGAGGCGGCGGCCGCCGAAATGCCCGAGAAGCCGAGCGGGGCGAAGGGGGTGAAGCCGTCCATGTTCATGACCGGGACGGACAGGACGATGAAGAGCGACAGCGCCGCCACCTTGATCGCAACCAGCACCGCGTTGACAGTCGCACTCTCCTTCGTGCCGATGACCAGCAGCCAGGTGACGAGCGAAGCGATCAGCATCGCGGGCAGGTTCACCATGCCGCCGTCGAACGGCCCGCGCGTTAGCAGATCGGGTATGTCGATCCCGGCGGTATGTTCGATAAGGCCCACGACATAGCCCGACCAGCCGACCGACACCGCGCCGGCCGCGACCGCATATTCGAGGATCAGCGCCCACCCGACCATCCAGGCGATAAGTTCGCCCATCACGGCGTAACTATAGGTATAGGCGGAGCCGGACACCGGCACCATTGCCGCCATTTCGGCATAGCAGAGCGCGGCGACGGCGCACACGAAGCCGGCGATGACGAAGGAGAGCATCATGCCCGGCCCGGCCTTCTGCGCGGCTTCCGCCGTCAGCACGAAGATGCCGGTGCCGATGACCGCACCGATGCCGAGCATGGTGAGCTGAAACGCCCCCAGCGACCGGTGCAGCGATTTCTTTTCCGCTGTCGCCAAAATGGCGTCCAAAGGCTTTACCCGCCCGAATATCATGCAGCTCTATCCCTTTTGCGCGACGCGCCGCGGGGGCGCGGCTTGTCTCTCCTGCTTATGGGAGCGGAGACTATCGCCTAATCCGTGCCGCGCAAGTATATTGCGCGGGCGTGACATGCTGGTCCATGGGGCGATTGACAGACAGGAGCCATGCCCATGATCGAATTACTGCGCGCGCCGTTGCTGGCAGATATGCTTCATGGCTTTGCCGGGCGGCGCGGCGGGGTGTCGGACGGGGTGCATGGCGGGCTGAACGTCGGGTTGGGGTCGGCGGACGACCGCGACGCGGTGCTTCGTAACCGCGATCTGGCGCGCGACGCGCTGCTGCCGGGCGCTGCTCTGGTGACGGTGCGGCAGGTGCATTCGGCCGATGCCGTGACGGTGACCGGCCCCATCGCCGAAGAGGACCGGCCGCCCGCCGACGGACTCGTGACCGATCGGCCGGGGCTGGTGCTGGGCATATTGACTGCCGATTGCGTGCCGGTGCTGTTCGCCGATCCGGCCGCCGGTGTCGTCGGCGCGGCCCATGCGGGGTGGAAGGGGGCGATAAGGGGCGTCACCGATGCCACGATCGCGGCGATGGCGGCGCTGGGCGCGCGGGTCGAGCGAATCGCCTGCGCGATCGGGCCATGCATCGGTCGCGCCTCCTATGAGGTGAGCGACGAATTCGCCGCGCGGTTCGAGGGCGAGGATGCGGCCAATGAGCGCTTCTTCACGGCCGGTCGGCCGGGCCATTATCAGTTCGACATCGCCGCCTATGTCGCCGCGCGGCTCGCCAATGCCGGCGTTGAGCGGATCGCGATGCTGGACGAGGATACTTACAGCCAGCCTGATCGCTTCTTCAGCTACCGCCGCGCCTGTCATCGGGGCGAGGCGGACTATGGCCGGCAGATATCGATGATCGCCCTGCCGGGGTGACACACCCCTCCATCGTCGCTGTGCCCTCAAAATAAGGGGTTGGAGCCGGCTGCGCTTTGTGCCAGATCATATATGATAGCAAATGAGGCGCAGCGCGTCCGGGGAGGATGGGGTGAAACGGATCAGGCGGACATGGGCCGGCGCGGCGATGCTGCTGGCGGCGCTGCCCCTGCCCGCCGGCACCGCGCCCTTGCCGCCGGCGCGCATCCTGCTGTTCGCCGGACCCAAGCAGCATGGGCCGCCAGGCCGGCACGAATATGAGAAGGATCTGCGCGAGATTGCCTGGCTGCTGGAGCATAGCGGCGCGAGCCGGGCGGTGCAGGCGCAGGTGATCGTTGGCGAAAAGCCGCGCGACATGGCGCTGCTGGAGCAGGCGGACGCGATCGTCATCGACGGCAATGGCGACTGGCTGAAACGCGAGACCGGCGCGCTCTTCCCCCAATATGCCGAGACGGACGGCCTGAATTATGATGGCCCCACGACGGCGGCGCTTACGGAATTCGACTCGCTGCTGAAACGGCGCCAGACGGGCCTCGTCGTCTATCACTACACGATGTTCGTGGATAATCGCGCCGGGCGCATCTGGCTCAGCAACTGGCTGGGCGGATCGTGGATACCCTATGTGTCCCACAATCCGGTCGATACATGGGCGATCCGACCGAGCGGGGCGAAGCATCCGATCCTCAATGGCGTGAAGCCCTGGACCCCGCGCGAGGAGATGTATGCCCGCTATTTCCTGCCCGACAATCCGGGCCGCACTTTGCTGTTGACGGGCAAGCCCGCGAGCGCGGCGAACGGGAGCGGCGGGCCGGTCGCCTGGGCCTATCAGCGGCCCGGTGGCGGGCGGTCGATGGTGTGGGGCGGCAACGATTTTCATGACAATATGCACCTCTTCCCGCAGCAGCGCCGCTTTCTGGTCAACGGCATATTGTGGGCGGCCGGGGTCGACGTGCCGCGCGGCGGCGCGAACGACCAGATGCCGCCGGAATATTGAGGATGGGCAAGACCATGACACTGAAGGCCGCCGCTTTCGCCGTCGCCGCGCTGCTGCTGCCGCAGGCGGCATTGGCCGAGGATGGCTTCTTCTCGCGCGATCAGGTGATCCGCCATACGCCCGAATGGACCGGCGAGCGCTTCCCCGACGGGCGGCCCAGGGTGCCCGACGCGATCCTGGAACGGATGCGCGACGTGACGCTGGAGGAAGCCTGGGCGACGCTGCGGAGCGCGGGGTATAATCATCAATATGAGGATGGGTGGCTCTCCATCTTCCCCGACAAGGTGCTTGTTGGCCGCGCGCTGACCTCGCAATGGCTGCCCGGCCGGCCCGACATCCAGACGGTACTGGAAAAGCAGGGCGTGGCGGACAAGCGCAAGGGCGCGATGAACGCCTGGCCGGTGGACATGCTGCAAAAGGGCGACGTCTATGTCAGCGACCATTTCGGGTTGAAGCAGGATGGCCCGTCGATCGGCGACAATGTCGGCAACGCCATCTACGCCCGCAGCGGCAACGGCATCGTCTATGACGGCGCGATCCGCGACATTAATGGCCTGAAAGAGCTGCCCAATTTCGTGTCCTTCGTCCGATCCTACGATCCGTCGCACCATTTCGGCGCGATGGCGACGGGCGCGCGGCTCAATTCGACCATGGTCGGCATCAACGGGCCGGTCCGCATCGGCAAGGCGACGGCGATGCCCGGCGACATTGTGCTGGGCCGCGACGGCGGCGTGCTGTTCATCCCGCCGCAGCTCGCCGAGAAGGTCGTGAAGCTCTCCGAAAACACCCGGCTGCGCGATATGTTCGGTCATATGCGGCTGCGCGAGGGCAGATATACCGCCGGGCAGATCGATACGAAATGGACCGACGCGATCGAGGCGGACTTCTTCGCCTGGCTCCGGGCCAATCGCACCAAACTGCCGGTCAGGCCCGACGCGGTCGACCAGATCATCCGCGATTCCGAAGCCGGCATCCCCTACGAAGGCTGACATCTAGAAAGGACTATCGACATGACCCTCCGCCTTGCCCTGACCCTGCTCTGCATCGGCGTCGCCGGATCGGCGATGGCCGCCACGCCGGCGCAAGTGGTCGCCCGCCATGTCGAGAGCATGAAGGTCGGCACGCTCCAGCCGATCTTGGACGATTATGCCGCCGACACGGTGGTGGTGACGCCGCAGGGGCTGGTCGCCGACCAGATGCCTGCCAAGGGGCCGGGCATCTTTTCGGGGCAGGCGCAGGCGCAGCGCGTCTTCGCGACGCTGACAGACAAGGATCACCACCCCGGCATCAAGGCGATGGAAACGGTGATCGAGCCGTCTGGCCCCGACAGCGTGATCCTGCACTGGGTCCAGAACAAGGGCCAGCCAAGCCAGGTGTCGGGCAAGGACGCCTTCATCGTGCGGAACGACAAGATCATTTTCCAGGCGATCTACGTCGATTGATGCCGCGTCACGGGCGGGGCGGCGGCGAAACTTGCCCCTCCCGCCCTTTCGCCCTATGCGCCCGCGCATGACCAGCAAGAACGCCCCCGATCCCGCGCTGCTCGCCAAGGCGGAAGTCCTTGTCGAGGCGCTGCCCTATATGCAGCGCTATGCCGGCAAGACCTTCGTCGTCAAATATGGCGGCCATGCGATGGGCGACCCCGAAGCCGCGCGCGACTTCGCCGAGGACGTGGTGCTGATGAAGGCGGTGGGCATCAACGTCATCGTCGTCCATGGCGGCGGGCCGCAGATCGGCGCGATGCTGAAGAAGCTGGGCGTCGAATCGCAGTTCGTCGGCGGCCTGCGCGTGACCGATGCGGAAACCGCCAAGATCGCCGAGATGGTGCTGGCGGGATCGATCAACAAGGAAATCGTCGGCTGGATCGCGGGCGCGGGCGGCCGGGCGGTCGGCATTTCGGGCAAGGACGGCGGCCTGGTCGTGTGCGAAAAGGTGCTGGGCAAGCGCGAGGCGGACCCGAACAGCGGGATCGAGCGCAATGTCGACCTGGGCTTCGTCGGCGATCCGGTCTCGGTCGACCGCTCGATCCTCGATACGTTGAGCCACAGCGGCATCATCCCCGTGGTCGCCCCGGTCGGCATCGGCGCGGACGGGAATACCTATAATGTCAACGCCGACACGATGGCGGGCGCGATCGCGGCGGAAGTGAAGGCGTCGCGCTTCTTCCTGCTGACCGACGTGCCGGGCGTGCTCGACAAGCAGGGGCAGTTGCTGACCGATCTCGACCCGGAGGCGATCCACGGGCTGGAGGCAGACGGCACGATCAGCGGGGGCATGATCCCGAAGCTGGAAACCTGCGTGCGCGCGGTCGAGGGCGGAGTGGACGCCGCCGTCATCCTCGACGGGCGGGTGCCCCACGCCATGCTGCTGGAAGTGTTCACCGATCGCGGCGCGGGAACGTTGGTCAGGAAATAGACCCTGCGCGCCGACCCGCTCCCGTCGTTGGTGGAACGGCGCTTGTCCCCGCCCCGCCCGCTCGGCTAGAGCGGCGCGACGCATCCAACGGAGACCCCTGTGGCCTACGCGCTCTATCAGATCATCGTCATTCTTCTGGACGTCCTGTGGTGGATCATCATCATCCAGGCGATCATGAGCTGGCTGATCGCCTTCAACGTCGTCAACACGGGCAATGATTTCGTCCGCACCGCGATGGTGGCGCTCGACCGCATGACCGCGCCGATCTACAACCCGATCCGGCGGGTGTTGCCCAATCTGGGCGCGCTCGACCTGTCGCCGATGGTCGTGCTGCTCGCCATCCTCATCATCCGGCAGGCTATCTTGCCGCCCTTATTCGGGATGGTGTGAGCGCCTGGAGCATTGCGGGCGACGACCTGCTGCTGCGCGTCCGGTTGACGCCCGGCGCGGCGACCGATGCAGTCGGGGGCGTATGGACCGATGAAAAGGGCCAAAGCTGGCTGTCGGCGCGGGTGCGCGCCGTGCCGGAGAAGGGCAAGGCCAACGCCGCGCTGATCGCGCTGCTGGCGCGGTCGCTCGATCGGCCCCGCAGCGCGATTTTGCTGGAGTCGGGCGACACCAACCGGCTAAAGCGTGTGCGGATCATCGGCGGTGGCGGCGCAGAGGCGCGTCTGGCCGCCCTCCTCGACACATAATAGGGACGCACCCATCATGACCATCGGCAAGATCATCGACGGCAAGGCTTTCGCGGCCGGCCTGCGCGACCGGGTGGCCGACGGCGTCGCCGCGTTTGTGAGCCAAGCGGGGCGCAAGCCGGGCCTTGCCGTCGTGCTGGTGGGCGAAGACCCGGCGAGCAGCGTCTATGTCCGCTCCAAGGGCAAGATGACCGTCGCGGTCGGCATGGAGAGTTTCGAGTTCAAGCGGCCCGACAGCATCGGCGAGGAGGATTTGCTCGACCTGATCGAGGAGCTGAACCACGACGATCGGGTGGACGGCATCTTGGTGCAGCTTCCCCTGCCCGCTCATATCGATGAAGCGGCGGTGATCGGGGCGATCGATCCGGCCAAGGATGTCGACGGATTCCATGTCGTCAATGCCGGGCGGCTGGCGACGGGCCAAGACGCGCTGGTGCCCTGCACGCCGATGGGCTGCATCATGCTGCTGAAGGACGAGCTGGGCGACCTGTCGGGCCTTGAGGCAGTGGTGATCGGCCGCTCCAACATCGTGGGCAAGCCGATGGCGCAGTTGCTGCTGGCGGAGAGCGCGACCGTCACCATCGCCCACAGCCGCACCCGCGACCTTGCCAGCGTCGTCCATCGCGCGGATATCGTCGTGGCGGCGGTGGGCCGGCCCGAAATGGTGAAGGGCGAATGGATCAAGCCCGGCGCGACGGTCATCGACGTCGGCATCAACCGCGTGGCGGACGATGAGGACGCGGGCAAGACCCGGCTGGTGGGCGATGTCGCCACGGCCGAGGCGCTGGCCCATGTTCGCGCGATCACGCCGGTCCCCGGCGGGGTCGGGCCGATGACGATCGCGGTGCTGCTGCGCAATACGCTGGTCGCGGCGCACGCGCGGGCGGGCCTCGCCAAGCCGGAGGGGCTGTGAGGAGGGCCGCGCTGATCGCGCTGGCGGCGGGCGCGCTGATCGGGGCGAAGCCGCCGATGCGTTTCCAGCCCGATCCCAGCAGCGTGATCGCGGCGGAGATCGCCTTCAACCGGCTGGCGCAGGAAAAGGGACAATGGACCGCGTTCCGCGAGACCGCCGCCGACGACGCGGTGCTGTTCGTGCCGCAGAAGGTGGCGGCGAAGGAATGGCTCAAGAAGCAGGCCGATCCGCCCAAATCCGTCAGTTGGGCGCCCTCGATCGTCTATGTCGCGTGCGACGGCAATGTCGCGGCGAGCACGGGCAACTGGACCCGGCCCGACGGGTCGGTCGGTTATTTCACGACCATCTGGCGGCGCGACAAGAAGGGCGCGTGGAAATGGGTGCTGGACCATGGCGACCGGCTGACCGCGCCGCGCCCCGCGCCGGAGTTCCTGACCGGCAAGGTCGCGACCTGCAAGCGCGGGCAACGCCCGGAAGGGCCGCCGGCCATGCCCGCCAAGGGCGAGCGCCCCGCGCCTCCGCCCGACGAGAGCCTGCTCTGGACCGCAGACGTCGCCCCCGACAACAGCCGCCGCGTGACCGTGAAGATGTGGACCGGCGAGGCTTATGATATGGTGATCGACGACAGGGTCGCGGCGTCATGATCGCGCTCTTCCTCTCCGCCTTCGTGACGCTGTTCGTCGTCATCGACCCGCCGGGCTGCGCGCCCATCTATGCAAGCCTGACGACCGGCGCGAGCGCGGCGCAGCGGCGCGCGATGGCGATCCGCGCCACGGGCATCGCGGCGGCGATCCTGCTGGTGTTCGCGCTCTGGGGCAAGCAGCTGCTGGGCGTGCTCGGCATCCAGCTCGACAGTTTCCGGATCGCGGGCGGCATCATGCTGTTCATCATCGCCATGGACATGGTGTTCGAGAAACGCACCCAGCGCCGCGAGGATCGCGCGCAGAAGATCGTGGAGACGCCGGAGGTGGAGGATGTCTCCGTCTTTCCCATGGCGATGCCGATGATCGCCGGGCCAGGGTCGATCGCTACGGTCATGCTGCTGATGTCGCGCGCGGACGGGCTGATCGAGCGCGGCGTGGTGCTGAGCGCTGTCGTGCTGACGCTGGCGCTGATGCTGGGGTCGTTGCTCGCGGCGGGGCCGATCATGGCGCTGTTGGGCGCGAAGATCGAGGCGGTCATCACGCGGTTGCTGGGCGTGCTGCTGGCGGCGCTGGCCGCGCAGTTCGTGATCGACGGGCTCAAGGCGAGTTTCTAAGCGCGCCTCACCATAACACCCCCCTTACCGGCGTGGCCGGCTCGGGCGCGGGGTCGCCGATCGACTGGAGCAGGTCGATCTCGATGGTGCGGCACATGGCGGTCAGCGGATTGTCGTGCACCGTGTTGGCGAAGGGATCGACCAGATCGTCGCCGATCCGCAGCACGGCCATGAACATGAGGCCCGCCACGGTGGAGCCCAGCGGCGTCGCGAAGCCCAGCGATTCGACCAGCCCGATCGGCAGCGCGATGCAGAAGATGTGGGTGAAGATGGTCGGCAGATAGCGATACTGCACCGGCAGCGGCGTGTTCTTGATCCGCTCCATCCCGCCTTGGGCGTTGGAAATGTCGACCAGCAGAGCCTCCATCTGGGTCTGCTGGATGGTGTCGATCCAGCCGTTGCGCCGGGCGATGTCGATCCGTCGCCCGGTGCTGTCGAGCAGACCGTTGGCGGGGTTGGTCCGCGCGAGCGCCTTGCCCTTGTCCTCCTCGGTCAGAAATTTGGTGACCTCCTCGCCGATCGGCTGGCGGCGCAGCTGGCACCGCAGCGCGTTCACATAGGCGATCTGGCGCTTGACGATCTCGCGCTTCACGTCGCGGGCATCGGGGTCCGGCATGAAGTTGCGGGTCGCGCGCGCCAGGCTGCGCGAGGCGTTGATCATCGCGCCCCAAAGCGTGCGCGCTTCCCACCAGCGTTGATAAGCGCTGTTCGAACGGAACCCCAGGAACAGCGCCAGCGCCGACCCGAAGATGGTGAGCGGCAGTTCGGGCGCCTTGAAGGGGAGCAGATAGTAAGTGATCGTGACCGCGCAGTCCCAGACGAACAGTGCGGTGAGCGGCTGCCACACTTCGGATGCGATGCGGCGGAAACTGGGGATGGGATCGACGATCATGCGGGTCTTTCCGAAAAGAGAAATGCCGCAACGCAGCATTCGTCAAGATGCTCCGCCATTCCCGCGCCGCAACGAAAAGTTACGGACGGGCGGCCCTATCGCAGTTTCGCAATCGACAGCCCGTCCTGTTTGGCCCGCGCCTTCACCGACTCCTCGCTGCGGGGCAGCGCCTTGGCGATGGCTTTCAGCGCCATCCCCTTCTTCGCCAGCGTGTGCAGCTTCTGGATTTCGTCCTGGGTCCAGGGCTGCTTGTGGCGCTCGAAGCGATCTCCGGCCATGGGGATCAATCCGCGAAGGGATCGCGCACCAGGATCGTGTCCTCGCGCTCGGGGCTGGTGGAGACGAGCGTGACCGGGCAGCCGATCAGCTCCTCGATCCGGCGGATATATTTGATCGCCTGTGCGGGGAGGTCCGCCCAGCTGCGCGCGCCGGCGGTGGTGTCCTGCCAGCCTTCGATATCCTCGTAGATCGGCTCGGCGCGCGCCTGATCCTGCGCGTGGGCGGGCAGATAGTCGAAGGTCCGATCGCCGATGCGATAGCCGACGCAAATCTTGAGCGTCTCGAACCCGTCAAGCACGTCGAGCTTGGTAAGCGCTATGCCGGTGACGCCCGACACCGCGACCGACTGGCGCACCAGCACCGCGTCGAACCAGCCGCAGCGGCGCTTGCGCCCGGTGACGGTGCCGAATTCATGGCCGCGCTCGCCCAGCCGCTGGCCGACGTCATTTTCCTGCTCGGTCGGGAAGGGGCCGGAGCCGACGCGGGTGGTGTAGGCCTTGACGATGCCGAGCACGAAGCCCGCGCCGCCGGGGCCAAGGCCCGTGCCGCTCGCCGCCGTGCCGGCCACCGTGTTCGACGAGGTGACGAAGGGATAGGTGCCATGGTCGATGTCGAGCAACGTGCCCTGCGCGCCCTCGAACAGGATGCGCTTGCCCGCCGCCTTCGCCTGGTTGAGCGTCAGCCAGACGGGCTTCACGAAGGGCAGGATGAAGGACGCGATTTCGGTCAAGTCCGCGATCAGCGCGGCGCGGTCGATCGGCGCTTCGTTGAAGCCGGCGCGCAGCGCGTCATGATGCGCGGTCAGCCGGTCGATCTGCGGGCCGAGATCGTCGAGATGGGCAAGATCGCACACGCGGATCGCGCGGCGGCCGACTTTGTCCTCGTAAGCCGGGCCGATGCCGCGGCGGGTGGTGCCGATCTTGCCGGCGCCGGACGCATCCTCGCGCAGCCCGTCGAGGTCGCGGTGGAAGGGCAGGATCAGCGGGCAGGTTTCGGCGATCTGGAGATTGTCGGGCGTGATCTCCACCCCCTGCCCCTTCAGCTTCGCCACTTCATCGCGGAAATGCCAGGGGTCGAGCACCACGCCATTGCCGATGACGCTGAGCGTGCCGCGCACGATGCCCGAGGGGAGCAGCGAGAGCTTATAGACCTTCTCCCCCACGACCAGCGTGTGGCCGGCATTGTGCCCGCCCTGGAAGCGGGCGACGACGTCGGCGCGCTCCGACAGCCAGTCGACGATCTTGCCCTTGCCCTCGTCACCCCATTGGGCGCCGATCACGGTCACATTTGCCATGGATACAATCCTTCCGCCCGCCACGGTGACCGGCCATGCCCTTCGACGGGACTCGACATGCCGGTGGGATGAGGGACGCGGGGGCGTCCGAATGCGGGGCGCGGGTTAGACGGGTGGGCGGGGCGCGTCAAGGCTGGCGGTGGAGGGGCGGCGGGCGCGTGCGCGTGACGTGACAGGGCGAAGTTCACACTGTTGTCGGGCTTTTTGACGGGAAGCGCCCGCGACGCGCTCGCGACGCGCCGCCGACGCGTCACTGAGGCGTCACCTGGGGTAGGGCTGCGCGTCATCAGGTGAAGCGCGACAAAAGCTTTTTGAGTGTCGGACAAGAGATTTTGTAGCACTTCGCTCTTCCCTCAGAAGCCTCTAAGCGGGTCCGAAAGCATCCTTGAGAGCTCGCCACGCGAGCGCTGCAGCCAGGCTGCAAACCCCGTTACCGGCTCCCCTGGTCCGGTCCAGCCGATCGGCCATCCCATCATCAGTTCGTAGAACAGCGGGTTGCAGGTGAGGCCAGCGAGAGAGGACTTGCTCCCATGCGTAAAGCTCACCCGGACCTGGTGCGAACAAGGGGAGGTCGCTGATATCGAAACACCGAGCGCCCGGAGGATCAGCCAAAGTTGTGTCCATGCCCGGGTCGCATTCTCCAGCGAGATTTGGCCGCTGCTGCCTTCTGATATCTCCTTCGGAGCTACCGGCTGAACGGATCCGCCGCATACGATCAGATCGGGCACATAGCCCGCGTCCGACGCCGTCGGCGTGGGCCAGGAGGAAGAGGCGGCGTCGCCGGTGGCCTGCGCCAACTTCTCGCGCCGTGAACAGTCCCGCCTTAACGCTGTAGCCCATGCGTTGAAGGTCTCTGACGACGTCGGACAATCCCAGAGAGAGGTGCCCTTCGACATTTTCGCAGAACACCCAAGGGGCTTCGACTTCGCCGGCGATGCGGGCGACGTGAGGCCAGAGGTGACGCGGGTCGTCTGCTCCTTTGCGATTGCCGGCAGTGCTGAACGGCTGGCACGGGTAGCCGGCAGAGACGATATGAACCTTCCCACACCAAGGTCGGCCGTCGAAGGTTCGCAGGTCGTCCCAGACAGGAGCCGGCGCCAAGGACGCGTCTTCCATCCGCGCCACGAGAGTGGCCGCTGCATGGGCTTCCCGCTCGACATAACACACAGTCCTATATCCGGGTTCGGCAATGTGAAGCCCGAGATCGAGCCCTCCGTAGCCTGCGCATAGTGAGATGCCCCGAACTTCGGCATTTTCGGCACATGAAGCCACAATTTCATTCCCCTGATGCCGCTCCGGCTGCGGTCGTTTGGGGGCTCACTGGCCTCGTGATCGTGTATCGCCGGCATCGCCGACATTTGATTTCGATATCAGCAGCGATAGCGGCTGGGGCGGCTTTAAACAATAAGGCCCGGCAACCCGGACATCTGAACTCTTCCTTCACACTTTGCATCCCAAAAACCCAGCTGCCGGGGTGCCCGGTGGCGGGGATCGACTGCGCCTGATCAGCGCTGAGATGCAGGGTCTCTTCCTGCGGTTGAGGGGCGTTGGCGCGCCCCTTGCCCCCCGCCTGATCGGGCGGGGAAAACCCGTTCAATATTGTTCGATGAAGCTCACCGTCGTCGTCGCGGAACAGGCGGCATAGATCGCCGCGCCGGTGTCGAGGGTCAGCGAAGCCCCCACGGTCGCCGGCAACGGAAAGCCGGTTGATGTCGTGACGCCCGTGTTGCCGAAGGCGCAGGTGTTGGCCGCCCCGACCGAAAGCATGATCTTGCCCCGGCCCGACCGCGACGCCGCGACGAGCGTGCTGGACGTGCCCACGCTGACCTGCCCGGTGGCAATCGTGCCGGTGCCTTTGCCCACTACGTAGAGGCCGGTGGTATCGCCCCGCGTGCGATCCCAGCTGGTCCCGTTGAACACGAAGGGCGCGGACCCGAGGATCAGGCCGGTGGTGGTCCCCGCCGCGTCGCCCAATATGGTGCCGATCCGGGTGTTGACGAAGCCGTCGGTGCCCGTCGAGACCGAAGTGCGTAGCCGGGCATTGAGGCTGCCCGCGCTGTCGAGCTGAAGATCGCCCCTGGTCCCGTTGGCCAGCGTGGGCGGCGTGGTGTTGAAGATGCCGCCCGTGCCGATGTTGACGGACCATGGCCCGGACTGGGTCACCGCCGTCGTGGTGGCAGCGGTGCCGTCCTGGTTGAGCAGCACCGTACCCGAAGCGCCCACGACATTGCCGAAGCGGTCGGTGGCGGTTGGGAGGGTGACGGACTGCGCCACGGCCGGCGCGGCGATTGCCAAGCCGGCGATCAGGCAGAAACAGGAAATGATGCGCTTCATGGATGTTCCTTTCAGTGACCGATGGCGAACCAGTCGAAGGTGGCGGGGAGGTGGTCGCCCGACGTGGCGACGTTGAAGCCGTATTGATCCTTGGAGATGATGCGGACGACCTCGTCGCTCTCGTCGCCGTCGTCTGGATTGTTGGTGAGCGCGAAGACGACCCGCCAGCAGGCGGTGGGAAACGGCTCGGCGAAGACGTTGCCGCCCTCGCTGCCGCCGCCCCATTTGAGGATGACCGGCCCGATCTGCAGCTGTCCGGTGGCGTCTTCGCTGTAACTGACCATGTCGCTCAGGGCGGACGCGATGGTCGCATTCACGAACTGGTTGATCGCCTGCGCCATCTGCGCGCTGTCGAGGGGGTTGAGCGGATTTGTGCCGAGCAACTCGATGACGTTGCAAATCTCTTCCTGGGTGGCGGTCAGCCACTGGCCGGTGACGATGGTGGCCGGGGGTGGCGATGATTTGAAGCCATTTTCGGGCGTGGCTCCCTCGCTGTCGATCCTGAACAAACGGGCCTCCTGCTATTCGGTCGGATAGGTGAAGATGACGTGGGTGTGGGCGGGCTTCGCCGCCTGGAATACGCACTCGAGCGAGGAAGCAGCGCCGCCTTCGAGCAGCCGCTCGCCCGCGCGCGAGCCGGCGCGGAAGAGGATGAAGGGCGTCACGTTGACCACCTCGACCCGCCAGACGAAGCGCCAGCGCCCGGCCGCGACCTCGGCCGCGAGCGAGGGGGCGTAATCGTCCACGTCGGGATCGAATTCGTGGATGACGATCTGATACCCCATCGTCGCGGCCAGGCTGACGAAGAAGGCCGGCGTCTGGCCCGCCTGATAGGCGAGCTTGCGCCACGCGGCCCGACGCCGCGCGTCGATCTGGGTCTCCGCCGCCGTGCAGGTGTCGGGCAAGCCCAGCACAGCCTCCCAGTCGCCCAGCATCTCGCTCGCGGTGCGGGGATCGACCTCCTCCAGCAGCGCATGGGCGCGCGCGTCCAGGCGCGCGCATTCCTGGGCGAAGGCGGAGAGCAGCGCCGAGAGCATCGACCCGGTCTCGCGCGCCCAGGCTGCGCCGCGCGGCAGCAGCGCCTGCATCTGCGCCAGATAGGCCGCTGCCGCCATCACGCCCATGTGATGGCCCCCAGCGTGAAGATTTCGCCAGCCGCCGCGACCTGGTTGGTCGTCGGGCTGGTCAGCACATGGTCCGTCTCGCCCGCCGCCACCGATATCGCCTCGCGGACATGGCTGATGAGCAAGGTGCCGCCCGGCTCCGCCTCCCGCGCGATCAGGTCATCCAGCTCGGCCGCCACCGCCGCGCGCACGGCCGGCGTGTCGGGCATCAGCTCGATGGTGAGGTCGAGCGGATCGGCGACCGGGCCGGCGACGGTCACGTCCGCGCCAACCGGCCGCAACGCTTCGATGTGCGTGGCAACCGCCGTCACGTCGCCAGCCCCGGGAATGATGTCCTCGCGATCGTCCATCACGAAGAGCAGCTTCACCGTGCCGAGCCCGTCCCAGTTCGGATAGACCCAGGCGCGCGTCACGCCCGCGACTTCCTTGGCCCAGTCGATATAGTCCGTGCGCTTGCCGCCGGCCGGCTGGTTCCGCATCCGCTCCAGGATGCGCGCGCGGTGCCGCTCCTCGCTTTCCTCGTCGACGCCCCCCGCGATTCCCCCGGCCGCGACAACCGCGTTCGCGCTCACCCCCGCGACTGGCGATACGAAGGTCAAGGCCTGGCCGGCCTCCATGTTGCCGGCCGCGCCCGCATCCTGCGCCGTCACCGTCGGGGTGGCGGTGCCGCCCGTGATCGTCACGTCGGCGGCGGTGGCGTAGCGCGCGCCATCGGCGCGGGCGAGGATCGTGCCGGCAACCACGACGACGCCGTTGGTCCCGGCCAGCGTCACCGGCCCGGTGGCGAAGGTCGCCGCCAGGCGGGGCTTGCCGAACATCGATCCCCAGCGCAGCAGCAGGTCGCCTTCGGCCTGGTCAGGCAGGAAGCGCGAGATGCTGTCGAGCAGCCCATAGAGGCCGAACATCGCCCCCGCGAACACCCGCGCCAGCACGTTGAGCACGCTGCGGCGCAGGCGGCTGTCGCTGCCGGGCAGGCGCGCGGTGATGTCCGCCTGGATGCGGTCGATCAGCTGGGTCAGGGTCGGGCGGGCGAAGCTCATGAAACGGTCCTGGTCGAAAGAAGGCGATTGGCCTCGGCGTCCCACAGCAACTCGATCGCCACGCGCACGCCGGTCGGCCGGGCGATGGTGACCGCGAGGAGCAGAGCGCCCTGCGGCGCGACGGCGGTCGGGCGATAGACGGTGGCGGTGACCGCGATCGAGGCGGCGATGCCGTCGGCGATCATCCAGGCCAGCGCCTCCCGCGCATATTCGCGCGCGCGAATCGCGACGGCATCGGTCGCCTTGGCGCGCTCGAGCAGCCAGAGCCGCGACCCTGTCCGGTCGTTCGGCTCGTTGCCGACATCACCCCACCAGCCGCGCCGATCGCCGCCCTCCTGGGGCAGCGTATCGTCGGCCGCCGCCTGCGCGTCGGTGAAGAGCGAGATGATGACGGCGGTCCGCAGCCCGTCGTCGGTGGCGAGGTCGCCGCCGATCAGGGCGATGTCCGCGACCAGCGCATCGTCGGCGAAGGCGAGCGCGATATCGGTCATGCCGGCACCCCCGGCTTGTGCGACACGAGCTTGATCGCTTGGCTGAGCGACCAGCTGCCATCGACGCGGATGACCAGCGTCGCGCGCCAGCCATTGGCGTAGCGCGCATGGATGCGCCGCAGCCGTCGCCCGTTATCGAAATGGGCGAAGGCTTCGATAGGGTCGCCATCGCCCGCCAGCTGGCCGCACGCGCGCAGCTGGTCCGCGACCATCGCCATATTTTCGGCCGACACGGCCACCTTCTGCCAGGCGCGGTTTCCGCGCCGCTGGGGAGACGCGGCCCTCATGCGATCTTCACCTTGGATGAACCGCCGGTGATGGCGCTAGCGCTGACCGTGTCCGTCTTGCGGGCGGCGTCCAGGCTCGCGCCTTCGCCGATCAGAATGCTGCCGCCATCGATCAGCGTCTCGCCACCGCCCCGGATCGCCACATCGCCGCCGGCATCGACGTTGAAGTTGCCCTCGGTCTCGATCGACACGCCAAGCGGGCTGAGGATGCGGATGCCGTCGCGGCCGACCAGCACCTGCTGGGCCTGATCATCGTAGAGCGCGACTTCGCCCTCCTGCAGCCCCTTGAGGCGATAGCGCCGATCCGCGACGCACAGCACCACCGAATGGCTGCGCGTGCCACCGACCGCCAGCGCCACCGCTTCAGCGCCAGGCCTGGGGTGCGCGGCATAGCCATAGGGCTGGAAATGCTCGACGCCGTCCTGCGCTTCCTCATCGAGCAGCTCGATTTGGATCGTCTGCATCGTCTTGCTGTCATCGACCCGCGACAGCAGCGCGCGGCCGACCAGCATGCGGATGCGCCCCGCCTGCGCGGCCAGCGCCGCCATCATGCCGGGGTTGCTCATGCGTCGCCCTCCCAGGTCGCATGCTCGCCGCAATAATTGTCGGCATAGACCAGCGGCCAGATGGTGCGGAAATGGGCGTCGCTCTGGTCGAGCAGCGGGGCATGGCGGCGGCACTGGCCGCGCGCGGGGCGGCCGTCGAAGCCGCGCTGGACATGCGGCGGGCTGAAGAACAGGCAGGTGGCGCAGCGCAGAACGGCGCGGGGATCGTTGCTCATGCCTTTTCCTTCTCGGCCAGCTGCGCCATCGCCTCGGGCGGCGCGCAGCTCAGGGTGGCGACGGTGCCGCCTTCATCCTTGGTGAGCGTGACGGCGGTGATGAGCAGCACATCGTCCGCGAATCCCGCCGCCGCGCATTTGACCCGCACGCGCAGGTTCGGCCGCCAGAGCTGCCCGCCGGGTGCCACCCGCCAGCCCGCGACGACGATCTCCACGCCCTTCGACCGGCCGGCGCGCACGCCCGCCTCATATTTCGCCCGCGTCTGCGCGCTGGCCCCGTCGCTCTGATCCTCGGCGACCAGCAGCAGCGGCCGATATCGGCGCACGCCGGCATCCTTCGCCTCGCCCCTGATCTGGCTCACCGTCTTGCCGTTGCGATCGTCGTCGCCCTGCGCCTGGCCCTTGACGATATAGTCGGAGAAGCGCTCGCGATGATCGAACCGGCCCCGCGCATCCTTGATGTTGACGCCCAGCTCCAGCACCGCGACCGGCGCGGCCTTGGTAGGCGTGGTGATGACCAGGTCGCCGGTTGGCGAGGGGATCGCGATCAGCCCCCGGAAGCGCAGCAGCCGCTCGATCGCCGCCTGCACCGTCTCGCCCTGCTGCAGCGCGAACTTGGCGATCGGCGCGCCGGTCGCGGCCTCGACCGTCACCTTCAGCCCGAACGGAGCGACCAGGTCGGCCGCGATCTGCTCCAGCCTGGCGCGCGTCCAGCTGCCCGGCTTGTGGATCGCGGAACAATCGGCCAGGTCGCCCGTGCGGTCGCGCCCATCCACCTCGATCCCATGTTCCTGCGCGTTGATCGCTTGCGAGACCGCATCGACCCAGCCGTCGATGACCGTCTCGCCGCCGATCTTCAGCTGGCAGCGATCGTCTGGCGCGATCGCGATGGTCGCGCCCGCCGCATCATCCTTGGTCGACAGGCTGAGGCGAAACGCGCCGCTGATGGCGTCCAGCGCCAGGACGACCGACACGCCGGTCCATCCGCCAAAGCGCGTGCCGCCGATCGCCAGCTCGACGTTTTCGGTAAGGTCGGGCGAACTAGCCATAGCGCGCCTCCGCCCCCAGCAGCTGCAGCGTCCGCCCGCCCGGCACGAAACCGGGATGGCGGATGCGGTTGCGCGCCACGATGTCGCTGGCCTGCGCCTCGACATTGGCCGGGTCGCCATAGAGCCGCTGGGCGATGACCAGCACCGGCTCGGTCGCGGCCGGGGTGAAGCTGCGGAGCCGTTCCAACGACGCCCCCCGCGCGGTCAGGTCGACCGTCACCGCCCGCGCCAGCGCGTCATATTGCGCTGCGCCAGCGTCGTCATGCGCGTCCGCCTGGCGCAGCGCCAGCGCATCGAGCCGCTCGACCGCACCGTCGCGCGCGGCGACGGCGTCGTCATAGGAGGCGAAGTCGATGCCGGCGAGGCAGCGGACCAGCTCGGCCGAGGCGGCGAGGTTGACCAGCTGCACGATCGCCGCCTGGTTCTCGGCCTGCTGCGCGCGCGCGGGGGTGAGCGGCGCGACGACGTCCAGGTCGCCGCCAAAGTCCATCAGCGCCCGTGCCGCCCGCGCGCCGCCCGATCCGCCCCCGGCGATCGCGGTCAGCGTCTGCACCGTGCGGACGACGGTGAGGCCCAGCTCCAGGGGCTCGCGCAGCAGCGCCCCGGCATCGCCCAGCAGGCCAAGGTTCGATGTGAGGAAGCTTAGCGTCGGGCCGATCCCGCCGCTCAGCGCCGCCTGCGCCTGGACCGCGAGAGCTGCATATTTGACGACGTCGTCCGCCGCCTGCTGGACGAAGCCGATGGCGCTGGCGACGTTGATCCCTCGCGCCGCCGCGATCGGAGCCGCCGCCGCCGCCTCGTCGGCCGCCGCGGTCGCCTGCGCCTGGGTGTCGCTGGTCGCGGTCGCCGGCACTGGCAGGCCGCTCTCGACGAACTCGATCGAAAAGCGCGCGATGCCGCCATCGTCGGTGGCGCTGTCCCGTCGCGACCAACCCTGTTCGGGCACCGCAACCTGCATCGCGCCCAGCCAGGGATGCACCAGCGTCCCCGCGCCTGGCTGGTCGAGCGCGTCGGCCAGCGCGTTCGCCCCGGCGGGATAGTCCGCGCCGACGACATGGCATTCGATGCGGTAGCTGCGCGCGCCGCGACCCAGATCCTCCCAGACGGGCTTTTCCGCCTGGGGGAATTCATGATTGACGCCGCGCCGCCCGCCCGAGGTCTCATGGTCCTCGGTGCGGAACGGCACACCGCGAAAGCTGCCCTTCTGCCAGCCGTCGGGCGCGCTCATGCGAAGCCTCCCATGGCGCGAGCGAACCAGCAGCGACATGCTCGCCAAAATCCGGCGCCTCGCCGCCGCGACATGGCAAGGCTGATGGCGGCCTCGATCTCGGCGCGGGCAGAGGCCAAATCCGCTTTGGTGACGACTGACTTTTGCGCACTCATGCGAAGCCTCCCATGGCACGGCCGGTGTTGACCTCAAGGTCGAGATTGGTGGCGGCAACCTTGGTCGGGCGCACCGACACGCCCTTGTCGGTGGTGACGTGCAGCTTGATTTCACCCTTGGCAGCTGGGGCGGCGGGTTTCAGAGGGGCGCGGGTGCCCGCGCTCGGACGCGGCACGGCTGGAGCAAGCCGGGGGCGCTCATTGAGACCTCGCATCCATGTGCTGTTATCGGGACGGCCGGTCCGCTCGCCCCTTAGACCACCTCGCAGTTGAGGTCCGTTGTAGGGCTTGTCCTTCTTACCGCCGTATTCGCGGTCGAGCTGGTCGATCTGCTGACGAATGCGCCCACGCTCCTCATCGCCGACAAACCAGCCGTCGAGCCGGCGCGTCAGGTTCTCCCGCGCGACAGTGTAGCGCCATTCGCTATAGGCTCGCGCGGCACGTCCGATGAACGCTGCCGCTTCCGTTGCTGCGGTCGCGACAGCCATCATCCCGTCCGCCACATCCCGCCATGGGACGCTCTTCGCAAACTCAACAGCCGTATCGACCATCTCTCCGAGTTGGTCAGAAATCTGCTTGGCCCAGCGCTCCAGTGACCCGTTGGCCTCCATCTTGTCTAGCCAGTCGAGGAGGTCTTGCAGCTTTCCCTTGATCTTGTCGAAGAAGCCAGCGTTGGCGATGCGGAGCTGGATGCCGCTCAGCTTGTCTTTGATGTTGCTCCAGATGCCTTCGAACGTCTTCGACCGGCGGATCATTGAGCCGCCATATTTTTCGTCGAAGATACTGAGGACGGCTTGCCGGATGCTCGCCATGCTCTTGCCAACGGTTCGCTCTGCGTCCTTCCCTGCCTTGTTGATGTAGGCGAAGGTGACTTTGTCCCCCTTGACTGACGTGGTGATGTTGAACTCTTTCAGCCGCTCGAATTCGCCGGTCTGAGCATCCGCCACAGCCTCAATCGCGGACATTAGGTCTTTTCGAGCGCCCGACGCTGCGTCACCCATATTCTTCATCGCGCCGCTCATCGGGTCGATGCCCACCCCGCGCGCCCGAGCAAAGGCGTCGGTCACTTCCTCCAGTTCATAGGGGGTGTCCCGCGCAAATTTGGCTACCCAAGCAAGCGCCTTCTTCGCCTTTTCGACGGACCCCTCAGTGCCTTCTAACTGCGCCTGAAATTGTTCAAATTGCGAGCCGGTGCGAATGGTGCCGGTTACAAGCCACGCCAGCGCCGCGGCGCTGCCGGCGGCAATGCCAGCGGCCCCCCATCGGACCGACCACAAAGCCAGCTCCTTCGCCTTGGTTGCCGCGAATCGCAGCCCCTTGCCCGCGCCGATCGCACCTATCTCGATCGACTTCAGGCCCACCCATTTGGCGCTCAGCAGCCCCGCGCGCCCGAGCGCGCGACCCCGGTCCGCGACGCGGTCGAGCGCGTCGGCGGTGCGGAGCGCCGCGCGGGTCCATTTGATGAAGTCGGCGCTGACGCGCGTCACCTGCCGATCGACATCGCCGACGCTACGGGTCGCCTGCTTCGCTCTGTCGGTCAGGTCCTTGACACCGGCTGCGGCCTGGCGCGCGGGGCGGGTCATCTTGTCCACGGCGCGCGCCGTCGCCTCGACCGCCTTGGCAGCGGGCTTGGCCTTGTCGGTCAGCTCCTTGACACCCGCCGCCGCTTGTCGGGCGGGACGGGTCATGCGATCGACCGCTTCCAGGATCAGCGATAGCTTCACTCTTCGTCCCCCGCCTGCTCGGCGATACGATCAAGCTCGCGCAGCCACCGGGCGATCTCGGGCCAAGTGAAGCGCATTAGCTGGTGGCGAGGCCAGCCGAAGCCGGCCTCAAGCTCGGTCAGGCACCGCCGCCAGTTTTCGGGCCACCGGGCAAATGCGCGAAGGCCCGATCGCCCAAAGGGCCGATATCCCTTGCCGGCAGCTTCTTGACCTCGGCCAGCGTCAGCCCGCTCAGCGCGGCGATCATTTCCAGAACCAGGCGCATCCCGGTGAATTCATCCACCAGCAGCATGTCCTCGCCGGTCGGGTCGCGCATCTCGACCACTTCGATCGTGCGCGTCGTCGGGCCGTCCGCGCCGTCATAGGTGATGGTGACCGGCTTGCTCAGCCTGTAGGGCGCGTCCATCAGCGCACCTCCTCGGCCGGCTTGGCATAGGCGACCGCCTTGGCCTTGCCGTCGCTCGTCGTGAGCGGCGGCGCGCCTTCGCTATAGGCGCTCCGCATCACATAGGTACGGCCATTGTCGAACTCGACCGAGATGGTCGCATCGACCATTGCCGCCCAGGCGGAAGCGCTGAAGCTCCCCTTGGCGAGCACGCTGATCTCCAGCTTTGATGGCCGTACGCTCGACTCGCGAAACGCCCCTGCCTCATAATCGCCCGGCACCGGCTCGCGCGTGACGCCGCCGATATCGAGCGTCGTGTCACCCGCCGTTTCCATCAGCTGCCCATCGACCCGGATCTTCGCCCGCCCGATGACCTGGTTCTTGTTCGCCATGCTTTAGGTCCTTCTGATTGGCCGCTGAGATGCGGCTCAGAGCTTGAATTCGATGCGCGCGGCGAACTGGAGCAGGCCGTTGGTGACATCGGGGGTGAGCTTGAAGTTGAGCTGGGTGCGGTTGGTCGCGTCGCGCTCGATGATGAGGCCGGCGATGAAGCCGTCGACATCTTCCATGAGGCCCGCTTCCTCCCACTCGCGCGCCAGCGCGATCGTCTCGGCGCGGACGGCGGTGATGGTGTCCTCGGTCAGCTTGGCGCGCGGGAATTTCTGCAGCATGCGCGCGCGCCAGCTGAAGCGGTAATAGGCCAGCGTCGCCATCGTCGTGATGTCGAGATAGCTGGGATCGTCCAAGCCATAGGCATTGACCTGATAGGTGGAGATCATCCGCTCCATCGCCACCTCGCTCGACGGCGTGACGGTGAAGGTGGAGATGCCGTCGCGCAGCAGCAGCTCGCGCTCGGTCGCGGTGAAGCGATGCTCGATGCGCGGGGCGACGACGCCGGGCACCACAACCCCTGTCAGCGGCCGGGCCGGGTCCTTGGCCAGTTCCTGCGCTGCGATGACCGCAAAGGCGGTCGCCAGTTCGGCCGGCGGCGTTGGCACCCTGTAGCCGCCGACCAGCGTCACATGCGGGTCGTTGCGGGTCGCCCCAAAGGTCGCCAGCGTCGAAAAGCTGCCCGACTGGCCGGCCCATCCGCGCCCCTCGATCTGGCGCGTCGGGCTCCATCGGTTCGCCAGTTCATTGCCCAGCAGGGTGAGGTTGGTCGCGTCGTTGAGGCCCAGGACGAAGTGCTGGAACTGTTCGTCGCCCAGACTGGCGATCAGCCCCTGGATGTCACCGTTGGTCGCCCCGCTCGCCATGCCGACGATCGTGCTGGTCAGACCGGCCGGTATGACCTCGCCGTCATAGTGGTTCTGGCGGACGTCGATGTCGTTGCCGACGGTCCCCCGGTTGACTGCCGTCAGGGTGACGACGCCGGCCGCACTGGCGGCGACCACTGGCAGGTCCGGGCGCGCGGTGACCGCGGCCGCGATCGCGGTGGCGACGGCGGTGGCTGTGTCTCCGCTGGCGACACCCACCTGGATGTGCGTTCCCGCGATCATGTAGGCGAGCGTGCCATTGGCGGTGGCCGGCCCGGTGATGGTGATCGTGCCAGTCGCCGCCACCCCGGAACCATGATTGTCGATCGCGATGGCCCAGAGCTCGACCAGCGGATCGACTGCGAAGGCGGCGGCGATCATGCGCGCAAGCTGCGACCCGCGCCCGAACCAGGCGACGCCCTGGCCCGGCTCCAGCACGCGGCGCAGTTGGGCGGAGGCGACGCTGCCGGTGTTGAGCCGCTGCCCGATCAGCAGCACCTTGTTCGGCGCGGGCGGCAGGCCCTGCAGCGCATTGGCGTTGGAGATTTCCGCGCGCGCGCTCGGCAGGCGGCTGTTCGACGGGATCGCGTCGAAGGTGAAGCTGTTCACTTGTCCGTTCCTTCCTTCTTGGCGGCTGCGTCAGCCTTCTTCGCGGCGGCGGCGATCGCCTGCGCCGTCGTTTCCTCGACATCGCCCTGGTCGAGCCGGCGCAGCCAGAAGCTGTCGCGCGGCACCGCCTTGCCTTCGGGCGGCAGCGGTGCTGCGCCGGGCGAGGCGGGATCGCGGACGGTGAGGCCCGGCGCGGGCTTCACGAATAGGCTGTCGGTCATTCTTGCGTCTCCAGGTCGAGATGGTCGGTTGCGTCGGCATGGTCGTCGTCGGGCAGCTGCACGCCCGGCGCGACGGGGTCGGCGTCGATCGGCACGGGCGCGCCCAGCAGCGGGATGTCCCAGTTGGCGTGCAGCGCGAGCAGCTGCTCGGGATCGCCCTCGCCGACGATCGCGATGGGGAAGCGGCAGGACAGGACCAGGCCGTGGATAGACAGGAACAGGTCGGCCATCGCCTTCGACCGGGGAAGCGGCTGGCAATTGCCGACCTCGATCGGCGAGACGAGGTCCAGCCCCAGCATCTGGCCGGACAACGCCGCCGCCGCGCCCAGCGCCAGGCGATAGCTGCCCGGCTCGATAGCGGGGTTGGGACCGCCATGGCGATTCGCCGCCTCGTCTGGCCGCTTGCTGGTATTGCCGACCAGCAAGGCGAAGGTGCCGGTCACCTCCAGCTGCGCCCCATCGGCGGTATCGACGCGCTCGGCGTCGCTCCAGCCGGTGAAGGCGATCCAGGCGATCGGGCCGACGATCTCGCCCTTCTTCTCGGTGAGATAGCTCTCCCAGTCGTCGGGCAGGGTCAGCAGCCTGCGCCAAGCGAAGCCGAGCGGCTCCTCCAGTGCCTTCAGCCGCGCCAGCACGGCAAGCTCGATGGCGGCGATCATGGCACGGGCTTCCAGGGCGATGCGTCATGCGCCCAGGACAGCGCCGACCAGATGGCGAAGCACAGACCGAGCGGCAGCCAGAACAGTGCGATCAATCGGTCGCGCGGGCCGACATCAATGATCCCGCTGCGCCGCGCGTCGGACTGGAGCAGCCAGAGCAGGGCGCTGCCGACGAACCAGACAAGCAGGATGATGCCGAGGCCGATCATTGCGCCGCGCCCAGATAGTCGGCGATCTCGCCGAGGATGTCCTGCTGGACGCCCGGCGACATGCCGAGAAACTCGCGCTTGGGCGTGTTCGCCTTCCGGCTGTGCGCCTTCACCGTGACCGTGCGCGCTTCCTTCAGCTTCACGCCGAACACCTGCCGCAGCACGCGATTATGCGCTTTCACCTGCTCGGTGCCGTTCCACCCCTGATTATGGCGGCGCGCATAGACGACATTGGTCCCGATCTCGACCGACCGGGCATCGGCCCGATGCGTGATGGACTGGAAGAGGCGGCGCGTATCCTGAAGCGTCTTGCCGCCGGTTTCCTTCGCGCGGCGGGACTTCGGCCAGGGGACGCCGGCCGGGCTATGCTCGCCGGTGAAATTGTCGGCCACGTCGCTTTCGAGATAGGTGCCGATGATGTCCATCAGCGGGGTCATGTCCGCGACCTTGCCAATCAGCGCGAACAGCGCGCGCTCGACCTGGTCCTGCCCCTCGACCCGAAGCGTGAAGCTGTCGGACATCAGAAGCCCCCCAGCGTGTCGCGGCTGAAGGTGCGCGGCACGTCCGGCACGATCAGCGCACCCGACCGGGCGGGAATGTCCTGCTTCCCCTGGTCGATCTTCACGAGGCCGTTGGAAATGTCGCGCAGCAGCCGCATCGCGGCGGCCTCGCGGTCCTTCACGCTGTCGGACGGGGAGCGATGCAGCCGCGCATAGGCGATGTCGCAGACGATGTCGGTCAGCAGCGGCGGGATGGCGCGGCAGGGGGCCGGGTCATGATATTTGGCGACATAGCCCTCGGCGATCGAGGTCGCCAGGCGCAGCTTCATGTCGACCGCCGCGATCGCCTGCGCGTTCCACTCGGCCTGGTCGGTCAGTTCGACCAGGTCGGTGAAGCGGGCGCGCATGTCCTCGGCGGTGGCGAACACAAGAAACTCCTGAAATGGTCCTGGCGGGGCCGCCGATCGCGTCCCCCCGATATTCGGCCCCGCCCGGTGTCCGCCGCCCGTGCAGGGGCGGCGAGACGGGTCAGTCGCCCGCGCTGTCGGCCGGCTTGGCCTTGGCTTTGGTCTTTGCGGCCGGTTCGGCGGCTTTCTCCAGCTCGGCGATTCGCGCCTGTGCATCGGCCAGTGCCTTGCCCTGCTCGATCCCGTCGGCCTGCAGTTGGGTCAGCACCTTGCGATCTTCCGCCCAGGCGCTGGTCAGCGCGTCGAGCGACGGGAAGCCCTGGTCGGCGATCTGGCGCTGGGCGTCTTCCCAGGCATCCTGCGTCGCGAACAGGCGGTCGAGCCGGTCGACCAGCTGCGGCTGCGCCAGCACAAGCCCGCGCAGGGTGGCGTCGATGTCCACCTCGGCGATCTCGCCGACGGCGCTCACATCGACCAGCGGGGCCATGTCGATGAATGCCTGCAGCTCTTCGATCGAGAGCTCGCCCAGTTCCGGGTGAGCTGCGAAGCTGCCGTCGTCCTGCCCGAACAATACGGTGATGACCGGATCGTCGAGCAACCGGAGCAGGCCGGCCCCGTCCAGCGCCGCGATGGCGAGGATGACGGCGGTGGTGCCGGTGAAGGCCACGCCCCCGCGCCGATAGGGCGCGCGGGCGGACTGGAGCGAGACAGCGCCGCGCATCAGGCGAGCCACGCCGACGCGAGCACGCGCGCGGTGTCCTTCCACTCGTTGGTCTCGCCGCCGGTCGCATATTCGCTGTTGACGATCTTGTTGGCGGCGCTTTCCAGGCTGGGTGGCACCAGCAGCAGCGGCTTGGCCCCGGTGAGCAGGCCGAGCGGGCGGCCATAGTCGCCCTTCATGCCCATCAGCGCGGCGCGCGCAGCGGCGTAATTATCGCGGTTCAACGTCTGCTTGCTGCCCCAGGCAAACTGCCAAAAGCCGTAGCCGACATTGTAGCGGGCATCGACGCCGTAGGTGAACTTCTTGCGCCAGAAGACGCTGTCGTCGTTCACATTGTCCTTGGGGACGAATTGCGGCTTCTTCCGTTCCTGGAAGATGATCGGCTTGAGCGCGCGGCTGGTGTCGATCAGGAACCAGGGTGCGCCGGCGCCCCCATCGGTGTTCGCGACCGACTGGGCCACGCCGTTGGCGTCGAGGACCGGATGGTCAGTGTCGAAGAAATACTGCCCATCATAGCAGTTGGTGCTGAAGCCGGCCTTGAGCAGCGCGAAAACCAGCTCGCTCGGGTGCGCGGCGGTGGCGCGGCCCATTTCGTCGAACAGCGGACCATAGATGCCGAGATTGTCGTCTTCGATGTCGTTGCGGTCGACCTCGACGGTGTTTTCCCAGTCCTTGTTCTTGATCGCATAGCTGCCCTGGCCGATCGAGTTGACGACGCGGTCGCCAAGCCACTCGCGCATGCCGGGGACCTTGCCCAGCCAGCCATATTCTTCCTTGCCGGTGGTAGAGGTGACGACGGTCGCCACTTCCATGTGCTGGCCCGGCGCCTGCCCCAGCGCGCCCTGGAAGCGCGCCTGGAAGCCGGTCCCCAGCGTCTGCAGATTGGTCTTGTTCACAAGCATGTGCGGTGCGTCCTTTGTCGGATGTCAGCTTGGGGGGATCAGCCGAAGTCGACCCAGACGCCCTGGGCGTCCACGTCATAGACCTTGCCGGCGATGGATCGGGTGCCGCCGCCATCGGTCTTGGCGACCGTCTGGTTGTCGACGATGTAGCAGCTCTTGCCGATCTCGGTGATGCCGATCGTGTCGGTGGAGCTGCTGTTGGCGAACTGCCAGACGCCCTTTTCGGTTCGACAGCTCAGGTCGCCGGCCGCGCCGCCGCTATTGTCGACCGTTTCCTGCGCGACGCAGGGATCGACCAGCGTCGTGGCGACCACGCCATTGGTCAGATAGCCAGAGGCGTTGAGGGCGACGATCGTGCCCGCATAGACCTTGACCGCCGCCATCTTGCGGACAGGCTGGCCCTTGGCGCGACGCTTGGTCGGGCGGTCGGTGGCGATCGCGGTCATGCGGCTTTCTCCTGGCTCTTGCGGACGGCGAGGAAGGCTTCGGGCGTGACGCCGAGCGCGGTGCAGGCGGCGACCTCGTCGGCGGTCAGGCCGTCGTCGTTGGTGGCGCGCTGCTCGGCCGGCAGCTCGCCGGGCTTGAGCGTGGGCGGCAGGTCCTTGAAGAAGGCTGCGGCGGCGACTTCGTCCTTCTCGAACCAGTCGCGCGTGTCCTTCTTTTTGGACGGGATCACGACGCCGGCGGCGACCAGGTCATCGACGATCTTGTCGAGGCGCTCGCCCTTGATACGCGCCAGCTCGACACGCATCGGCTCCACGATCGAGCTGGGCACATAGTCCTTGCGGAACGAGGTGACGGCGGCGGTCACCTCGTCGACGCCCGCAGTGCCGGCGAGGCCGGCGGCGATCGCGATCTTCGAGGATGCGGCGACCATCTCGCCGACCTTCGCAAGGATCGCGTCTTCGGTGGCGTTGGCCGCAAGGCCGCACGCCACCGCGATGGCGGTCAAACTCATATCGTCTTCTTCCTCCGAGGTTCCGGCAGCGATCGCCGGCATGTTGATGGCGGGAATGTTCACCAGGGCGGCGTTCTTCAGCCCAAGCACGTCGCCGCCCTTCGCCGGCTTGTCGGCGAAGAAAAAGGGCGAGATGTAGCGATATTCGCGGTCGCGGATGCGCTGCGCGGCGGCGGGCGTCCAGTCGACATCGGCATAGATGCCGTCATCCTCGACCTGAAGATTGTCCAGCTTGGTCCAACCCGACGCGATCGCGGCCTGGTCGTGCTGCTGCCCGTGACCATAGTCGAAATTGAAATCGACGGTGCCTAGATAAGCGCGGGTCGCGGCGACGACCTCTTCGGCGTGGGCGCGGTCACGGATGCGATAGGGGCCGCGACCGTCGCGCAGCGCGATCGGCCCGATCGGCAGCAGCATCACGCGGCGCGGCGCTTCGCCATCGACCAGCGTGATTTCGGTCGCAGCCGCCGCGACCAGGTCATGTTTGGAAATGCCCCGCTTCATGGCCATGCTGATGGCACGGGCCGGAGCATGCCCTAGGCGGAGATATCTCCGCCTAGTCTCGGCAAGGGTCTAGCCACCGGGCTAAGCGACCCGGTGGAGGAAATCAATTCTTGTCGAAAGAGGTGAAGGCAGGCCCAGCTTCGCCGGATCGATCAACGACGCGCATGCCCTTCGCATGGCTCTCAAAGACGCGCGGGTTGAAGCCGGCATCAGCTGCCGTCTTCCGCTTCGACTTCGATAAGGCCACGTTCTTGGTCAATATGTCTCACCTTCCAAAGACGGTCGCGCGGAAAAAGCACTTCATATTCGCCGGTGCCTACAGAGCTGGCGCGCGTGACGTCCAACGCCGTCATACCAGCTTTTGCATGAACAATCAAAAGCACCCCTCGATCCGCCGGGCGCTGGGCAAAGCGGTCGGCTGTGATCCAATCCTTGCTGGTGCTGGTGAACCCGGCGTCGGCGAAAACAGTTCCCCTGCGCAGCCCCAACGCATCGATGTCATCCACCCCGTCACCGCCGATGCCCCGGTACAATCGGATATCGTGCTTCAGCCGCCCCTTGGCGATCGCACGGTCCAGATCATGGACGAGCTGGTCAATGTCGTCGTCCTCGCCGTCGTCGTCGAAATCGACACCGCGCAGGCTGCCATTGATCGCCTGATACCCCGATCCCGTATATCGCTGGACGGCGTGTTCCTCGCCGCCGGACAGCGGCGCGACCAGCTCGGTCACGGGTGAACTGAGCCCGCGCGACCGGGACCAGCGCCCGTTGCGGTCGCGCGCCTGGCGCGGGTCATAGGCGGCGGCGACCTCGTCCAGGTCACCGCCGCGTCGCATCGTCCAGCGCCAGCCTTCCCGGCCGACATCGACGATCGTCATCCGGCCCGCGTCCACGCGAACATAGCGGCGCATCAGCAGCGCGCGTCCGTCATTCGCGCCGATCCACACCCACGCCGTTCGCTCCGGCCGAGTTATGGCCTCCCCAATCCGGTCGATAGCGACGCCGGCCGCGCCCCTGGGCAAGCGTACCGCGCCGCCCGGTGCTACGAACCAACCGCGCCCGATCGAAAGCGGCCAGCCATCCTTGTCCGTCCAGATCGCCTCGCCGCCTGGCGCAATGTCGAAATGCTTGAGGAAGCGGTCGATCAAAGCCTTCTGAGCGCCGGTGAGCTGGGCCGCCGCGCCGACTTCATCACCCCCGAAGTCCTTGGCAAAACTTTCGGGCAAAGGCGTCGGCGCGAGGCCGCGCAGATATTCCTTGCCAACGTTGTAATCCCAGCCCTTGCCCACGCCCTTCTCGATCAGGCCGGTCTCGCCTGTGCGGGTGTTCGTCCACGGCACCAACTCGTTGGACGGCGGCGGGGCGGCATCGACCGTCTTGCCCTGCCGATCGAGCATCCGCTGCGACCGCTGGATCGCGGTGCACCGGCAGTTCCAGTCGCACGGGCCATAATGGGTGTCCCACCAGGGATGGTCGGCGGGCAGGATGACGCCGTCCCAGTCATGATGCTCGGGCCGCTCGCGACCGTCCATGACGCTCGAATATTCAAGGAAAGGGAACGCAGCCTTGGTTCGCTCGATCCGTTCCCATTTGCCCGCCTGGTAGGCGGTGCGGACATTGGTGTCGAAGATCGTCTTGAGCCGGCGCGGCGACCCGAGCTGGACCAGCTCATGCTGGCCGGTGGCGGGATCGAGCATCTGCTTTTTGCCCCACCAACCCTTGGCTTCCAGGATCGGGCGCAGCTGCTTCTTGAAGGTCTCCAGCGTCGATCCCTCGGCGATCGCCGCGTCGACCGCCGCGCGAATATCCTCCAGCAGGTCGCGGTGCATCGCCTTCGCCACGGTGAACCAGCGGACATGCTCGATCTTGAACACGTCCTGCCAGTTGAAGCCGATGCGGAAGCCCTTGGCGCGGAAGAAGGCGATTGCCTCCTCGGGCGGCAAGCCGGCGGCGGGGAGTTCCTCGGGGCCGGTCAACGGGCTTCGCCCAAAGTGCTACTTTGGGCGAGTAGAGCTTCGGCGCGCTCGCGCGCCAGACGCTCGTTGCGATCCGGGATCAGCCCGTCGCAATATGGGCAATCTGCCATCCCGCAATGATCCTGCCATTCGTCGTCCTGCCAATCGTGGCGACCTTCGAGGTAGCGCCGCCATTCACCTTCACTGACCGGAAGTATCTCCGCGCTCACCGGCCCGGCTTCTCGATCAGGCCGGCGATCTTGGCGGCGAAGCCGGCGCGCTCGCCCAACTCCACGATCGCGGCGTCGTCCATGTCCATGATGGTGTCGCCCGCACGGACGGCGAGCAGCTCGCGCACTTCCTCCAGCGATGCGGCCGCCGCGATCAGGTCCTCGATCGGCGCGATCATGGGATCGACCATCTTCTCCCATCCGCCCAGCATGTCGTCGACCAGCATGTCGATCGCATCGGGCGTCCCATCCTGCGCCGCTGCCGCGACCCTGTCGCCCTGACGACCGCTCAGGGGCGATTTTAGCGGCACTGAGAGGTCGGTCGGGGGACTTTTGCGACCCAGTGGGCCATCTTGCCCTTCCTGGCCCTCCTGCGGCCCCTGCGCGGCCGACGCGTAAAGCAGTTCCTCTCCGGCCTTTGGCTCGGGAATGCCGGTGCGTTCGTAGAAGGTCGATCGCGCGATCGGAACGCCCAGTTTCACGCCGCGATCGGCCGCGTCGAGAAATTCCTTCACGTCGACGCTATCGGGCCGGCCGACGATGATCCGGGGGTATCGCTTGCGCGGTCCCCGGTTGAACAGGATCATCGGAATGCCGAGGTCGCGGGTCAGGGTCGCGGACAGCTCTGCCGCATCGGCGTCGGCGATATCGTCGCGCACTTCGGCATGCAGGTTTGCCTGGCCCGATCCCAGCCCGCCGGCCTTCGCGTCGGACGAGCTTGTCTGGCCTAGGACCACCTTGCTCACCGCGTCATCGACATAGGTCAGCAAATTGTGGAACATCTCGGGGTTGGCCGCGCCGCCCTGTGTCGTGATGAACTCCATCATCATTGACTGGGGGATGACGCAGCCGGCGTCCGAACCGATCTGCGCGACCGCCTGGGCGAGCAGGCGGATATCGTCCTCGCTGGTTCCGTTCTGATATCTGCCGACGCGCAGCGGCAGGCCGTAAACCTCCAGGAAGGTCATCCAGTCCTTGAGCGTAAAATTCGCGAACAGATAATACCAGGCGACGATGCGGGCGAGGCCGCCCCGGATCGGCAGGCCCGACTTCGCCTTCGCCTCATGCACGATGAACTTGTAGGGCGGCAGTTCGGTCGCGACCGCGCTATGGCCGTCTTCCCCGCCGCGCAGCAGCAGCGTCTCGCCCGTGACCCGGTCATATTCGAAGAAGCGGGGGTCGCGGCGCTTGAGCGCGCAGGGAAACCAGCCGTCGGACATTTCCCAGACGATTTCGGTGGCGCTGACGCCCTTGCCCAGCGCGTCCTGTATCTCGATCAGCTCGGACTGAAGCGTCGGGCGCTTGATCCAGTCGCGCAGGGTCGCGGCGTCGCCTTGCTCTTCCTCGCTGTCGCCCGCCGCCTCGACGCGGATCGGCAGCTGCGCCACGGCGCGCTTCCGCACGCCCAGCAGCCCGTTATAATGGGGATATTTCTCCTCCATCTCTTCGGCCAGCTCGAAATAGGCGATGGCGTTGCCCTGTTCCGCATCGCGCATGATGCGGCCAAGTTTGGCGGGGTTGAGACCCTGAGCCGGATGGTCCGACCAGATGTTGCGCACACCCGACAGCGTCGGCCGCGCGATCTCGCTGGTCAGTGTCGCGACCGCCTGGCGCAGCGGCCGGCCGCTGCTGTCGATCAGCACGGGCGGCGGCGGCGCCTGAAAGGGGACAAGGTCATTTGCCATCAATGGATCTCCGCAATCATCACCATGCGCCAACGCCGAACCGTCCACGCGTCGCCGCGCGCGCGCGCTCGGCCATGCCGCGCGGCGTATCGCCATCGCCGCGCGCATCGTCCCAGCCTATCTTTGGCACGCTGCGATAGGCGATCATCTGCGCTTCGACGCCGAGCGCGCGCCACATCAGCGCCGCCGCCCAGAAGCGGTCGGCGTGGATCGTCCCGTCGTTGACGATGCGAACCGAACCGGACTGCTCGCTGCCGACCTTTTTGATCGCCATGAGGTCGGCCCGCAGCCGGGGATCGCCGGCAGGGATGCGAATGCGGCCGATCTGGAAAGCGGTGGCGAGGCCCAGCGCTAGGTCCAGCCGGTTGGGGCCGGTTAGCAGCACGCCTTCGATCCGGTACTCCCCGTGCGTCAGCTGCAAGTCTTCGACCACCTTCTCGCCCATGCCGGTCTGGTCGATACAGGCACGCAGGACGCGGCGATCGAGGAAGCGGGCGTTGAACCAGGCGTCCTGATGGGCGAAGGTCTGGCCGACCTCGTCATAGACATCGCGCACCCAGGCGACGTCGCCGACCAGCTCGCCGCCCCACTGGATTTGCCCGTCGCGCCGCCGCGCAACGTCCCGGCCGATGCCGTAGAGGCCGCCCATGTAGAATTGGCCGTCGCCTGCCTCGGCATGTTCGGCGCGGATGATGTCCTCGATCGAGATCAGTGACCCCGATCCGACCTTGGGAATGCAGTCCAGCTCCTCGGCCGCGTCGTCGCCATAGGAAGCCCGGATATTGGCCTCCCATTCTTCCTTCGGCTCGATCTCGCTGCCCTTGGTCTTGGCGACCAGGGCGACGCGCTCGTAGAGGCCGTCCGCCATCGCCTGGGCGAAGGTGATGGTCACCACCTTGCCGCGCCGAGTGCCCGCCTGGACGTCGCCTATCAACTTGTTGAACGCATTGCCGACGCCGTCATGGGTGCTGACGACAATGACCTGGCCGCCCCAGATCAGCAGCGCCATCGCGGACTTGAGCACCTCGTCCACATTCTTGTGGAACGCCGCTTCGTCGATGATGACGATGCCCTGCTTGCCGCGCAGCGCGCGCGGGACGCTCGCCAGCGCGGTGACGCGGAAGCCGCTGGCAAAGCGGATCGAGAATGCCTTAATGCCTTCGTTCGGGCCGTCATCCAGGATGATCTCGCCCATTTCCTCGACCGCGCAATCGAAGGCGCGGGCCCACATGGCGCACACCTCGATAAATTCCAGGGTCATGTCCTTGTCATAACCCATGTACCAGACATTCTGGCCGCCCGCCGACATCGAAGCGGCGGCGCGCAGCGTCGCATAGGACGCCAGTCCCCAGGTCAGGCCGATACGCCGGCTCTTCTCGATGACGACAAGCGCCGTGCCGGTATAGAGCAGGTCGACCGTGCGCGCCTGGTAGCCCAGCAGAAGGTCGCCCTTGGGCAGGCGAACGATCGCCGCCTCGGCCGCCGCGCGATCGGAGGCGCGCTCGCGTCGGGCGATCTCGTCGGGCGTCAGTTTCATGCGCCCAGCACCGCGTGGCGAATCGCCGCGACGCCATCCTTGGACAATCCCTGCGCGCGAGCCGCCGCTGCCGCATTCTTGGCTGCCTCGGCTGTCGCCTTGGCCGCCGCCCTCTTCTCGGCCTTTTCAAGCCGGTCCTGGTCCACCTTCTCGGCGCGGGCCAGCGACTCCACCGTTTGCGCCAGCGCCTTGACCTCCAATGGATTGAAGCTGACCCGGTTGATGGAGCCGTCCTCGCCCTCCTCTTCAGCGAGGCTGACCTCCAGCAGGATCGAGTTCACCAGCTCGATCGTGCCGCGCAGCATCTTGTTGTCCGCGCGGTCGCTCATTCGGGCCAGCGCCTCGGTGATTTCCCGGCTGCGTCGCATCTTGTCCGCGACTTCGGAGAGCGCGCGCACATGCCGGCCCATCGCCGAGCGCGAGATGTCGTCATGACCGATCTCGCGCAGCCGCGCGATCAGCTCGTCTATGGACCAGCCGCGCTCCAGGCGGAGACGGTTGATCTCCTCCCTTACTTCGGGCGGCAGCTTGTCGACGGTCGACGGGCGGTTGCGCTGGGTGCCCATGGCTTACCCCTTCGGGGCGGGGCGCTGAATGCCCGGAATGGTCGAGCGACCATGCGCGATGTCCCCGCCGCGCTCGGTCAGCGTCGCGACGATGACCCCGTCCATGGGGTGCAGCAGCGTCACCGTGCCGACATCCTTCAGCCAGGACAGCTGCGCGCGCATCTGGTCGCGGGTGCAGCTGAGGCCCAGCGCCTGGACGGCGGTGGTCAGCACACTGTCATTGGCGCAATAGCCCGCCTGGCTGTCCAGCAGGCGCAGGATGGCGATGCGAATATGTTCGTCGTAAAAGGCTCCAAATGCGGTCATCAGCGGCCTCCCAGACCCTTCTCAAGCAAGTAGCGCTTGATGATGTCGATGTCGGTCGAGACGCTTTGCATCATCGCGAATCGCGCATCATGCTTTGCCTCGATCAGCTCCTTGAGCGCCGCGATGTCGGCCGCCGTCACGCTCTCGCGCTCCACCTGATCGACCTTCGCGCCCAGCGCCCGCATCTCGCCCTTGAGGTCGGCGACGTCGCCGCCGATCGCGGTGACCTTGGTCGACAGCGCCTGCACCTGCTTTTCGAGCTTGCCGGTCGAAACCGGGTTGGCCTGGCCTGACCGCCGCGCCTGCACGACGCCGACATAGGCTATTCCGCAGATGATCGTGGCGATGATGATCCACTCGAACATGCTAGGCATCGCTGCCTCCCTTGGATTTGAAGACAGCGCCGCCCAGGCGCGTGAAGAAGTCCCGCGCCTGGTCTCCGATCGCCTCCAGGACGGAGAGGATCGAGAAGCTGAGGCCGATCGACATCACGAAGGCGAAGAGGATGCCGGGCCGGCTCTCGATGACCCAGGCGAGCAAGAGCAGCGCGGTCAGCGCATAGACGCACAGCGTCTGCCAGAGGCTGAGCGGCGCTGGCCCCTTGGGCGCGATCGGCCGCGCCAGCACGACGCCCAGCACCACGAACAGCGCCGAGGCGATCGGCACGTCGAGGCCGAGCCAGGCGAGCCGTACGATCGCCTGGGCCGGCGCATGCGTATCGCCAACCCCTGCAGCGAGCGCCGCGCCGGACCAGCCCGGAAGGAAGATGGAGGGCGGGATAGCCAGGCGCATCAGATCAGCACCCCGACCGTCGCGCAGAACGCCTTCTGCCACAGATAGAGCAGCGCCCGTTCGTCAGCGTCCAGCACGCGGGTCCACACCAGCGCCATCGCCTGGCGGGACGTGCCCTGATAATTGGGCGCGGCCCCGCTGCCCCAGCGCAGCAGCTGTCCGTTGTCGGATCGGCTATAGCCGGCCGAAGGCGCCACGCTCGCCTGCTGCTGGTCGGTCATGTTGAACAGCGCCGTCGCCGCATTGTTGAAGGTCGCGATCAGGCTGCGCAGCTTCGCCGTCTCCCCGGTCGGATCGAAGCCGGAACTAACGAATGTGTAGCTTCCCGCGCCGTTGCCATAACCGCCGATCGCGCGCAGATCGTCGGGACTGCTCATCTGGATGCTCGCGCCGACCTGCGCGCCGCTGCCATTATAGTTGCTGAGCAGCAGCGCCCTGTGCGTGATGTCGACGCCTGTGTCGGTCCCAGCGCCTACGACCGCCAGCGTGGCATTGAGGGGGCAGCCGATGCCGAGGGTCAGATAGTTGGTCGCGGACTTGAGATCGAGATAGCCCGGCCCGGTGACCGGCGTACCGATGATCGTCGCCGGCTTCGACGGATCGGCGCGGTTCTTCGCCGCCGCCGTCGCGCCGGCAAAGCCGATATGCAGGGCGACAAGCCCGTCGTTGAGACTGCCGGGCAGGACGATCTCATCCAGCTCGGGGTAGAAGCCGGGCGTTCCGGCGGCGGTGTAGATGCTGCCCATCAGGTCCTCACAAGGTGCAGTCGGCGGCGACCGCCAGCATCGCCGCCAGCTGGCGGCGGCCGACGGTCGCAGGGTGGATGGCGTCGGACACGGCGTTGTTGGCGATCGGGAATCCCGCCTCGATCGAGAGGCCCGCCCAGGTCGAAACCAGATAGAGCTTGGGGTCCGCCTGGCGCAGTTCGTTCACCACCGCGATCTTGCGCGCGATGATGACCTGGTCGCTCGCCCAGGCGGTGTCCCCGTCCACGCTGCGCGCCTCGGGCGGATACCAGAGGATGACGGGCGCGCTCGGCCCGATCGCGGCGCGCTGCGATGCGTGCATGATGCGCAGCGCGCGCTCGACCCGGTCGGCGGCGGCGCTGGCGCTGCCTGCCTGCCGCTGGTCGTTGCGGCCGAGGCCCCGGATGATGAGCTGTGGCGTCTGCAGCCCGAAACGGGTCAGATACCAGGCAAAGTCGTAAATCCAGTCCTGGCCGCCGATGGTGACGATGTGGGTCGGCCGGTCGATATAGTCCTGCGCCACCGCCAAGCGCAGGAACGGGTTCGTCTGTACCTGCTGGTCCTTGGTCGAAGCGAGATAGGCGGCCTCCTGCCCGGCCGCGAGCGGAGCCATCTGCCCGTCGGTATCGAAGCCGGCGAAATCGGCGTAGCTGCGCGTCTCGCGCGCTTCGCCCAGTGGCCCGGTAGGGCTTGAGGGCGAACCGGACAGGGTGCTGGCGATCGTGCCGATGTGGGTCGGCGTCCAGCCCATCGCGGTCATCGCCTGCCCGACGAAGGGGATCAGCTGGCGGTTGCTGATGCTGTCCCCCTCCATGTAAAGCCGCACCGCGCCCCGCGCCGAGGCGCGCGGCCCGACCACCGTCAGGCCGATCGACGTGCGGACGCCCGGCGCGTCGGCCGGGCGCGCCATCAGGGTGGCCGAAGCCGGCAGGGTCGGCAGGTCGATCTGCTCGCGCCCGATGGCGAGCACGGGCGGCAGGCCGTCGCCGCGATCGGCGCTGACGCTGACCAGCAGCGCGGCCGCGTCGGTCCGCTTCGCCGCGATCTGGCGCGGGTAGAGGGCGGCGGGATAGCCGGCGTGCTGGAACAGGAAGCCGCCATGCAGCAGCCCCGCATCGATCGGCGGATCGGGTTCGGGTTGCTCGACATCGACGCTGAAATTGCCGACGATCGACAGGTCGGGGCGGATGCCGAACGCCACCCCGCCATGTTCGGTGGTCAGCGCGAACAGATATCGGTTGGTCGGCAGGATGCTGAGCCCGCCCAGATCGATCGCCTCGCTGGCATCCTGGTGGCCGATGATGACCGAGCCCTTGGCCGATCGCCATTCCTGGCCGGCCTCGGTGCGGATCAGCCGCCCGGCCGCGATCTTGAATACGCCATCGGTGCCGAACTCGGCCAGCACCGACCCGCTCTCGGTGACCAGGCGATGCCCGTCGAAGCGATCGTCGGTGTTGACCATCGTGGTGATGGTATCGAGCAGCGCGGTCGAGGGGATGGAAAGGCCCTGCGCGACAGCCACCGTGCCCTGGCGGCGATAGAGGGTGGCGAGTGTCGTCCCCGACCCCTGCACGAAGAACGGCGCGCCGTCCTGCACCGCCGCCAAACCCGCCGCCGTCGAGGTGAAGAGGCCCAGCGCCAGCGCCTGGGTCGCGGCGAGCAGCAGGCCCGCCTGCGTCGCGGCGGCGCTGGCCTTCGCCTCCGCCTGTTCGGCGACGGTGGAACGGCGGATCAGCTCGGCCCCGACCAGGTCCTGCAACGCGCGAACCGCACGCGCCCGCCCGTCGCTTTCGTTGCCCAGCGCCTCCGCCATCGCGTTGTCGCCCAGCGCGCGCTCGTCGCCGATCGAGGCGATCGCCGCGTCAAGGTCGGACCGTTGGGCGGTGATCAGGATCAGCAGATCGGAAACCTGCTCTTCCAGCTGGGCGACGCGCCCCGGAACGCTGCCATCCTGGGCTGGCTCGGCGAACATCAGCAGCCGCCCTCCATCCCGCGAGACCTGTGCCAGGCGCAGACGCGTGCCAGCGCGTCGCGGCAGCTGCGCCCCGCGATCAGCACGGCGCGATCGAAGGCGAGGCCGGCGGCGTCGAAGGCGCTCCAGTCGATTTCTCCGACCGGCCCGGCGATCAGCGCGGGGGCGTCAGGCTCGGCCAGGCAGGTCAGGTCCTCAGCAGGCGGGTGTGAGATGGCCGGCGCGGCGGGCCTGCTGCTGCACGCGGAGGCACTCATAATAAGCGCGGCGAGCGCCACGCGGATCGTCAATCGCATTGTCGGTGACCTTTTCTAGGGCGTCGGCCTCGGCCTCCAGCCGGGCATCGTCGGATCGGCGGCGGGTCGCGGCCTGGGCGTCGGCCGCGCGATCGGCGCGCGCCTGGGCGACCGCAGCGCCGGCTTCGTGGCGGGCGATGACGCGGCGGTCGCGGATCGCCAGGGCGAGCCAAAGCGCCAGCATCAGCGTCGCCACCAGCACGCCGATTGCGATGACGCGCGCGTGCCGTTGGGGGAGGCCCGAGCGGGCAAGGAGGGCGACCAGCCAGCCCATCAGTCCCGGCCCAGTTCGTCGGCGCGCTTGAGCCAGCCCCCGAGGAAGCGCTTCTGCGACGGGTTGGCGGCGGCGATCGCGCGGTAGCGATCCTTGGCGGCGGCGCGATAGGCGATGATGATCGCCGGCATACGGGCGGCGGGCAGGCGGATGACGGCGTCCAGCGCGGCGCGGCTCTTCTCGCCCAGGTCGCCATCGACCTTCAGCGGCTTCATCTCGATCGGATAGCGGGCGAGGCAGGTGTTGATCGCGCGCTGCAGCAGCTTGCGCGCGGCCATGAGGCCGCCATTGACCGCCTGGTCGAACAGCATCTCCCCGACCGGCCGCGCGAAACTGTCGGCGTCTAGCCGCAGCCAGAAACAGCGATGATAGAGGTAGCGGGCATCGCCCCAGGTCAGGCGGCGGATGTCCGCGCCGTCGATGTCGCCGTCCATGTCCAGGTCGAAATCGAAGAAGCCATTGCCGTCGAGGTCCATCCTGCCCTCGGCGACCAGGAAGCGCAGCGAAATGCCGAAGCTCGTCTCGCCGCCGCGATCGACGGGATCATTGACATAGCCGCCCTCGACCCGGCGCAAACGCGCAACGGCGGCGGCATAACGGGGCGACCAGCCCTCGACGACGATGTTGGAGTCCGCCCCGATCATAATCGAAGCTATGGGTTAGGCGGAGATATCTCATCAGCGGAGATATCTCCGCTGATGTTACCCTCTCAGAAGCCGGGGAGCGAAAGCTGGTCGTCATCCTCGCGGGCGTCGGCCAGGATGTGGCGAACGTGCCGATCGGTGTAGCCGGTGGCAAGGGCTATTTCGCGGGCGTTATAGCCCTCGCTCTTCATGTCGATCACGCGCTGCCGGCCAAGATAGGCTTTGGGCAGGTCGATTTCAGTGCCGTGGAAGAACTCCGCGAGCCGGTCGGCGGCGGCGCGTCCAATCGCCAGCGCTATTCGGTTGTTCGACGCGATATGGCGCGGAACGTAGAAGCGCACGCCGCCGAAATGCTCGCACAGCGTCATCGTCGCCGCCTCGCCGATGACCTCGGCGACATCGGCGAACTGCCGTCCGTTGCGGGGATCGGTGACGCGCGGCTTCGCCATGGCTCAGAATAGCAGCCCCAGCACCACACCGGCGACGAAGGCGAGGATCAGGGCGCGCCGTCCATAGCGGCGCGGGCGCGGCGCGGGCGCGACCAGAGGCTGCGATTCCCAAGCCAGATGCTGGCGAGCGACGGAACGGCAATGAACGCGACTGGTCATGGCTTCACCGGCGCATTGACGGGATCGAAAGCGCCGCGCCCGCCATGGGCGCGCAGATGCCGTCCCAGCGCGGCGGCGACATGCTCATATTCCTGCGTCGTGAAGCGCAGGTCATCGGCTTCGATCCCGCAAAGCCGGAACGCGGCCTCCGCCAGCGACCAGCCTTCAGCGGCGATTCCCGCCCGCTTCAGCTTGACCAGGATCGCTTGGCACAGCCCGACCTTCAGCGCGTGGACATATTGATCCTTGCTCATCTTCCGGCCGGGGGTCAGGCTGTCCGACTGGCTCCAGCCATGGCGTTCGGCCATCGCCTTCAGCGCCTCGATCAGCTTGTCGGCCTCGCTCTGCCTGGCCCATTGCAGACGCTGGCACTTGAGCTGGCGCGTGGCGAAATGCTCCAGCGCCTTGTCGTCGCGAATCGCCGCCTGCGGATCGATGTCGATCGCGCAGAGATGGGCGAGGCTGATCCACAGCACCCGCGCCTTGCGCGCGACGGCATGATCCGCGCGGACGGGCGTGCCGGGCTTGCGGGGCTTGGCCTGGCTGGAAAAGCCCAGGCGGCGAAACTCCGCCGCCAGCCGCTCCAGCTCCTGCGCTGTGCAATCCTTCGTCGACAGACGCCCGGTCGCGCGCCGCAGCACGGCGCGATAGCTGTCGTCATCATCGCCGAACAGATCCTTTTTGGCGACATGCGCCAGCGCGATCAGCCTGCGGCGGCGGGCGTCGGGCGCGAAGGTTGCGGGTTTGGCGAGGGCGTTCATCGGATCAATCCTCCTGAAGGTCGCGGAAATGGTCGCGCAGCCGGTCGGTCAGCCGCCTGAAGGCGGGATCGGTCGCGCGGAACTGCTCGGCCTGGCGGCGTGCGTTGATGATGGTCGAATGATCGCGTCGGCCGAGAACCTGGCCGATGACCGTGGTGCTGCCGAGCTTCAGTTCGATCGCCAGCCAGCAGACGGCGGCGCGGGGGCGGAAGAAAGCGCGTGCGCGGCCAGGCCCGCAAATGTCGCGGGGAGATACCCCCATATACCATCCGACCAGGTCGACCACATTGGCGATCGCCTGGCCCTGCGGCACCGGGGGAATGACGAGCTGCGCGACCATCAGGTTGAGCGCGGTGCGGGTGGCGGGATCGAGCGCGCTCACTGCCCGCCTCCCAGCCCGAGCGCCAGGGCGATCATCGCCAGGACGACGGCGATCGCTACGACCAGGCCATAGGCCAGCGACATGCATTCCACGGCCGAGAGCCGAGCGCCGGTCACCGGATCGGTCAGCAGCGCGCGCAGCGCCTTTTCGATCGGGCGGGTCATGCCGCACCGCCGATCGCCCGTGCGCGGGCGGCGAGCTTATCCAGGTCGGCGGCGAGCCGATCGGGACCATAAAGAAAGTTGGCAAGCCGCTGGTTGAGCGCATTGAGCTCGGCGGCCAGCTTTTCCATGCTGTCGGCCTTGCCGATCAGGCCATGCTCAATCAGCATCTGCGCGCGGTGGCGGCCATAGTCTGACACCCGCCCGCGCCGCCGCCAGTTCTGGATGGCGCTTTTGTTGACCTTCAGCGCCTCGGCAAGCCCTACGTCCGTCCGCACACCCATTTGCGCCTTCAGCGCGTCGATCTCGGCCGAGGGGATCATGCCGCCACCGCGCCTTTCGCGCGCTGCATATGCGCGGCCTGGACATGCTTCAGCATCAGTTCGCTATTCTCGCCCCGCGCCAGCATCACCGCGATTTCCATCGTGTAGGTGGCGCTGCGGAGCGCGCCTGGCTTAAGCGCGATCTGGTGCAGGAATTTGAGGATGTCCTCCGACTGGACGTTCCAGGCGGCGGCGAACGCCTCGACATCGTCGCGCAGCGGCTGTGCGCGATAGTCGCTCAGGCCCACGCGGCTCGACAGCTGGGCGAACTCGGCCTTGCGCACGCCGCCGTTCATGCGGGAAATGACGCTCTCGTTGCCGAGCAGCGCGATGCCGACGCCAGTGCGGTCATACCAGCTGCGCACCACCTCGATCTGCTCGATGTCGAGATGCTGGGCCTCGTCCAGGATCAGCAGGCCCTGGCTGTCGCGCAGCTTGTTCGCGACATAGGCGGACAGCTTCTGCGCGCCGATCGGCGGGGTGAAATCGCGCATCGCCATCAGCACCGCGATGCACAGCGCCGAAATGGAATTGACCGACTTGTCGAATTCGACGTGCCAGACGTTGCTGGCGCGGGCGGCATATTCCTTGGAAGCTTCCGTCTTGCCCGTGCCAGCGCCGCCCGCCCACACACAGATGCGCCCGCGCGTCTGCGCCCAGCTGAGCAGGTTCATGATGTCGAGCGCCGTGCGGGTCTCGAAAAAGCCGGGAATGTCCGGCGCTTCCATCGACAGCTCGCTCTGGCGGTTGAGCGTCTGGCGGTAGCGATAGATCAGCTTGGCAATCTCGCCGTTGCCGCCCGCATAGGGGCCGCCATTATATTTGCCGCCCGCAAAGACCGACAGCGTGCCGCTCTTGCGCCCGATCGGCTGTGCGATCTGCGTCCAGCTCTGGCCGGTGACCGACTTATGCTCCAGCAGCCATGCGCGCTGGTCGGCGATGAAGTCGTCCGTCTCCTCTATTTCGTTCACGTTATTCATGGTAATCGTCCTTTCGCTTCGCGGCGTTTGGACCGTGGCGGGAGGCTCCCAACGCGCCCGCCACGGTCATTCAATCGACCAGCCGCAACCGCCCCAGGGCGGTCCCGAACTGGCCCATGAAATCATCGATAAGAGGCTGTTGAGCGCCTTCTGATACGGGCTTGAGAGCGGCGGCTGACTGGCCGCGATGGCGGGTCGGGCGCAGCACGGCGGGCTGCGGCAGGGGCGTTTCCACCGTCTCCACCCGCATCCGCGCCGCGACTTCCTCGGCTCCGATGACGCGCTCGATCTCGCCGGCTCTCCGCACCGCCTTGCGCATGTCGCCGCGCAGCTTGGCGTGGCGCTTGGCCGCGCCCATGTCGTCGAAGCGCGAGGCGTCCCAGCGATCGGCGGTGCAGAGGAAGCGCCCGCCATTGTCATAGACATGGACCGGCAGGCTGAGATCGTCGGGATCGAAGCGCACGGTCAGCAGCTGGCCGGCATGCAAGCTCAATTCCGGCGTCCAGTAGCGATCGCCCGATGTCAGCATGACCGACCCGTTTTTGCGGTCGCCCTTGATCTGCTCGCCGGTCAGCAGCGCCAGGCGCAAATGCTCCTCGGTCGCGCGGCCGACGGGCGACTGGGCGTAGCTCTCGGCGAAGGTCTGCGCGAAGCTGCGCCGGTTGGCGGTCTCGGTGCGCCGGCCGATGCGCTCATTGTGGATGTGCATCCCCTTTTCGACGATGGTCAGGAAATGGTCGAGCGGCACCGCCGTCTCGCGATAATTTTCCGGCTTGTTGTCGACATGATTGCCCGACCAGGCTCCCGCGCAGCGCGGGTCTTTGGCGATCATGTCAGCGACATCGCGCCAGGCGCGCTCGATCGGCTTGGACTGGCCCGAATAGGGCAGCGTCCAGTGAACCGTGATGCCGAGTGCGGGCAGCAGGCCGAGCGGTTCTTCCTCGCGGACGCGGAAGCGGAAGCGGTTCGATATGCCGCCGCTGATCCATTTGGACGCGAAGGCGCGGCCATTGTCCATGTAGCAGTGGCCGGGAATGCCGTGGCGGCGGAACAGGTCGGCGAAGGCCAGCCGGGTCAGCAGCGCGCTTTCGGTATCGCCCAGCCGCCATGCCAGCATCATGCGGCTGTAAAGATCCTGTATGCCGACCAGGATCGGCCGCTCGATCCGCCCGTCGGGGAATCGCACGAACACATCGAACTTGTGGCCGTCGACATTGACGCTGTGCATCGCGTGCAGATGCGCGACGCTGCGCTGCTGCGCAGGGACCATCGCCTTTACCGCATCCTTGCCCTTGCGACGGGCAATGATCAGGCGAGGGTCAACGTCCCGCACCAGCTTCCGATACAGCGTCTTCTCGATGGGCAGTGTGATGCCGCGCGGGATCGCGTAGAGGTGCAGCGTGCGCCAATAGCAGCTGCTGAAGGTCGGCTCTTCCGGCCGCAGATAGTCGCCGAGCAGCTGCTCCCATGCGCCGGCATCGACCTCGGCCTCCTTGCCGCCGCCCTTGCGGCGCGGGGCCAGCGCGGGCAGCCGGTCGGCCGGCGCGACGCCCTTCACCAGGGCGAGATAGTTGTAGATGGTGCCGGCGCTGTCCTTCACCGACCGCGCCGCCGCGTCGACCGCCGCCGTCTTCTTCATGCCGGCCGCGACGAAAGTCTCAACCATGTCGATGATGCCGGCCCTGCGCAGCGCCTCGGCCTTCACCTTGTCCGATTGCAGTTCGAACCAGGCCCAGCCATGCGCCTGCCGCGCGATCGAGACCGCGTCCTCGTCATTGGCGGGCAGCCATGCGATTCCGCGCTTGACCAGCGCGGCCTGGGCGGCGGCGGGCAGGCAGGTCAGATGATATTCCAGCCCGCCGCCGCGGCCCTTGCGCGGGCGGGCGCGCGCCATGCCGGCGCTATCGACGCTGAGCGCCCAATTCTCGCTGTCGGCCCGTTCGTTCACCTTGCGCTTCGTCCTTGGTAGGCCCGGCAGCGCGAGGTCCGCGATCTCCGCCGCCGTGAACCAGCTCTTCCCCCCCGTTGCGATCATTTGCGGCGATTCCTCGTTATGGTTGGGTGGAGCCGCGACAGATCCTTGCGGCGCTGCTGAAGCTTGGAAATTTCGCTGTCGATGTGGCCGATTTCGGCGGTGTAGATTTCGTCGCCGACCAGGACCGCCGCGCCGATCGCGCGCAGCGCATTGTCCAGCAGGTCGAAGCGGTTGGTCACCGCGATCAGCGCCAGCATCCGGTGAAAGCTGATATTGTGGCCGTCCCGCGCGGGGCTGGCATAGGCGTCCAGCATCCCCTTGCTGATGTCCTCGTCCATCAGCAGCGTCATCTTCGCGGCGATCTTGACGCGATCCTCCCCCTTGAGCGCCTCCGCCACCATCCGCGCCGTCTGCACGTCCGACCCCGCCAGCGCGGCCGGCGACGTCGCCGGCTGCGGCGCATCGAAGACGAAGGCGATCTGATCGGCGGAGGCGCGCGTCTTAGCCAACGATCGGCTCCCACCGTATGACGACGCCGTCAAAGCGGCCCTCGCCATGCTCCGCCAGCCAGAAGGCCCCCATCGCGTCCAACGCGCACTCGCCTTCGCTCGCGCCTCGAAACCCGTCCTGATGGGCGAACGCCTCCATTTCGCCAAGGCGAAGCGATACCCCCGCAATCTCGATCGAGCTAATGAGGAAAGGCCAGCTCCGATCTACGACAATCTGGATGGGCCGCACGTCACGACAAACAGGATCGCGGTCGAGCAGCTTGCGGCAATGCTTGGTGCGCATCGCGACGTAGAGCTGGATCGGTTCGCCGGGCCGCGCATGCCGGACGCGATTGCCGCGCACCGTCTGCCTTTTCTCAAGCGCCACGATCGGGCCGGCGAACTGCGCCTTGAATGAGTAGGCGACCATTAGAGGCCGTCCCGGATCGACGCGATCCGCCCATCGATCATCTCGATTTCGCAACTGACATCCGGCCCGTCAGAAAGGTCCATCCCCATGTGGAGAATGTTGCGACGCGAATGGCGTGCTGCCTGCCCATCGGCCCAGTCGAGCAGCTGCTCGACCCGCTCGGGGGTGAATTCGATCGGGGCTGGCTTGAGGTTCGACATCCTCAGTCCCTCATCATGTGGCGGCAGTCCCAGGCGCGGAAATCGCCCCGGATGGCTGCGCCATCGTCCATCATGTCGGCGGTGCGCTCGGCGACTTGCGCGCAGGCGCGTTCGCGCAAGGCGGCGCGGATCGCGAGCTTGCGGCGGCGCAGCTCCAGGATGGAGCAGCCGGCCGCCATTGCCTCCTCGAACTCGGTGCGCGCGCGGTGGAAGCGCTCAGCCTGGGCGGATGGCTCGGTCATTGCGCGGACCCTCCATCAAAGAGATCGCTATCAGGGCCGTCGACGGTAGCGACGCCATAGCTGGGGTAGTCCCCAACGCGCTCGAGCCGCTCGAAACATGGAGCGATCCACCGAAGGCGGGTGTCGGCTCGGCCGCCCTCGGCAAGCCATATGACCCAGACGTAGCTTGTTGCCGAAGATGCCCGTGTGCCTGGCTTTTCGGCGAAAGGATCGGCAGCGCCCTTACGGATCAGCCGCCCTTCGAGCATGACGACACGCTCCGCGAATTGAAGAACATAATCGGGGGGCGTCTTGCTGAATAGGTTGGCAAGACGTTCCTCGCCTTCCAGCCAGGCGCTCCGCAGCAGCATGGCGACACCCCCGCGCGCGACCTTGCGCGCAGTGTCGACAAATGCTTCCGCTAAGCGGAATGGCGGATTTGTGATGACCCAATCGGTCTGCGGTTCACCATGACCAAAAAACAGAAAATCCGTTACTTCGTGGCCGCCATACGGATGTACGTCGCTGGCGCGCACCGTGCCAAAATATTCGGCGAGAGGACGGGCCATGTGCAACTCGCCGCAAGCCGGCTCCCACACACTGCGGCGCTTCAGACATCCGGTGACATTCGCCTCCAGGAACTCGCACAGGGCGCGGGTGGCAAAGGGCGGCGTTGGAAAATAGTCGAGCGCTTCCGGCGCGACGCGGCGACGCTGCATAACTGCGGTGGAGCGGTTGGCGGTCATTGCGCCGCCTCCTTCCCGATGCGGCGTTCGGCCGCTCGAACCCAAGCACCCAACAGGTGATTTTCGCTGGTGCAGCTGGCCGCGACGCCGGCAAGCCGCAGATGATCGGCACCGCAATTGTAGCGTCGGCGCGCACCGCGGTCGCGGACTAGAGCATCCACGATCTTTCGCGGCGACTCCCCGCTGTCGAGGCTCATGCGGATGTCGGCGACCAAGGCACGCAGTTCGGCGAGATCGCTCATGCCCCGCACCTTTCGGGATGGTGGCGGCGGATCGCATCGAGAAGCATTGCCGACGCGCGGGCGATCGCCGAGGGGCCGTTGACCAGCTCGGAATGGCCCACCTGCATGTAGCCGATGATCTTGTCGACGGTTTCGCGGCGGATGCCCAGCTGCTCAGCGATCGCGGAGCGGCTGACGTCGGCCTCATAGAGGTCCATGATGGTCGTTTCGAGCTCGGACGTGGAAATGCCGTAGCGCCCGCGACCAGTGGGTGTCCCATTCCCGCCCCGCTTCTTCGCCCGGTGACCGCTCGAAAGGAGCGCGCTGGCGCAGCTGACGGAGACACCCAAAGCCTGCGCGATCTCGCGATTGCTGCGGCCCTCGGCGTGCATGGAAAGCGCTCGTTCGGTGCGCGTCACAGCATCCTCCCATTGGCATAGGTGACGCGCTGCCCATCGGCGGCGATCGCCACGGTGGTCATGGCCTCGGCCGTCGTGGTGCGGCCGACCCGGCGCAGATGGTCCTGGCAGTCGCGGAAGGCGCTCCCGTAGGCGCGGTTGAGCGCCTCCTGCTCGTCGCGCGGAGCGCGGCAATGCGCGGCGGTCGCGGCCTTGAAGGCAGCAAGCACCGCCCGGCGCAGATCCTCTGGGATGGCAAACCAATGGCCCTCGCAGAACCAGCCGCGCGAGATGGTCGCAGTGCAGCCCTCGGCCGAGCAGACGGTATGATGCCGCGCACCGCTCATTCCGCACCGCCTTTCGCCTTCATCGCGGCGATCTCGGCGACGATGGTGTCCAGCACGGACGGCTTGAGCGCCTGGAGCAGCGCCGGCACGAAGTCGCGTTGCTGAGAGGCCGACAGCCGTGCGATGTTGCTGGCGGCGTTGTTCATATATTTGGTCGCGCCCGTCGCGGCCGGCGCCGATGGAGTAGAAAGGCCGAGCCCTTCCTTCGCCTGCGCCAGCGTCATGTCCGGCGCGTCGATCAGCGCCTCGATCAGGTCGCGGCGGCTCTCCAGCCCGAACGACGCGATCTCGCGCAGCGCCGAGGCGTTTTCGCCAACGATCGGATGCCGGGCGAGCGCTTCGTAGAGGTCGGGAAACGGCGCGATGATGGCGCGGTGGAGGGCGAGGTCATCGCGCACCGTGCGCTTGGACAAGCCCAGAGCTTCGGCAGTTGCATCTTGCCATCCATATACGGTGGCAAAGTTTGCCGCCGTATGTTCAGCTTCGGCATCGTTAAGATTGTCGTCGCGCTCGACGCCTGGAGCCTTGGCTTTCAACGCGTCCCAGCGGGCGCGGACCGCGATCTGCTGCTGGCTCAAACCCTCATGCTGGCCAGCGAGCCGCGCCTCTGCCGCATCAGCGATGGCGCGAACGAAGCATGCGCGCTCAATCGGGGCCAGGCTGCGCCGGTGAAGGTTCTCCTCCGCCTCGATCTCGCGATATTCGCCATAGACCTCGATCGCGTCGATCGCGCGCAGCTGCTCCAGCTTCGCGCCCTCCAGCCGGTGCCAACCGGACACCAGCGTCCACGGCTTGGCCGCGTTCGGGCCGCTACGCCGGACGTTGATGGGGGTGCGCTGGCCGTTAGCGACCATCAGCTTGCCGAGCGCGGCAGCCTTATCGGGCCAGATGATGCCGATGCGATCGCCGACTAGGATGTCGTTAGGGCTGATCTGCAGGACGACCGCGACCGGGTCGACTTTGGGGGCGGAAGCCATGTTTATCGGCCTCCAGCATTTATACGGTGCGTTTCCGCAGTTTCAGATATATTGTCCCGAATATGGGATTTGAACCGGCCTGGAAACAGCTGCTCGACCGTCGTGTTGAGTTCCTCCGCAATGGCCTGCGCGGTGCGCGCCACGGCGCGTCCTCGCAGCACGTCGCGCGTCGATTGCGCCGGAAGGCCCTTCGCCGCCTCGAACGCCGCCATGGAGCGGTGGCGCTTCCTCAGCTCCGACTTGATGTCCTCTCGATGAGGAGCTTCAACTGACATGTCCCAATCCCTCGGTGACTTCGCTTCAAAATGGGACGATAATTCCCGAAAACGGGATTTGCAAGGGCAAAGTGGGATTGGCGGCTTTGCCGCCCGCTATGTTGCGCGTATGGAGGCGTTGGGGCTGACTGATGCCCAAGTGTCTAGAGGTACGGGCATTCCTACGTCATCGCTCTCCCGTTATCGCAAGGGCGAAGGTGTCCCGAAAGCGGAACATTTGTTCCCGCTATCGGACTATCTCAAATGCGATGCTCGATGGCTGGTTAGTGGAGCCGAAACGCCCAGGTCGTTGGTGTCGATCGAGGATGCGGAGTGGGAAGAGATACCCTTCTTCGATCTGCGCAATGTGACGGACACGGGGAAGGGCGAGCCACTGTCTTGGACGCCCTTCCGAAAAGACTGGCTCAATCGGGCGCTTGGGACTTCGTTTGACCTCTACCTGGTGAAGCTGCCCGGCGATTATGCAAGCCGACGCGGCGATCGCGATCTCGCCGAAGATGACCTCGTCTTTGTGCGGGAAATCACTCCGGTGGAGCTGCAGGATGGCCACGTCGTCATTTGGAGGCGAGAGGGCGGTTTAAAAGTCGCCCGCTATTCGCTGCGTCCGCGCGAACGGGTGGAGGAAGATGTCATTGCGCCAGAAGATGTAGGCGAGGATCAGTTCGTACCAATCTGCCGTATTTATGGCAAATATATCCAGAGGGTGTGAGGGGCACGATGAAGCTGACCGACCGTCAATTCTATGGAGTGGTGGCTGTGTTGGCAGTCCTATTAATCATCGCTATCGCAAACGGTGGCGGCCAAGCCGACCAAGCTTCGACCACGCGCGATTCACCGACAGAAGCCACAGCGGCCAGCTTGAATAGCGCGGACGATACGGAGGCTGGTCAAACGGCTGCACCGGAGACGGCAGATAGCGAAGCGAAGGGCTTTCATTGCCTTAGCACTTGGGACGGTTCCAATCGATCGCTGGTCGAGCAGATGAAGGAAAACCTGCGCAACCCCAGTTCCTTTGAACATGCCGACACTCTGATCGGCCCGGCGACCAGCACTGGCTATCATCCTATCCGAATGAAATACCGCGCGGAAAATGGCTTCGGCGGCATGAACATTGAAGAGGTCGCAGCCGCCGTCGATCACAAGAGCTGCGAAGCCACCATCATCACGTCGGTCGAGCAGATGAACAGGCTCCTGCCGTCGTCCTGATTGACTCCTTTGTTCCTATTATGTTCTCATTAGTTCGCCGGCCCGAGTCGGCGGAAGGAGGAACATCATGAAGCAGATCGACGCATCGGAGTTCACCACGCGGCGGCAACCCTTCGGCACCTGGCTGCTCGCCCAGCGCAAGCGGGACGATGATATCGGACAGCTCGCGAAGGACGCCTTTCGCGATCCCGCATTTCCGATCGAGGGCGATTTCAAGGCCGTGTCCAAGCGGCTCAACGCCGTATCCGCGCCGCCCGAGATGCATGCCGCGCTGGAGGAGGCGGAAACCGACTGGCTGGCGCTATGATCCAGCGGCGCAGGGACGCGGCCTATTGCTTCGGTATCCTCGGCATAGCCAAGGCCCCCTGGCGGCCGACACTGTTGCAGGCGGAGGCCGACGCGGTCGATGCCGGCTATGGCTGGTGGTGCGAGCATCCGGTGCCGGCCGGCAAGGTCGGCAAGATTTACCTCGATCCGCTGGCGGAAATCTGGACGACGCATGACCTGGTGCCGGCGCTTCCGCGCGAGGTCAGCCCGCCCGCCCGGCCCAAGCAGCGGGAAGATGACGCCTATGCCGGTCTCAGCCGCATCGATCGCATCATCGCCCGCCGCGAAGGACGCCGCCGATGATCCAGCGGAGGAACCGCCCGCACATACCGCGCGACTTTCTCTATGAACCCTATGGCCCCCGCCATGGGGTCGCGCGCGCGATGGCGAGTGGCACGCACTGGTTCGACGCCTGGGCGTTCCAATATGCGCTCTATGGCGCACGTTTGAGGAAGATGGCGGGGATCGCCCCCGATCGCGCAGAGGCGCTGCGGCGCGGCGCTGCCATTACCCGTGCCGAGCTCGACGGCCTCGCCGCCGCATGTGGCGTCCAGCCCGCCGATGTCATAGCCTCGCTGCCCGATCCCACGCTGCTGGCAGAAGTCTGACGATGCTAAACGAATGGTCCGACCGCGAACCCGACCCGCCCGGCCGGCCTGGTTGCCGCGTCATGCTGGTCGCGTTCGTCGGCCTCGCGATCGCCGCCTTCATTGTCGGCCTGGCCCTTCCGCTAGTGGGCGATTGAGCGCCGGAAAATTCGGCCCAGTTCAATTAGCCCACTTCGGCCGCGGTCCGGCGCGACGGGCCTGACAAGCCGCGCATTTTCGCCGATTTTTGGAAGTGGGACCGTCCGCGCGAACTGGGACCTCCATGGTCCCAGTTCTTTTTGCCCCATTCATGGCACAGCGCCCGCCCGAGACCCTCTTTCGCGTCTCTGAGAAGCCCCAAAGTGGCGGGTGAGAGCCATTTAAGCGCCCTCTCTCGCGCCGCCTCTCAAACCCTCTCAGAAAACGCCCACTCCAAACGCTCTGGTCCCGGCGCTGTATATTTCGGGGGCCACTCTAGACACAGCGCCCCGCGCTTCCCGATCGCCCGATTTTTTGCAGCACCCCCAAGCAAGCGCGGTTTCCCGCCACTTCTGTCCCACATAGGCTCCGATTTTGAAGGATAATCCCACGCAAAACCCATTTTTGGGCAGCGCCAAGTCATTCTAAATCCTTCTGTCCCCTTACATCAGGGTCACGGTGACGCGCCGGTTGCATGTTAGTGCCGAGGGCCGGCGCGCGGGGGTGGCGGGGTGGGACGGCGATGGCTTCATCTCGCGGGGTAGATCAGAGAAAATCCTACTTTGGAAGGGATGGCGAGTAGGCGGGCGACGTGATGGCAGGCGTGGGTCGAAGAGAAGCGGGATGCCGGGTCAAGCCCGGCATGACGGCGGGGAGGCTTGGGGGCGACTATGAGCCAGCTTGTTCCCCCTCCCGCAAGCGGGAGGGGGCTAGGGGGTGGGCCGGCGCAGCGTTGCAACAGCCCACCCCGCTGCGACTAACGCGCTACGCGCGCAAGTCTCGCTCCCCCTCCCGCAGGCGGGAGGGGAATATCTCTAAACGACCATTTTGGGACGATCCAAACCCTTCATTTCATTCCCGATTGCAGACATGCAATGCAATGCTAGAAAAGGATCATGTCTGCGCCCCCAAACTGGCTTGAAGAAGTCGTCATCCTTAATGACAGCAATGGTAGCGACATAGACGAGAGCATTCCGGGGGATGTTTCAATATACCGAAGCGAAGGTGATGCGCTTCGCGAATTGGAGCCATGGGCGGTCGAGCATTCGCACATTTTCGCTTTTAATGCGGCTGGAAAAAGGCTCGTTTTAGGTGTTAGCGAGGCAGGGCAGGTCATCATAGCTCGTCGGGAAGGATGCCCAGATGGCTCTAAAATCGTTTTGAAATGGCTTACCTTTCTCGCCCAGAGCATAGTTGATGCGCGGGTCCGGGTTGCGCAAAAAGGCCGGGTCGTCCTAAGCACTTATGAAGAAGCTGGTTTGATACCGACGACTGTTGAAGGGCTAATAGCCTACATTGGTTTCCCATGGACAGGTCCGCGCAATTGGTTCGCGCCGGGGTGCCTGTTGCTGCTGGCATTGAATGCAGCGCTCTGCTTCATCCTGATAAGGCATGTATTGTGAGGCAGGGTGAGGCGATGCCTGCTTTCTTCACTTCCCTATCGATAGCTGACAGTCCGCTTCCCACCCAATCTCCGCCGTCAAACCTCTGGTGGCGTGGCCCGGAGCGTGGCTTCTCCGATTAATACGCCCGCACGTCCGCCCCATCCAGCCAATGCGAGCAGCGCTGCGCCGCGCCGTCCTCGCCCTCGCTGAGCGCCGCGACCGTGTGCCATCCCTCCGCCCGCAATTCCGCCGCGCGCGCCGCGTCGGCCCCTAGCGGCAGGAAAAGCCGCTTGGGGCTTTCGCCACCGAAGCCGGCATCGATCAGCGGGTCGGGGTAGAGGGAGAAGCCCATCGCCGGCTCGTCCGCCCCGTCCGCGCGGGCGATGGCGTAGCTGCCGCCGCGGCCGATTTCTCCGATGAAGCCCTCCGCGAAGATCGAGAAGCCGAACCAGTTCTGGAACTCGAAGCCGTGGCGTTCGGTGGGGTCGAGCGTCAGGGTGATGTCCCAGCCGATCGGCTTAGCGATGGCGCGCAGGCCGGCGATGCGGCTGTCGATCGCGCCGCCCAGCCGCGCGCTGAACGCCTCCAGCCGGGTCATCGCCGCGTGGAACGGCCCGGTCGCTTCGATCAGCGGCAGATAGGCGGCCGCTTGCGGCCCGATCGCCACCAGCGCGCCGGCGTCCTTCGCGTCCAGTTCGGCGCGCACCGCCTCGATCTGGCTCGGCCCAAGCGGCAAAGGCCCGGCGGCGAGCATGTCGATGAGGTCGGGCAGGGTGAAGTCGATGGTGATGCCGGTGACGCCGGCGGCCTGCAACGCCTCGATCGCGACATTGACGATCTCGACCGCCGCGGCGGCGCTGTCGCTGCCGATCAGCTCGGCGCCCAATTGCAGCTTCTCGCGCTCGGGGCGGAGTTGGCTTGCCTTCTGCCGGATCACCGGGCCGGCATAGGAGAGGCGCAGCGGGCGCGGCGCGGCGCTGAGGCGCGTGGCGGCGATGCGGCCGACCTGCGCCGTCATGTCCGGGCGGAAGGCCAGGCTGCGTTGCGACACCGGATCGACGGCGCGGACCAGATCCTGCGCGCGCATGGATTTCAGGCGCTGGGTCAGCGTATCCTCAAACTCCGCGAGCGGGGGCATGACGCGCTCGTAACCATGGCTCGCCACCGTATCGAGCACGCGGCGGGTGAGGCGCGCGGAGGCTTCGGCCTGCGGCGGCAGCCGGTCGGACAGCCCTTCGGGCAGCAGGCCGGGCGGGATGGTGGTCATGGCGTCAAACCCCTGGGCGGACAATCGGTTCGTCGCGCCTCATAGCGATATCGGGCGGAAAGTGTATCCCCCCTCCCCGCCCCTGCCCCTTTCCAATCCCCCCGATCCGGGATAGGGGCGGGCGCTTGAGGCGTTGAGACGCGCAGAGCAGTTTTTCGGAGACAAGAGATGCGCGCCGAAGCGCAGCAATATATCGACCGTATCGACGCCGCGCTGGCGCTGCTGCGCCAGTCGCTCGACTGGGACCGGGCGCTGCGGCGGCTGGACGAGCTGAACGCGCGCGTCGAAGACCCGACGCTGTGGGACAATGCGAAGGCCGCGCAGGAGGTGATGCGCGAGCGCACCCGACTGGACAGCGCGATCGGCGCGACCAGGGCGATCGACGCGGAGAAGACCGACACCGCCGAACTCATCGAAATGGCCGAGGCCGAGGGCGATGAAGCCATGGTGGACGAGGCGGTCGCGGCGCTCAAAGCGCTGGCCGAGCGCGCCGACGAGGACAAGATCAAGGCGCTGCTGGCGGGCGAGGCGGACAGCTACGACACGTACCTCGAAATCCATGCGGGCGCGGGCGGCACCGAAAGCCAGGACTGGGCCGAGATGCTGAGCCGCATGTATCGGCGCTGGGCGGAACGACGCGGCTACAAGGTCGAACTGGTCGATTATCAGGCCGGCGATCAGGCGGGGATCAAGTCCGCGACCTTCCTGTTCAAGGGCGAGAATGCCTATGGCTATGCCAAGACCGAGAGCGGCGTGCATCGCCTCGTTCGCATCAGCCCCTATGACAGCAGCGCGCGGCGGCACACCAGCTTCTCGTCGGTCTGGGTCTATCCGGTGATCGACGACGATATCGACATCGAGATCAAGGAAAGCGACCTCAAGATCGACACCTATCGCGCGTCGGGCGCGGGCGGGCAGCACGTCAATACGACCGACTCCGCTGTCCGTATCACGCACGTGCCCAGCGGCATCATCGTGGCGTCGCAGAACGACCGCTCCCAGCACAAGAATCGCGCGACGGCGATGAATATGCTGAAAGCCCGGCTCTACGAAGCGGAACTGCGCAAGCGCGAGGAAGCGGCGTCGAGCGACTATCAGGCCAAGACCGAAATCGGCTGGGGGCACCAGATTCGATCCTATGTGCTGCAACCCTATCAGCTGGTGAAGGATTTGCGCACCGGCGTCACCTCCACCTCGCCCGACGACGTGCTGGACGGTGCGCTCGATCCCTTCATGGCCGCCGCCCTGTCGCAGAAGGTGACGGGCGAGAAGGTCGATGTGGAGGATGTCGACTGATGCGCGTCGCGGCGGCACTGGCGGGCGCGATCGTCCTGCTCGCCGCCTGCGATTCGCTGACCGGCAGCGCCGAGGCGAACCGCGCCGCCGCCGCGCGCGACTTTCCCCGCGCCGACCGCCCCGTCGCGCCGATTGTTTCCACCCGCTGGTCGAGCGAGGAAGCGCGCGACCGGGTCAATGAGGCGGAGGACATCATGGACCGCGCCGGCATCCGCCCCGGCATGACCGTCGCGGACATTGGCGCGGGCGAGGGCTATTATACCGTTCGCCTCGCCAAACGCGTCGGCCCGACCGGCAAGGTGCTGGCCGAGGATATCATGCCCGAGGTGATCGAAGCGCTCTCACGCCGCATCACGCGCGAGAAATGGGACAATGTCGGCCTGAAGCTCGGCGCGCCCGAAGACCCCAAGCTGCCCGAAAACAGCTTCGACCGCATCCTCATGATCCACATGTATCATGAGATTGCCGAGCCCTATGCCTTTCTCTGGAACCTGGGCCCCGCGCTCAAGAAGGATGGCGACCTGATCGTCGTCGATGCCGACCGCCCGACGCAGCAGCACGGCACGCCGCCGCGCCTGCTGGCGTGCGAGCTGGCGGCGATGGGCTTCCGGCTGGAGGAGCTGATCCCCAAGCCGACCGCTGGCGGCTATCTCGCGCGGTTCCGCCGCATCGCCGCGCGCCCGGACCCAGCCGCCATCCGCCCCTGCGCCTATCAATCACCGGACGGTTAACGAGCGCCTGACCCTGCTTGTTGAGACGGTGGCAGCAGACGCGGCCTATGCCTCCGGCCCGCGGAGGCTGTCACGTTGACCGATCGAGCATATGGCGGCGGCATGAGGCCGCGCGCAGCGGCGCGGCACAAGCTGTTCGAGCCTGTCCTGCTGCGGCAGGACGGCGTACCGCTGCGCGCCCATATGCTCGACCTGTCGGTCTCGGGCGCGTTGCTCCATGCCGAACGCCCCCCGGCGGCCGGCGCGCATGTGACGATCGTGGGGGAGTTGCTGACCGTGTCGGGCCGGGTGGTGTGGATGCGCGGCAAGCGGTTCGGCGTCCATTTCGAGCTGCCGATCACCGAGCCGACGGTGAAGATGGCGCTGCGGCTGCAAGCGTCGAGCCACTCCGGCGACCGGGCATAGCGACAGGGTCGCGCGTTCCTGAAAAATGAGAGGGGCCGCCGGGTGCGCGTGAACGCCCCGACGGCCCATCATTGACATGGTCAGCGGCCGGAAGTGCCGCCCAGTGGAAAACGGTTGGTCGCGCTATCGCCCGTCCAGAGACATGGCCTGTGTGTCGGCGCTCAAATGCTCTGATGAGGGGTGATCGACGCTAAAAGGCGTCGCTCAGCGGCGCGTTTCCCGAATGGACTGAACCGACCCCATTGCTGAACCATGAGACATCGGATCACCTCCTTTCGCTATGTTGAAGCCCGCGTGGACCGCGCCGGCTTTGCAAGCCTTTGTCGGGCCACGGAATGAATGTGAATCAACGCCGGTCAATCTTCAAGGCTTGTATTATTCTTTTTTGGAATCATACTTCTCCGTCCGCGCCGATCCGGCGCGACCGCAGCATCACCCCCGGCAATCCTCGATCACCCGCGCCACCTCCGCCCAGGCGGGGAGGATCAGCGGCAGCTGCCCCGTCGTCTCGACCGCCCATTTGCCCCGGCTATAGGCGATCTGGTCGAACGCCGTATCGGACGCGGCGCGCAGGGCGACCAGTTGCGGGGCAGCGCCCGCCGAAGCGGTCGCGGGCCATGTCGTCGCGCCATAGCTGGTGCGGACGATCATGTCGCCCTGCCCCGCCCCGGCACGCGCCAGGCTGATCCGTCGGCTCGCCCGGTCGCAGCGCAGCGTGGCCGACGCGCCGTCGCTGCCGAACTGCGCCACCGATCCCCCGGCTTCCGCGCGATAGCTCCAGTTGCCGGGGCTGAGCGGCCGATGCTGCCACTCGATCGGCGCGGGCGGCGCGACCGGCTGAACCGGCGCTGGCGCGGGCCGCGCGGCCGCCGGAACCGGGCGCGCTGGCGCGGGGGCCACGGCGCGCGGCGCGGGCGGCCCGACGCATGACCCCAGCATCAGCAGGGTTGCGGTGGCGGCAAGGGACAGGGACGGGCGCATTGCCCCCTCATGCCCAAGCGTTCCGCGCCGCTCAACCCGAAAAGGGGCAGGCCGCCGGGCTTGCGCGCCCGGCCGCGCGGCAATTGACAGCCTGCCCCCGAATCGGTAAGGGCCATCCTCCCCAACAGGCTGGAGAGCGGCGGTGCAAACCTGCACTGGCCGTCTTTTTTGCGTCGCGGGGCTTTGTAATGGGCCGATTTTCCTCGCCAGGGATCGTCGGCCGGACGCTTTGAGATAGGGCCGCCCCGGCTGCCCTGTGGAGCAGGAGACTTACTTACCATGGCACGTATTGCGGGTGTCAACATCCCGACCAACAAGCGCGTGATCATCGCGCTCACCTACATCCACGGCATCGGCCGCAAGACCGCCGTCGACATCGCCGACAAGCTGGGCATCGACCACAGCCGCCGCGTCCAGGATCTTTCGGACGCCGAAGTGCTCCAGATCCGCGAGACGATCGACGCCGACCTGACGGTCGAGGGCGACCTGCGCCGCGAGACCGCGATGAACATCAAGCGTCTGATGGACCTTGCCTGCTATCGCGGCCTGCGCCACCGCAAGGGCCTGCCGGTCCGCGGCCAGCGCACGCACACCAATGCGCGCACCCGCAAGGGCAAGGCGAAGCCGATCGCTGGCAAGAAGAAGTAATCCGTCCGGGGGACGGATTACTCCGCCGGAGGCAGCTCTCCCCACGCGAGACGCCTCCCGGATCAAACGATTTCAGTAGGATAGAGCAAAATGGCACGCGAACCCCAGCGCATCAAGCGGCGCGAGCGCAAGAATATCTCGGCCGGCGTCGCGCATGTGAACGCCAGCTTCAACAACACCATGGTGACCATCACCGACGCCCAGGGCAATGCGATCAGCTGGTCCTCGGCCGGCATGATGGGCTTCAAGGGCAGCCGCAAGTCGACCCCCTATGCCGCGCAGGTGTGCGCGGAGGACGCGGGTCGCAAGGCCGCCGAACATGGCGTGCGGACGCTGGAAGTCGAAGTGAAGGGCCCCGGCTCGGGCCGCGAGAGCGCGCTGCGCGCGCTTCAGGCGGTCGGCTTCCACATCACCTCGATCCGCGACGTGACGCCGATCCCGCACAACGGCGTCCGTCCGTCCAAGCGCCGCCGCGTCTGACCACCGGCCCTGCGTTCATGGGGGGCGGCGGACGCGTCGCCCCTTTGCCCGTTTGCATCGCCGGTAACGTCCTGTCGGGTTCAGGATTTTATGCGTTCCGGCTCATCCCCAGGGGAAATACATGACTGTCAACATGAAGAACTGGCAGGAATTGAAGAAGCCCAACGGCCTTGAGATCAAGGCTTCGGGCGACGGCAAGCGCAAGGCGACCTTCGTCGCCGAACCGCTGGAGCGCGGCTTTGGCCTGACGCTCGGCAACGCGCTGCGCCGGGTTCTTCTCTCCTCGCTCCAGGGCGCGGCGGTCACCTCGATCAAGATCGAGAATGTCCTGCATGAATTCTCGTCGCTCGCCGGCGTGCGCGAGGACGTGACCGACATCGTCCTCAACATCAAGCAGGTCGCGCTGAAGATGGAAGGCGAAGGCCCCAAGCGGCTCCAGCTGTCCGCCACCGGCCCCGCCGTGGTGAAGGCCGGCGACATCAGCGTCGTGGGCGATATCGAGGTGATGAACCCCGATCTGGTGATCTGCCACCTGGATCAGGGCGCGACGCTCAACATGGAACTGACCGCCGACATCGGCAAGGGCTATGTTCCCGCCGTCGCCAACCGCCCGGCCGACGCGCCGATCGGCCTCATCCCGATCGACGCGCTCTATTCGCCGGTCCGTCAGGTCGCCTACAAGGTGGACAATACCCGCGTCGGCCAGGAACTGGACTATGACAAGCTGTCGCTGACGGTCGAGACCGACGGCACGGTGACCCCGGAAGACGCGGTGGCCTATGCCGCCCGCATCCTCCAGGACCAGCTCCAGCTGTTCGTCCATTTCGAGGACGCGCTGCCGACCGCCGGCCCGTCGACCAGCCACGCCGCCGCCGCGACCGCGTCGGAAGGCGAGAGCGACACCAACACGATCAACCGCTACCTGCTCAAGAAGGTGGACGAGCTGGAACTGTCGGTGCGGTCGGCCAACTGCCTCAAGAACGACAACATCATCTATATCGGCGATCTGGTCCAGAAGACCGAGGCCGAGATGCTGCGGACCCCGAATTTCGGCCGCAAGTCCTTGAACGAGATCAAGGAAGTGTTGTCGTCCATGGGCCTGCGCCTGGGCATGGACATCCCCGGCTGGCCGCCGGAGAATATCGAGGAAATGGCCAAGAAGCTCGAACAGGAGCTGCTGGGCTGATCCATCCCCCGTCACCCCAGCGAAAGCTGGGGTCTCAGGCCGCCACGGGCGACCTTGGGGCACGAAATCCCAGCTTTCGCTGGGGTGACGGGAAAAAGGTGAATGGGCGATGACCTCTAACAGTCGCCTGGTCTGGGCTACCTCATACGGGCCCTTAACGAACGAAGGAAACGAACATGCGTCACAAGGTTGGTCATCGTAAGCTTCAGCGCAGCGCGGGGCACCGCACCGCCCTGCTCCGCAACCTCGCGGCCTCGCTCATCAAGCATGAGCAGATCCTGACCGGGTCGGCCAAGGCGAAGGAGCTTCGCCCCTATGTCGAGAAGCTCATCACCCTCGCCAAGAAGGGCGGCCTGTCGAACCGTCGCCTGGCCCATTCGCGGCTTCAGGACGATACGCAGCTGACCAAGCTGTTCGAGGTTCTGGCCGAGCGCTACAAGGACCGCAACGGCGGCTACACCCGCATCATCAAGGCCGGTTTCCGCGCGTCGGACGCCGCGCCGATCGCGATCATCGAGCTGGTCGACCGCGACGTGGACGCCAAGGGCCAAGACAGCGGCCCGGTCCAGGGCGAGGATGCGGACGAGCTGGAAGCGGCCTGATCCCTTTTACGGCCTGTCCTGCAGGACTGGCACTTTACCCGCAGGCCGCGACTCAATAGAGTCGCGGCCTGTTGCTTTTGGACAAGAAAAAGCCCTGAGAGGATGCGCGTCGCTGCCCTGATCCTGCTGCCGCTGCTGGCGGCGGCCTCCGAGCCTGCCCCCGCGCCGCTCGACGAGGCGGCGATCTCGGTCAGCAGCGCGCGCGAGGCCGCGGGCCTGCGCTATCCGATCGCGCCGCGCCAGGATCTGGTCGAGGAGCATTTCGGCGTAAAGGTGCCCGATCCCTATCGCTGGCTGGAAAACGACCTGCGCGCCGACCCCGCCGTCGCCGACTGGGTGGCGCGGGAAAACGCCTTCACGCGGTCCTATATCGACGCTCTGCCGGGCCGCGAGGCGCTGAAAAGCCGGATGCAGGCGCTCTTCGCCCATGGCCGCTACACCGTGCCGCGCAAGGCGGGCGGGCGCTATTTTTACGGGTTTAACAAGGGGCTCCAGAACCAGACGCCGCTTTATGTCCGCGACGGGTTGACCGGCGCGCAGCGGCTGCTGCTCGACCCCAATGACTGGGCGAAGGACGGCGCCACCGCGCTCGCCGAATGGGCGCCCTCCCCCGACGGCCGCTATCTCGCCTACGCCACGCAGGAGGCCGGCAGCGACTGGCGCACGCTCAATCTGATCGATGTCGCGACGGGCAAGCCGCTGCCCGACCGGGTCGAATGGGTCAAATTCTCGCAGATCGCCTGGGACGGCCGGGGCGAGGGCTTCTTCTACTCGCGTTTCGCCGCGCCGGAGGCGAGCGAGGCGTTCCGATCCGCCAATCGCGACCAGCAGCTTTACTATCACCGCATCGGCACGAGCCAGGATCAGGACCAGCTGATCTACGCCACGCCCGACCGGCCGGCGCTCAGCCATCAGGCGCAGGTGACGAGCGATGGCAGCTGGCTGGTCATCAGCTCGTTCGAAGGGATCGATCCGCGCCGCGAAATCCATGTCGCGGCGCTGACCGGCGGGCCGATCAAGCCGCGCCTGCTGGTGCGCGGCCCGACCAACGACTGGCGACTGATCGGCAGCCGGGGGCCGACGCTTTATTTCGTCACCGACGATGGCGCCCCGCATCTGCGCCTCGTCACGCTCGACGCCGACCATCCCCGACGCCGGGCGAAGGAACTGGTGAAGGAGCGGCGCGAGATTCTGGTGGGCGGATCGCTCATCGGCAATCGGCTGATCCTCGCCTATTCGAGCGACGCCCAGTCGGTCGCCGAGCTGGTCGAGCTGGACGGGCGCAAGGTCGCCGACGTGCCGCTTCCCGGCATCGGCACGGCTGCTGGCTTCAGCGGGCGCGATGGCGACCCGGAAACCTTCTTCAGCTTTTCGGGCTTCGTGACGCCGGCCAGCATCTACCGCTTCGACACGACAACGCTGCAATATCAGCCCTTCGCCAAGCCCGATCTCCCCTTCGACCCCGCTGACTATGGTGTCGAGCAGCGGACCTATCCGTCCAAGGACGGCACGCTGATCCCGCTCACCATCATCCGCAAGAAGGCGCTGGCCGATCGCGCGATCGCCGCGCCGACCATCCTCTATGGCTATGGCGGCTTCAACATATCGCTGACGCCCGGCTATTCGGCGGTTCGCATGGCCTGGCTGGAGCAGGGCGGCGTCTATGCGATCGCCAATCTGCGCGGCGGCGGCGAATTCGGCAAGGCATGGCACGAGGCCGGACGCGGCGCGAACAAGCAGAATGTGTTCGACGATTTCATCGCGGCGGCCGAGTGGCTGAAGGCCAACGGCTTCACCCCCGCCGATGGCCTGGCAATCGAGGGGCGCTCCAATGGCGGGCTGCTGGTCGGCGCGGTGGTGAACCAGCGGCCCGACCTGTTCGCCGCCGCTCTGCCCGCCGTGGGGGTCATGGACATGCTGCGCTTCGACCGCTTCACCGCAGGGCGATACTGGGTGGACGATTATGGGTCGCCCGACAAGGCGAAGGATTTTCCGCTGCTCTACGGCTATTCGCCCTATCACAATATCATCGGCGGGCGCGCCTATCCCGCCATCCTCGTTACGACCGCCGACACCGACGACCGGGTGGTGCCGGCGCACAGCTTCAAATATGCCGCCGCGCTCCAGGCGGCGGACCTGGGCGAGCGCCCCCGCTTGCTCCGCGTCGAAAGCCGCGCCGGCCATGGATCGGGCAAGCCGATCGACAAGCTGATCGACGAATTTGCCGACAGCTACAGCTTCGCCGCCCGCTTCACCGGCCTTCCCATCAGCGCGAAGCCGCGATGATGCGCCGTTCATCCCCTCGACAGCCGGCCGCTTCTATGGCTCTTTCCATCGCAGGAGGCGCATGGGCATGATCGGAACCAAGACAGGCTGGATGACGGGCGCGCTGGTCAGCGCCGGATTGCTGGTCGGCAGCATCAGCCCGGCGGAAGCGCGCCCCCGCTGGGACCGCGGCTACGACCGCGGCTGGCATCGCCATCATCGCGGCAACGGCTTTGGCGTGGGCGACGCGATCGGCGTCGCGGCGCTGGTCGGCGCGGTCGCTATCGTCGCGTCCTCCATGTCCAAGGACCGGAAGGCGCAAGCCGGCCGCGACGATCGCGACGCCGACGCGCCGCCGCCCCGCACCGGCACCGACTATGGCGAGGATGTGCGCCAGGACGCGCCGCCCCGCGACGGCGCCGACTTTTCCGACATCGCCGCGCGCGAGGACGCCATGGCGGACGCCTGCGCGCTCGCCGCCCGTGACGAAGCGCAGCGCGAGGGCGGCTATGCCGAAGTGCGGCAGATGGACGCGCCCGTCGCCACCAACAACGGCTATAATATCGACGGGCAGGTCGAAGCGCGCCCTTCCTATCGCGCGACCGGGGCGACGCGCCGCTTCACCTGCGCGATGAAGGCCGACGGCAGCCTTGCCGACATCTATATGAGCCGCGATCTGGTGAGTCGCTGAACGACGCATCCGGTTTTGCTGTCCGGGAATGTGAAGCTGAGTTAGCATCGCCCCCGAATCAGGGGGTTATGGGGTGTCGGCCTTTCTTTTCGCGCCGGAAAACATCGTTTTCGTCTCGGCGCTGCTGCTGATGCTGCTGATCGGCGGGGTGCAGGCGCTGGGCTTTGCCGGCGATGCCGATCTCGACGTGGACAGCGATCTGCTCGGCTGGCTCGGCTTTGGGCGGATGCCCTTGCTCGCGCTGCTGGCGCTGTTTCTGACTCTCTTCGCCATCATCGGCCTGCTGGGGCAGCAACTCGCGCACGACCTGATCGGTGCGATGCTCTCGCCGTGGATCGCCGTCCCGGCCGCTGCGGTGGCCGCCCTGCCCTTGACCGGCCTTGCCGCGCGGATTGTCGGCCCGCTCCTGCCGCAGGATCATACGACCGCCATCCCGCTTGCCCATCTCGTCGGCAGTCAGGCCCGGATCGTCACCGGGCGCGCGTCCACCGGATCGCCCGCCCGCGCGCAGGTGCAGGATCATCACGGCCAGGTCCATTATGTCATGGTCGAACCCGACAATGACGGCGCCGTTCTGGAGGAGGGCGAGACGATCCTGCTCGTTCGTCAGGACAATCACGGCTTTCGCGCCATATCGCATGGCGACCATTATCTGCCGCGCCTTTAGGAGAGAGACATGAACCTTCCCGCCGTGCAGGAGAGCTTTTCCATCCTGCCCTATGCGATGATCGCCGGTAGCGGCCTGCTGGTCCTGATCGTGCTCGGCATCGTCATTGCCCGGCTTTACAAGCGCGCGTCCAAGGAGATCGGCTTCGTTCGCACGGGCTTTGGCGGCGAAAAGGTCGTGATGAACGGCGGCGCGCTGGTGCTGCCGATCTTCCACGAAACGATGCCGGTCAACATGAACACCGTGCGCCTCGCGGTCGAGCGCAAGAATAGCGACGCGCTGATCACGCTCGACCGGCTGCGGATCGACGTGAAGGCCGAATTCTACGTCCGCGTGAAGCCCGACGCCCAGTCGATCGCGACCGCCGCGCAGACGCTGGGCATGCGGACCATGAACCCCGAAGCGCTGAAGGAACTGGTCGAGGGCAAGTTCGTCGACGCGCTCCGATCGGTCGCGGCCGGCATGACGATGAACCAGTTGCACGAACAGCGCAGCGACTTCGTGCAGAAGGTGCAGCAGGTTTCTTCGGTCGATCTCGCAATGAACGGGCTGGAACTGGAAAGCGTCTCGCTGACCGGGCTCGACCAGACCTCGATCGAGCATTTCAATGCCAACAACGCCTTCGACGCCGAGGGTTTGACCAAGCTGACCGAGCAGATCGAACTGCGCAAGAAGAGCCGCAACGACATCGAGCAGGAAACCCGCGTCCAGATCGAAACCAAGAATCTGGAGGCCGACCGCCAGTCGCTGCTGATCCAGCGCGACGCCGAATTCGCCCGGCTGGAGCAGCAGCGCGAGGTGGAGATGCGCCGCGCAGATGGCCGAAGTCGCGCGCGAACAGTCGCTGCGCAGCCAGGAGGCCGAACAGGCCAAGATCGAGGCGAAGAAGCTGGTCGACAGCCAGCAGATCGAGGCCGACCGCGCCGTCAAGCAGGCGCGCATCGAGCAGGAGCAGGCGCTCGAACTCGCGCGGCAGGAACAGCAGATCGCGGTGCAGAACAAGAGCCGCGAGGAAAGCCAGGCCAAGGCGCAGGCCGACGAGGCGCGCGCCAAGGCGGTCGCGGCCGAGGAACAAGTGCAGACCAGCCGCGCGACCGAGGTAGCCGAGCGCGCCAAGCGGATCGAGCTGATCGACGCCGCGCGCGAGGCGGAGCGCGCCGCGATCCAGGTCCGGGTCGAGGCGGAGGCCGAGAAGCAGGCGGCGGCCGACCGCGCCGAAGCCATGCGCCTCGCCGCCGAGGGTGAGGCCGAAGCCGCCAAGCTGCGCGCCGAAGCCGACCGCGTCCGCTTCGAGGTGGAGGCCGCCGGCCAGCGCGCCGTCAACGGGGCGGCCAACCTGCTCTCGTCGGATCAGGTGTCGCTCCAGACCAAGCTGGCGTTGCTCAAGGTGCTGCCCGACCTGGTGCGCGAAGCCGCGAAACCCATGGAAGCGATCGATTCGATCAGGATCGTGCAGGTCGACGGCCTTACGGCTGGCGGCGCGGGCAGCGACGGCGTGGCGAGCGCGGGCAGCGACCAGAACCTCGCCAACGCCGCCGTCTCCGCGGCCCTGCGCTACCGCGCCCAGGCTCCGGTAATCGATGGCCTGATGAAGGAACTCGGCCTCGACGGCTCGAGTCTGGATGCGCTGGTCAAGGGCGCGGTCGCCCCAGCGCCGGATTCGCCTGTGACGGTGGAGAAGATGTCGCCACCGAAGGACGAATAGAGGGCATCGATCAGGGCAGAGGGGACGCGCACCTGTTGCGCCGATCCGCCGCCTGTCACCCGATCAATATGTCGCTTGCCGTTATCTGCGTACCGCTGTTGAAGACGATGGTCGCGATCAGGCTGGGTGCGGCAGAGCCGGTGCCGTCGGGATCGAAAAACAGCTGATGGGTGCCGCGCGCAAAGAGGAAACGGTCGCCGGCATCCTCTGCCACGCCATTGGCGTTGCTCACGAAGTTGGTCGCGTCCACGCTGGCGATGCCGCCGACCGCATCGCCAGCGATGACGAGCCGATCCTGCCCTCGATCGAAATCCTGCACGGTGTCCCCGCCTTCGGCCAGGCTGCGCCACACGAACCGGTCCCTGCCGGCGCCGCCATAGAGCTGGTCCGCGCCCAACCCGCCGTAAATCCGGTCGTTGCCGTTGCCGCCCCGCACTATATCGCTGCCATCGCCGCCGTCGAGCATGTCGCGGTCGTCCCCGCCGTCCAGCCGATCATCGCCGACGCCGCCGTAAAGCCTGTCTGCGCCCCACTCGCCGGTTATGACATCATTGCCTGCATCCCCGAAGATGACGTCGTCATCCACCCAGCCGGACAGCATATCGTCACCCGCATCGCCGTGGATGCGATCCTGACCAAGCCCGCCGGATATGCTGTCGTTACCATCGCCGCCGTAGAGATAGTCCTGGCCCTCTCCGCCATCGACAGCGTCGATGCCCGCGCCGCCATAGATGCGATCGTCGCCCGCGCCGCCGTTCAGCGTGTCGTCCCCGCCATTGCCGAAAAGGACATCGTCATCGCCCTCGCCATGGAAAAGGTCGATCAGGTCGCCGCCTACCAGCCGGTCCCGACCATCCGCTGCCCAGATGGAGGCTGCATTGCTTTGCACATGGACATAGTCGTCGCCCGATCCGAGATAGGCGGTGAGCCGTTCTATTCCATCCATCGTCACCAAGGTTCGCGTGACCGAGCCGTCGCCGTCATTCGCGGTGATCCGGCCGAGATCCGAACCGATCCGTATATTCTGGGTCACGCCGAACAGGGAGATATAGGCCCAGTCGAAACCGTCGCCGCCATCGAGCTGGCTGCCCGATATGTCAGAATATTGTCCGTCGATGCCCAAATGGAGATAATCGTCGCCCGCGCCGCCCAGCAATATATCGCGGCCGCCTCGCCCGAAAAGAACGTCCGCCCCGCCGCGCCCCTCCAGCCGATCGCTGCGGCTCGTGCCGACGAGCGTGTCGTTGTTGTCGGTGCCGTACCGGTTCACCATGGCAGGCGCTCCCTTGTGAGCTGTCCCGGCCCGACAGATGATCGGCCATCCGGGATGATCGCGGAGATGCTATGCTCTTTCCAGGGCCTTGAGAAGCCGCCATATCCGGGAGCGCGGGGCCGCCATGGTGCCGCCCGGCGACGCGCCCGCCCGATGTCGCCCCCGGCGGGTCGTAGTCGGCCCGCGTTCTGCTCACCGCCTGTTCGTCGAAACCGAATGTCCCTTTATCAACCCGCCGGGTCGAGCAGGCAGCCCCAACCCGGCTTGAACCGGGCGGTGCGGGTGGCGAGCAGGGGGACGCGCGCCCTCACCGCCTTTTCGTCGGGCACATCCTCCAGCCGGACCAGCGCCATGCCAGGTTCCTTGTCGTCGGCGCAGCTGCCCATGGCGCGTCCTTCGACATAGCGGCAGGAGCAGCCGAGCCGCGCGCCATAGGCCGCGCCGAGCCGCGCGCGGGCGGCGAGGGTCGCGCCTTGCCACGCGATCAGGCCAAGCAGCGCCAGAACGAACAGCGCGGCTATGATCCACCATCTCCGGCGAACACCCATGGTCCTTTTCGATCCCTTTCGCTAAGGGCGCCGGCTTATGCAGATCGACAGCCGAATCGTAAAGCGCCTTGGCGCAGGCGCCGGGATCGTCGCGCTTCTCGCCGTCGCAGGGCTGGCGGTGCGGGCGGAGCAGCAGCCCGCACCGCTCTATCAGGTGGCGGCCGATGCGGCGGTGGGGGAGAGCGCGCTGCGCGGCGCGATCGACCCTTTGTTCGACGACGATTTGATGGGCCAGACCCGCGCGCTGCTGGTAATGCGCGACGGCAGGATCGTGGCCGAGCGCTATGCGCCGGGCTTCGGGCCGGACACGAAATTGCTGTCCTGGTCGATGGCGAAGAGCGTGACGGCGGTGCTGGTCGGGCTGATGGTCGCAGACGGGCGGCTGGCGCTCGATTCGCCGCTGCCGGTGCCGGCGTGGAGCCAGCCGGGCGACCCGCGCGGTCGGATCACGCTGCGGCAATTGCTGACGATGAGTTCGGGGCTCGGCCATGTCGAGGATGGCGAGCCGGTGACCGATGGCGACACGGTGCGGATGCTGTTCCTGGATGGCGCGCGGGACATGGCAGGCTTTGCCGAGGCCAAGCCGCTGGCGCACCCGCCGGGCGACCGCTTTTCCTATTCGACCGGCAGCACGCTGATCCTGACCGATCTCATGACCCGCATGCTGACCAACAGCGCCGATCCCGATGCGCGGCGGCGGGCGATGCAGATGTTCATCGACGGCAGGCTGAAAGCGCCCGGCCGGCTCCCCAGCCTGACGCCGGAATATGACGCCGCCGGCACGATGATCGGCGGCAGCATCCTGCACATGACCGCGCGCGATTATGGCCGCTTTGGCGAGCTGCTGCGCCGGCGCGGCAAGGGCCCCGGCGGGCACCAGATATTGCCGGAAAAGTGGATCGACCTCATGACCACGCCGTCGGCCCGCAACCCGGCCTATGGGCTGCACCTGTGGCTCAACCGAGAGAGCAGCGAGAGCGCGCTGATGCCGGGGCAGGCGCCCGCCAGCCTGTTCGGCTGCGTCGGGCATAACGGGCAATATATCCTTGTTTCCCCATCGCAGCGGCTGACCGTGGTGCGGATCGGCATGTCGCCGGGCAAGGACCAGCGCCGCGCGGTGCGCACCGCGCTGGCAAGGCTGGTGGGGCTGTTTCCGGGCTAGAGTCGGATGACATTAGATTGATCCGTACCCCGAGTTGGTGAGATAATTGCGGCATTCGGCGGGACTGAAGGTATC
>NZ_JBHDJI010000008.1:0-204474 GCF_041877245.1 Sphingobium agrisoli
ATCAATCCATGCCCGAAAGCCATGAACAACCGGAGCCGCCGCCCACATGTCCCTTCATCAATCTACAATGTCAAAGAGCTTCCAACCTTCCGCGGAACAGCCATTCTTCCTCGAAAATGCTTCCGAGGGAGGGTGTCCCGCTGATGTTGGCGACCGTCCGATCAGCGCCGCTAGGGCGCCGTGTCGTCCGGTGAGGGGGCATATATGGAGGGCTTCCCGACCCGTCAAACGCTTTTTGCAATTTTATTTCAGAAATTTTTGGGGGTTTGCGGGCTAAGGCCGAGTCTCGGCGCGCACATACAGGAAGACGAGACGACCCATGGGATTGCAGGATGCCGATGCGAACGACGCGGGATTCGGCGCGCGCATAAGGAGCGCGCTGTTCTGGCGATCAGGCAGCCAGATCCTGTCGCAGGTGATGAGCTGGGGCGTGACGCTGGCGGTCATCCGGCTGCTCGATCCCGCCGATTACGGCCTGTTCGCCATGACCCAGGTCATCCTGAACTTCGCCACGTTCCTGAACGGCTATGGTCTTGTGAGCGCGCTGGTCCAGTCCGACACGGTCGAGCCGCACCGGCTGCGCCAAGCATTCGGCATCATGCTGCTGCTGAACGGCGCGCTGGCGCTGTTCCAGCTGGGTATCGCCCCCATTGCCGCCGACTATTATGACCAGCCCATGGTGGCGCAACTGCTGCGAGTGCAGGCGCTGCTCTATCTTTCCACCCCCTTCATCTCGATTCCCGAAGCGATCATGGGGCGGGCGCTCGATTTTAAGCGCCCTGCCCTCGTCAACCTGATCGCCGCCGCCGCGTCCGCCGCCGTGGCGCTGACCGGGGCGCTGTCGGGCTGGGGCGTGTGGACGCTGGTGTGGGCGCCGATCGCGGGCTTCTGGGTGAAGGCGGCGGGCTATGTCGTCGTCACCGGGTTTCGGCCGATCCCGAGTTTCGACTTTCGCGGCACCGGGGCCATGGTCGGTTATGGTGCGTCGCTGTTGGGCGGGCAGCTTTTCTGGATCGTGCAGAGCCAGGCCGACATCTTCATCGGCGGCCGGGTGCTGGAGCCGCACCAACTGGGCCTCTATGCCGAAGCCCTGTTCCTGACCCAGATTTTCGTGAGCAAGTTCGTGCCGCCGCTCAACGATGTCGCCTTCCCCGCCTATGCCCGGATGCAGAAGGATCTCAGCCGAGTCGCCTGGTCCTTCTGCAAGGCGGTGAAGCTGCTGCTGCTGCTGACCTGCCCCATTTACCTCGGCATGGCGGTGACGGCGGAGCCTCTAGTCGAGACCCTGTTCGGCGCCAAATGGCTGGAGATGGCGCCGTTCGTCGCGATCCTGGCGCTCGCCATGCCGTTCATGACCGTGCAGGTGATGTTCGCGCCGGTCAGCAATGCGCTCGGCCGGCCTGGCACGACCGCGCGAGTCGCGGCGGTGGGCGCGGTGCTGATGCCCGCCGCCTTCTTGATCGGGATTCAGGTCGGCGCGATCGGGCTTGCCTGGGCCTGGCTCGGGGCCTTCCCGGTCCTGACGCTGGTGACGGCGCGGCTGGCGGGCGCACCGATGGGCTTGCGCCTGGCCGATCTGGCGGCGGCGGCGGCGCCCGGCCTGGGCTGTTCGGTGCTGATGGCCGGCGTGGTCATGGCGCTCGACGCGCTGCTGCCGCCGCTCGCCGCGCCGATTCGCCTCGGCATATTGGTCCCGGCAGGCGGCATTGCTTTCCTGGGCGCGCTGCTGCTGTGCGCGCGCGGTACGCTCAACGAACTGATCGCGCTGGTGCTGCGGCGGACTCCGCCTGCCCCTGCCCCGGCCTGATACCGCCTCAGCCGATCAGGCGGTCTGGATATAGGTCCGCAGCGCCTCCGCCTCCGACTCGATCGAATCGATGCGGAATTTGACCAGATCGCCGATCGAGATCATGCCGACCAGCGCGCCGTTCCTCACCACAGGCAGATGGCGAATGCGCCGCTTGGTCATCAGCGACAGGCCGATCAGCACCGGGGTCGCATCGTCGATGGTGATGGCGGGCGCGGTCATCACGTCTCCCACCACATGGTCGAGCGCGGAAGGGCCGTCCTGGGCCACGCGATAGACGAGGTCGCGCTCCGAAAATATCCCGACGACCTGCCCGCCATCCACCACGGGGACGCAGCCGATCCGCATTTCGGCGAGCAGTTTGACCGCATGGAGCACGCTGTCGCCCGGATGGACGTGGATGACGTCGCTTCCCTTACGCTGCAAAATCGCCGCGATGGACATGGCTGCTCTCCTTATACTGCCGCAAATCATTCGTGTCGGGGCTTGATGATCCCACTTTCCCGTCCCAATGAAAAGACATGACGCGCAAGCAGGCCCTGGATGATCCGCAGATCGCCGCAACCGCATGGCAGCGATTTCGCCGCATCATGGGGTGGATGGCGCTCGTCGGGGCGGGGTGCGTCGGTGCGGCGCTGCTGTTCCTCTACTGGTGGGTGGGGATGCTGCCGCTGCACATGACGATCGCTACGGTGCTGGGCGTGTGGCTGACCTTCATGCTGGGGTCGGGGCTGATGGCGCTCGCCTTCCTGTCGCACGGGACCGGGCATGACGCGCAGGTGATCGACAGGCTGAAGGACGAGGTGCCGTTGGATGATTGAAGGACGGGGCGAGCCGGTGCTGCGGGTGATGCCGCATTTGACCGATATCAATAGCAACGGCCATATTTTTGGCGGCTGGGTGCTGAGCCAGATGGACGTCGCCGGCGGCATCGTCGCGAATCGGATCGCGCAGGGGCCAGTCGCCACCGTGGCGATCGAGAGTATGAAGTTCATCGCGCCGATCCTGCTGGGCGATATCGTGTCGGTCTATGCGCGCGAGGAACGGCGCGGGCGCACATCGGTTGCGATCCGCATCGATGTGGTGGCGACGCGCGGCATCGCAGAGACGCAGGTGAAACTGACGAGCGGGGTCTATACCTTCGTGGCGCTCGATGCTGACCACCGGCCGCGCCCCCTGCCCACGGGCTGAGGATCAGCGCACCAGCCGCTCGACATAGCCATATTCCACCGCGCCACTGGCGGGGATGGTAACGCGCCAGATCCAGGCGTCGCCCCGTCGTTCCATATCGGCGGGGCGCGGATCGATGGCGTGAGGGATGGTGACTTCCGCCGTGACATCGAACGGGCGCGCGTTGGTAAGGCGGATCGACCAGGTACGGGCAGCGCGTGTCTGGGACAGGCGGGTCGAGGCGATACGGACGTCGGGGCTTTGGGCGATGTCATAATCGACCCGCTCGCCCTCGGCCTTGTCGCCGATATCGGCTTCGCCGGCGAGGAGGCGCATATCGCCCACATCCTCGAACACCGCCACCCGACCCGAAGGCATGGGGAGGCCGAGGCCATCGCTCTTGCGGTTCTGAAGGCGCAGCCGCAGCGTCATCGGGCGCGATTCCACCCCTCCATAGCCGACGGTGGCGGCATAAAGCCGCTCCGCCTTTACGCCGGGCTGGCGGAGCAACGCGACCTGCTTCTGGCCGCTGGCCGAGACATTCACGGCCATGGGGACGCGATAGAGTTTGAGGTCGCCCACATCCTCGGGCGGAGGCGGCGGGGGCGGCGGCGGGGGTGGCGCCATCATCATCGGTGCCGGAACGGCCTCGGCGTTCCTGCGCTGCGAGGTGACGATAATGTCTTCCAACCCGTTCATTTCCGCCATCGGCTCGGGCATTTGCACCGGGAACAGCTCCCAGACCGGATGGGTGCTGGTGGTGTCCGTCGGCCAGCATTGCAGGTGCAGCGGGCCGCCGGTCGGGCGCGGCTGGGGCGCGCGGCCGCGCTTGTTCGGCTGGCCGGCGATCACCGAGAGGCGCGCGTCAGGAAAGCCGGTGACGCCGCCATTGGCGACCGTGAGCCAGGCCATGAGGTCGAGCATGCGACCGTCCGGCTTCATGTCGGCGACATAGTTGGCGGCCCAGTCGAACCCCTCGGCAAGGTAGGTGAGCTGGAGCGTGGCGCGGGTCGGGCGGGCGGCGCTGGCAATGACCGACAGGGTCGGGCGGGCGGAAAGATCGGCGGGCGCGCGCGGATAGAGCATCCGTTCGGGAAGGCCGCTGCACCCCAGCGCCTCATAGCCTTGCGCGGTGCGGAGGATGACGCCGCCCATCGGCCCGGCGCTGATGACCGCGTCCTGCCGCGTCACCTTGCCGGTCTTTCGGTCGGTGCGCTGGAGGGTGACGCTGCGCTTCAAATAAGCGTCGACCAGGCCGGCGGGCGAGAGGAGACGGGCGTCGCGATTCTTCTCGCGCACGCCGCGCGGCATGCCAGATAGCACGGCCGTTTCAGGCATCAATCCCTCGGCGACGCCTTCGAAGCGGATGGTCGATTCGCCCTTTGGCAGATCGACGGTGCGGGTTTCCGTGACCAGCGCGTAGCCGCCCGGCCAGTTCAGATCGATCGCCCCTTTGGCGCGGCCGGGCTGGCGATAGATGGTGAGGGAGACGGCGTCCGCCTTGGGGGAGAGGACGGTTTCAGACCAAGCGGGGGCGGACAGGCCAGAGAGGATGATGCACAATAGCGCAAGGGATCGCCGCAGCATCGCTGGCCGCTTCAGTAGCGCGTGTCGAAAGTGACGCTGAGGTCGACCGTTCCGTTGGCCGGCACCGGGACGCTCCATTCCATCCGGTCGGCGGAGGTGCGCTTGCCTTCCAGACTTTGCGCGGTGACGCGGGTGTCGCCCCATAGGCCCTGCTGCGCCAAGTCGACTGTCACCGGCTCGGGCCGGGCGTTGGTCAGGGTATAGCGCATTTTCGTTTCCCAGCGCGATCCGCTCTTGCGCGTGCGCTGCTCGACAGTCGGGCGAACCTTGACGTCGAACGCCTCGCCGGTGCGGAGCGCCATCGAGGAACCCATGGGCGTATGGTCGATGCTGTTTTCGCCGATAAACTGCGGATCGCCGCGCGCGTCGCGCATATAGACGCGGATGGTGCCGGCGGGGAGCTGATCGCCAAGGCCGCCCTGCTTGGACGTCGAGAATTTGAGCACGCTCGACGCGCTCATCGGCTCGATCGAACTGCCTAGCCAGCCATTGACATATTCGTAGGTGGAACGGGCTGGCGCGCCCTTCACGTCGAGGAAGCTCACCTGCTTCTGCTGCGCGTTGGCGATCGTCGTGCGCTGGGCCAGGGGATAAAGGTAGAAGTCGCCGAGGCGCTCGCGCGGGCCGCTTTCAATGCCGGCCTGGTCGATCGCGCCGCTCGATCCCTGCCACCAGTTGCGCCGGCCGCCGCCGCTTGCGGGGTTGCCCGCGACGAGAATGGTTTTCGCGTTCGTGAAGGTCGTGCCCGTGTTGTTGGTGAGCGTCACCCATCCCTGCATGTCCATCGCGCCCTTCGCTGCATCGAACAGGGCGACATAGTCGGCGGTCCAGCCGAGATTGGGGGTGAGGTAGGACAGGCGCGCGGGCACCGTGCCGCCGCTCGCTGCCTCCACCGTGACCGACAGGGTCGGACGGGCGCGCAGATTGGGCGGCACCCGGTCGAACACGACGCGCACCGGCAGGCCGTCGTCGCGCAGCACCTCGATCCGGCTGCCGATCTGGAGCACGATGCCGCCATTGGCGGCCAGCACCTTCGCCCGCTCGCGCGTTTCCGCGCCGGTGGCGGGGTTGGTGCGGACCAGAGTCACCTCCTGCCCGACTGCCTTGTCCATCAGCTTGTCGGGAGAGAGGAGGTCGAAATCGAAATTCTGCTCGACGATGGAAAGGCCGGGGCCGGAAAGGTTGACCGTTTCCGGGCGGATGCGGGCGGATACGTCGGGAAATTCGATGCGGTTGCGACCGGCATTGACGGGGAGTTGCCGATCGTCCTGCACCAGGCTCTGCCCATTATTGTAGATGGTGACGGCGACATCGCCCTGCGCGGTCGCGCCGGTGGGATCGGCGGCGTCCTGCGCGACTGCGGCGAGGGGAAGAGCGGTCAACAGCAAGGACAGCAGGCGCGCGGCGATCATCGGCATCTCTCCTATGTCGGCCCGTTGTGCCGGATCGCGGCAGGCTTGGAAAGCGGGCATGAAAAAAGGGACGGCGCGCCGGGCACCGTCCCTTTCTTCATCTTGTGGCAGCCGCTTATTCGGCCGCTTCGGCCGCCGCAGCGCGGGGCCGGCGGGTGCGCTTCTTGGGCGCTTCCTCCGCCTCGGGCTGCGCGTCGTTATCGGCGCGAGCGATCGAGGGCGGCAGCACGGCGGCGTCGAAGCTCTCGGCTGTTTCGGCGGGCGCGGCGGCCTTGCGCGGGCGGCCGCGACGCGGACGGGGGGCTTCAGCCTCAGGCGCGGTTTCGGCTACGGGTGCGGGAGCGGGCGCAGCCTGGCGAGGCGGCGGCGCGGGCGCTTCGGCGGGGGTGCCGATCGGGCCTTCCACGCCCATTTCCATTTGCGCGGGGGCGTCCTGCGGGCCGAAGCGGTCGCGGCGATTGTTGCGATCGCGGCGGTTGTTGTTGAAGTTGCGGTTGCCGTCGCGCGTTTCGCGCCCATCCGTATTGTCGCGCGTTTCGCGGTAATCGCGGCCTTCACGCCCGTCATCGCGGCGATCCTGATCTCTGGCCTGCTCACGGGGCTGGTCCCGACCCTGATCGCGCGGGGCGCGTTCATAGGAAGGCTGTTCGGCGCGATAATCGTCACCGCTATCGTCGGCCGTATCGAAATCGTCGCCATCCTCGTCATAGCCCTCGCCACGGGGGCGGAAGCGCTGCTGCTGCTCCTCCTGCCGGGCGCGATTGTCGGCAAGGACGCGGAAATAATGGTCGGCGAACTGGAGATAATATTCGGCGTTCACCCGATCGCCCGCCATCTGCGCGTCGCGGGCCATATTCTTGTATTTCTCAAGAAGCTGGGCCGCATTGCCGCGTGCGCGGTTGTCGATGCGGTTGCCATTGTCGCCGCCGCCCCGGTTGTTCCCGTTGGGGCGGCCATTGTTGTTGTTCCGGCCGCGATTGCGGCGGCCGGCCTGCCGATTGTTGATCAAGACATGATCCTTGCGTTCGCTATGTCACCATTCACTGAAAACACTGTTCAGTCGCCATCCCCAAGCACGGCCCGCTTCATCGGGACCGAATATGGCTCCGCCAGGCATGGTCCTTCGCCCCGGACCATTACCCCAGCCGCCCGCGGCGCCTTTGCAGCGAGCGCCGTCATGACTATAAGGAGCTAAGGAAACCGGCCTTTTTTCGTCGATGGCCGCATGACCATGTCATGAGAGGAAACCGGTCCTGACACCGATGTAGAGGCTTTAAACCAAGAAACCAAGCCATTTTCGCGTGTCGGGCATGGAAAACGCACATGCATTAACAGGAAGGTGCCGCGACGAGGCAGCGATCATGGCCGGCCAGGTCGCGCCGGACGGCGACCGCCAGCCCCTGATCGGCAAGCAGCGCGGAGACGCTCGCGGCCTGGGCATGGCCGATCTCGATCGCGGCGATGCCGCCGGGCGCGATGAGGCGCGGCAGGTCGGGCGCGACGCGGCGATAGTCGGCGAGGCCATCCTCGCCCGCGAACAGCGCGGCGGGCGGATCGCGCAAAACGTCGCCGGAGAGCGGTTCCGACAGGCCGATATAGGGCGGGTTGATCAGCAGCAGGTCGAACGGGCCATCGATCCCCGCCGCCCAATCGCCGACCCGGAAATCGGCGCGGTCGGCAAGGCCGAGCCGGTCGGCGTTACCGCGCGCCACGGCAAGCGCTGCCGGCGAGGCATCGACGCCGATGCCGCGCGCCTGCGGCCACTGGCTCAAAGCCGCGAGCAGCAGCGCGCCCGATCCGGTGCCAAGGTCGAGGATGCTGGCAGGCGCGCCGGCAGCGAAATGATCGACCGCCGCCTCGATCAGGGTTTCGCTGTCCGGGCGGGGGATCAGGACATCGGGCATGACGGTGAGGCTGATCGTCCAGAAATCACGGGTGCCCACGATATGCGCGATCGGTTCCCCGGCGAGGCGCCGGGCGACCAGCGCGGCGAAGCTGTCAGGCACGGGGAGGTCGTGCTGGCGCAGCAGCATGTCGGCGCGGGAAAGGCCCAGCGCGTGGGCCATCAGCAGTTCGGCGTCGAGGCGCGGCGTATCGATTTGTACAGCGAGCTGGACAGTTGTTTGGCGTAATGCGGCGGGGATGTTCATCCCTCCACTCCCGCTGGCGGGAGCGGGAATAGAAGGGGCGTCACGCCACCCCGTCCAGTTGCGCCAGCCTTGCCGCTTCGTCCTCGGCGATGAGGGCGTCGATGACTTCGGCAAGGCCGGGGCCTTCGAGGATTTCGGGCAGGCGGTGGAGGGTCAGGTTGATGCGGTGGTCGGTGACACGGCCTTGCGGGAAATTATAGGTGCGGATGCGTTCGGAGCGGTCGCCCGACCCGACCATCGCCTTGCGCGCGCCGGCCTGTTCGCTATGGGCGCGCTCGCGCTCGGCTTCGTAGAGGCGGGCGCGCAGCACCTGCATCGCCTTCGCCTTGTTCTTGTGCTGGGAGCGTTCGTCCTGCTGGGTGACGACGATGCCGGTCGGCAAATGGGTGATGCGGACAGCCGAATCGGTGGTGTTCACATGCTGCCCCCCTGCCCCGGACGCGCGGTAGATGTCGATCTTGAGGTCGGCGTCGGCGATCTGGACGTCCACTTCCTCGGGCTCGGGCAGGATCGCGACGGTCGCGGCGCTGGTGTGGATGCGCCCGCCGCTTTCCGTGGCGGGGACGCGCTGGACGCGGTGGACGCCGCTTTCGAACTTGAGCTTCGCGAAGACGCCCGTGCCGTTGACGCTGGCGACGACTTCCTTGAACCCGCCCTGTTCGGAGGCATTGGCGGAGAGCATCTCCAGCTTCCAACCCTGGCTGTCGGCGTAACGCTGATACATGCGGAAGAGGTCGCCGGCGAACAAAGCGGCCTCGTCACCGCCGGTGCCGGCGCGGATTTCGAGCATGGCGGGCCGCGCGTCGGCGGCGTCGCGGGGGATGAGATGCAGCGCCAGCGCGCGTTCGGCGGCGGGGAGCTGGGCTTTGAGGATCTGCATCTCCTCCTGCGCCATGTCGCGCATGAGGGGGTCTGCTTCCTCACCGCCGGTCATGGTTTCGAGCGCGGCGAGTTCCTGCCGCAAGCGACGCAGCTCGCGCGCGGCGGCGGCGACCGGCTCGATCTCGGCATATTCCTTAGAGAGCTTGACGAACGCATCGGCGGGGAGATCGGCGCGCGTCATCGACGCCTGCACCTCATCCCGGCGCGCCTCGATCTGCGCGATGCGTTCGGCGGAGATGTGCATCAGGCGCGCACCTCAATACCATTCAGGCTGAGCCTGTCGAAGCCTTTATCTTTCTTCACGAAGAAAGAAGAGCCCTTCGACAGGCTCAGGGCGAACGGGGTGGGGTGGGCGCGATTGGCGGAGATGTGCATTAAGACTGCCCAAGATCCTTCAGCAGTTCGGCGATAGTTCCCGTCGCCTCGCCTTTTCTGCCTAAAGGCGGTCCGTCCAACAGTGACATGGGCAGCTTGCCAATATGCTCAATCGGCTGCTTCACTTGTACGCCTGCTTCTAGGTTACGAATAATGACGGCATTCTCAGCCAGTTCACTGTCGCCCAAGATGACAGCCCATTTAGCGCCGCTCGCATTCGCGCGCTGCATTCGCTTCTTCATGTTGCCGCGATAGCCCATATCGGCCGCCACACCTGAACGACGAAGATTTGCAACAAGACCAGTTGCGACCGCTTCCGCCGCATCACCCATCGGGATGACAGCGACATCAATTTTCTGCGCCTCAACCCCATCCACCAGCATCGCCAGCCGCTCGATCCCGGCCGCCCAGCCGACCGCCGGCGTGCTCGGGCCTCCGAGATTTTCGATCAGGCCATCGTAGCGCCCGCCTCCGATCACCGTGCCTTGCGCGCCCAGCCGGTCGGTCACGAACTCGAAGGCGGTGTGGCGGTAATAATCGAGGCCGCGTACCAATCGATTGTTGCGCTCATACTTGACGCCGGCGGCATCCAGTCCAGCCTTGACCTTGTCGAAGAAGCTGTGGGCTTCGTCGGTCAGATAGGCGTCTATTCCCGGCGCGCTGTCAGCGATGGGGCGGTCGCGGGGGTCTTTGCTGTCGAGGATGCGGAGCGGGTTTTTGGCGAGGCGCTCGACGCTCTCCTCCGACAGCTGATCGCGATGCGCCTCGAAATGGGCGATCAGCGCGGCGCGCCAGGCTTCGCGGCTCTGCGCGTCACCCAGCGTGTTGAGGGTCAGCGTCACGCCCTCAATCTTCAGTTCGCGCAGCAGCTGGTCGCCCATCACCAGCAGTTCGACATCGGCGCCCGGTTCGGCCGCGCCGATGATTTCGGCGTCGAGCTGGTGGAACTGGCGGAAGCGGCCCTTTTGCGGGCGTTCGTAGCGGAAGAGCGGACCGTGGGTCGCCACTTTCAGCGGCGCATATTGCTGCCAGCCTTCGGTGATGTAGGCGCGGCTGATCCCGGCGGTGAATTCCGGGCGCAGGGTGATGCTGTCGCCGCCGCGATCCTGAAACGTGTACATTTCCTTCGAGACGACGTCGGTGCTTTCGCCGAGCGAGCGGGCGAACACGGCGGTCTGTTCGAAGACGGGCACCTCGACCCGCTGGAAGCCGTAGAGGCGGCGGACCCGGTCGAAGGTCGCGACGACATGCGCGAACCGCTCCTGAAAGGCGTCGGGGGTGCCGCCCAGCATGTCCTGCGTGCCGCGCACCGGACGCGGCGTTTCTGTTTTTGCCATGGGGCAGCGCCTTTAGCGGCAAACAGAGCCGGTGGAAAACGCTTTTTGGGACAGGGTCGCGCTAGAAATTCGCGGTCATGGCGAGGGATATATAGCGCGTATCGCCCGTATCGGGCGCGTTGGGCGCGTCGTGCAGGAAATGGCCCTTGAGGATCAGGCTGGCGTTGACTTCGGCGCGCAATTTCTGGGGGATGGTCCACCAGCGCAGGCGACCGTCGAGCAAGTGGCCGGCGAAGCGCCCAGAGCGGCCCGTGATGTCACGCACGCCGGTGGTGGAGAAGGCGTCGGTGCGGCTGGCAAGCCACATCGGATGCCAGTTGGCGAAGAGGTCGAGCCGCTTGCCGGGCGCCATTTCGACGCGGACGCCGGGCGTCATGATGTTGGCGCGGTGGGTCTGGGCGAAGATGCCGGCCGGGGTAAAATCGCCCCGGCGCATCCCGAATAAAGTGTCGAAGCGATTGTACGCCCCGCCCGGCCGGTCGCCACTCACATAGTCGAACTCGGCCGACAGCCGCGCCTTCAAGGGGCCGGGGAAGCTGTAGCCGGCGTCGGCGTGGGCGAACCATGCCGCGACGGCCAGGGTGCGGGCGGCGGCGGCGGTCGAGGCGCTGATCCGGCCCATCTGCCAGATGCCCTCCACCTCATAATCGAAGCGGCGGGGCGCGGGATCGCGCATCAGGCGCAGGCTGATGCTGTGGAGGTCGCGGTCGCGGGTCGGGCGGCCGGGGCGGTCGCGTTCGCGCAGGCGGAAATAGCCGATCTCGGCGAAGCTCGCCTTGCTGAGGCGCTGCGCGCCATAGCCGCCCCAAAGCTGGAGGTCGAAGCCTTCGCGGTCGAGCGCGACATCATTGTCGAGGATGGCGGCTTCGTCGTCGGGGCGGCGCTGCTGCGGCAGGACGTAGATGAGCGTCGCGCTGCCGCCCTGCCCCGTCGCCAGGTCGACGCGCGCACCGGTATAGCCGTTGGTGGTGTTGCGATAATCGTCCGCCGCGACGAGGCGGCGCGATCCGAGGTTGAGCATGAAGCGGCCGAGCTGGACCGACGCCTTGCTTCCCTCCCCCAGCAGCGGTCCGAGGTCAGCGGCGACATAGGCCTGCACGGGTTCGATCGTGTTGACTTCCCCCGTGCCGATGCCTTCGCCCGGATGGCCGCCCCAGATGCGGCTGTCCCACAGTTCGACGCCGACATGGACTGGCCCCTGTCGCCAGTCGGCCGCCAGCACCGTCCGCAGGCTGACGATGTCGATGCGGTCATCCAGCCCCGCGCGCGCCTGCCCGGCGAGCGTCTCGTAGCGAATTCGGGCATTGCCGGAGAGGGCGAAGCCCTGTTCTTCGGCGGCCGCGGCGGGCAGGGTAGCGGAAAGGGCAAGGGCAGAGAGAAACAGGCGCAATGGCGTCACGAACAGGCTCCTTCATCCCGCGAGGCGGGGTTTTTGGGGCAGCCTTTGGCGCGCGGGTGCTGACCGGGAAGGCGCTGATCCCGATGGCGGGGTGCATGGCCAAAAGCCGCCTGGCGATCAACCCCCTTTTCATGCGGCAGGGGTGGACGCGCGACCGTCCTGCCGCCATGCTGGCCCCATCCGGGCGGTTCCGCCCGCCCATCTTTTCGGAGACATCCATGATCCGCAGCCTTGCTGCCGCCCTTATCCTTTCCACCGCGATCGCCGCCCCGCTGATGGCGCAGGACGCGATCCGCTCCAAGCCCGCCGCCCTGCCGGTCAACAGCGGCGCGCCCATGCCGAAAGACATGCCCTATCCCGGCGGCACGATCCGGCTGGAGGTGGACGCGAGCGATACGACCCAGCGCATCTTTCGCGTGAAGGAGACGATCCCCGTCGCGCAGGCCGGGCCGCTGACGCTGCTGATGCCCGAATGGCTGCCGGGCAATCATGCGCCGCGCGGGGCCATCGAGAAGCTGACCGGCCTCACCATCACGGCGAACGGCCAGCCTGTGCCATGGAAGCGCGATCCGCTGAACGTCTATGCCTTCCAGATCGACGTGCCGCAGGGCGCGACCGAGGTGGTGGCGCAGTTCCAGTTCCTGTCGGCGACGCAGGGCAATCAGGGCCGCGTCGTCGTGACGCCCAAGATGCTGAACATCCAGTGGGAAAGCGTGTCGCTCTATCCGGCGGGCTACTATACCCGCCAGATCCCGATACAGGCGACCGTGACCTATCCCGCTGGCTGGCAGGCGGCGACCGCGCTGCGCGGCACGAAGAATGGCAACGCCGTCGCCTATGAGACGATCGATTATGAGGCTTTGCAGGACTCGCCCGTCTTCGCCGGTCGCTATTTCAAGCCGGTGGACTTGGGGAGCAATGTGACGCTCAACATCGTCGCCGACGACGCCGACGAGCTGGACTTCAAGCCCGATCAGATCGCGAAGCACAGGAAGCTGGTGGCCGAGGCGGGCAAGCTGTTTGGCGCATACCATTTCAACCATTATGACTTCCTGCTCGCCATTACCGACGAGATGGGCGGCATTGGCCTGGAACATCATCGCTCTTCGGAGAATCAGGTGGAGCCGGGCTATTTCAAGAGCTGGGACAAGGGCGACGCGCTGCTCGACCGCAACCTGCTGCCACATGAATTCACCCATAGCTGGGACGGCAAGTTCCGCCGCCCCGACCTTCTCTGGACGCCCGATTTCAACGTGCCGATGCAGGATAATCTGCTGTGGGTCTATGAGGGGCAGACGCAGTTCTGGGGCTATGTGCTGGGTGCGCGGTCGGGGCTGTTCAGCAAGCAGGAGACATTGGACGCCTACGCCCATATCGCGGCGAAGCTGGACACGGCGGTGGGGCGGCAGTGGCGGCCGATGGAGGATACCACCCACGACCCCATCATCTCCGCCCGCCGGCCCAAGGGCTGGCCGAGCTGGCAGCGGTCGGAGGATTATTACAACGAAGGGCTGATGATCTGGCTGGAGGCCGACGCGATCATCGCCAAGGCGACGCGGGGCAAGAAGGGGCTGGACGATTTCGCCAAGGCCTTCTTCGGGATCAATCCGGGCGACTGGGGTCAGGTCGTCTATAATCGCGGCGACGTCATCAAGACATTGAATGATATCGCGCCTTATGACTGGGCCGGTTTCTTCCAGAAATATGTCGATAGCCCCACGCGCGAGACGCCCAAGGGCGGCTTCATCCTGGGCGGCTATACCCTCGTCTATGGCGAGGAGCCGGGCGCCTATACCAAGGCAGCCGAAGGCGCGAACAAGATGACCGACCAGAGTTTTGGGCTGGGCACGATCGTCAAGAATGACGGCGAGGTGACGGCGGTGATCTGGGACAGCGCGGCGTTCAAGGCGGGACTGACGGTCGGCGCGAAGATCGTGGCGGTCAATGGCGACGAATTTTCCGGCGACGCCTGGAAAGCCGCGATCAAGGCCAAACAGCCGATCCAGATCATACTAAAGCAGGACAAATATTATCGCACTTTGACACTCGATTATTCGGGTGGGCTACGCTATCCGCGCCTCGAAAAGACAGGAGGGGGTGACGGCAGCCTCGATCGGCTGCTGCAACCAAGAACATAATCACCCGCACGCGCAAACAGGCAAGGACAAGGGTTTTCCATGAATATCGAACTGATCCCGGTCGGCGACGATCCGCCCAACAGCCTCAACGTCATCATCGAGGTGCCGACCGGCGGCGAGCCCGTGAAATATGAGTTCGACAAGGCGTCGGGCGCGCTGTTCGTGGACCGCATCCTGCACACGCCGATGCGCTATCCGGCCAATTACGGCTTCGTGCCGCACACGCTGTCGCCCGACGGCGATCCGCTCGACGCGCTGGTCATCGCGCGATCGCCCTTCATCCCCGGCGCGGTCGTGGCCGCGCGCCCGATTGCGGTGCTGAACCTGGAGGATGAAGCGGGCGGCGACGAGAAGCTGGTCTGCGTGCCGGCCGACTCGGTCTTCCCCTATTATTCCAACGTGACGGAGAAGGACGACCTGCCCGGCATCGTTATGGAGCAGATCGAGCATTTCTTCACCCATTACAAGGATTTGGAGAAGAAGAAATGGGTCCGCGTCGGCACCTGGGGCGGGGCCGAGGACGCCAAGCGCATCACGATCGAGGCGATCGAGCGCTATCAGCAGGGCAAGAAGGCGGCGTAAGGCAGGGTTTCGCCAACACATCCTCCCCTGAAAGGGGAGGTGGATGGCCACAGGCCAGACGGAGGGGTGTCACGCTCACGATAAGGTGACACCCCTCCACCACCCGCTACGCGGGCGGTCCCCCTCCCCCCACGGGGGAGGATTTCTGATTCAGATCAGCCGGTCCGCCTCCAGCGCCAGGGCGGGCGAATCGCGCAGCTTGGGGCTGCGGGCATGGAGGCGGGCGTCGGCTTCGACCAGACGCTCGACCCCGGCCTCCAGTTGCGGCTCGTCCAGCGTGAAGGGCAGGCGCAGGAAGCGCTCGAACGCGCCGCCGACGCCGAAGCGCGGGCCGGGCGCGACGCGCACGCCCATGCTTTCGGCGAGCGCGGCAAGCGCGGTCGCCTCCGCGCGCGGCATTTCCGCCCAGAGCGAGAGCCCCCCGGCGGGCGCATCGACCGACCAGTGCGGCAGTCGGCGTTCGAGCAATCCGATCAGATGGTCGCGCCGGGCACGCAATATGCCAGCCCGCTCGCCCAACCCCACATCGGCGTCGATCAGCTGCGCGACGGCGAGCTGCTCCACCACGGGGCTCGCCATGTCCATCGTCGTGCGCAGCCGGCCGAGCGCCGCGATCGTCTGCGGATCGGCGCGAATCCAGCCCACCCGCAACCCGCCCCAGAAGATCTTGCTGGCCGACCCGATGGTGATGACCTGCCGCCCGGATGGATCGTGGATCGCGACCGGCGGGGGCGGCGCGAAGTCCAGCCCCATCGCCACCATCGTTTCGTCGATGATGAGCGGGGTGTGGCTGCGCGCCGCCGCCGCCACCAGCGCGCGGCGGGTAGCAGGGTCCATGCTGCGCCCGGTGGGATTGTGGAAATCGGCGATCACATAGGCGAAGCGAGGGGCAGTCTGGCGGAAGGCGGCCTCCATCGCGTCGATATCCCACCCCTGGCGCGGCAGCCCGACCGGCACCGGCACGACATGCGCGCGCTGGAGCGCCTGGATGGCGTTATGATAGGTCGGATGGTCGATCACCGCCCGGTCGCCCGGCCCGGCGAGCCATTTAAGGAGCAGCGAAAAGCCCTGCTGCGCGCCGTTCGTCACCATGATCTGGTCGGGCGAGGTCGGGCAACCGCGCCGATCATAGTGGGCGGCGACGGCGCGGCGCAGCACGGCGAGGCCGAGCGGGTCGTAGCCAAGGTCGCCGAGATAGGCGGGCAGCGCTTCGACCGCATGGGCATAAGCGCGCGCGACGCCGGGCGCGGCAGGCAAGGCGGCATGGGTCCAGTTGAGGAGGTTGCCGCCCCCCTCCACACTGTCCATGTCCGGCAGCGGCGCCGCAGTGCGCCCGGCGGGCAGGCGCGTGACGCTGCCAGACCCCTGCCGGCTTTCGAGGAAGCCTTCGTCGCGCAGCCGGTCGAAGGCGGCGGCAACGGTGGTGCGGGAGAGGCCGAGCGCGGCGGCGAGTTCGCGTTCGCCCGGCAGGCGGACGTTCAGCGCCACGCGGCCGTCGAGCACCAGCATCCTCAATGCCTGGGCGAGCTGGCGATAGGCGGGCTCCGCGCTGTCCTGCGCGCGCCAGGCGCCGAGGAGGCGAAGGAGGGAGGGCGGACGAAGCAGCGAAGCGGACACGAGGACTGGCTCCCATTCTGGCCTGATGGCCACGCCGTCCTATCGCCGATTGGCCCTTTAGGAAAAGGCCAGTTGTGCGGGAAAAGCCCCCTACCCTGCGATCAGGCGGACATAGGCGCTCGACACCCAGCCGCTCGGGCAAGGGCCGGCATAGGGCTGACGGCGGTCGACCGGTGAAGTCACCCCGCAGTCGGGGGCTTGCGCCGCATCGTCGGCCGCCGGCGCGGGTTGAACGACGACGCCAAGCCATTTCTGGTCGAGGCTGCGGGTGCATATCCACGCCCTTTGCCCCTCGGCCAGCCGCGCCAGTTCCTTTGCGTCGGCAAAAGGCGCGGCACGCACGCTGAGGCCACCGGTTCCGGCGCGCGTCACCTGCCCCATCGCGCCGCAGGCGTCGAGCCGGGGACCATCCTCCCCGATCGTCACCGGCCGCGCGACGGGTGCGTCCATGCGGCTTTCGGGCACGTCGTCACGTGGCGCGCCGGCGAGCGAGCTGTTGGGCAGCTCCTCGTAAATGTCGCTGGTCCGGGAACAGGCCGACAGCAGCAGGAGGGGGATCAAAAGCGCGCGCATCGCCATCTGATAGACTGCCCCGGCCCGGGCCGGAAGATGGCATGTTTCGCTTTAGTTTCGTGGGCCGAGTCCCTATATGCTGGGCCATGAGCGACGAACCCGTGAACACCCCCAACAGCAATGATTATGGCGCAGACAGCATCAAGGTGCTGAAAGGGCTGGACGCCGTGCGCAAGCGGCCCGGCATGTATATCGGCGACACCGACGACGGCAGCGGCCTGCATCATATGGTGTTCGAGGTCAGCGACAATGCGATCGACGAAGCGCTCGCGGGGCATTGCGACCGCATCGTCATCACACTCAATCCCGACGGATCGGTCAGCGTCGAGGATAATGGGCGCGGCATCCCGACCGGCATCCACAAGGAAGAGGGCGTGTCGGCGGCCGAGGTCATCATGACCCAGCTGCACGCGGGCGGAAAGTTCGAGAATACCAGCGACGACAATGCCTATAAGGTGTCGGGCGGCTTGCACGGCGTGGGCGTCTCGGTCGTCAACGCGCTTTCCGAATGGCTGGACCTCAATATCTGGCGCGACGGCAAGGAGCATTATATGCGCTTTGCCTATGGCGACGCGACCGCGCCCCTAAAGGTGATCGGCGATGCGCCAGAGGGGAAGAAGGGCACGCGCGTCACTTTCCTCGCCTCGACCGAGAAGGTGCCCGGCGATGGCGGCACGTTCAAGAACCAGACCGACTATGATTTCGACAAGCTGGAACATCGCTATCGCGAGCTGGCGTTCCTGAACTCGGGCGTGCGGCTGTTCCTAGTCGACGCGCGGCATGAGGAGAAGAAGGAAGTCGAGCTGTTCTACGAGGGCGGGATCGCGGCCTTCGTCAAATATCTCGATCGCAACAAGACGGCATTGATGCCCGATCCGATCGCGATCGCGGGTACGCGCGACGATGTGACCATCGACGTCGCGCTGGAATGGAACGACAGCTATTATGAAAATGTGCTGTGTTTCACGAACAACATCCCGCAGCGCGACGGCGGCACGCACCTGGCTGCATTCCGCGCGGCGCTGACCCGTACGCTCAACAGCTATGCCGAGAAGTCGGGCGCGCTCAAGAAGGAGAAGGTGTCCCTTACCGGCGAGGACATGCGCGAGGGGCTGACCGCGATCGTGTCGGTCAAGCTGCCCGACCCCAAATTCTCAAGCCAGACCAAGGACAAGCTGGTCTCCTCCGAAGTGCGCCAGCCCTTGGAAAGCCTGATGGCCGACAAGATGGCCGAGTGGCTGGAGGAAAACCCCGCCCACGGCAAGATGATCGTGCAGAAGGTGATCGACGCCGCCGCCGCGCGCGAGGCGGCGAAGAAGGCACGCGAGCTGACCCGGCGCAAGGGCGCGATGGACATCGCCTCGCTACCCGGCAAGCTCGCCGACTGCCAGGAGCGCGACCCGGCCAAGTCCGAGCTGTTCCTGGTCGAGGGCGATTCGGCGGGCGGGTCGGCCAAGCAGGGGCGCAACCGCCACAATCAGGCGATCCTGCCATTGAAGGGCAAGATTTTGAACGTCGAGCGCGCGCGGTTCGACCGGATGCTGTCGTCCAAGGAGGTCGGCACGCTGATCCAGGCGATGGGCACGGGCATCCGCGACGACTTCAACCTGGAAAAGCTGCGTTATCACAAGATCGTCATCATGACCGACGCCGACGTCGACGGCGCGCATATCCGCACGCTGCTGCTGACCTTCTTCTACCGCCAGATGCCGCAGATCATCGAGGCGGGACACCTCTACATCGCGCAGCCGCCGCTCTACAAGGCGACGCGCGGGCGGTCCGAGGTGTATCTGAAGAACGAAGCGGCGCTGGAGCAGTATCTGGTCGACAATGGCGTCGACACGATGGTGCTGGAGACGCGCGGCGGGGCGCGCAGCGGCGACGATCTGCGCGGCCTGATCGAGCATGGCCGGCGGATGCGCGCGGTAATGCGCTATGTGCCGCGCCGCTACAATCCGCAGATCATCGAGGCGCTGAGCCTCAATGGCGCGCTCGACCCCGAATTGTCGAAGGACGCGCAGGCGCAGCGGCTGGCAGCGACCGTCGCCTGGATGGACGCGCATGACGTGGAAGGGCGCTGGACCGGCCGCATCGCCGAGGAAGGCGGATTTCATTTCGAACGGCTGTGGCGCGGCGTCACCGATCATCATGTGATCGAGGGCGGGTTCATCGGATCGGCAGAGGCGCGCAAGCTCCATGCCATCGCCAATGACGAAGCGGCGAGCTATGCGACCGCCAGCCGCCTCGTTTCCGCAAAGGCTGCCGCCGCGGCGGAGGAAGCGGGCGAGGACGAACTGCCGGTCGCGACCAAGGGCGTGACGGTGACGTCCCCGAGCGATCTGCTCGACGCGATCCTGGCGGCGGGGCGCAAGGGCCTGGCCATTCAGCGCTACAAGGGCCTGGGCGAGATGAACGCCGAGCAGCTGTGGGAAACCACGCTCGATCCCGATAATCGCTCCATGTTGCGGGTCGAGGTGGAGCAGGCCGACGTGGCCGACGAAATCTTCAGCCAGTTGATGGGCGACGTGGTCGAATCGCGGCGTGAGTTCATTCAGGACAATGCCTTGAACGTCGCAAACCTGGACGTCTGATCCGCTGCGGTCCTTGGCGCGCGCTTGCCCGGCCGGCCGGCCGGGCCTATAGCGCGCGGCATGACTGCCGAGCCCTTTCGTTCGCAGCTCGCGGCGCTGGAGCAGCGCGGCAGGCTTCGTCGTCTCAGCCCCAATGCCGGGCGGGACTTCGCCTCCAACGATTATCTGGGGCTGGCCGGCGATCCGATCATCGCGCAGGCGGTGGCGGATGCGGTCGCGCGCGGCGTGCCGCTGGGGTCTGGCGGATCGCGGCTGCTGCGCGGCAATGCGCCCGAGCATGAGGGACTGGAGGCGAAGGCCGCCGATTTCTTCCGCACTCAGGCGGCGCTGTTCGTCGCGAACGGCTTCTTCGGCAATCTCTGTCTCTTTTCCGCCCTGCCCCAGCGCGGCGACCTGATCGTCGCGGACGAACTGGTCCATGCGAGCGTCCATGACGGCATCCGCATGAGCAAGGCGACCGCCGTATTCGCCCGGCATAACGACGTGCAGAGCTTTGCCGACCTCATTGCCGCTTTTCGCGCCGAAGGCGGCAAGGGCCGCGTTTGGATCGCGGTCGAGACGCTCTATTCGATGGACGGGGACAAGGCGCCGCTCGCCGAGCTGGCCCGGATCGCCGCCACGCACGAGGCGATGCTGATCCTGGACGAGGCGCACGGGACGGGCGTGTTCGGCCCGGCCGGGCGCGGGCTGTCGCATGGGCTGGACGGGCGGCACAACGTCATCACGCTCCATACCTGCGGCAAGGCGATGGGGGCGGAAGGCGCGCTGATCTGCGGGCCGCAAATCCATATCGATTACCTCGTCAACCGCGCCCGCCCGTTCATCTATTCGACCGCGCCATCGCCGCTGATGGCGGTGGCGGCATCGGCGGCGCTCGATCGCATCGCTGCGGTGGACGATCGCCGCGACCGGCTCGCCATCCTGCGGCAGGACGCGGCCGAGGCAATCTGCGCGCCGCTCGGCCTGCCGGCGCCGCAAAGCCAGATCGTGCCGCTGATCCTGAAGGAGGATCAGCGCACGATGGCGATCGCCGGCGCGTTGCAGGAGGCGGGGTTCGACGTGCGCGGCATTCGCCCGCCCACGGTGCCGGCGGGCACGAGCCGGCTCCGCATATCGCTGACGCTGAATGTCGGACGGAGCGACGTGGCAGCGCTGGGAGACATGCTGAGGGGGTTGGTGCAATGAGCGTTATCGTCGTCACCGGCACCGATACCGGCATCGGCAAGACGGTGTTCGCCGCCGGGCTCGCCGGAGCGCTGGGCGCCTATTACTGGAAGCCGGTGCAGGCGGGGCTCGAGCCGGAAGGCGACAAGGAGACGGTGGCTGCGCTGTCCGGCCTGCCCGCCGACCATATTCTGCCCGAAGCCTATCGGCTGACTACGCCCGCCTCGCCGCATCTCGCTGCGCGGATCGACGGGGTGACGATCGACCTCGATCGGTTGGCTCTGCCCGATGTCGATGGGCCGCTGGTGGTCGAGGGCGCGGGCGGGCTGCTGGTGCCGCTCACGGAGACCTTGCTGATGGCCGACCTGTTCGCGCATTGGGGCAAGCCGGTAATCCTGTGCGCGCGAACGGCGCTCGGCACGATCAACCACAGCCTGCTGAGCATCGAGGCGATGAAGGCGCGGAACGTGCCGATCGCGGGCATCGCCTTCATCGGCGAACCGCATGACGAGAATGAGCGGATCATCCCGCGCCTCGCCGGCGTGCCCGCGCTCGGACGGCTGCCGCTGCTCGATCCGCTCGACGCGGCTGCGCTGCGCGCGGCCTTCGCCGCCCATATCAACCTGCGTCAGATTTCGACCAACGACATGGACAAGCCTGTTTAACAGGCGTTCAAGTCCCGTTCAGCGGGCCGGCGCAGGCATGGCCCACGGATAAGAACAAGGGACGCATCCATGAAGACTTTGCTGCTGGGCGCCGCCCTCGGCGCGCTCACCCTGGCCGCGAACGCGGCGCACGCCGATCAGGCTTCCGCGCCTGCGGCCAAGCCGACTTACGGCACCTACGGCTTCGACACGGCCGGAATGGACAAGTCGGTTCCGCCAGGCGACGATTTCTACGATCATGCCAATGGGACATGGGCGAAAAACACGCCAATCCCGGCGGATCGCTCCAACTATGGCGCTTTCTCGGTTCTGGAGGAGCTGTCGCAGAACCGCACGCGCGGCATATTGGAAGCGGCGCAAGGCGATCCGGCCAGCAAGATCGGCAATGCCTATGCCAGCTACATGGACAAGGCAGCGGTCGAGGCGAAGGGACTTGCCCCGATCAAGCCATGGCTGGCCGAGATCGCGGCGGTGAACGACCGCGCCGCCTATGCGCGCGTTGCCGCGAAGGCGGCGGCATCAGGCGTGCGCGGGCCGTTCCGCTTCACCGTGGGGCAGGACGACAAGGATCCCGACACCTATATCCTGTCGATGAGTCAGGGGGGCCTCGGCCTTCCCGACCGCGACTATTATCTCGATCCGTCGGACAAGATGGCGGCGATCCGCGCAGCCTATGTCGCGCATCTCGAAAAGATGCTGACGCTGGCGGGCGAAAGCGACGCGAAGGCGCGCGCCGCTGCGCTCATGGCATTCGAAACCGAGATCGCCAAGGTTCACTGGACCCAGGTGGACAGCCGCGACGCCGACAAGACCTATAACAAGATGACGCTGGCGGCGTTGCAGCAGGCCGCGCCAGGCTTCGACTTCGCTGCCTTCTACGCCGCCAACGGGTTGACGCCCGCCGAACTGCTGGTGGCGCAGCCCAGCGCCATCAGCGGCGAAGCGGCGCTGATCGCCAAGGCGCCGATCCAGGTGCTGAAGGACGGACTGCTGCTGTCCAGCCTGCATGCCTATGCCGACTATCTGCCCGACAGCATCGCGAACGCGGACTTTGCCTTTTATGGAACGACCCTGTCGGGGACGCCCGAGCGCGAAGAGCGATGGAAGCGGGCCGTCACTTTCCTCAGCGATTCGCTGGGCGAGGAAGTCGGCAAGGCCTATGTCGCGCAATATTTCCCGCCCGAGACCAAGGCGGCGATGGATCAGCTGGTGAAGAACGTCATCGCCGCGATGGGCCGGCGTATCGACGGCCTCCCCTGGATGAGCGCGCCGGCCAAGGCGCGGGCGCACAAGAAGCTGGCGGCCTTTACCCCCAAGATCGGCTATCCCGACAAGTGGCGCGATTATACCGGCCTTGAGATCAAGCGCGACGACCTGCTCGGCAACGCGATGCGCGCCAAGCGGTTCGACTTCGCCTATACCATCGGCAAGCTCGGCAAGCCCATCTATCGCTGGGAATGGGGCATGACCCCGATGGAAATCAACGCCTACGCCAATTTCGGCATGGTGGAGATCGTCTTCCCGGCCGCCATCCTGCAGCCCCCCTTCTTCGATCCGCACGCCGACCCGGCCGTCAATTATGGCGGCATCGGCGCGGTGATCGGCCATGAACTCAGCCATCATTTCGACGATCAAGGCGCGAAATATGACGAGACCGGCAAGCTCAACCAATGGTGGAGCGACCGGGACGTCGCCAATTTCAAGGGCCTGACCGACAGGCTGGTCCAGCAATATGACGCCTACGCGCCCTTCCCCGGCGCGCATGTGAAGGGGGCGTTCACGCTGGGCGAGAATATCGGCGATCTGGCTGGCCTCGCTGTCGCGCTCGATGCCTATCATGCCTCGCTGGGCGGCAAGGCAGCGCCGGTGATCGACGGGACGACCGGCGACGAGCGTTTCTTCCTGGGCTGGGCGCAGGTGTGGCGGCGCAATTATCGCGAGGCCAATCTGCGCCAGCGGCTGGTGACCGATCCCCATGCGCCGTCGCAATATCGCGCCGACATCGTGCGGAATTTCGACGCCTGGTATGGCGCGTTCAAACCCGCGCCGGGCGGCAAAATCTATCTGGCGCCCAAGGATCGAGTCAAAATCTGGTGATTCCTGGCGTGGGCGGGGCAGGCATGATGCGCTGCCTCGCCCAGCCGAGCCAGAGGCGCGATCGGCCGTCGCCCGCTGTCCTTTTACCCTTCGAAATGCTCTTTTCGTCCCGTTCAGCCTTCTCATCCCGCATCCAAAGCCACAGCTTGGACGTCAGAAGACTGTCACAGTCGAGAGGAGAAGAACATTGATGGGTCGTTCCAATTTCCACATTCTGAAGGCCGGCATCGCGTCGGCCGCCCTGTTCGCCGCCTATCCGGCGCTCGCACAGAGTGATGCGGCGGCGCCTGCGGCTCCGGCTGCCCCCGCGGCACCGGCTAGCGCTGCGGCTCCGGCCACGCCCGCCAATTTCAGCGATGCGGACATCAAGCAGTTCGCCGCCGCTGCGGTCGAGGTAACGAAGATCCAGCAGGATGCGTCGATCTCCGCCGCCGACAAGCAGCCCAAGATGCTCGCGGCAGTGCAGGCATCGGGCTTGCCGCCCGAAAAGTTCAACCAGATCGGCCAGGCGGCCGCTGCCGACCCGGCGCTCCAGCAGCGCATCCAGGCTGCTGCGCCCGCCGCCCCCGCGCAGCCCGCTACGCCGGCCGCACCGGCGGAACCCGCAGCACCCGCGCAGCCGGCTCAGCCGCCGCAATAAGCGCGGCATAACAATCGATTTCGGGAGGCGGCCAGCCTTGGCCGCCTTTCTTTTGGGTGCAATGCTTCAATCGGGCCGGATTGGACGCTAAGGCGAGGCCATGTCTTCACCCGTCTGGCACCCTTTCACCCAGCATGGCCTCAACGAGCCTATCCCCCATATCGTTCGCGCCGAGGGCGCGCTGCTGCATCTTGCCGATGGCCGAACCTTAATCGACGCCATATCGAGCTGGTGGGTGACGACCCACGGCCATTGCGAGCCGCGCATCGCCGCCGCCATCGCCCGCCAAGCGGCGCGGCTCGACCAGCTGATCTTCGCCGGCTACACCCACGGCCCCGCCGAGGAGGTCGCGCAGGGCCTGATCGACATTGCCCCGCGCGGGCCGGGCCAGCCCTCGCTCACGCATGTCTTCTATTCCGACAGCGGATCGACCGCGGTCGAGGTCGCGCTGAAGATGGCGCTCGGTTACTGGCATAATCTGGGCCTGCCCCAGCGGCACCGCATCCTGGTGCTGGAGCACAGCTATCATGGCGACACGATCGGCGCGATGTCGGTGGGTGAGCGCGGTGTTTACAATGCGGCGTGGCAGCCGCTGCTGTTCGACGTCGGCACCATCCCCTTCCCCACGCCCGGCCGGGAGCAGGCATGTCTCGAAGCGCTGGAGGCCGCCTGCGCGCAGCAGCCCGCCGCCTTCATCGTCGAACCGCTTATCTTGGGCGCGGGCGGGATGCTGACCTATTCGCCTAACATATTGCGCGAAATGGCGGCGATCTGTCGGCGGCACGACGTCCTGTTCATCGCCGACGAGGTGATGACCGGCTGGGGCCGCACGGGCACGCTCTTTGCCTGCGAGCAGGCCGGGATAGCGCCTGACATCATGGCGGTGGCCAAGGGGATTACCGGCGGGGCGATCCCACTCGCCGCGACGCTCGCCACCGCGCCGATCTTCGACGCCCATTATTCGACCGACAGGGCCAAGCTCTTCTACCATTCGTCGAGCTACACCGCCAACGCCATCGCCTGCGCGGCGGCGGCCGCCAATCTCGCCATCTGGCGCGAGGAGGATGTGCTGGGCCGGATTGCCACGCTGGCGGAGGGCATGGCGGTCCGGCTGGAGCGGCTGGCGCGCCATCCCGCCTTCGCCAACCCGCGCCAAGTGGGCGCGATCGCGGCGATCGACCTGATCGCGGCGGACGCGGGCTATCTGTCCGATCTCGCGCCCCGGCTGCGCGCCTTTTTCCTGGAGCGCGGCCTCTTGCTGCGGCCATTGGGCAACACCATCTACCTGATGCCGCCCTATTGCCTTGATGCAGATCAGCTCGACCGGTTGTTTATGGCCATCGAACGGGCCGGCGACGCCTTTGGCCGCAACGCCTGACTTTCATTTTGCACCATTTGGCGCTATGGCGGCGCGATTTTACGCTTTTCCGGGATATTATGGCGAAAGAAGAACTGCTTGAGATGCGCGGACAGGTTGTGGAGCTTCTCCCCAACGCCATGTTCCGCGTCCGGTTGGAAAATGACCACGAAATTCTCGGCCACACGGCCGGCAAGATGCGAAAGAACCGCATTCGTGTGCTGGTGGGGGACGAGGTGCTTGTCGAACTGACCCCTTACGACCTGACCAAGGGTCGGATCACCTACCGTTTCAAATAAGCCGCGCGACACGATGCGGCTCATCCTGGCTTCAGCTTCCCCCAGACGGCTCGACCTTCTGGGACAGATCGGCGTCGTGCCCGACGCGGTGGACCCGGCTGACATCGACGAGACCCCGCGCAAGGGCGAACTACCCGCCGATTACGCGGCAAGGGTCGCAGCGGAGAAGGGCGCGCGGGTGGCCGAGCGCCATCCCGGCGCGCTGGTTCTGTCAGGCGACACGGTGGTCGCGGCAGGCCGGCGAATACTACCCAAGGCGGAAAGCGAGGAGGAAGCGCGCGCCTGCCTGACTTTGCTTTCAGGCCGTCGTCACCGGGTGCTGAGCGCCATCACCCTGATCGACGCGGACGGGCGCGCGCGCCATCGTCTGTCGGTCAATATCGTCACCTTCAAGCGGCTCGATAGGGCCGAGGTCGACGCCTATATCGCCAGCGACGAATGGCGCGGCAAGGCGGGCGGCTATGCCATTCAGGGGCGCGCCGCCGGCCTGATCCGCGCCATCCAGGGCAGCCACAGCGCGATCATGGGACTGCCTCTCTACGAAACCCGCGCGCTGCTGAAGGCAGCGGACTACCTACAGGATTGAAAGCGCTTGGCTGAATGGCTTTATGAAGAAGGGATCGGCGAGGCCCGCGCCGCGCTGATCGAGCATGGCAAGCTGGTCGAGGCGCAGATCGAGCGCGAGGGCGATGCGGCGCGTACCGGCGCGGTCGCGCAGGGTCGGCTGATCGCCACGCTGATCCCGAAGAAGCGCGGCGTCGTGCGCCTGATCTCGGGCGAAGAGGTGCTGCTGGAGCCGATCCCGCCGCGCCTGTCCGAGGGCGCGAATGTGCTGGTCGAGATCCTGCGCGAAGCGATCCCCGAGGAAGGCCGCGACAAGCGCGCCAAGGCGCGCGTCGCGCCGCCGGGCGTGAAGCCCCACCCAGGCCCCAGTCTTCTCCAGCGCATCCGCGCCACCGGCGTGCCGGTGATACCGTGCCCCGCGCACGAGGAGGACCGGCTGGAAGCCCAGGGCTGGAGCGAGCTCATGGAGCAGGCGGCGAGCGGCGAGGTCGGCACCGAAGCTGCCGCGCTGCGGCTCTTCGCGACGCCCGCGATGTTCCTGATCGACGTCGACGGATCGCTGCCCCCGGCGCAGCTTGGCCCCAAGGGCGCCAAGCTCGCCGCGCAGACCATCCGGCGGATGGGGATCAGCGGCTCGATCGGCATCGATCTGCCCACCATGAACAACAAGGACGAGCGGATGATCGCGGCGGCGCAGATCGACAAATATCTGCCGCTCCCCTTCGAACGCACGGCGGTCAACGGTTTCGGTTTCCTCCAGATCATCCGTCGCCGCGAACGTGCGAACCTGATGGAAATCATGCGCGAGGACGCGGTGCTGACCGCCACGCTGGCGCTGTTGCGGCGGGCCGAGCGGCACGGCAATGGCGGCGCGGCCACGATCAGTGCAGCGCCCGCGATCATCGATCTGCTGCATCGGCGCGCCGATTGGATCGAGCAGCTCGCGCGGCGGCGCGGCGGCGCAGTGACCTTGCGCGCCGATCCCACGCTCGCCATATCGGGCGGGCATGTCGCCTAAATCCCCCCCTTGCCCCATGTGCGGCCAGCCCGCGCAAACCGGCGCACGCCCCTTTTGCAGCCCCGCCTGCCGCGACCGCGACCTGCTGCAATGGCTGGGCGAAGGCTATCGCGTACCCGGCCCATCGGCGGGCGATTTGCTGCAAAAAAATGGCGACGAAGGGCTGGACAGCCAAGCGGATTGACGCCTATAGGCACGCCTCCATCGGCGCCCCCCGCCGCGAGGATCCCCGTGCCCGGGTAGCTCAGTTGGTAGAGCATGCGACTGAAAATCGCAGTGTCGGCGGTTCGACTCCGTCCCCGGGCACCATCGCTTCCATCCGCGAACGGCCTTAGCTGTGTCGGCGAAATCCCAGACATCTGGGCTGGTCGTACGCGCAAATGAAAGCGCCTTTCGGCTCATTATTCCCCTGCGTGTCGGCTAATGGTTAGGCAAGCCAAGTCGGGGCCCCAGACGGAGCCTGGACAAGGGCAGGCTTGCGGTTTCGGTCGCATCAATCAGGAGCCGGATGTTCGGCAGCGTTATTGCCTTAAGCGTATTTGCCAATGATGCCCTTCGTTTTTGGCGCGGTTGCGATTTGCGACATTAGGATCGAACATCGAAACATGATAACGAGATTCCGATCTGCGCGGCATATGGGACCGCCGGTGCCGGAGGATTGTCCGTTACGATGAAGACCATAGGCTTGGTGGAACTGGCAAAGATAGCCGGCGTCCACGTGTCGACGGTCTCGCGCGCGCTCGATGACAATCCGCGGGTTTCGGCAAAGACGAAGGCGCGCATCAGAGCCCTTGCAGAAGAACATGGTTTTCGACTGAACCAGACTGCCAGCTTTTTCCGCAAGCGCCGGACCGGGGCCGTGGGCGTGGTTTTCCCCTTGGGTCATGAAGTGCAGCAAAACCTGTCCGACCCTTTTTTCATGGGGCTTCTCGGCCCTCTGGCCGATGCGCTGGCGGAGCAAGGCTATGACCTGCTGTTGTCCAGGGTCGTGCCGGGCGACGCGGACTGGCTGAGGAATATGGCGCTGTCGGGTCGCGTCGATGGTATCATCCTGGTCGGACAATCGGACCAGACCGACGTCATAGAGGCCGTGGCGAAGCAGTTCGCACCGCTGGTCATCTGGGGCGCGCATCGTCCGGACCTGGTTCAGGTCACCGTCGGCACCGACAATCTGAAGGGCGGGGAAATGGCGGCGAGGCACCTTATCGCCATCGGCCGGCGTAGACTTGCGTTTCTGGGCGATCCGGCGGTTCCGGAATTCGCCGACCGCTATGCCGGCTTCCATAGCGCCATCAATCACACGCCCGAGGTCGAGGAAATCCTGTTGCCGCTGCACCTGACGGACCAGGACGCCTATGCGGACATGGCGCGCTATCTGGAGAGCCATGCGTCGCCAGACGGCATCTTTGCCGCGTCCGACGTGATCGCCATGAGCGCGATGCGCGCTGTTGCGGACCAGGGGCTGCGTGTCCCGCAGGATGTGTCGATCATCGGCTATGACGACATCAGTATTTCGGCGCACACTGTCCCGCCGCTCACCACCGTCCGCCAGGACATGCGCCATGGCGCCAGATTGCTGGTCGACCTGCTCATGCACCGCATGGCGGGCGAGACGGTTGCCTCGGTCGCGATGACGCCTGAACTCATCCTGCGCGGGACGGCCTAGGTCACGTCGTACTTGCCGGTCGCGCCACGGCTTCCCCTGCCCGCACGCGCAGGGTCGCCAGCCCGGCCATCAGCATCATCGCGCCCGCCAGCACAAGGACGTTACGGGGATCGCCGCCCAGAAGCGGCCGGTAGATGATCGGCATCACCAGCGTTTCGATCATCATCGGAACCACGATGAACATGTTGAAGATGCCCATATAGACGCCGGTTCTTTCGGGCGGAACGGCGCCCGCCAGCATGACATAGGGATTGCCCATGAGGCTCGCCCAGCCGATGCCGATGCCGATCATCGCCGGAACGAGGCCAGCCTTGCCAGTGACCACCGAAAGCGACAGCATGGCGAGGCCAGCCATCAACATCGCCCCGGCATGGACCGGCTTCGCGCCGATGCGCCGGACGAGCGGCATCATCGCAAAGGCAGCGAGAAAGGCGACGAAATTATAGAGCGCGCCCGCCTGCCCGGTAAGCAGGACAGCCTGCCGGAACGACGCGCTGCCCGCATCGGCCGTGGCAAACAGGGAACGGCCGAGGGCAAAGGCGATATATTGCCAATAAGCGAACATCGCAAACCACTGGAACAGCATCGCCACCGCCAGTTGTCGCATGGGGCGCGGCATGTTTCGGAGCGCCTCGATGAAGTCGCCCAGCGCGGCCTTGGCGGTCAACCTTTCCATCGTCATGCGTTGCCGGTCTTCCGCCCCCAGGGGCAATTCCGGAACGCGCAGAACCGAATAGAGGATGGTCGAAATCGACAGGATCGCACCGATCAGGAAGGCGATGCGCGTTATCTCCGGAATACCGTTGGCGTCTATGAGATCGGCGCTGACCCCTGCCTGGACGAGCAGAGTCGGGGCCAGATAGGCCAGGGTCTGCGCCAGGCCGGTAAAAGCAGACTGGGTGAGAAAGCCGGCGCCTTGCTGGCGTGGATCGAGACGATCACTGACATAGGCGCGATAAGGCTCCATCGCGACATTGTTGGCTGCGTCCAGAATCCAGAGCAGCGATGCGGCGATCCACAGCGCGGGACTGTGGGGCATGGCGAAGAGACACAGGCTGCATAGGACCGCGCCGATCAGGAAATAGGGGGTGCGCCGTCCCCAACGGCTGGTCGTGCGATCGCTAAGAGCGCCGATGAGCGGCTGCACCACCAGGCCGGTGACCGGCCCCGCCAGCCAGAGAAGCGGCATCGATGCCTCATCGGCGCCGAGGAAGCTGTAGATCGGGCTCATATTCGCCTGTTGCAGCCCAAAGGAGAATTGGAGGCCGAAGAATCCCAGATTCATTTCGGCAATCCGAACAGCGCTCAGATGTGGCTTTGTACGATATGGCACGGTTCATCACCTCTCACACAAATCGCCGGAGTCGAATTGCCCGGTCTCTTCATCCCCACCATAGGGGCGTGTGCAAACGTTTGCCAAATCTTTCTTGGCAAACGTTTGCACACGCCCTACACAGATAATGCACCGAGTCGGCATACCCGACCTGTTGGGGAGTGATGAAATGAAAGCATTTACAATCCTGCTGGCCACGTCCGCGCTGTTCGCGCCCGCGCAGGCACTGGCGCAAACGGCTGCGACGGACGATCAATCGCCGTCGGCCGATAGTTCGGAAATCATCGTCACGGCAGTCGCGCGGGGTCAGAACAAGCTGGACAGCTCCGTATCGGTCAGCTCGCTGAGCGCCGACGCCATTCAGCAGGCGGCCCCACGATCGGTCGCGGAAGTGTTCCGCAACATTCCCGGCATCCGGTCCGAATCGTCAGGCGGCGAAGGCAATGCCAACATCGCGGCGCGCGGCCTTCCCGTCGCGTCGGGCGGCGCCAAATTCCTTCAATTGCAGGAAGACGGCCTGCCGGTACTGGAATATGGCGACATCACCTTCGGCAACGCCGACATCTTCCTGCGCGCCGACTTCAACGTCCAGCGGGTCGAGGCCATTCGCGGCGGCTCGGCGTCCACTTTCGCGTCCAATTCGCCCGGCGGCGTCATCAACCTGCTTTCGAAGACCGGCGAGACCGAGGGCGGCGCGATCCAGGCTTCGACCGGGCTCGACTATAGCGACTACCGGCTTGACGTCGATTATGGCGGCAAGCTGTCGGACGACCTGCTCTTTCACATCGGCGGCTTCTACCGGCAGGGCACGGGACCACGCCAGGCCGGGTATGACGGCAACAAGGGCGGGCAGCTCAAATTCAACATCACCAAGCAGTTCACCGGCGGTTACATCCGGTTCTACGGCAAATATCTGAATGATCGCGCCATCGGCTACCTGCCCAATCCGGTTCGCGTGACGGGCACGAACAGCGATCCCAAATATCGCAACATTCCCGGCTTCAGCATCAACCAGGACACGCTGCATTCACGCTACATCACGCGCAACGTGACGCTGGACGGCAACAACAACCCGGTCGTGAACGACATTCGCGACGGCCAGCATCCCGTGGTCAAGTCGTTCGGGCTGGAAAGCCAGTTCGAGATCGCCGACGGCTGGCAGGTGACCGAGCGCTTCCGCTATTCGGACGTGTCGGGACGTTTCATCTCGAACTTCCCCGCCAATGTCGATTCCGCGACGAGCATCGCCACGGCCATGGGCGGCGCCGGCGCGACCCTCAGCTACGCGAACGGCCCCCGTGCCGGGCAGGCCATCGCCAATCCGTCTGCGCTGAACGGCAACGGTCTCCTCGCCCAGATCGTCGTGTTCGACACCAAGCTCAACAGCCTCAACAATATCACCAACGACATCCGCGTAACGCGCGATTTCGACATGGGCGGCGGTAAGCTAAGCTTCACGGCAGGCTTCTACAAATCGCGGCAGACGATCGATACCGAATGGCTTTGGACGTCGCTGCTGTCCGACGTCGTGGGCGGCGGCAAGGCGGCGCTCGTCAACATAGCGTCCGCCACGGGCCAGCCCGTGACGCAGGACGGCATTTACGGCTATGGCGCCAGCTATTTCGGCGGCTGCTGCCGACGCAGCTATAATGTCGACTATAACACCAATGCGCCGTTCGCCTCGCTGAGCTGGGCGTCGGACAAGCTGACGCTGGATGGCAGCATCCGCTACGACTTCGGAGACGCCAACGGGTCGATCGCGGGCGCGGATCTGGGCGGTGGCCGGATCGGCACGGTGTCGCGTGACATGAACGGGGACGGCGTGATTTCCGACGCAGAAACGCGCGTGTCGGTCATTCCGCTGACCAGCCCGGCGCCAGTGGACTATAATTTCCATTACTGGTCCTATTCGCTGGGCGCGAATTATCGCCTGGCCGATGATCTGGCGATCTTCGCCCGCTACAGCCAGGGCGGGCGCGCCAATGCCGATCGCCTGCTGTTCGGCCCGGCGGTCAGCACCGTCGACGGGCATCTGGTCGATTCCAACGCGGCCGTCGACATGGTCAAGCAGGCCGAAGGCGGTGTCAAATATCGCGCGGGCGGCCTCGCCCTTTACGCGACCGCCTTCTGGGCCCGCACGGAAGAGCAGAATTTCGAAGCCACGACGCAACGGTTCGTCGATCGCAAGTACCGCGCCTATGGCCTGGAACTGGAAGGCAATTACCGGGCAGGTGTCTTCAGCCTGACGGCGGGCGGCACCTGGACCAAGTCCAAGATCGTCAGCGATGCATTGAATCCGGGGGTCGTGGGCAATGTTCCCCGCCGTCAGGCCGAGTTCGTGTTCCAGGCGACGCCGCAGATCGATGTCGGCCCGGTGACGGTCGGCGCCAACGTCATCGGCACGACGTCGAGCTACGCGCAGGATAGCGACCAGTTGAAGCTGCCCGGCTACACGACGGTCAACACGTTCCTGCAATATCGCCCGGTCGATCGGGTGCAGCTGTCGCTGAACGCCAACAACCTGTTCAACGTCAAGGGTTTCACCGAGGCCGAAGAAGGCGCGATCCCGGCGAATGGCATCGTCCGCGCCCGGTCGATCAACGGCCGCACCATCTCTGCCGCTGTCAGGGTGGGCTTCTGAGCGATGACGTCGACGGCGACATCAGACAACGGGGTCTCGGCCAAGGTGGGCAGCCATGGCTTCCACTGGACCGCCGGCCATGTCGCCGCAATCGGCGATGAGAACCGGGCGCCCGTAATCGGGGAATGCGCGCCGGTCCTCCCCGGAATCGACCTGTGGGATCATTGGCCGATCATCGACCGGCAGGGGCGGACAGTTGAATTTCCCGGTGGCCCGCTGGTCATCGCATTGTCAGCGCCGGTCATGCCGGACCCGGAGGCGCGTCACGCCGTGGCCCGCCTTCGGCTGATGCAGAAAAGCGCGCAGGGCTGGCTGGATTTCGGCCATCTTTTACCCGATGATCTCAATCCGGGAAGCAGGGAATGGGCGGGGACGGCCGTGCGGGAAGACGATGCCAGGACGCTTTCGCTCTACTACACCTCCGCAGGGGTTCGCGGAGAACATGAACCGAGCTTTCTCCAGCGGATGCTGCTCACGCGCGGCACGCTCGACCTGTCAGACGCTGGGGCTGGCGTACAGGGTTGGACGAAACCTCAAGACCTGTTTCTGCCCGACGATCGCTTCTATCAATCGGATATGACGGGGGGCGGGGCTGTGGGCACCATCAAGGCGTTCCGCGATCCGTTTCCCGTCATCGATCCGGCGACTGGCGAAGAATATATCCTGTTCAGCGCGTCCAAGCCGGGCTCAACGTCCGACTGGAACGGGCTGATCGGGGTCGCCCGGCGGGAGGGAGGGGTCTGCACGCTCCTTCCCCCGCTGGTCGATGCCGATGGCCTCAACAACGAGCTCGAACGGCCCCATATGGTCCACCATGGCGGACGCTTCTACCTCTTCTGGTCGACTCAGGCCAGGGTCTTCGCGACCGGCGGTCCCAAAGGACCGAACGGCTTGTACGGTGCGGTCAGCGAGAATCTGCTGGGGCCGTGGCGACCGCTCAATGGCACGGGGTTGGTCGTGGCCAATCCGGCCGAAGCCCCGTTTCAGGCTTATAGCTGGCTTGTGCTCGACGATCTGAGTGTCTGGAGCTTTGCCGACCTGGTCGGTCTCGCCGCCCCTCCCCGCGACCAGGCGGAGGCTCGATCCGCGTTCGCCGGATCGCCTGCTCCGGTGCTGCAACTGGCGCTCGACCGCGACAGCAGCAGGATCGTCGCATGACCGGAGATCCCGTCGTCGCGTCGCTCGAACTGGGCGGCACCAAATGCATCGCTTCGCTGACGCAGGGCACGCGCATTCTTCGGCAGGAGCGTATCGCCACCGGCGATCATCCCGAGGCAGTGGTGACGTTCATGGTCGAGACGCTTCAGCGATGGATGACCGACACGCCTTTTGCAGCGATCGGCGTTGCAAGTTTCGGCCCGGTGGGTCTCGATGCCGACCGGGAGGATTTTGGATATATCCTCAGCACGCCAAAGCCGGGCTGGTCCAACTTCAACCTGCTGCGGCACATCAGAGACAGTTTCGATGTACCGATCGGGTTCGACACCGATGTCGGCGGCGCAGCCCTGGCCGAAGGGCTTTGGGGCGCTGCAAAGGGCTGTCGCACCCATGCCTATCTGACCATCGGAACGGGCGTGGGATTGGGATTGGTCGTCGACGGGCGGATTCTTCATGGCGCGTTGCATCCCGAAGCGGGCCATGTGCGGCTCCGCCGGGCGCCGGGGGATGTATTCGAAGGTATCTGCCCTTTCCATGGCGATTGTCTCGAAGGCCTGATCAGCGGCCCCGCGCTTATCAGCCGGGCGGGTGGGCCGGTCGATCAACTCCCTGCGACCGATGCGCTATGGGCACATGTCGCGCATGATCTCGCCGAATTCCTGACCACGCTTCTTCTGATTACATCTGCCGAACGCATCCTTCTCGGCGGAGGTGTCGCGCTCGGACGGCCGATGCTGCTGCCGACCATCCATGCGACGATAGCGGAACGCCTGAACGGCTATCTTCACAAATGCGCGCCGGCCGATTTGCAAAAGCGCATATGCTTCGCGGGACTGGGCCCGGACGCCGGCCCGCTCGGCGGGTCGGCGCTCGCCTTACAGGCGATGCGATCTTGATAAGCTGATCGGCGGACCTTCTCCACCCGAAATGGAAGCATCGACGCTGATCGTCCTGGAGGTTCCAGGATATTGGCGGAGACGGAGGGATTCGAACCCTCGGTAGCCCCTTAAGGCTACGACGGTTTAGCAAACCGCTGGTTTCAGCCACTCACCCACGTCTCCGCGCAAATTTGCCCGCTTGTCGCCAAGCGGGCAGTGGCTAGGTCCGGGGCTATAGCGGGGGCTTTGCGGCATGGCAACGGGCAGCGCGGCGATTTTTCTTGGCCCCTGGCATGCCGCGCGATTCGTTCCGGCGCGGAATCGACTCGCATGGCCGTTCGTTCATTGCCGTTTCAGCTTGGCGGCCGATAATCGGGCCCGTGGCGATTTTTCGAGCGGGTTGCGGGGAGTGTAAGGGCATGGACGGGATTTTCGATCGGCTGGGCCGGCGGATGGGGGGCGCGGTCGCGCTCGCGGCGGGGCTGGCGGGCCTTGCGATCGCCCCCGTGATGGCGCAGGCGCAGGTCCGCACTATCGATCCCAACACCGCGATCGACGCGGATCTCGCCCCGCCCCCGCCCGCCCGCAACGCGCCGACCGATCCCGGCGTCGACCCCAGCGTCGCCACCGACGGCAGCGTCGCGGGCACGAGCCGGCAGGACAGCGCCGTCACGACCGATGGCACCACCGCCACCGGCGCCCCCGTCACCGCCAGCAGCCCCCCGGCCGCCATCGCGCCCGGCGACAGCTACCAGCAGGACGACCTCATCGGCGCGGCCGAGGGTGTTTTCGGCAAGGGCGCGGAGGGGCTCGCCGGCCTCATCGAAAAGGTGCTGAAGGACCAGGGCCGCCCCAACGCCTATATCGCGGGGCGCGAAGCATCGGGCGCGTTCGTCGTCGGCCTGCGCTACGGCTCGGGCACGCTGAACCACAAGGTGGAGGGCAAGCGCGAAGTATATTGGACCGGCCCGTCCATCGGCTTCGATGTCGGCGGCAACGCGGCCAACACGTTCGTCCTCGTCTATAATCTTTACGACACGCAGGATCTCTACCATCGCTTCCCCGCGGCGGAGGGCACCGCCTATCTGGTCGGCGGCTTCACCGCCTCCTATCTGCGCTGGGGCAATGTGGTACTGATCCCCATCCGCCTTGGCGTCGGCTACCGGCTGGGCGTCAATGCGGGTTACATGAAGTTCTCGGAAAAGCGGAACTGGCTGCCCTTTTAGGACCGGAATTGGGGGATCAAAGCGACGCACAACGGCAGCCTTGGATATATCCCAACCGTTCCCGATTGATGCCCTTAGACGAACCTAGTCGAACAGACCGTTCTGCACATCCTGCGGCGGATTAAGGCCGAGATGCTTCCAGCCGGGGCCGTTGAGGCAGCGCCCCCGCGCGGTACGGGCGATGAGGCCAAGTTGGATCAGATAGGGCTCGATCACTTCCTCGATCGTGTCGCGCGCTTCGGACAGGCCGGCGGCGAGCGTTTCCACCCCAACCGGGCCGCCGCGATAAATGTCGGCAATCATCATCAGGTAACGCCGATCCATCAGGTCGAGGCCGAGCTGGTCCACCTCCAGCCGCTGGAGCGCGGCGTCGGCCACCCTGCGATCGACGCTGGGCGCGCCCGCGACATGGGCAAAGTCGCGCACCCGGCGCAGCAGGCGGCCGGCGATGCGGGGGGTGCCGCGCGAGCGGCGGGCGATCTCGATCGCACCATCCGGGGTGATGGGCAGGTCGAGCAGCCGCGCGGCGCGGCGCACCACCAGCTCCAATTCCTCGACCGTATAGAATTGCAGCCGCACCGGGATACCGAAGCGGTCGCGCAGTGGCGTCGTCAACAGCCCCTGCCGCGTTGTCGCGCCGACCAGCGTGAAGCGCGGCAGGTCGATGCGAACCGAGCGGGCGGACGGCCCCTCCCCGATCATCAGATCGAGTGCACGATCCTCCATCGCGGGATAGAGCACTTCCTCCACCGCCGGATTCAACCGGTGAATCTCGTCCACGAACAGCACGTCGCCCTCGTCCAGATTGGTGAGCAGCGCCGCAAGATCGCCCGACTTGGCAATGACGGGACCGGAGGTAGCCCGGAACCCCACGCCCATTTCCTTTGCAACGATCTGCGCGAGCGTCGTCTTGCCCAGGCCCGGCGGCCCGAAGAACAGCACATGGTCGAGCGCATCGCCCCGCGCCTTCGCCGCCTGGATGAAGATACGCAGATTCTCCCGCGCTGCCTGCTGCCCGACAAACTCGTCGAGCGATTTCGGGCGAAGCGCAGCGTCGACGTCCTCGGGACGGCGCGAGGGGGTAAGGAGGCGGTCGTCGTCGCTCACTTCGCCGCCTTCCGCAGCGCCAGCCGCACCAGCGCATCCAGGCTCGCGCCGTCCCCCAGTTCCTCTTCCGCCGCCGCCACCGCGCTGCTTGCCTCACCGGGTTTGAAGCCGAGATTTTGGAGCGCCGAAAGCGCATCGGCGCTCATGCTGCCGGCCGGGACCGCCGCCACGCCGCCCACGCCCACAGGCCCGCCCGCAGGCGTCGCACCGATCTTGTCCTTCAGCTCATTGACGATCCGCTGCGCCAGCTTCGGCCCGACCCCGTTGGCCCGCGCGATCATCGCCTTGTCGCCCATCGCCACGGCGCGGTGCAACTCCAGCGGTTCAAGCGCCGACAGGATGGCGAGCGCCACGCGCGATCCGACGCCCTGCACATGGGTCAGCAGTCGATACCAGTCGCGCTCCTCCGCCCGCGCGAAGCCGACGAGGCGGATCGAATCCTCCGCCACCAACATTTCGGTGTGGATCGTCACCGCTTCCCCCACCGGCCCCAGCGCCGCCAGCGTGCGCGAGGAGGCACCCACCAGATAGCCGACGCCGCCCACATCGATGATGGCGTGGTCGATGCCGGTACTGTCCAGCCGCCCTTTGAGTTTCGCGATCATGCCGTACGCCCCATGGTCATGATCTGTTCTTTACAGCCTCCGCCGCGTCACGCCAGCCAGAAAGCGCGGCACCTTTTGCGCTCCCAAGCGTAGTGCAGCCCGACTTTCCCATTCCAAAGGACGTAACCCATGTTGATGACCAGCGCGCCGCTGCTTGGCCCCAAGGATTTCGAATTTCCCGCGATCACTCTGTCGGGGGTCGTGGACCATGGCATGTATCTCCATTTCCGCAACTGCCTCGGCACCGCGCCACAGCAGGGCTTGGTGGTGGTCGAGATTTCGACGCTGGGCGGCGACCCGGAAATCGCGCGGATGATGGGCGAGGATATCCGATTTCACTCGGACCTCTATCCCGAACGCCGCCTTGTGTTCCTGGGCAAGACGGCGGTCTATTCGGCGGGTGCGACCTTCATGAGCTTCTTCGCGACCGAGAACCGCTATTTGACGCGCGGCACGCGCCTCATGATCCATGAGCGGCTCATTACCAAGGCGATCAACCTGTCAGGCCCGCTCTCCACCTGCATCGCGACGCTCAAGGCCAATCTGCACGAGATCGAAAGCTCGATCGCGATCCAGAATGAGGGGTTCGAGAATCTGATCCTGGGCTCCGACGTCACGATGGACGAACTGCTCCAGAAAGCGCCGGAAAACTGGTATCTGGAAGCCAATGAGGCGCAGGCGCGCGGGCTGATCGCCGCCGTCCTCTAAACCGCTTGCCATCGCAGCGCGACGGGACTTTGATGCGGGGGATGCACGCGTCTCCCATCTTTCCCTGGCGTTACGGCATGTTCCTGGCGCTGCTCGCCGCCATGGCGCCGCTGGCGCTGTGGCTGCCGTGGCACGAAGCGGTGATGGCGGGGTTCGACATCGCCGCCCTTGCCTTCATGGCGTCCGTGGTGCCGCTGATCGACTCCCGCCCGGACGACATGCGACGCAAGGCGGCGGCGAACGACGCCAACCGGGAACTCATGCTGTTGCTGACCGGCGTCGTCTGCCTCGTCATCCTGGTGGCGGTGGGGGTCGCCATGAGCCAGCAGGGCGGCCCCGATGCCGTATCGATCGCGCTGCTGCTGGCGACCTTGCTGATTGCCTGGCTCTTTTCCAACCTCGTCTATGCCATGCATTATGCCCATGGCTATTATCTGCCCGATAGGGCGGGCAAGGATGGCGGCGGGCTCGATTTTCCCAGCGAGCAGGAACCGGGCTATTGGGACTTCCTCTATTTCGCCTTCACCCTGGGCATGACTTTCCAGACGTCGGACGTAGGCATGACCAGCACAGCGATGCGCCGGATCGCGCTGTTCCACTGTTTCGCGGCGTTCCTGTTCAACCTCGGCATCCTCGCCTTCACCATCAACGTGCTGGGCGGGAGTTAGCCATGCTCCCAGCCCAGCCGGTCGGGCAGCGGCACCACCGCGCCGTCGATCACCAGCGTCAGCCCTGACCCCGCCTCCACATGGCCGACCGGGATCGCCCGGACCGGCGGGGTCGACCCACGCGGCAGGGTGAAGAGCAGTTCATAATCATCGCCCGCGCGCGCCGCCGCGATCTGCGTCGCGGTGCTCGCGCCCCTGGCCTTTTCGAGCGCGCGAGACAGCGGGATATGGTCGATGACGGCGGCAAGACCACTCGCCTGCGCCAGCCGCGCGGCATCGATCAGCAGCCCGTCCGACACATCCATCATCGCGGTGACGACCGGCGCAAGCAGCCCCCCTTCGGCAAGGCGCGGGCGCGGCCGGCGATAGGCGTCGACCAACGGCCCGGTCGCACCAGGGTCCGAGCGGAGCAGTTCCAGTCCCACGCCCGCATCGCCAACCGGCCCGGTGAGGTAGAGCCGATCGCCCCCTCGCGCGCCGGTCCGCGCCGGCACCAGCCCGCTCGCCTCACCGATCGCGGTCAGGCTGTAGCTGCGCGCCGAACCCTCGGGCATCTTCACCGTGTCGCCGCCCAGCAGCGGCATCGCATGGCGGTCCAGCGCCTGATTCAGCCCGTCCAGAAAGGCCGCGTCCCAATCCCGGTCACCCGACAGGCTGTAGTTGAGCAGGCAGCCGATCGGTTTCGCCCCCTTGGCCGCTAAATCGGACAGGTTCACCGCCGCCAGCTTCCAGCCGATGTCGGCGGGCGGATCGGCGGGGAGATAATGGACGCCCTCGACGATCGTATCGCTGGTCAGGATGAGCCGCGCCCCGCCCACCGGCAACACGGCGACATCGTCCAGCAGCCCCCGCGCAGCCTCATGCGTCGCCCGTGCGCGCAGGAGGCTCAGGAATTCATATTCGTCCGCCATCGCCCGCCGCTTTAGGGCATGTGGGGCATCAAGACCATGGAGGACGAGGCGACGAGGTTCAGCCGCGCACGTCCTTTGCCACCGCGTCGAGCAGGCCGTTGACGAACCCGGCCTCGCGCCTGTCGTAAAAGGCGTGGGCGACATCGACATATTCGCTGATGACCGTGCCGGTGCCGACATCCTTGCGGGCGAGCAGCTCATAGGTGCCGGCGCGCAAGATCTGCCGCATCGGCTTGTCGAGCCGGTCGAGACTCCAGCCGGCCGAGAGGCGCGCGGCGATCAATGCGTCGATCTCCGCGCGGCGCTTGTCCGTGCCGGTCACGACATCGTCGAAAAATGCCTCCTCCGCCTGGGCGTAGGTCACATCCTCGATGGTCGCACCCAGGCGATGCTGGTGGAATTCGTGGAGCAGGACGGCGAGCGGCGTTCCCTCCATCTCGATCTGATACAGCGCCTGCACCGCGGCAAGGCGCGCGGCGGAGCGGGATTTGGAGCGGTCGTTCATGAGACTAGATAATCCGTTCGGTTCGAGCCTGTCGAGAACCCTGTCCATCCGGTTCTCGACAGGCTCGAACCGAACGAGGTAGGTGTCAGGACAAACGCAACGCCACCGAAGCGGCATGGGCCGGCAAGCCCTCCGCCTCCGCCAGCGCGACGGCGGCGGGGCCGATCGCACCGATCGCCTCGCGCGAGAGGCTGAGGAAACTGGTACGCTTCATGAAGTCCAGCACCGAGAGCCCCGACGAGAAGCGCGCGCGTCGGCCGGTGGGCAGGACATGATTTGGTCCGGCGACATAATCGCCCACCGCTTCGGGCGTCATCCGGCCCAGGAACACCGATCCGGCATGGCGCACCTGCGCGAACAGCGGCTCGGGATCGTCCACCGCCAGCTCCAGATGCTCGGGCGCCAGCCGGTCGACCAGCGGCATCGCCTCGTCCAGATCGCGCACCAGGATGATTGCGCCATTGGCGTCCCAACTGGTCCGCGCAACGACATTAGTGGCAAGCGCCGGTATCTGCCGCGCCACAGCAGCCGCGACCGCATCGGCGAAGGCGACATCGTCGGTGAAGAGGATCGACTGGCTGGTCGGGTCGTGCTCCGACTGGCTCAAGAGGTCGGCGGCGGTCCATTCGGGATCATTCCCCCCATCGGCCACGACCACGATTTCCGACGGGCCCGCCACCATGTCGATGCCAACGACGCCGTAAAGCTGGCGCTTGGCTTCGGCGACCCAGGCGTTGCCGGGGCCGGTGATGACATCGACCGGCCTGATCCGTTCCGTGCCATAGGCGAGCGCCGCCACCGCCTGCGCGCCACCCACGCGCCAGATTTCCTCGATCCCGGCGATCTGCGCGGCGGCGAGAACCAGCGGATTGATCTCGCCATTGGGGGTGGGCGTCACCATGGCGATGCGCGCCACGCCCGCGACCCTGGCGGGGATGACATTCATCAGCACCGAGCTGGGATAGGCCGCCCGCCCGCCCGGCACATAGAGGCCGGCGGCATCCACGGCGCTCCACCGCGCGCCGAGGCGCACCCCCGCCGAATCGACGCCGTCGCTGTCCTGCGGCCTCTGCTTTTCATGATAGGCGGTGATCCGCGCCGCCGCGAGTTCGAGCGCATCGCGGAGGCGCGGGGAGATGCCTTCCAGCGCGGCGCGCGTCTCCGCCGCGGTCACCGCCCAGCCGCTGACATTCAGGTCATGCCGGTCGAACCGCTGCGTATAGTCGGCGAGCGCCGCGTCCCCGCCGGCGCGGACCGCCTTCAGGATGGCGGTCACATCGCGCGACACATCCTCGTCCGCCTCGCGCCGCGCATCGACCAGCGCGGCGAAGGCCGCCATGAAACCGGCGTCGCGGCTGTCCAGCCTAAGCGGCATCCTGCACCCCCACGGCGGCGCGGAACGCCTCGACCAGCGGAGTCAGGTCCGCCGAGCGCATCTTGTAGGCGGCGCGGTTGACAATCAGGCGCGCGGAAATCCGCATGATGACGTCGGTTTCGACAAGGCCGTTGGCCTTGAGCGTCGCGCCCGATGACACGAGATCGACGATCCGCCGCGACAGGCCCAGCGAAGGCGCCAGTTCCATCGCGCCGTTTAGCTTGACGCATTCGGCCTGAAGCCCGCGTGCCTCATAATAGCGGCGGGTGAGGTGGGGATATTTGGTGGCGACGCGGACGTGGCTCATCGCCGCCTGATCCTCGTCCCCCGCATCGATCGGCTCGGCGACGGACAGGCGGCAATGGCCGATGTTCAGGTCAACCGGGGCGTAAAGCTCGGAATAGCCGAACTCCTCGACCACGTCCGATCCCACGATGCCGATCTGCGCCGCGCCATGGGCGACGAAGGTCGCGACGTCGAACGCGCGCACGCGGATGATCGACACGTCGGGTCGGTTGGTGGCGAAGCGGAGCGCGCGGCTCTTCTTGTCGTGAAACTCCGCGTCCGGCTCGATTCCGGCGCGGGCCAGCAGCGGCAGCGCCTCGTCGAGGATGCGTCCCTTGGGGATGGCGAAAGTGATCGGGCGAGTCATGACGCGCGGGACTTAGGCGCAGGGGTGGGAAAGGGCAAGGTTTTGGGGCTTCCTTATCCCCTCCCCTTCAGGGGAGGAGACCAAGGGGTGGGGGCGGGTCGTAATGGGTCGCGTTGAGTTGTTCCGCGCTCCCCCACCCCAACCCCTCCCCTGAAGGGGAGGGGCTTATAAGGTCAGAAACGGACATCGCGTTGGATGAGAAACGCTTCTATCAGTGATTCCAAAGGTTCATCATCATGCAACCAATAGGACTTGACCCCTGTATCAGTATCGAAATGGTAGATATGGCAGCCGTCGTAGCGGCTATAATCCACGCGCCGAAACTTCACGATTTCGCCTACTTGAAATGGTATTTGGGAAGTGGATACAGCAACGGCGCGAAGCACCCTGTAGGAAGCGCCGGTTGTCATAGCGCCCTGTCGGTGATCCCAATCACCCAACATCAAGCCGCCTCGGCCACCGCGCCTTCCGTGCTGGCGATCCAGCCGCCGCCCAACACGCGGTCACCGGAATAGAGGACGGCCGCCTGCCCCGGCGCGACGCCGAACTCAGGCGCATCGAAGATCAGCCTATCGCCCTCCAGCCGCGCGGACACGGGCTTCGCCATCGAGCGCACCTTTGCCGTCAATGGCCCGGTGAAATCGCCGCCCAGCCAGTTGATGTCCGACAGCCCCGCGCCTGACACGGCAAGCGCCGCCTTCGGCCCCACGATCACGCGGCGGCTGCCTGCGTCCAGCCGCACCACGTAAAGCGGCTCCGCCTGCCCGCCGATCGCCAGTCCCCTGCGCTGGCCGACCGTGTAATGGATCATCCCCTTGTGCCGGCCCAGTTCCCGACCATCGACATGCACGATCGCCCCGCCTTCGTCCGCGTCGGGGCGCAGCTTGCGCACAATCTTCGCATAATCGCCGTCGGGGACGAAGCAGATGTCCTGGCTGTCGGGCTTCAACGCCACGGATAGGCCGAGTTCGGCGGCGATTTCGCGCACTTGCGGCTTGGGCAGGCCGCCCAGCGGGAAGCGCAGATAGTCGAGCTGCGCCTGGGTGGTCGCGAACAGAAAATAGCTCTGGTCGCGCGCGGGATCGGCGGCGCGGTGCAATTCCGCCCCGTGCGGCCCCATCACGCGCTGGACATAATGGCCCGTCGCCAGGCAATCCGCGCCCAGATCGCGCGCTATTGCAAACAGGTCGGTGAACTTGACGCCCATGTTGCACTTCACGCACGGGATCGGCGTGCGGCCCGCCATATATTCGTCGGCAAAATCGGCGATCACCGAGTCGCGAAATCGGCTTTCATAGTCGAACACATAATGGGCGATGCCGATACGGTCGGCGACCGCGCGCGCGTCGCGTATGTCCTGGCCCGCGCAGCAGCTGCCCGTCCGTCCCGTCGCCGCGCCATGATCGTAGAGCTGGAGCGTCACGCCGATGACTTCCGCGCCGGTTCGGGCGGCGAGCGCGGCGACGACGCTCGAATCCACACCGCCCGACATGGCGACGACGATACGCCGCGCGGAGAGCGGCTCGGACAACTGGAACTGGGGCTGCATGGCGGCGCATATAGGGCAGCAGCCCCCGGCGTGCAAAGTCGGGCTTATTTCCGTTCGAACAGGGTCTCGTAGAAGCCGTCGGTCTGGACCGTTATGGTGACCGGCACGTCCTCGCGATTCTTCCAATACCAGCCATGGGTGCCGGCGAAGGGTGCGGTGAAGCTGCCCTGCCCGTTCTTTACGTCCTTCTGCTTCCAGTAGTCGGTGAACTCGTCTTCCTTCCCGCCTGTCGGTTCGCCATGCATGTCGGCGCGGACCGGCCCGGTGGCGTTCCAGCGGAAGTTGAAACTGTCGCCCGCCTTCATCCGCGCCTTGACCTCAATGCCCGTGTGCGGCGCGAGCGTGAGGGTTATCTCGTCGCTGCGGAAGGCGGTCGCCCGGGCGATGCTGGCTTGCGTCTGTGCCGGGACAACGTAAGCGGCGGCGGGCGTTTGAGATATGGCCGGCTCGGCAGCCTCCTGCTCGCCTGCCATCTGCGTCAGGCCGATCGCGCGGCCGATGCCGGTCGGGTCGATGCCATATTCGGCCGGCAGCACGAACAGGACGAGGATCGCCGCGCCGCCGGCCAAGGCGGCAACGGCGGCGCGTAGGAGCGTCGCGGGCGACGCCTGATAGGGTGCTGCGGAAACAGGAGCGGTCACAGGCTCTTTTCCATCATGAAACCGGCAAGCTGATAGCCGGTGAGGATGATGCCGGCGCCCATCAGCGCGCTGTTGGCGACGACGACGTTACGGGTGAAGCCGGGCGAGCGCCGCCACAGGCTCATCAGGATCAGAATGACGCTGAGCGCCAGAAACTGCCCCATTTCGACACCGATGTTGAAGCTCACGAGATTGGGAATAAGCCCCTCGCGCGAGGCGATGAGATCCTGGAGCTTGGTTGCGAGGCCAAAGCCGTGGAAGAAGCCGAAGACCAGCACGGCGGCGCTCTGGTTGGGCTGAAAACCCAGCAGGGTTGGAAACGCGCCGAGATTGTCGAGCGCCTTGTAGATAACCGACAGACCGATGATCGCGTCGATCAGGAAGGGGTTGGCGTGGATGTTGAAGAACACGCCGGCCAGCAATGTCGTGCTGTGGCCGAGCGCGAACAGGGTCACATAGGCACCGACATCCTTAAGCCGGTAGAGGAAGAAGATGACGCCGAACAGGAACAGCAGATGGTCGTATCCGGTCACCATATGCTTGGCACCCAGATAGATATAGGGGACGATGTTGACGCCGGGATTGTTCTGGATGAACGCCTTGTCCCCCTCCGCCACGCCATGCGCGGCGGCGGGATCGAGCAGGCCCGCCGTCAACGCGACACCGGCGAGGGCCAGAAAAGCGACGCGCGCGCCTTTCATTTGATGGCGAAGGTCGCCGTCTGGCGCGCTTGCGTCTGCTTGTTGATTACCAGCACGCCGACCCGCGCGCCGGCAGGAATCTTCGCGCCCTTGGCGACGAACTGGTTGCCCTTGGCCGCGACCAGCGGAAATTCGGTCTTGGTCGTGCCGGCGGTAACGATCAGCTTGCCGGTCATCGATGCAGCGGGCACCTCGTCGCCATCCTCCATGATGTAGAGCGATGCGCCGCCCGGCGCGCGGACCAGCTCGAACACGGTATCGCCGACTTCGGCGACCTGGCCGCCATGGCGCGGCTTGTCGTCGCCATGAGCGAAAGCGGGGACGGCAAGCAGGGCGAGCGCCGAGGCGATGGCGAAAGACTGGAACTTCATGGTGGGTTCTCCCGGCGGGATCATTCGGGCTTGTGGGCCAGCGTGAAGGCGAGCGTCGCTGTGTGCTCGTAGCGATCGGTCCTGGCGGGATTGTCGCTGGGCGTGACGAGCACGGCGCGAATGACATTCAGCCCCTGGTTGCGGACCGGGAGCGTCACGGTGCCGTCTGCTTTGGTCTTGACCTCGATCGCGTCGGGATCATTGACCATGTCGTTGATCACCCCGGCCTCTGCCACCGGCTTGCCCATCCATGTCACGCGATAGGTCAGCGGCTCACCAAGCTTTTCGGGAATTTTGCCAACCGGCGAGATTTGCAGCGCCTGCGCGGGTATCAGCGGCATCGGCTTTGTCAGCGCGCCCTGGATCGTCACCGCATATTTGATCGTCGTCTCGGTCTTGGTCGAAGTCGGCAGCTCCTCCCGCGTCTTCTTGACGATCTCGCCGTCGGGCGCCCAGGACCAGGTGCCGTTCTGGAGGACGGCGCTGACGATGGCCGGCGGCTCATCGGTATCGACCACGACCAGCGAACCATTGGTGCGAAGCTGCGCCTTGATCGGGTTGAGGTCGGCGTCCCATGCCTGGACGCTTTCCATGTTGGGCTGGCGCTTGACCGCTTCCAGATCGTCGGCGCCGACGCCGTAGATGACGGCCAGTTGCTTGGCGCGCTGCGCGAACCAGATGCCGTGCGCGCTGGCGATATTGGGGGCGACGGCGGGAACCAGAAGGGCGGCGCTTAGGGTGGCCGGCCAGGCAAGGGACTTGAACTTCGCCACGCGATTTCTCCACTGCTGTTGTGCGGTCGAGCCTATGCTTCGGGATCGGCAGGATTCACCTATTCGGGGCCGACCTTGGCAGGATACGCCGTTTGCGGGGGCTGGCGAAGCAGGTGCTACACGCGCCCTTCAGCGGGTCAGTTCCGCTTCGTCGCGGTGACACAATATGGCGTTGCCCGGCGACATCGAGCGGAGAGGCGGCGCGATGCTGTCGCACAGACCAGGCACCGCCACGGGGCAGCGTGGCAGGAACCGGCATAGGTCCGGTCGTGCGTCCAGATGGGCGAAGGGCGCGGCGGCGCGCGCGCTTTCATCGGCCAGCCAGTCGGTCCGCATTTCGGGAACGGAGGAGATGAGCAGGTCGGTATAAGGGTGGAAGGGCGCTGCGGCATAACTGTCGCAGCTGCCGCTTTCGACGCGCGTGCCCTTGTAAAGCACGACGATGTCGTCGCACAGCGCCTTTACCGTCGCGATGTCGTGGCTGATGAACAGATAGGCGACGCCAAGATCGCGCCGCAGCTCCGCCAACAGGTCGAGGATCGCGCCGCGCACCACCGTATCGAGCGCGGAGGTCACTTCGTCGCACAGGATGATATCGGGATCGGCCGCCAGCGCGCGCGCCAGATTGACGCGCTGCTTCTGCCCGCCCGACAGTTCGGCGCAACGGCGATCGGCGACGCTGGCCGGCAGGCGGATGAGGTCCAGCAGTTGCGCCACGCGCCGCGCCGCGTCCGGCCCGCGCAGCCCATGGTAGAATCGCAGCACGCGCCCCAGTATCTCGCCGACGCTGTGCGCGGGATTGAGCGCGACATCGGCATTCTGGAACACGATCTGGACGCGGCGGAGTTGCTCGCGGCTGCGGCCCGAAACGGTGGGCGCGAGCGGCGCGCCGTCGAGCAGGACCGTTCCGGCCGTCGGCGCAAGCAAGCCCGCGACGACCCGCGCGACAGTGGACTTGCCCGATCCCGATTCGCCGATGACCCCGACCGCAGCGCCCCGCCCGATCGTGAGGCTCACGTCGCTCAGCACCGGATTGGCGGGGCGTCCAGCCTTGTCCACCGGCCCATAGCCGGCGAACACGCCCTCGACCGAAAGCAGCGGATCGGCAGCGCGCGCGGGCGCGGCGCGGGCCGCGACGACCGGGTGCGCGGCGGCCATCAGCATCCTCGTATAATCGTCGGCCGGCGCGTCCAATATTGCGTGAACGCCATTCTGCTCACGCACCTGCCCGCGATTGAGCACCAGGATATGATCCGCCATCTGCGCCACGACGGCAAGGTCGTGGGAAACATAGACCCCTGTCGCCCCTTCCATTCGCACCACCTTGCGGAAGGCTTGCAGCACCTCGACCTGGGTCGTCACGTCGAGCGCGGTGGTCGGCTCGTCGAAGATGACGAGATCGGGCTTGGTAATGAGCGCCATCGCCGCCATCAGCCGCTGGAGCTGGCCGCCCGACAGTTCGTGCGGATAGCGGCTGCCGATCGTTTCGGGCTCCGGCAGGGCGAGCGCGCGGAACAGATCGATCGCGCGGCCGCGCGCGGCGGCAGGGGTAGCGGTGCGGTGGATCAGCGCCGGCTCGATCACCTGGTCGATGACCCGGCGCGAGGGGTTGAAGGCAGCAGCCGCGCTCTGCGCCACATAGGTGATGCGATGCCCGCGCTGCGCGGCGAGCGATGCGCCGCCCTGCCCGTCCAGCCGGGCGTCCCCGACGCGAATGTCGCCGCCGATCACCGCCCCGCCGCGGCCATAGCCCATCAGCGACAGGGCGATGGTCGTCTTGCCGGACCCCGATTCACCGATCAGCGCCAGCACCTGCCCGCGCGCGATGCTGAACGAGACATCGTCAACGATGCGGAGCGGCGTGCCGTCCGGTCGCCGGACGGTGACGCTGAGGCCGTGCACGTCGACATGCGGTGCCGCGCTCATTTGACGACCCCTTGGGTTGCGGCGTCGATCAGCAGGTTGACGCCCACCGTCAGGCTGGCGATCGCGATGGCCGGCGCCAGGATCGCGAGCGCGCCTTCGGCCAGGCCCGACACATTTTCGCGCACCAGCGACCCCAAGTCAGCGTCGGGGGGCTGGAGGCCGAGGCCCAGGAAGCTGAGGCCCGAGAGCAGCAGCACGATGAAGACGAACCGCAGGCCGATGTCGGCGAACAGCGGTCGGATCATGTTCGGCAGTATTTCGACGAGGGCGATGTGCAGCCGCCCTTCCCCCCGCGCGCGCGCCACCTCGACATAATCGAGCCGCGCTAGGCCCACCGCCAGCGACCGGGCGATGCGGAAATTGCCGGGGACGTAGGTGATCGCGACGATCAAAGTCAGCAACAGCAGGGAAGAACCAAAGGCGGCGACCAGCACCAGCGCGAAAATCTTGGAAGGAATGGAAATGAGCGTGTCCATGCCACGCGCCAGCAGTTCGTCGAGCCAGCGCGGACCGACCGAAGCGGTGAGCGCAAGGCCCGTGCCGATCGACGCGGCAATAGCGACGGCAACGGCGGAGAGGCCGACGGTGAACTGCGCCCCGACCAGCAGCCGGCTCAGCACATCGCGGCCAAGAAAATCGCTGCCGAACCAGAAGCGACCGCTCGCGCCGGCGAACACCTCTTCGCTCACGAACGCGCCGGGCGGATAGGGCGCGAGAAACGGTCCCGCAACGGCCGCGACGATCCAGAAGCAGACCAGCGCCAGGCCGATCTTGCCCGACAGGGGCAGCGCGCCCGCGCGGCGAAGGAGACCCCGGCGCTTCATCCCTGGCGCAACCTGGGATTGGCGAGGATCGCGACGGTATCGGCGATCAGCACCAGGAGGAGGTAGGCGGCGCAGAAGATCATGGCGCAGGCCTGAAGCAACGGCATATCGCGCGAGGTGACGGCGTTCACCATCAGGCTGGCGAGGCCGGGATAGCTGAAGATCGTTTCCACGATGATCGCGCCTCCGAAAAGATAGGACAGGCTGAGCGCCATGGCGTTGACGATGGGGCCGACCGCATTGGGCAGGACATGGCGGAAGATGAGGCGGATCGGCGCGACGCCCTTCAGCCGCGCCATTTCGACATAGGGGCGGTCGAGTTCGGCGATGATGGCGGCGCGGATCATGCGGCCCAGTTGCGCGATCACGCCCACCGCCAGCACCATCACCGGCATGGCGTAGGCGCGCAGAAACTCGCCGGGCGTCGGGTTTTCCGGGATCAGCGCGATCGAGGGCAGCCAGAGCAGCTTCACCGACAGGATCAGCACCGCGATCGTCGCAACCAGAAATTCGGGCAGCGCGACCATCGACAGGGTGAGGATATTGAGCGCGCGATCGAGCCTCTGCCCGCGCGCGACCGCCGAAGCGATGCCGATCAGGAAGGCAAAGGGCACCGATAGCAGAGCGGCGAGTGCAGCGAGGGTCAGCGTGTTGGGCAGGCGCTCGGAGATGATCTCCGCCACCGGCTGGTTAGCGACGAGCGACTGGCCCGGATCGCCGGTGACGATCCCCTGAAGCCAGCGCGCGTAGCGGACCGGACCAGGCTGATCGAGGCCCATGTCGTGGCGCAGTGCCGCCACCTGCTCGGGCGTGGCGCTTTGCCCCAGCACTTCCTGCGCGGCGTCGCCCGGCAGCAGCCCGCTGATCGTGAAGATGACAAGCGATACCAGAAACAGGGTGAGGACGGCGAGCCCGATGCGCTGGATGATGAGCCGCAGTGGCCCCTGCCAGCGGGATGCGGCCGGCGCGCCGCTCATGCGTCCCACCATACATGGTCGCCGAACGTATAGGCCATGAAGCCGCCGAGCGGGATGGGGAATATGCCTTTGAGGCGCCTGTCGAACCCGTCCATCAGGCTCTGGAATACGGGGATGCCGACGCCGCCGTGGCTGTGCACGATCCACTGCATTTCGCCATAGATCGTCTTGCGATGCGCTTCGTCGGTGGATCGGCGCGCCTCCAGCAGCAGCCGGTCGAAGCGCGGATTGTTCCAGCCCGATTCGTTCGACAGCGCCTTGGACTGGAAGAAGAGGCTGAACATCATATCGACTGTGGGGCGCGGATTGACGTTGCCGAAGGTCAGCGGATGCTTCATCCAGTGCGACGCCCAATAGCCGTCGCTCGGCACCCGGTTGATGGCGAGATGCAGCCCGATGCGCGCGGCATGTTCCTGAAGCACCGAGCCCATGTCGACGGACCCGTTGGCGGCCGGCGACACATAGACCGGCAGGCGCGTACCCAGCAGCCCCGATCGCTTCAGCAGGAAGCGGGCGCGATCGGGATCGAACGGGCGCTGCGGGATGTCGGCGTTGTAATAGGGGCTGAAGGGCGGCACCGGATGATCGTTGGCGATCGTCGCATAGCCGCGGAATAGGGCGCGCTTGATGAGCTCGCGGTCCAGCAGATATTTCATCGCCAGCACGAAATCGGGATGGCCCGTGACCGGATTGTCCTGCCGCATGACGAGATCGGTGAACAGGCCCGACTTGGTTTCCATGAAGGCGTGGCCGGGCGAGGCGCGCAGGCGCTTGACCGATCCGGGGCTGACCGCGTTGATCATCTGCACGTCGCCGGACAGCAGCGCGTTGACCCGCGAAATCTCGTCGGGGATGGCGATCACCTCTATCTCGTCGAGATAAGGGCGGCCGGGTTTCCAGTAATTGGGATTGCGCCGCACGATGGTGCGAATGCCTGGCGCGAAGGCGCGGCAGATATAGGGGCCGGTGCCGTTCGCCACGCTGAAATCGCGGCGGCCATTTTCGACGATCAGGAAATGGGGCTGGGCCAGAATGACGGGCAGATCGGGATTTGGGCCGGTCAGCCGCAGTTGCAGGTCGAGCGGGCCGGTCTTGCGGGCGCTTGCGAATTGTTCGGCGACGGCCAGCGCCTTGGAGCCGGTGGCGGGATCGCGGTGGCGCATCAGCGAATAGACGACATCGTCCGCCGTCAGCGGTTTGCCGTTATGGAAATGCACGCCTTTGCGCAGGCGGATATGCCAGACGATATTGTCGCGCGTCTCGATTCGTTCGGCGAGGCCCGGTAGCGCACGAAGCTGGCCGTCATATTGGGTGAGGCCGCTGTAGATCAGGTACAGCCGCATATAGTCGGTCGACAGGTTTCCCTTCGCCGGATCGAGCGTGTCGGCGGTGGAGGCGGCGATGCTGGCGACGCGGATGCGCCCGCCCACTTTGGGCCGGCCGGTCGCCGCGCGCGCGCCGCCCACGGCCACCACCGCAGCCAGTCCCCCCAGCAACGTCCGCCGGGACAGATCGGTGGAGATGAGGTTCGCCACGGGCCTGTCCATGATCAGAAATATTTCAGCCAGGCGATGTCGCGGCGGCGCCGCTTCAGCCGCGAATACCAGGCCGTCGGGATATAGAGCGGCAGGATCATCGCCGCGTACCAGACAAACACCCAGTTATAGTTGTCGAACGCGAAATACTGGCCCTGGTTCGGCCCCCAGATCGCCAGCGCGCTATGGTAGAGAATACGCAGCACGAAGAGATGGAGGATGTAGAAGAACATTGGCGCGCCGCCGAACACCGCGAGCGCCGCAATCAGCCCCGAGCCGTTCAAGCGATCGAACAGCACAAGCAGCAGCGCGCCACCGCCCAGCGTGGGCAGCAGGAACAGCAGAGAAGGCGGATATTTGGTGAGCGAAATGAAGCTGATCAGCGTGCGCACCGGATCGCCTTCGACCACGAACCACGGCTTGTCGCCATAGACGTTGAGCAGGCGCAGCGCGATGAAGGCGCCTATCAGGCCGAAGCCCAGCACGAGCAAGCGCCGCTGGCGTACGTCGGCCGGTACATCATCGCGGAACCAGGGGCCGATGCCGAAGCCGAGCAGGATCACCCCGACCCATGGCAGGATGGGATAGGTCGTCTTGGCGACAAGGCCGAATGCCAGCGGGAAGGTGTCGCGCTGGTGCAGCATCGCCCAGAGCGGGAAGAATCGGTCGTCCGGCGTCAGACGGATCGGATCGAGCAGGTTGTGAAGACAAACCAGGGCGAGTCCGAGGCCGATCAGCGCCGGGCGCGGCAGGTGTCGCAGCGCCGCCAGGATGATCATGCACAGGCCGATGCACCAGATGACCTGCATCCATAAGGTGGGTTGAGGGACGATCCCCCAGTAGAAGAGGGAGAGCGGAAACAGTTCGAGCGCCATGAGCAGCAGGCCGCGCTTGAGCAGATAGGCGGTCGTTTCTTGCGCCGTGTGGTGGATGCTGAACAGATAGACGCCCAGCCCGGTCAGCGCGACGAAGATCGGGGCGCAGAAGCTGACGGCAAACCGCGCGAACCCCATCGCCGGCAGGATGGTGGTCGCATCGATCGGATCGGTCACCGGGATATGGATGTAAAATGTCTCGCGCAGGTGGTCGAGCAGCATCAGCACCATGACGAAGCCGCGCAGCGCGTCGATATTCTGGAGCCGGCCGGCGACTGCCGCCGCCGGCGTCCGGGTCGCGACCGGAGTGACCATAGCCTGTGTCATCGAAGCATTGCTAGCCATCTGCCCTTCCCCTGTCGCCAAGCGGCATCGTTCCATGCCGATCATGCGGATGTTACAAAGCGGCGTATATCGAGTTTGGCCCCCGCCCGGCGCTTCCTGCCGGCCCGGCTCCCTCGCGTGAAATATTATAGCGCGGCGCTTTCGCCGCCCCCCAAATGCCGCTCGACCAGCGCGACATGGAGGCGGACGCCCAGTTCCAGCACATCGTCGTTGAAGTCATAATGCGGGTTGTGCAGCGGCGGCGATCCGGGGGCTTTCGCCTGCCCCAGCCAGATATAGGCACCCTTGCATGCCTGGAGCATGAAGGCGAAATCTTCGGAGGTGAAGGCGGGATCGGGCGCGATCCGGGCTTCACCGACGGCCGCGGCGGCGGCCAGCGCTTCGTGCGCGGCCTCTGCATCGTTGATCGTCGCGGGATAGTAACGGGTATATTCGACGCTCGCCGTGACTTCGCCCGCCAGCGCGACGCCGGCGGCGATCTCGCGGACCGACGCCTCGATACGATCCTGCACCGCCGAGTCGAAGGTGCGCACGGTGCCGGAAACGGTCACGGTCGCGGGGATCACATTATGGGTGTGGCCGCCATGGATCTGCGTGATCGACAGGACGGCGGACGCGGTCGGCGCAACCCGGCGGGAGACGATGGCGTTCAATTGCTGCACCAATGCTGCGGCAGCAAGGATCGCGTCGGGCGTATCCTGCGGGATGGCGGCATGACCGCCGCGCCCCTCCAGCCTGATCTCGAACTTGTCGGCCGCACCCATGATCGGGCCGGGTCGGGTGGCGATGGTGCCGGCGGGAAGGTCCGGCCAGTTGTGAAGGGCAAACACGCGGTCGCAGGGGAAACGCTCGAACAGCCCTTCCCGCACCATTTCCCGCGCGCCGCCATGGCCCTCTTCGGCCGGCTGGAAAAAGAAGTTCACCGTGCCATCGAAGCGACGGGTGCGCGCCAGATGCTGCGCCGCGCCCAGCAGCATGGCGACATGGCCATCATGGCCGCAGCCATGGAATTGCCCCGGCGTGCGGCTGGCATAGGGAAGGTTGGTCTGCTCATCGATCGGCAGCGCGTCCATGTCCGCACGCAGGCCTATGCTGCGGCCGGAATCGCCATTGCGCAGCACGCCCACGACACCGGTGCGGCCGATCCCCTCATGCACCTCCAGCCCCAGCGCGCGCAGCTGCTCGGCGATGCGGCCCGCAGTGCGATGTTCGCGGAAACCGAGTTCCGGGTGCGCGTGGATATCGCGGCGGAAGGCGACGAGCGGATCGATAAGATCGGAAAGATCGCTCACCGATGTCATGCCCCGTGCCGCTGTTCGCCGAACAGATGCTGGATCGGATAATGATGCTTGATGAAGGGCGACTTGATCACAACGTAGCTGAAATATTTCTCGATGCCATAATCGCTTTCCAGCATCCCCTCGACGATCGACTGGTAATGGGCGACGCCGCGCGTCACGAACTTCAGCAGATAATCATAGCCGCCGCTCACCAGATGGCATTCGACGATCTCGTCGAGCTTGCGGATGCGCGCCTCGAAGCGGGAAAAGTCGCCCGAGCGATGCTCGGCCAGCGTCACTTCGGTAAAGACGGTCAGATACTCGCCAAGCTTGTGCAGGTTGATATGCGCGCCATAGCCGGTGATGTAGCCGGCCTTCTCCAGCCGCTTGACGCGGGTGAGGCAGGGGCTGGGCGACAGGCCGACCGCATCGGCCAGCTCGACATTGGTGACCCGGCCCGATTGTTGCAACTGCGTGAGGATCTTGAGGTCGATCCTGTCCAGCTTAGGTCCGCCCAGCATGCCCGTTGCCCCTTTTTCTTATCTGACCGCAGCGCGAATATCCGCCTCTTCCAGCAGGTCGTCCAGCGTTTTGCGGATGCGCGCGAAGATCATGTCCATCTCCTCGTCCGATGCGCAGAGCGCGGGCGCGAGCCCGATGATATTGTCGCCGAACGCGCGGAAGATGACGCCGTTGGCGTAGCCCTTTGCGAAGAGGCGATCGGGCAGTTTGAGCGCCGGATCGAACTGCGCCTTGCTGTCCTTTTCCGCGACCAGTTCGATCGCGCCGAGCAGGCCACGACCGCGCGTGTCGCCGACCAGCGGATGATCCGCAATGGCGGCAAGGCCCGCCGCGAAGCGCGCCCCGACCTTCTGCCCGTTCGCCAATATGCCGCCTTCGGTATAGAGGCGCAGCACTTCGAGGCCCACAGCCGCGCTCACCGGATGCCCCGAATAGGTCGCGCCATGGCCGATCACCACGTCCGCCGCGGCGCCGTCCGCGATCCCCTGATACACCTTGTCCGACATGAGCAGCGCGCCCATGGGCACATAGCCGGAGGTCAGCCCCTTGGCGACGGTCATAAGATCCGGCGTGACCCCCTCCCCTTCGCAGGCGAACATCGGGCCGGTGCGGCCGAAGGCGGTGATGACTTCGTCCGCGACCATCAATATGCCAAGCTCGTCGCAGGTGGCGCGGATGGCCTTCAGCCAGCCGACCGGCGGCACGATCACGCCGCCCGACCCCTGGATCGGTTCGCAGAAGAAGGCGGCGACATTGTCCGCGCCCAGTTCCGCCACCTTGTCCTTCAGTTGCTGCACCGACCGGGCGATGATCGCGGCATCATCGCCCTCCAGATCGCTGCGATAGGGATAGGGCGATGGAATATGATGCTGCCAGCGCAGCGGCAGGTCGAAATTGCGGTGGAAATTGGCGAGTGCGGTCAGGCCCGCCCCGGTGCTGGTCGATCCATGATAGCCACGATCGAGCGCGATGCACTGCTTCTTCTGCGGCTTGCCGATCGCATTGTGATAATGGGTGATGTAGCGGATGGCGGCATCGACCGCGTCCGACCCGCCGAGCGTGAAATAGACATGGTCGAGGCCATCGGGGCTGAGGTCCACCAGCCGTTGCGCCAGGCGGGCGGCGGGCTCGTTGCCGAAATGGAAATAGCCCGTGGCGTATGGCAGCCGGCGCATCTGCTCGGCCGCGACCTCGACGATGCTATCCTGGCCATAGCCCACATTGACGCACCAGAGGCCGGCAAAGGCATCGAGCAGTTCCCGCCCGTCCATGTCGGTCAGCCACATGCCCTTGCCGCTCTGGAGCATGGTCGCGCCCCGCGCTTCATGCGCGCGGAAGGAGGTGACGGGGTGGATCAGATGGTCGCGGTCGATGTCGAGGATCGACCGGTTGGAATGCAGCGTCATGAGCGGGCTCGCCATTGTGGTCATGCCGACCAGACTAGGCGCGCGGCGCGGAGGGAAAGCCCAAGTTGCGCCATGCGGCGGCGCGACACACGTCTTTAGCCGGAACGGCGCGGCATAATCTGCCGTGCCTCTGCCGCTTCAGCTGAGCGCGTCGGCGACGGCCCGGCCGCACTGTTCGGTCGTGGCCTTACCCTTGAGATCGCCGGTGCGCAGCCCCGGCTCCGCCAGCACGGTCTCGATCGCGCGCATGATCGCGGCGGCGGCTTCGCCTTCGCCCAGATGTTCCAGCATCATCGCCGCCGACCAGATTTGCCCGACCGGGTTGGCGATGCCCTTTCCAGCGATGTCGGGGGCGGAACCGTGAACCGGCTCGAACAAGGAGGGTGCGGTGCGGTCCGGGTTGATATTGCCCGATGGCGCGACGCCGATCGTGCCGGTGCAGGCCGGGCCGAGATCGGACAGGATATCGCCGAACAGATTGGACGCCACCACGACGTCGAACCGGTCGGGGTTCAGCACGAACTGTGCGGTCAAAATATCGATATGATATTTGTCGTGGGTGACGGCGGGATAATGCTTCGCCATCTCCTCCACCCGCTCGTCCCACCAGGGCATGGTGATGGCGATGCCGTTGGACTTGGTGGCGGAGGTGACATGCTTGCGCTCCCGCGTCGCGGCAAGATCGAAGGCGTAGCGGAGCACCCGATCGGTGCCGTGGCGGGTCATGACCGTTTCCTGGATCACGACCTCGCGATCCGTGCCCGCGAACATCTTGCCGCCGACCGCGCTATATTCCCCTTCCGTATTCTCGCGCACGACCCAGAAGTCGATGTCGCCCGGCTCCCGCCCGACCAGCGGACAGGGCACGCCGGGCATCAGGCGGACCGGACGCAAATTGACATATTGGTCATATTCGCGCCGGAACTGAAGCAAAGATCCCCAGAGCGAGACATGGTCGGGCACCGTGTCGGGCCAGCCCACCGCGCCGAAGAAGATGGCGTCGGGCGAACCGATCTGTTCCTTCCAGTCGTCCGGCATCATCTGGCCGTGCCGGGCATAATAGTCGCAGCAGGCGAAATCCTGCCATGTCTGCTCGATCGCAAAGCCATAGAGGCTGGCCGCGCGCTCCAGCACGCGGATGCCTTCGGGCATGACTTCCTTGCCGATGCCGTCGCCGGGAATGACCGAAATCTTGTAGGTGTGCGCCATGTGATCCCTGCCCTTAGAGCTTCAGCCCGCCGATGTGGAACGCCTTGGTCTCGAGATATTCCTCGATCCCCGCATGGGCGCCTTCGCGGCCCAGGCCCGATTGCTTGATCCCGCCGAAGGGCGCCATCTCCATCGCCATGCCGCCGGTGTTGAGCACGACCATGCCCGCCTCCAGCTGTTCCCCGACGCGGAAGGCGCGGTGCAGGTTCTCGGTGTAGAAATAGCTGGCGAGGCCGAAGCTCGTGTCGTTGGCAAGGGCGATGCCTTCCGCCTCGTCATGGAAGCGGAACAGCGGCGCAACCGGGCCGAACGTCTCTTCGCTGGCGAGGCGCATGTCGCGCGTCGCGCCGGTGAGGATCAGCGGCGTGGCGAACCGCTCGCCCGTCGCGCCCTCGGGCGCCTGGGCGAAGATGGTCGCGCCATGGGCCAGCGCATCATCGACATGGGCGGAGACCTTCTCGACCGCCGCGCGGTTGATGAGCGGACCGATCGTGCTGCCCTCCTGATCGCCAGGCGCGACTTTGAGCGCCGAAACCGCCGCCGCCAGCTTCTGCGCGAAGGCATCATAGACGCCGTCCTGCACCAGGATGCGGTTGGCGCAGACGCAGGTTTGCCCCGCGTTGCGGAACTTGCTCGCAATCGTGGCGGCCACCGCCAGGTCGAGGTCGGCGTCGTCGAACACCAGCAGCGGCGCGTTGCCGCCCAATTCGAGGCTGAGGCGCTTGATGGTGTCCGCGCTCTGCCGCATCAGCAGCGCGCCAACGCGGGTCGATCCGGTGAAGGAGAGTTTGCGCACCGTCTCGCTGGCGGTCAGCACCCCGCCGATCGGCGCGGCCTGGCCGGTGACAATGTTGATGACGCCCGCCGGGAAGCCCGCTTCCTCGGCCAGCTTGACCAGCGCCAGCGCGCTGAAGGGCGTGAGCTCCGACGGCTTCACCACCACCGGGCATCCCGCCGCCAGCGCTGGCGCGCATTTGCGGGTGATCATGGCCGCGGGGAAGTTCCAGGGTGTGATCGCGGCCGACACGCCAACCGGCTCTTTCAGGATCAGGATGCGGCGGTTGGCTTCGGGCGCGGGGATGATGCTGCCGTCGATGCGACGGCCTTCCTCCGCGAACCATTTGATGAAGCTCGCCGCATAGCGTATCTCGCCCTCGGCTTCCGCGACCGGCTTGCCCTGCTCGGCGGTCATGATGCGGCCGAGATCGGCGACATTGTCCATCACCTGCGCATACCAGCGCTCCAGCAAGGCGGCGCGGTCCCCCGCCGTCCGCGCGCGCCACGCCGGCCAGGCCGCCCGCGCGGCGTCGATCGCGGCCTGAGTGTCCGTTTCGCCGCAATCGGGGATCGTGCCGACGATCGCGCCGGTCGCGGGATTGTCGACCGGCATCGTCGCGCCGGAGGAAGCGCCGACCCATTGCCCGCCAATATAGGCGTGCTGGACCAGAAGAGCGGGATTGTTGAGTGAAAGGGTCATCCGAGCGCCTGCGTCGTGAGTGTGAAGGTTCGTACCGAAGGATCGGCCTGCGGCGGGCGGCCGCGCGCCATGCGCGTCACCTGGCCCACGCGGGGCAGGCCTAGCTCAGCCAGCCAGTCGCCAAGGCCGCTGTCTTCGGGAATATCGAGACGGCAGAAGCTGCCGGATTGCGAGCCGAGCCAGTGCGAGATCAGCGCCTTGGCCCCGCCGGTATCGGGCGCGACCGTCGGGCCGATGACATGGCCGCGGCCGAATCGGCGGAAGAGCGAGAAGCCGACCGGCTCGTTGTCGCGCGTCAGTACCACCGCCTGCGCGCCGGGCACCAGCGCGTCGAGCAGGGCGGCGCGGTCCATGCCGCTCGCCCGGCGGGCAAGCTCGTGCAGAACCGGCATATCCTTGGCGCCGAGCGGACGCACCCGTTCATCGGGGAGGAGCGCCGCGATCGGCACGGAAAAGGCCGCGCCCTGATGCTGGAACACCGCGCCGATCCCGGCGAATCCCATTCCCGCGAACAGTCGCTCTTCCTCCTCTCCTGGCGCGCTCAGCAGCACGGTACGCCCGCCAAGATCATCCAGAACCGCGTCCATAAGCCGTCGGTCGACGCCCGGCTCCAAGACATCCGGCGACACGATGACCATGCCCAGCGTCGCGGCGTCCGCGCCGTATAGCCACGCCATCGCCGTGCCGACGATCCCGTCCTCGCTTTCCGCGACATAGCCGAAGCCGAGGCCGAGCAGCATGTCCCAATCCTCGATCCGGTGCGGCCATTTCCTGGCGTTGGAGAGGGACTGCGCGGCGCGCAGATCGTCCACCGTCATCGCTCGCAGCCGTACCATCGTTTCCATGCTTGTCGCCATGCTTACTCCCCGGCGGATCGAGGCCGCCTGTGGCTCCTGTAAAGATCGATTGGCCCGAGAGATAGCGACCCGTCCCAAGCATTGGCTGCCGGCTTGCGCCCGTTTTCGGAACATTATGGCGCGTGATGGACCGCGCCGCCCGCACCGGATGCCGCCCGAACCCGTGTCGCGCCGCTCGGGCAAAGGTTAACAAAATATTCCGCGCGAAACGCCCGATCGGGACCAGATGGGGGTTTGCGCCGTCCAGACGAGCCATCGCCCTTTCACCTCATTTACCGACCCTTATCCATTGCCGCGTAGAAGGGAGCCATGGATCTCAGTTTCCTCCGGGGTGGTGGGCTTAAGCCCGGTGCAACCCGCCCCGCCGGTCGGCCAAAGGTGCCGGCCTGGCCGTTTCTGCGGGCCGCTACGGCGGCGGCGCAGGCGGCCAGCCCTACCGCGCAGGCGGTGGCGGGCGTTCTGCGGGGGCAGGACGGGGGCGATGACTGGATCCAGGAGCTGGCGGGAATTTTCGCGCCGCGCTCCGGCGGCATGATCGAAGCCGTGCGTCTGACGGGAAGCTTCAACCCGTTGATCGCGAGCCGTTTAATCGGGGCAAAGGAAGATGAAGGCGGTGTTTACCGTGGCGCTTTAGCCCCTGTTCAGGGCTGATGTGTATCAAGGTCTGCACGGCCGATTTCGACAACGCCAGTGCCGCATATTGAGGGTAAGAATGATCGAGAACCAGAAAATCAGGCCCGCCCAGGTCGTCGGGCCGCTCGGGGAGCCCCTGACGCTGGACAGCCTGCCGCCGTCGGACACGACGCGCTGGGTGGTGCGCCGCAAGGCCGAGGTGGTGGCCGCCGTCAATGGCGGGCTGCTGAGCGTCGATGAAGCCTGCGCACGCTATAATTTGACCCTGGAGGAATTTGCCGGCTGGCAGCGTGCGGTCGACCGGTCCGGGATGCATGGCCTGCGCGTCACGCGCATCCAATATTATAAGTCCCTCTATGAACGGCAGCAGAAATATTGACCGCTGCCACGCGCTGACGGGTTGAGAGGGGCCGCTGGACGAAAGTCCGGCGGCCCCTTTCGTTTCGGGGGCGTGAATAACGGCGGCCGGGGCAGATGGTTTCCGGGCCGGAATCATTTTTGCGACCATGGAACGCGACGGAATATCGGCCGTTAAACCCTGCACCCAACCCGCTGGGGGCGTGGCAAGGAGAGTATCATGGGCATCATTCTGTGGCTTATCGTCGGCGGCGTCATTGGCTGGCTCGCCAGCATGGTCATGCGGACCGACGCGCAGCAGGGCATCCTGCTCAACATCGTGGTCGGCATCGTCGGCGCTTTCATCGGCGGTCTGATCTTCAGCGGCGGTTCGATCAACGAAGGTCTGACCGTCTACAGCTTCCTCGTGTCGCTGGTCGGCGCGATCATCCTGCTGGCGATCGTCAACCTCGTGCGTCGCGGCTCGGTGCGCTAAGCACCGGTTCGCCAGACTGTTTCAAAAGGGCCGTGCGACAAGCGCGGCCCTTTTTTGTGCGCATCATCGGCGCACGGCAAACCAGCGATAGATGGCGAGGACGGCGATCGCGCCCAGAACGGCGGCGATGAAGCCCGCGCTTTGCCCCGGTCGGTAGATGCCCGCCAGCCGGCCGACGAAGCCGGCGAGCAGCGCGCCGGCGATCCCCAGCAAGATGGTGACGACGCAGCCACCGGGATCGCGGCCCGGCATGACGAGCTTTGCGAGCGCACCCGCCAGCAGGCCGACGAATATCCATCCCAGAAAATCCATGCCGCGCTCCTCTCCCCCGCCCGACAGACGCACCCCTCATCGAACGAAGGATGCGCCTTCGTTCCGCCATGCACAAGCGCCCTCGTGCGGATCATTATGGCTCTGCCGTCTGCCCATGAAGCATGATAAATGGGGTTGAGCGGGGTGCTATATTCATATAACACAGCTCCGCAACAGGGGCAATGCGCCGGAAAGACGGATACGGCATGAATTACGAGACGCAGCTGATGGGCGACACGATGATCGTCATCGACGAGGACGCCGCGCGCCGGCGGCGCAAGCGGCTGCTGCTGGTCGGCGGCGTGGGGGCGGCCCTGCTGGTCGCGGCGGCAGCCGCCATCTCGATGTATGGCGGCAAGGAAACGGCTGCGCCCGCCGCCGGTGCGACCGCGCCGGTCGTCACCGTCACCAGTCCCGGCCAGTCCACCGTCGCGCGCACGATCAGCGCCACCGGATCGCTCGCGGCGCGGGTCGATATGCCCGTCGGCGTCGTCGGCGAAGGCGGGATGGTGACGCGGGTCATGGTGCAGCCGGGCGACTGGGTGCGCGCGGGCCAGATATTGGCGAGCGTCGAACGGTCGGTCCAGGCGGAGCAGGTCCGCTCGCTCGCCGCCCAGGTCGAGGTGGCGCGCGCCGATGCGAAGCTCGCCCAGGCGCAGCTGGACCGCGCCAAGGCGCTGGTATCGCGCGGCTTCATCAGCGCCGCCGACATCGACCAGCGCACTGCCACGCGCGACGCCGCGCAGGCGCGCGTCAATGTCGCCATCGCGCAGCTCAACGAACAGCGCGCCCGCACCGGGCGGCTCGACATCCGCGCGCCGGCGGCGGGACTGGTGCTGACGCGCGGCGTCGAGCCGGGCCAGATCGTCAGCGCGGGCAGCGCCGTCCTCTTCCGCCTCGCCAAGGGCGGGGAGATGGAGATGCGCGCGCAGGTGGCCGAAAGCGACCTGCTGACAATCCGGCCGGGCAACAGCGCCACGGTGACCCCGATCGGGTCGAGCCAGGGTTTTACCGGGCGGGTGTGGCAGGTGTCGCCGGTGGTCGATCCGCAGTCGCGCCAGGGCATCGCCCGCATCGGCCTGCCCTATAACAGCGCCTTGCGGCCGGGCGGCTTTGCGTCCGCGCTCATCACCAGCGGATCGGGCAGCGCGCCCTTGCTGCCCGAATCGGCGGTGCAGAGCGACGACAAGGGCAGCTTCGTCTATATCGTCAATGCCAAGGATCAGGTGGAACGGCGCAACGTGACCGTCGGGCAGGTGTCCGACGCCGGGGTCGCGGTGACCAGCGGCATTACCGGCGCGGAAAAGATCGTGACGTCGGCCGGCGCCTTCCTGACGCCGGGGCAGAAGGTGAAGCCGGAACTGGCAAAGGGCGGCTGACGGGCCGGGCGTAAGCTCACCCGCCGCAGATGAAGGATACGGGCGCCCGGTGGACCGGCGTCCGGCAAAGGAAGCGCGTCATGAGTTTTCGCAATATTTCCGCCTGGGCAATTCGCAATCCGGTCACGCCGCTCGTGCTGTTCGCCGCGCTGGTGCTGGCGGGGCTGGTCAGCTTCATGCGGATGGACGTGAACAACAATCCCGACGTCAGCTTCCCGATGGTCAGCGTGACAGTGGTTCAGCCTGGTGCCGCGCCGACCGAACTCGAAACCCAGGTCACCCAGCGGATCGAGGCCGCCGTGCGCGGCATCAGCGGGGTGGAGGACATCACGTCCTTCGCGTCCGAAGGACAGTCGCTGACCAACGTCCAGTTCCAGATCGGCACCCCGGTCGACCGCGCCGTCAACGACGTCAAGAACGCCGTCGACCAGATCCGCAGCGACCTGCCCGACGGCATATTGGAGCCGCAGGTCCGCCGCATCGACGTGGATGGCGGGCCGATCGCCTATTTCAGCGCCGAAGCGACCGACATGACGCTGGAGGAACTGTCCTGGTATGTCGACAATACGGTCGCCAAGCGGTTGCTGGCGATTTCCGGCATGGCGGCGGTCAATCGCGGCGGCGGCGTCAGCCGTGAAATCCGCGTCATCCTCGATCCCGCCAAGCTCCAGGCCTATGGCGTCACCGCCGCGCAGGTGAACGGCCAGTTGCAGCAGGTGAACCTGAATGCCGCCGGCGGCCGCACCGAAATTGCCGGCGCGGAACAGTCGATCCGCGTGCTCGGCAACGCGCGCAACGCCCGGTCGCTGGGCGAGACCCAGATCGCGATTTCGGGCGGGCGCACAGTCAAGCTGTCCGACCTGGCGCAGGTGCGGGACATGTATGCGGAGCAGCGCACTTTGTCGCTGATGAACGGACGCCAGGTCACCAGCTTCAGCATGGAGAAGGCAAAGGGATCGTCGGACGTTACCGTCTATGACGAAGCCATGAAGGTGCTGGACAAGCTGAAGAAGGAAAATCCCAAGGTCCAGTTCAAGGAGCTTTACACCAGCGTCGAATATACCCGCGGCCAATATCACAGCGCCATGTCCGCGATGATCGAGGGCGCGGTGCTGGCGGTCGTCATCGTCTTCCTGTTCCTGCGCGACTGGCGCGCGACGATGATCTCGGCGCTCGCGATTCCCCTGTCGGCGATCCCGTCCTTCTGGTTCATGGACATGATGGGCTTCACGCTCAACGGCATTTCGCTGCTGGCTTTGAGCCTGGTGGCGGGCGTGCTGGTGGACGACGCGATCGTGGAGATCGAGAATATCGTCCGGCACATGCGGATGGGCAAAAGCGCCTATCAGGCGTCGATCGACGCCGCCGATGAGATCGGCCTTGCCGTGCTCGCCACCACCATGGCGATCGTCGCGGTGTTCCTGCCCGTCGCGCTGATGCCGGGCCTTGCCGGGCAATTCTTCATCCAGTTCGGCATGACCGTGGTCGTCTCGGTCCTCATGAGCCTGGCCGTCGCGCGCCTCATCACGCCGATGATCGCGGCCTATTTCCTGAAGGCCCATGGAGAGGAGACGCACGGCGAAGGCTGGCTGATGGACCGGTACATGGGCATATTGCGCTGGTCGCTGGAGGACCGCAAGGCGAAGGAACGCCGGGCGCGGGGCGGCTTCCGCAACCGGGTCGCCGGCTTCTTCACCGACCATCGCGTCTGGACCCTGGGCGCGGGCGTGCTCGCCTTCATCTGCACGATCATTGCGTTCGCCACGTTGCCGATGACGTTCCAGCCGACGATCAACACCGATTTCAGCCAGGTGAAGATCGAGACCGTGCCGGGCAGCACGCTGGCGCAGACGACGGCCGTCACGCGCAAAGTGGCGGACATGCTGGCGGCCGACACCGACACGGTCGATGCCGCCTTCGCCGACATCAATACGACCAACGCCGACATCTTCCTGACGCTCAAGAAGGACCGCCCACTGTCTTCGGTCGACTGGGAGCGGCAAATGGCGCCCAAGTTCCAGACCATCGCCGACGCCCGGGTCAATTTCCAGTCGCAGTCGGGCGGCGGCTTCGGCCGCGACGTCATCATGATGTTCGGGTCGGACGATCCGGTGCTGCTGGAAAAGACCGCCAACCAGCTGGTCAAGGAGATGGCGGGCCTGAAGGAGCTGCGCGATCCGCGGGTGCAGGGCGACATGCAGCGGCCCGAGATCATCATCAAGCCGCGCCTGGACCTGGCCGCCAGCATGGGCGTGACGACCGCTGCCCTCAGCCAGTCGATCCGCATCGCGACGATCGGCGACATCGACCAGAATGTCGCCAAATTCTCGCTGTCCGACCGGCAGATTCCGATCCGGGTGTCGCTGTCCGAAGACAGCCGGAAGGATATCTCGACCATCCAAAACATGCCGGTGCCGACGGTATCGGGCGGATCGGTGCCGTTGCGCGTCGTCGCCGATATCAGTTTCGGGGCGGGGCCGACGCAGATCCGCCGCTACAACCAGATTCGTCGCGTCGTGGTGGGCGCGGACCTTGCGCCGGGGCTTGTGACCAGCCAGGCGACGGCGAAGATCAACGCGCTGCCGACGATGAAGGCGATCAACGAGGGCCGCATCCAAGGCGTGCAGAAGATCAACGCGGGCGACGCCAAGTGGCAGATGGAGATGATCCAGAACTTCATAATCGCCGTGTTTTCCGGCGTGCTGCTGGTGCTGGCGGTGCTGGTGCTGCTCTACAAGCGGATCATGCCGCCCTTCGTCAATCTGGGGTCGCTGCTGCTCGCGCCGCTGGGCGGTGCGATCGCGCTGCATATCGCGGGCCAGCCGCTGTCGATGCCGGTGTTCATCGGCCTGCTGATGCTGCTTGGCATCGTCGCCAAAAACTCGATCCTCGTCATCGACTTCGCGCTGGAGGAGATGGAGAAGGGGGTGCCCAAGAAAGAGGCGATCATCGATGCCGGGCACAAGCGCGCCCAGCCGATCGTCATGACGACGGTCGCGATGGTCGCGGGCATGGTGCCGACCGCCATCTCGCTCTCGGGCGACGGCGCGTGGCGCGCGCCGATGGGCGTTACGGTGATCGGCGGGCTCATCCTGTCGACCGTGCTGACGCTGGTGATCGTGCCGGCGGTGTTCAGCCTGGCGATCGGGCTGGAAGCGTGGATCGGCCCGCGCCTAGGCCGCGGCCTGCTGACCTACCGGCCCGAGCATAAGCATGGCGGCGGAGCCGCGCAGCCGGCGGAATAACGCCGGGGAGCCGAACGGGGCTTGCCTGAACGAAACGGCGGCGTAACCGTTATGCGGCCATGACGATGCTTCGCCTGCCCCACGCCAAGGACGCCCCTGCCCCGCACCCGGCGCGGCGGATGCGGGTCGTGGCGACGGGGATGTTGATCGCCATGGCTGCGCTGTTCGCTTTGGCCCGGGCGACGGCGCATCTCCACCCCGCGATCGGCTTTGTCCAGGCCTTCGCCGAAGCGGCAATGGTGGGCGGCCTGGCCGACTGGTTCGCGGTGACGGCGTTGTTTCGGCATCCGCTCGGCCTGCCCATTCCCCACACCGCGATCATCCCGCGCAACAAGGACCGGATCGGCGATACGCTGGCGGTGTTCCTGCGCGACAATTTCCTGACCCCCGCCGTGGTCGCGCGGCGGATGCGGCACATGGATGTCGCGGCGGCGGCGGGCCGGTTTCTTGCCAGTCCCTCCGGCGGTGACGGGCGGCTGCGCGAAGGGGCGTCGCGGCTGGCCGCCGACATATTGGAGGCGCTGGACCAGGAGCGGCTGGGCGGGATGGTCAAGGGCGCGATCGGCCAGCGGCTGCGCGCGCTCAACCTCGCCCCGCTGATCGGCCAGGCGATCGAGGCGGCGATGCGCGACGGGCGGCACGGGCCGGTGATGGACGGCATCGTCCACTGGGCCGACAAGGCGCTGGAGGCGAACGAGCATCTGATCCGCGCGATGATCTCCGAACGCGCGGGCAAGGTGCTGCGCTGGACCGGGCTGGACGAAAATCTGGCAAATGCGATCCTGTCGGGCCTGCGCAAGATGCTGGCGGAGATGGCCGCCGACCCCGGACATAGCCTGCGCCTGAAGGCCGAGGAAGGCATGGCGAAGCTCGCCTTCGACCTTCAGTTCGATCTGGAGATGCAGGCCAAGGTCGCCGGCATACGCGACGAGATACTCGACAATCCGGCGATGCAGCGGTGGATCGAGGGCATGTGGGAGCAGGCGCGCGCCGGGCTGTTGCGGGGGGTGCGCGATCCGGGGCAGGCGATGGCGGGCCGGCTGGGCGAGGCGGTGCGGGCGCTGGGCGCGACATTGCAGCAGGAGGCGCGGCTGCGCGTCGTCATCAACCGGTTTGCGCGCCGGGCGGCGGTGGGCGCGACGGCGAGCTATGGCGACGCGATCGTCCGGCTGGTGAGCGACACGGTGCGCGGATGGGACGCGGGCACGGTGACGAGCCGGCTGGAGCAGGCGGTGGGCCGCGACCTGCAATATATCCGCGTCAACGGCACGCTGGTCGGCGGTCTGGTCGGCCTTGCGATCCACGCGATCGACGTGGCGTTCTGAGCGATCAGTACAGCGAGCTGGACAGTTGTTTGGCGGTTTTCGATCACTCAAATTTAATGTTGCAACATATCATAAAATGATGTTGTATCATTTCATCGCGGTAATAAGCCGAGTCATCGGCGCACGGCGATAAGGAGAGGATGCGCAGGACAAGAGGAGCCGGACGATGCGACTCATGAGCGTGAATGGCGACATGGTACAGGGGCGATATGGCGCGGGACGCAAGTCGTCGCTGGGGCTGGGCGGCACGGTTGCCGTCCATGCGCTGGTGGTGGGGGCGTTTCTGTTGATTCCCAAGGAGGTGATCGACATCGTGCGGCAACCGCCGCCGCTGGTGACGGAGAATATTCCGCTGCCACCCGAGCCACAACCGACGCCGCCGCAGCCGGTGGACAGCAAGACGCCGGCCCAGCCGCGACCCGAGCGGCCGACTGCCCCCCGGCCGGAGGTGTCGATGCCGTCCGATCCGCCGCTCACCGGCACCGGAGACCCGATCGGGAGCGCCCCGCTCACCCCGCCCTATATCCCGCCTCCACCACCGATCCCCGATCCGGTGCTGACCGAGCCGCAGATCGACCCGCGCGCCCTGCCCGCGTTTCAGCCCGACTATCCGGGCGCGATGATCCGGCAGCAGGTGGAAGGCAAGGTGACGGTGCGGGTCAGCATCAGCGCCGAAGGGCGCGTCACCGCGATCGAGAAGGTGAGCGCGACCGACGAAAGCTTCTGGCTGGCGACCGAGCGTCACGCGTTGCGGAAATGGCGGTTCCGCGCCGCCACGCGGGACGGCGTTCCGGTGCCCTCCACCAAGGTGCTGACGGTGCGCTTCACTTTGACCGATCGGTAGGCCGAGGCTTCCCCCCTTCATCCCCGCCTAGGCGCGTTGGCCGAAGTCACATGCCTCCGGCCAACCCGCTGACTCGGGAATGTCGATGAGGGGGCAGGCCCGCTTCACGCCACGCCGAATTTCTCGCGCAGGGCGAGCATGGCGATGGCGGCCTTGGCCGCTTCGCCGCCCTTGTCCTTCTGGTCGGGGCGGGCGCGGACCAGCGCCTGTTCCTCATTCTCGACCGTCAGGATGCCATTGCCGATGGCGATGCCGTCCATGCTGAGCGCCATGAGGCCGCGCGCGCTTTCGTTCGAGACGACCTCGAAATGATAGGTCTCGCCGCGGATCACCACGCCGATCGCGATGAAGCCGTCATAGCGGCCGGTCTCCGCCGCCAACGCAACGGCGCCGGGTATCTCCAGCGCGCCGGGCACCGTCACCACTTCGTACCGATGGCCGCCATCGTCCAGCGCCGCCTTTGCGCCCGCGATCAGCAGGTCGTTCAGATGGTCGTAGAAGCGCGCCTCGACGATCAGGAATTTCGCCATCCTTATGTCCTTTGGTCAGAGTTCGATCGGGCGCTGCCCGACCACCGAGAGGTCGTAGCCGTCGAGCGCGATCAGGCTGTGGTGGCTGTTGGTCAGCAGGATCATGTCATGCACGCCGAGTTCCGCAAGCAGTTGCGCGCCCACGCCATAGTTGCGCAGTTCGTCCATGTCGCCGGGGACCGCGCCCTTGGCCGCGTAGCGCATGATCGATCGGGACAGAAAATCACTCTCGTCCGATCCGGTCAGCAGCACAATGAGGCCCGATCCTTCGCGCCCGATGATCTCCATCGATCGCGCCAGCAGGTCGCTGCGCTTGCCCTGTGCGCCATAGATGTCGTCCATCAGCGACAACTGGTGCATCCGCACCAGGGTCGGCTGGTCGGGCACGACATGGCCCTTTTGCAGCACCATCTGTTCGGTGCGGGTGGCGCGATTGTAGAAACTGATCGCTTTCCAGTCGCCGCCCCATTTGCTGGCGAACGTCGTTTCCGCGCGGCGTTCGACCATATGGTCGTGGCGGCGGCGATAGGCGATGAGGTCGCGGATCGTGCCGATCTTCATCTTGTGCCTGGCGGCGAAGGGGATGAGGTCGTCGAGGCGCGCCATGGTGCCGTCGTCCTTCATCACTTCGCAGATGACGCCCGACGGATTGAGGCCGGCGAGCCGCGCCACGTCCACCGCCGCTTCGGTATGGCCGGTGCGGACGAGCACGCCGCCGTCCTTGGCCACCAGCGGGAAGACATGGCCGGGCGTCACGATGTCGGCGCGGCCCTTCGACCCGTCGATCGCGACCGAGATGGTGCGGGCGCGGTCGGCGGCGGAAATGCCGGTGGTCACGCCCTCGCGCGCCTCGATCGACACGGTGAAAGCGGTTTCGTGCCGCGTGCCGTTGTTACGGCTCATAAGTTCAAGGCCGAGATGATCGACGCGGTCCTTCGTCATCGCCAGGCAGATGAGGCCGCGCCCGTGGGTCGCCATGAAGTTGATCGCGTCGGGGGTCGCCATCTGGGCGGGGATGACGAGGTCGCCCTCATTCTCCCGGTCTTCATCGTCGACCAGGATGAACATGCGGCCGTTGCGGGCTTCGTTGATGATCTCTTCGGGACTCGCGAGCGCGGTGCCGCCCTCGCGCTTCAGGATATAGGTTTCCAGCTTGCCAAGCGTGTCGGCGGTCGGGTTCCAGTCGGCCTCCCCCAGCCGGCGCAGCGAATTGGCGTGGAGTCCGGCGGCGCGGGCCAGGCCGGATCGGGACATGCCGCCATCGGTGACGAGGCTGCGGACGGTATCGAGAAGCGCGGACGACATGATAAGACTCCTTCCCGCTAAGGGGATGGCCGTCATATCACATCGTAATGTGAAAATTGCAAGCCGCAATCACATTGTGCGATTGCGAAGGCCCTGCATACGGTCGAGGTAGCGGGCAAGTACGTCGATCTCCAGATTGACCTGTGCGCCTTCGGCCAGCCGGCCAAGCGTTGTCACATCCCAGGTGTGGGGGATGAGATTGACCGAGAAATGCGCGCCGCCCTCGACATCGCGCACGTCGTTGACGGTCAGCGATACGCCGTCCACCGTGATACTGCCCTTGGCCGCGATCATCGGGGCGAGGGCCGTATCCACCGCAAAGCCGACCTTGTGCGAATCACCTTCCGGACAGACGCCGACCACCGTGCCGAGGCCATCGACATGGCCGGTGACGATATGCCCGCCCAGTTCATCGCCCACCTTGAGCGCGCGTTCGAGGTTCAGCCGGCCGCCTTCGTCCCACAGGCCAGGCGCGGTGCGCGCCACCGTTTCCGCCGACAGATCGACCGCGAACCAGTCCGCGCCCTTCTCCACCACGGTCAGGCACGCGCCCGAACAGGCGATGGACGCGCCGATGGCGACGCTTTCCATGTCGTAGCCGCAGCCGATGACAAGGCGCAGGTCGCCGCGCTGATCATGGGCACGGATCGTGCCGATATCGGTGATGATGCCGGTGAACATATGCCTTACCCCGTTACCACATCCGCAATTGCGTGGGGCCTTAAGCGCTCCGAACCCGCTCGTAAACCTCCAGCTGGTCGACGCCGAGCGCGCGCCTGTCCGCCAGGCGCCAGCGCCCGTGCGCCGCGCCGAGATCGGTGAGGTTGATGTGGCCGATCCCGGCCAGCCCGTCCCCCACGATGATCGGCGCGCGATACAGCAGCAGCCGGTCGACAAGATTCGCGCGCAGGAAGGCCGCCGCCGCGCCCGCGCCGCCTTCCACCAGCAGATGGTCCACCCGGTCGAGCCCCGCGATCTCTTCCGGAGCGGCGATCCGCTCCCATCCGGCCGGCGCATCGCTGCGGCTCAGCAGCAGCCGGCGCGGCGAGCGATCCTCAAGGCCGCGCAGCCGCACATCGAGCCGAGGCGAATCGGCGCGCAGCGTGCCGCCACCGACCAGAATCGCGTCGTGCCGGGACCGCTCCATATGGGCATGCGCCCGCGCGTCCGGCCCGGTGATCCAGCGGCTGCGCCCGTCGGCCAGCGCGATCCGCCCGTCGAGCGACAGGCCGAGCTTGAGCGTCACATGCGGCCGCCCCAGCGTCTGCCGCAGCACGAAGCCGGCCATGGCGCGCGCCGCTTCCTGCGCCATCAGGCCCATCTCGACCGTGACGCCCCGGTCGCGCAGCCATGCCGCGCCCTGCCCGTCGGTGCGCGGATCGGGATCGCGCAGCGCGATCACCACGCGGGCGATGCCCGCCCGCGCGATCAGGTCGGCGCAGCGCGGCCCGCGCGGGGACAGGTGAAAGCAGGGTTCGAGCGTGACATAGGCCGTGGCCCCCTGCGCCTGGTCCATCGCCTGCTCCAGCGCCTGCGCCTCGGCATGGGGGCGGCCGCCCTTCTGGGTCCAGCCGCGCCCGACGATATGGCCGTCCCGCACGATCAGGCAGCCGACATTGGGATTGGGCGTGGAAAGGCCGCGTCCGCGCTGCGACAGGGCGATGGCGGCGGCCATCAAGCGCCGGTCGTCCATCGGTGAAGGAAGGCGGCTCAGGGCTGGGCAGCCCCGGCCTTCGGGCTCTTTTCCGCCGCTTCAGCCTTTGCCAGCCGCTCGTCGAGCATCGCGTCGATCGCCTTCACCGCTTCCTTGCGTTTTGCCGTGTTGCGCCTTTCCTCGTCGCGCCATTCGATGCCGAAGGCGTCGGCAAAGCCCTGCATCTTCTGCTGCTGCTTGATGAGCGCCGCTTCGCGCTTGGCGAAGTCGATCTTCTGCTGGAGGATGATCGCCGCGTCGGAGCGGTTGGCGTCCCAGCTTTCGACATAGATGATCTTGTTCCGCGTCGGCATCGTGTTGGTGTTCGCGTCGATGACGAAGGTCCACACGATGACCCAGGTCAGCGCCGCCGACAGGCCGAGCAGCGGCCATTTATGCTTCCGCTGCTGCCGGAAATAGCTCCAGAAGTCGCCGAGCGCGCTCTTGGGAGAAACGGGACGGGGAAAGATCGCCATGCCCCGCATATAGGGCATGGCGATGGCTGATGCAAAAGGCGCTTTTACGCCACCGGCGCCAATGCGGGATAGTCGGTATAGCCCTCCGCGCCCCTGGCGTAGAAGGTCGCGGGATTCGGCGCGTTGAGCGGCGCGCCGGTGCGGAGGCGCTCCACAAGGTCGGGGTTGGCGAGGAAGGGCCGGCCGAAGGCGATGGCGTCGGCGACGCCGCTGTCGAGCGCAGCCTGAGCCGTTTCCGCCGTAAAGTCGCTGTTGAGGATCAGCGGCCCGCGATACTGCTGGCGGATGATCGGCGACAGGGGCGGTACTTCGCTGGCGCCATAGGTGCCGTGGGGCTTCAGCTCGCGCAGTTCGAGGAAGGCAATGCCGAGCGCGTCGAGCGCCTGCGCCGCGACCGGGAAAACGCTCTGCGGGTCGCTGTCGTCGGTGCCCTGGCTGTTGCCGTTGGGCGAGAGGCGGACGCCGGTGCGGTCCGCGCCGATCGCGCTGGTCAGCGTGCCGACCACTTCGCGCAGCAGGCGGACCCGGTTTTCCGGGCTGCCGCCATAATCATCGTCGCGGGCATTGGCGCCGTTGCGTAAGAATTCGTCGATCAGATAGCCGTTGGCGGCGTGAAGCTGAACCCCGTCGAAGCCGGCCGCGACCGCATTGCGCGCGGCGACGGCATAGGTGTCGAGCAACTGCGGGATTTCGGAGACTTGGAGCGCGCGCGGCGTCTCATAGTCCTGGTTGCCGTCATAGGTATGGGCATGGCCCGGCGCGGCGACGGGGCTGGAGGAGACGGGCTGCTCGCCGGTGACGCTCGAATGGACCAGCCGGCCCATATGCCAGAGCTGCGCGACGATCCGCCCGCCCGCGTCGTGCACCGCGTCAGTGACGCGCCGCCAGCCATCGACCTGACCCTGGTTCCAGAGGCCCGTCGCATAGGGCCAGCCCAGACCCTGCCGCGAAATGCCGATCGCCTCGCTGATGATAAGGCCCGCGCCGGCGCGCTGCGCGTAATAGTCGGCCATGATGGGCGTGGGCACATGATCGCGGGTGCCGCGCGCGCGGGTCAAGGGCGCCATCAGGATGCGGTTGGGCGCGGAAATCGCGCCGAGCTGGATGGGATCGAACAGGGTCGTCACGGAAATCTCCCCTTATACGCACAAAATGCCAATATAGTTGCAATATGCAACGGGACGTGCTGCGGAAAGCCAGCTAGGGAGCCGCGATGCAGACTTCAACCCCTGTCGCCCATATGGCAACCCCCCGTCTCGCGTTCCCGGCGCTCATTCTCGCCAACCTGATCCTGCCGGCGGGCGCGGTACTGGTGCGGCTCGCCGATGTGGGGCCGGTCGCCGCCGCCTTCTGGCGGGTGACGATCGCCCTGCCCTTCCTCTGCCTGCTCGCGGCGCGGGGATGGCGGCGCACCCCGCCGACGGCGCGCGAATGGGGTGCGCTCGCGCTGTCGGGGATCGTCTTTGCCGCGGACCTGGCCGCCTGGCATGTCGGCATCCTCTATACCAAGGTCGCCAACGCCACCGTGTTCGGCAATATGAGCGGGCTGTTCCTGCCCGCCTGGGCGCTGCTGGTGCTGCGCCAGCGGCCCGACCGCAATCAGGCCATCGCGCTGGCGCTGGCGACGGGCGGCATGATGGTGATGATGGCGGGCAGCTACGAACTGTCGATCCGCAACCTCCACGGCGACCTGCTCTGCATCCTCGCCGGGCTGTTCTACACCGCCTATCTGCTGATCGTGCAGGGCGCGCGCGGGCGGCTGGACAGCTGGTCGGTGCTGGCCGGGTCCAGCCTGGCGAGCGCGCCGGCGCTGCTGCTGTGCGCGCTGGCGCTGAAGGAGCAGGTGATGCCGGGCAACTGGACGCCGCTGATCCTGCTCGCGCTGTCGAGCCAGCTTGTCGGACAGGGGCTGCTGACCTATGCGGTCGGCTGGTTCTCGCCACTGGTGCTTGGCCTCAGCCTCCTGCTTCAGCCGGCGGTGTCGGCGGTGCTGGGGTGGCTGCTGTTCGGCGAGTGGCTGAGCGCCGGGGACATGGCCGGGTTGGTGGCGGTCGCCGCCGCGCTGGTGCTTGTGCGGCTGCCCGCGCGCGCCTAGATTGGCGGTCATGACCGAGACAAGCGACCTGACGCTGGACGAAGTCCGCGCCCTGCTGGCCCCCATGCTGCCGCGCCATGCCGCCTTCGATGGCTGGCGCCACCAAGCGGTGGAGATGGCGGCGCGGGAGAAGGGCGTCGACCCCGATATCGCCGCGCTCGCCTTCTCCGGCGGCGCTGTGGACATGATCGACGCCTGGTTCGCGCATATCGACGCGGCGATGCTGGAGGCGCTGCCGCCCGAAAAGCTGGCGGCCCTGTCGATCCGCCGCCGGATCACCGCGCTGATCGAGGCGCGCATCGACAGGATCGCGCGCGATCGCGAGGCGCTGCGCCGCGCCTGGTCGATCCTGGCGCTGCCCACCAACGCCCCGCGCGCGGCGAAGCTCGGCTGGCGCGCGGCCGATGCGATGTGGCGCGCGGCGGGCGACACCGCCACCGACTTCGCGCATTACAGCAAGCGGCTGACCCTGTCGGCGGTCTATGCCTCCACCCTGCTCGTCCTCCTCAACGACGAAAGCGACGGTCTGGCCGACACGCGCGCCTTCCTGTCGCGGCGGATCGAGGATGTGATGCGCGTCGAGAAGATCAAGGCGCAGGTGAAGGGCGCGGGCGGCGGCGAGCGATTGAGCCTTTCGCGCTTCATCGGCCGGCTGCGCTATCCGGCCGTCTGAGATTCCCGCTGGTCATTTGCTATCGACATTGATAGTCAGTCGCAGAAACCGCCTGCGAGTGACCTGACCCCGTGCGCCTCACCGACCTGCCCCTGCGCCAGCCCGCCTATGTCGACCTGATCGACTGGACCCTCCTGTCCGCCAGCGAAGGCCAGCGGTTGCGCGAATTCGGCCTGTGCGAAGGGGCGAGCGTCGAGGCGCTGCACCGGGGCGGGTTGCTGGGCAAGGGGCCGGTCGCCTGCCGCATCGGCCGCATGACCATAGCCATGCGCCGCGCCCATGCCGCCGCCGTCACCGTGCGGACCGGCGCTGCGACAGAGGCGGACGCGCGGGGATGAGCGCGCTGCCTTTGGTGGCGCTGGTCGGCAATCCCAATGCCGGCAAGAGCGCGCTGTTCAACGCATTGACCGGCGCGCGGCAGAAGCTGGGCAACTATCCCGGCGTCACGGTGGAGCGCAAGGCCGGGCGGCTGGCGCTGTCCGACGGGCGGCCGGTCGAGCTGGTCGACCTGCCCGGCACCTATAGCCTGGAGCCCGCCAGCCCCGACGAGCAGGTGACGCGCGATGTCGTGCTGGGCCGTCAGGCGGGCGAGCGCCGGCCCGACGCGCTGGTGATCGTGGTCGATGCCGCCAATCTCGACAATCATCTCCGCTTCGCGCTGGAGCTGATCGCGCTCGGCCTGCCGACGATCGTCGCGCTCAACATGGTCGATCTCGCCACGCGCGACGGGCTGGAGCTGGATGCCAATGTGCTGGGGCGGGAACTGGGCGTGCCGGTGGTATCGACCGTCGCGGTGCGAAAGCGCGGGCTCGACCATCTGCGCGAGGCGCTGGACGGGCTGCTGAACGGCGCGCCGCGCGCCTATCCCGCCGGCGAGAGCCGCGATTTCGACGCGACCCGTGCCGAGGCGCGGCGCATCGCCCGCGCAGCGATCGTACGCGAAACGCCCTCGCGCCGGCTGACGTCGGCGGTGGACCGGGTGCTGCTGCATCCCGTGGCCGGGTTCCTGATCCTGCTGGCGCTGCTGTTCGTGATGTTCCAGGCGGTGTTCAGCTGGGCCACGGCGCCTGCCGACCTGCTGGAAAGCTGGGTGACGGCGCTGGGCGAGGCGGTGACGGCGACCCTGCCGCCGGGACTGGTCCACGACTTCCTGTTGCAGGGGGTGGTCGGCGGCGTCGGCGCGGTGGTCGTCTTCCTGCCGCAGATCCTGATCCTGTTCTTCTTCATCCTGATGCTGGAGGCGACCGGCTATATGGCGCGCGCCGCCTTCCTGATGGATGGCCTCATGGCGAAGGTGGGCCTGTCGGGCCGGGCGTTCATCCCTTTGCTCTCCTCCTTCGCCTGCGCGGTGCCGGGGATCATGGCGACGCGCACCATCGCGGACCCGAAGGACCGGCTGACCACCATCCTGATCGCGCCGCTGATGACCTGCTCCGCGCGGCTGCCGGTCTATGGCCTGATCATCGCCGCCTTCATCCCGGCGCGGGATGTTTATGATTTGGGGGGGGGATGGGGCATCGGCTTGCAGGGACTGGTGCTCTTCGCCCTCTATGTCAGCGGCATCGTCGGCGCGATGCTGGCCGCGTGGGCGCTGCGCCTGACCGTCACCAAGGGGCAGAGCGGCGGGTTCCTGATGGAAATGCCGAAATATCAGTGGCCCCGGCCGCAGGACATAGTGATCGGGCTGTGGCAGCGCGCGGTGATCTTCCTGAAGCGCGCGGGCACCATCATTCTTGCCACCAACATCGTGCTGTGGGTGCTCGCCAGCTTCCCGCAGGCGCCCGAAGGGCGCGCCCAGGTGGAATATAGTATCGCGGGCCGGATCGCGTCCGGCATCCATGTGCTGGTGTCGCCGATCGGCTTCAACCGCGACATTTCGCTCGCCCTGCTGCCGACCATGGCCGCGCGCGAGGTCGCCGTGTCGGCGATCGCCACCGTCTATGCGATCGACGCGGGCGATGACGAGGATGCCGTGAGCCAGCAGCTGGGCGACCGGCTGCAGGGCCGCTGGTCGCTGGCGACGGCGCTGGCCTTCCTCGCCTGGTTCGTGTTCGCGCCCCAGTGCATCTCCACCATCGCCGTGACCCGGCGCGAGACGAACGGCTGGAAATGGCCGGCCTTCATGGTCGGCTACCTGTTCGTCCTGGCCTATGTCGCGGCGGGCATCACTTACTGGACCGCGACCGCAGCGGGACTATAAGGGCCGATCAATCTATCGGAGGAATCATGGCAGGCTCGGTCAACAAGGTCATTCTGGTCGGGAACCTGGGCGCGGACCCTGAGGTCAAGAGCTTCCAGAATGGCGGCAAGGTGTGCAACCTGCGCATCGCCACGTCCGAAAGCTGGAAGGACCGCATGTCGGGCGAGCGCAAGGAGCGCACCGAATGGCACAGCGTCGCGATCTTTTCCGAAGGGCTGGCTGGCGTTGCCGAACGCTTCCTGCGCAAGGGGAGCAAGGTCTATATCGAGGGTCAGCTGCGCACCCGTAAATGGCAGGACAATGCCGGCAACGACCGCTATTCGACCGAAGTGGTGTTGCAGGGACCGGGCGCGGTGCTGACCATGCTGGACGGCGCGCCGGGCGGTGGCGGTCAGGGCGGCGGCGGGCGCGGCCAGGGCGTGTCCGACTGGAGCGGCGGGTCGAGCGGCTTTGGCGGCGGCGACTATGATGATTTCGGCGGCGGCCAGAGCGGCGGCGGCTATGGCGGTGGCAGCCAGAGTGGCGGCGGCCGGTCGCAGGGCGGCAGCGGCAATTATGGCGGCGGCCGGGCCGGCGGGCCGAATTTCGACAACGACCTGGACGACGAAGTGCCGTTCTGAGGGGTTTTGGGAACCCCTCTTTTCGGAACGGGACAATGGCGCACCATCCTTTTCCCCCGGAGGGTGAAGGATATGCCGCCTTGCCGGCCAGCGGCTAAGGCGGAGTTGGATGAGGAGGATGCGCGGTTTCGAGGGCGTCCAGTCCCCTCACCCAGCTATGACTAGGCAGCAAGCTGCCAAGTCTCCGCATCCCTCTCCCTCAAGGGAAGAGGGGGGAAGCCGGCTAATGACTGCCAGTGGTGTCGCTGGTTGCACCGCTGGGAGCCAGACATTGAACGGCGAACAGAATTACGGCAGGTTATGCACGATGGGATGGATCGCCAAACCCGGTTCTGCGGAAGATCGCCTAAATCAGTGGTTTGTTCGGAAGAACGTGGCGCTGATGTTTTTGGCATTCTCAGTTTTTGAAAGTGGGCTGTTTTTCTGGCTGGCTGTTCAGTGGCTGAAACCGGGATGGCGCTTCCTGATGCTTCTACCGCTTGCCTACGCCATTGGAGCTTTGATAACTGGGGTGTCGTTATGGAAGTCGAAAGAACCTTCATCGACTCTATGGGCCGCGACACATTTTTTCGTGGCACTGCCGGTAATCAAGATGGTCTTGGACAGCGGCATCATCGGCGAAGTTGCTGCACTGTTTTCTTAGCGGAAATGCATCTGAACCGTTAGTTGTCGACGATTATTTTCATGCAAGCTGACAGTGAGCTTCCCACCCGTCCCCCCTCAACCCACCCGTCGCTCCATCCGCGCGCGTGCAGTCAGGAACGGCCCGACCGGGTCCAGCGACGGCGCGAAGCGGCCGAAGCCCATCGGCCCCGGCATGTTCGCGTAGAGCGCTTCCATCGCCCCGCTTCTCGCGTAAGTTTCATGCCAGAAGCCCGCGCCGTTGCTGAGCTTGGCGAAATCGCGCCACCAATCCGAGTGCGGGGCGGAGCGGGTGAAGCGTTCCAGGCTTTGAAGGTCGCGCCAATATTGGCGGATGCCGACATGGTTGAGCGCGAACAGGCATTGTTCGTGCGCCAGCAGCCCATCGGGCGGCGCGTCCTGGATCGCGCGCAGCTCCTTGCCGATGCCGATCAGCGACAGGAACCCGCGCCAGCTCGACACGCGAAAGCCCAGCATGACGACGATGAGGTCGGGATAAGGGGTGAGGTCAACCGACTGGCGGGATTGCATCGACTCGCTCCTTCCTGCTTATGCTGTAAACATACGCAAGAAAGATTACAGTGTAAACATGCCCCAAGGTGATGCCCCCGCCGTTCCCCTCCGCGAGCGTCTGATCGACTGCGCCCTGGCGCTAGTGGAACAGGGCGAGGCGGAGGTCAGCCTGCGCGCGGTGGCGCGGGCGGCTGGCGTGTCGGCCATGGCCCCCTATCGCCATTTCGAGGACAAGAGCGCGCTGATGGCGGCGGTCGCGCTGCGCGGCTTTGCGATGCTGGAGGCGGATGCGGCGAAGGCGGACAGCGGCGACGACGCGGCGGCCGCGCTGACGGCGCAGGGGCTGTCCTACATCGCCTTTGCGCGGGCGCAGCCTGCGCTGTTCCGGCTGATGTTCGCGGACGATGCGGGCCTGACCCTGCCGGCTGACGATTGCAAGGGCGGCTATTCGCTAATGGCGGCGCGGGTGGCGCAACTCGCACCCGATCGGGCCGAAGCCGGCGCGCTCGCCTGCTGGGGGCTGGCGCATGGCCTCGCCACGCTGGCGCTCGATGGCAGGCTGCCGCCCGATCCGCAAGCAGAACGGGCGGCGTTGGAGTTGATGGCGCGGGCGCTCAGCGCCCGCCCCTGACGCTGGCTATCAGCTCCGCACGTCGTTTTCGGTGACGGGCGCGATCTTGATTTCGACACGGCGGTTGGCGGCCTTGCCTTCCTCGGTCGCGTTGGACGCGATCGGCTGGGTCTCGCCATAGCCGCGCGTCGCAAGCCGCGCCGACTGGACGCCACGGCTCACCAGATAGCTGGCGACCGCCTGCGCCCGGCGCTCCGAGAGCGTCTGGTTATAGGCGTCGCTGCCGTCGCTGTCGGTATGGCCGAGCACGTCGATATAGGTCTTGGGATATTGGGCCAGGACCGAGGCGACGTCGTTCAGCGTCGGCTGGAACTGCGGCTGCACGTCCGCGCGGTCATAGGCGAAGGTGATGCCGGACGGCATGCGGAGCAGCAGATTGTCGCCGTCGCGGATGACGTCAACGCCGGTGCCGGCGGTTTCCTCGCGCAGCTTGCGCTCCTGCGCATCCATATAGGCACCGATGCCCGCGCCCGCGATCGCGCCGATGCCGGCACCCACGATCTTTTCGGTACGGTCACGCCGGCCGCCGACCAGGTCGCCCAGCAGATAGCCGCCCAGAGCGCCGCCGATGCCGCCGATCGCGGCCTTCGACACGCGGCGCTCGCCCGTGGTCGGATCAGTGGTGCAGGCGGTGGTGGCGAGCATGGCGGCGAGGCCGGCCGCGCCCAGGATGCGATGTGAAATCCTCATGACGATATTCCCTTGTCTTGTCTTTGATCAACCGCGGGTGACCTCCCCAATGACCGAGCGGGGACTTTGTTCCACATGCGAACTGAACCGTCCATGATGGCAAGGTTGTGAAAATGACAGAATCGCGGTTATAGCGATTCGCTGACCGCCATGGCCACGATCCCCCCCCAAAACCCGACGCCCTTCCCGTGGGTCGATCTCGTCATCATCCTAGTGCTGGTGGCGCTGAACGGCGTATTCGCCATGTCGGAGCTTGCCGTGGTGTCGGCGCGCCGCCCGCGCCTTCAGGCGATGGAAAAGGCAGGGCGAAAGGGCGCGCGCGCCGCGCTGGGCCTCGCCGCCGATCCGGGCAAGTTCCTGTCCACCGTGCAGATCGGCATCACCCTGATCGGCATCGGCACCGGCGCCTATTCGGGCGCGAGCCTGGGCGGACCGGTGGGTCAGCGGCTGGCGGGGCTTGGCCTCTCGCCCAATCTTGCCGAAAATCTCGGCTTCGCGATCGTCATCGGGCTGACCACCTACGCCTCGCTGATCGTGGGCGAGCTGGTGCCCAAGCAGTTTGCGCTGCGCGCGCCCGAGCCGATCGCGGTGGTGGTGGCGACGCCGATGATGTGGCTCGCCCGGATCACCGCGCCGATCGTCTGGGTGCTCGACATATCGAGCATCCTCATCTTCAAGGCGCTGCGCCTGGACCGCGAATCCGAAAGCCATGTGACCGCCGAGGAACTGCACCTGATCGTCGCCGAGGCGAGCAAGTCGGGCGTGATCGAGGAAAGCGAGCGCGCGATCATCTCCGGCGTGGTGCGGCTCGCCGACCGGCCGGTGCGCGAGGTGATGACGCAGCGGATGGACGTCGACTGGATCGACATCGCCGCCGACGAGGCGACGATCCGCGCGCGGTTGCTCGACACGCCGCACACCCGCCTGCCGATCGGGCGCGGGTCGGTGGAGGACATTATCGGCATCGTCCAGGCGCGCGACATCATGACCGCCTTGTTCCGGGGCGAGCGGCTGAACCTTGAAGCGCTGATGCGCCGGGCGGAGGTAGTGCCCGATCAGGTCGATGCGATGGACGCGCTCGAAGTGCTGCGCCGATCCGACGTACCGATGGTCATGGTGCATGACGAATATGGGCATTTCGAAGGGATCGTGACGCCGGCCGATCTGCTGTCCGCCATCGCCGGTCATTTCGCGTCCGACCGCGACGCCTATGACGAGCCCGATCTGGTCGAGCGGGACGACGGCAGCCTGCTGGTGTCGGGGCAGATGGCGATCGACCAGCTGGCCGAGCGGATCGACATCAGCCTGTCCGAGGACCGCGACTATGCGACCGTCGCCGGCCATGTCCTGTGGCTGATGCGCCGCCTGCCTGAAGTGGGCGACTATATCGACGATCAGGGCTGGCGGTTCGAGATCGTGGACATGGACGGGCGCAAGATCGACAAGCTGCTGGTGGCGGCGCAATAGGCGATGACGCCGCTGGAGCCTGTCGCTGCGCTTGCCGATCGGTTGCTGGCGCAGCGCGACGGGCTGGTGGTGCTGGGCATCGCGGGCGCGCAGGGCAGCGGCAAGTCCACGCTGGCCGAGGAGCTGAAGGCGCGGATGGATGGCCTTGGCCTTCCCTGCGCGCTGCTGTCGATCGACGATCTGTATCGCACGAAGGCCGAGCGCGAGCGGCTGGCGGTGGACGTGCATCCGCTGCTGCGGACGCGCGGGGTGCCGGGGACGCATGACGTATCGCTGGGGCTGTCGGTGATCGCGGCGCTGGAACGGGGCGAGGCGGCGGCGCTGCCCCGGTTCGACAAGGCGCGCGACGATCGGGCACCGGCGGCGGAATGGCCGATCGCGGCGGCGGGCACGCGGCTGCTGATCCTGGAGGGCTGGTGCGTCGGCGCGACGCCGCAGACGGACGAGGCGCTGGTCACGCCGGTCAACCGGCTGGAGGCGGAGGAGGATGGCGACGGGCGTTGGCGGGCCCATGTCAACGCGGCGCTGGCGGGCGACTATCGCAAGCTGTTCGCGCGACTGGATGCGCTCGTGCTCCTCGCCGCGCCGGGGTTCGAGATGGTGGCGCAATGGCGGGGGGAGCAGGAAGCGGCGCTGCGGGCGCGGGTCGGCGACGCCGAAGGGGTGATGGGCGTGGGCCAGCTTGCCCGGTTCATCCAGCATTATGAGCGGCTGACCCGGCATATGCTGGCAGAGATGCCGGGCCGCGCGACCATCACCATCGCGCTCCGCCCCGACCGCAGCGTGGCTAGCATCACCGGCGGCTGAAATTGCGATAGGCGGCGTCGTGCGGATGCGGCAGAACGGGCACGAGGAGGCACATCATGGAAACGATCGGGCGCGATCTGCGCGAGATGCAGCGGGTGCCGCTGGCGCAGGCGCATGTCGAGGCGCTGCGCGCGGCGGGCACGCCGGCGCATTATCCCGCCGGCGCATTCCTGGCGCGGCCGGGCGATCCGGCCGACCGTTTCGTCTATGTCGAGGATGGCGAGATCGAAGTGGTCAATCCCTTCGGCGACGAACGCCATGTCGCCTCCACGCTCGGCCCGACCCAGTTCATGGCGGAGATCGGCTTTCTGTCCGGCGGCGTGTGGACGATGCCGATGCGCGCGGCGCGCGATACCCAGGTGATCGAGGTGCCGCGTGCGGCGATGATGCGGCTGATGTCCGAAATACCGGAAATGTCGGACATCATCATCACCGTCATCGCCGCGCGGCGGCGGCGGCAGATCGACATGCAGGACGGCGCGCTGGTGCTGATCGGCGAAGAGGTCGATCGCGACGTGCGCTGCATCGCCGAGTTCGCCAGCCGCAACCGCCTGCCCTTCGCCTCCTACCCGCTCGGCAGCGAGGATGCGCGCCGGGTCGCGGCGAGCTGCGCGGTGCCCGATGACCGCCCGGCGGTCATCTTCGGCCGCGACCAGGTGATCGAGGAGCCGACCCCGCACAAGCTGGCGCAACTGCTGGGCCTCAACCGCGACATTGGCGAATGCGAGGCGTTCGACGTGCTGATCGTGGGTGGCGGTCCGGCCGGGGTCGCGGCGGCGGTCTATGCCGGGGCGGAGGGGCTGCGCGCGCTGGTGGTCGAGGATATCGCGATCGGCGGTCAGGCCGGCACGTCGAGCCGGATCGAAAATTATATGGGCTTTCCGACCGGCATTTCGGGCGCGGACCTGCTGTGGCGGGGCGAGGTGCAGGCGATGAAGTTCGGCACGCGCTTCGTCATCCCCTGCCGCGCGACCGCGCTGGAGCGGATGGAGGACGGCGCGTTCTGCGCCCGGCTCGACAATGGGCGCAGCATCCGCGCCGGGGCGGTGGTGGTGGCGACGGGCGTGCAATATCGCCGCCTGCCGATCGACCGGCTGGCCGAGTTCGAGGGCGCAGGCATCTATTATGCGGCGACCGAGAATGAGGCGCGCTACTGCACGGGCGCGGAGGCGATCGTCATCGGCGGCGGCAATTCGGCGGGGCAGGCGGCCATGTATCTCAGCCGCACGGCGGAGCATGTCCGCGTGCTGGTGCGGGGCGGTTCGCTCGCTGCGTCCATGTCGAGCTATCTGTCGAGCCGGCTGGAGGCGGACCCGGCGATCAGCATCGACTATCATAGCGAGGTGGTGGCGCTGCACGGTGAGGACACGCTGCAGGCCGTGACGGTGCGCGACATTGAGAGCGGGGAGACGCGCGAGGTGCCGACCTGCGGCCTGTTCATCATGGTGGGCGCCGCCCCCAATACGGCGTGGCTGTCGGGGCTGGTGGCGCTGGACGACAAGGGCTTCGTGCTGACGGGCGACGCGGCCGGGGCCGGCTCCACCTATGCGACATCGCAGCCGGGCATCTTCGCCGTGGGCGACGTGCGCGCGGGGTCGGTCAAGCGGGTCGCGTCCTCGGTCGGCGAAGGATCGGTCGTGATATCGAAAGTGTGGGATTATCTGAACGGGTGAAACCGTAATGCGTTGAGTAAGACTTCCCCTCCCCTTCGGGGGTGGGCCCATCCTCGTGACGAGGCGTTTGGGGAAACGCTCCACTCCAACCCCTCCCCTGAAGGGGAGGGGCTTATGGGTTCTTATCGACGCGACTTGGTAGAAACGGCCAAATATTGACACGGTTCGTGCCTCGTATCGAATCTTCCTTCGATACGAGGCACGAACGGAGCAATGGGCGGCCCTTATTTCTTCTTGCCGAAATCCACCGTGACGACGTTCGATCCGTCTTCGGCAACCGCCTGGGGCGCGTCATTTTCGGCCGCTTCGTGCGGTTCGGGCGCTTCGTCGCCCTGGACCTGGAACTGGAGCGCGAAATTGACCGCCGGATCGACGAAGGCGGTGATCGCGCTGAACGGGATGACGAGGTGGGCGGCGACCTGGCTGAAGGTCAGGCTGACCTCGAAATGCACGTCGCTGACCTTCAAGTCCCAGAATTTATTCTGGAGGACGATCGTCATCTCGTCAGGGAAGCGCTCGATCAGGTGGCGGGGAATGTCGACCCCCGGCGCCTGCGTCTTGAAGGTGATGTAGAAATGATGGACGCCCGGCAGCCCGCCGGTCGTCTGCACTTCGCCCAGCACCCGGCCGACGACGGCGCGCAGCGCCTCCTGCACGATCTCGTCATAGGGAATCAGGCTGTCGGGCAGGTCGTCGCTCATGGCCCCATGTCCTAACGGCGGGAAAGGCGGGGTCAACCCCGCGCGCGTCATTGCATGATGGGCGCAAGCCGCTATAGCGCGGCCATGCGCACGGCCGAGATTCACCGCAACACTGCGGAAACGCAGATCGACGTGACCGTCAATCTGGACGGCACCGGGCTCTACAGCGTGTCGACCGGGATCGGCTTTTTCGACCATATGATCGAGCAGCTGTCCCGCCATTCGCTGATCGACATGGACGTGAAGACGGTGGGCGACCTGCACGTCGACCAGCATCACACGACCGAGGACACGGCGATCGCCATCGGCGAGGCGGTGGCGAAGGCGCTGGGCGACAAGCGCGGCATCAGTCGGTACGGCAGCGTCTATTCGCCGATGGACGAGACGCTGACGCGCGTGGCGCTCGACATTTCGGGCCGGCCCTGGCTGGTGTGCAAGCTGCCCTTCACCGTGCAGAAGATCGGCGAGTGGGACGCGGAGATGGTCGAGCATTTCTTCCACAGCTTCGCGCAGTCGGCGGGCATCACGCTGCATATCGAGAATCTTTACGGCAGCAACAATCACCATATCGTCGAAAGCGCGTTCAAGGGCCTCGCCCGCGCGCTTCGGCAGGCGGTCGAGATCGACCCGCGCAAGGCCGACGCGATCCCGTCGACCAAGGGCATTTTATAAGGTCATGGCGATGTTCCTGATTTCCATCACCTATACCGCCTCGCTCGATGTGCTGGACAGCTACCGGGCGGCCCATCGCGAATGGCTGGACCAGGGCATCGCCGAGGGCTGGCTGCTGCTGGCCGGCCCGCGCGAGCCGCGCGAGGGCGGGGTGCTGCTGGCGCGGGGCGCGCGCGCGGAATTGCAGGAAAAGGCGGCGGGCGACCCGTTCTTCGTCAACAATGTGGCGACGTTCGAGCTGATCGAGTTCGTGCCGGTCAAGGCCGCGCCGGGCGTCACCCTGGAGAGCCTGCTGGCGTGACCATTGCCCTCATCGACTATGGCGCGGGCAACCTCCATTCGGTGCACAATGCGCTGCGCAAGGCGGGGGCGGAGGATGTCGTCATCACCGCCGACGCCGATCTGGTGGCGAAGGCGGACCGGATCGTGTTGCCGGGCGTGGGCGCCTTTCGCGCCTGCCGCGATGCACTGGTCGGAATCGATGGGATGGTCGAGGCGATGGGCGCTGCGGTTCGGGAGCGCGGCGTCCCCTTTCTGGGCGTGTGTGTGGGGATGCAGTTGCTCGCCGACGCCGGAGAGGAATTCGGGCGGCATGAGGGGCTGGGCTGGGTGCCGGGCACGGTGCGGCTGATCGAGCCGGGCGATGCGACGATCAAGGTGCCGCACATGGGCTGGAACGACGTGACGTTGACGGCGGGCGCGCCGGCGCTGCTGGATGGCGGGGAAGCCTATTTCCTGCACAGCTATCATTTCGACGCCGCCGACCCCGCGCATGTCGCCGCGGTCACCGACCATGGCGGGCCGCTGGTCGCGGCGGTGGCGCGCGACAGCATCATCGGCTGCCAGTTCCATCCGGAAAAAAGCCAGCGCTACGGCCTTTCCTTTCTGTCCCGCTTTCTGGAGTGGCGGCCGTGATCGCACCATCCCCCGTTCGGTCCGAGCTTGTCGAGAACGGGGCGGATTGTTCTCGACAAGCTCGAACCGAACGGATTTTGCAATGTCGCTGATCGTCTTTCCAGCCATTGACCTCAAGGGCGGACAGGTCGTGCGCCTGGCCGAGGGCGATATGGACCGCGCGACCGTCTATGGCGACGATCCGGCACGCCAAGCGCTGCTGTTTGCTGACGCAGGCGCGCAGCATCTGCATGTGGTCGATCTCGACGGCAGCTTCGCGGGCCATGCGGTGAACGCGGCGGCAGTCGAGGCGATCGTCGAGGCCTTCCCCGGCCACGTTCAGCTGGGCGGCGGCATCCGCAACCGCGACGCCGTCGAGCGCTGGTTCGACCTGGGCGTGTCGCGCATCGTGATCGGCACGGCGGCGCTGAAAGACCCCGCCTTCGTGAAAGCGGCTGCGCGCGACTTTCCCGGCGGGATCGTCGTGGCGGTGGACGCGCGCGACGGCTTCGTGGCGACCGACGGCTGGGCGGAAAAGAGCGACATGCCGGTCATCGACCTCGCCCGCCGGTTCGAGGATGCGGGGGTGGCAAGCCTGCTCTTTACCGATGTCGGGCGCGACGGGCTGCTGAAAGGATGCAATATCGACGCGACCGTGGACCTGGCCCGCGCGACCGACATTCCGGTGATCGCGAGCGGCGGCGTCGCGGGGATCGCCGACATCAGGGTGCTGAGCCTTCACGCCGACGAGGGGATCGAGGGGGTGATAACCGGGCGGGCGCTGTACGATGGCCGGCTGGACCTCAAGACCGCCTTGGCGGTGGCGCAGGCGGCGGCTTAACTGCATATCCCTTCCCGTTCGGTTCGATCTTGTCGAGAACCGGTGCGAGAGGGTTCTCGACAAGCTCGAACCGAATGGATTTGGGAGCCTGCTGTTTCAATGACCGTCCGCACCCGTGTCATTCCCTGCCTCGATGTCGCCAACGGGCGAGTGGTCAAGGGCGTCAATTTCGTCGATTTGCGCGACGCCGGCGATCCGGTGGAGCAGGCGCGGCTCTATGATGCGGCGGGGGCGGACGAGCTGTGCTTCCTCGACATCAGCGCCAGCCATGAGGGTCGCGGCACCATATTGGATGTAGTGCGGCGCACGGCGGAGGTGTGCTTCATGCCGCTGACCGTGGGCGGCGGTGTGCGCAGCGCCGAAGATGCGCGCGCGCTGTTGCTGGCAGGCGCGGACAAGGTGGCGGTGAACAGCGCGGCGGTGGCGCGGCCCGAGGTCGTGGCCGACATCGCCGACCGTTTCGGCAGCCAGTGTATCGTCGGATCGGTCGACGCCCGGCGGGTCGGCGAGGATCGGTGGGAGATCTTCACCCATGGCGGGCGCAAGCCGACCGGGATCGACGCGGTAACGCATGGCGTGCGGCTGGCGGAGCTTGGCGCGGGCGAACTGCTCGTCACCTCGATGGACGGGGATGGCACGCGCGCTGGCTATGATCTGGCGCTGACCCGCGCCATCGCCGATGCGGTGTCGGTGCCGGTGATCGCGAGCGGCGGGGTCGGCACGCTCGACCATCTGGTCGAAGGCGTGACGAAGGGCCATGCGAGCGCGGTGCTGGCCGCCTCCATCTTCCATTTCGGCCAGCATAGCGTGGCGGACGCGCATCGTGCGCTCGCGGCGGCCGGGGTTTCGGTACGGCGCGTGTGAAGCGCCGCCGAAAGAGTCGGCGGATTTTACATATTCTACGATCTGGTCGAAGGCATTAACCAGCAAATCTTCAGATTTGCGCGGCTTTCGGCGCGTCGGCACGCCCCGTGCATTAACCGATATCGGGTTGCGAAAGACATGTGACGGTTTTCGCGTTAGAAAGGGGTTCCACAGATGAGTTTCGGCAAGATGTTCCTGACGATGGGCGCCGCCGGCCTGATGGCCGCCGCCCTCCCTTCGCCGGCGCAGGCGACATTCTGGGGTTGCTGGTTCGGCAAGTGCGGCGGCTCTTCGGGAGGCAGCAGCAGCTCGTCGGGCGGCGGCAGCTCGGGCGGCGATCCGACCCCGGTGCCCGAGCCCGAGCAGATGGCGCTGTTCGGCATGGGCGCGGCCGTGCTCGCCGGGCGCGTCTTCTTCGCGCGCCGCAAGCGCAAGTAAGGCTTGACGGGTCGCGCGCCGGGCGCTTGATGCCGCCGATGCGCGCGACCCTACATACCCTCGAACAGACGATCCGTGAGCGGCGGAGCGCCGATCCGTCGGCTTCCTATGTCGCCAAGCTGACGGCACGCGGTCGCGCCAAAATCGCACAGAAGGTCGGCGAGGAAGCGGTTGAAGCGGTGATCGCCGCCATGGCGGACGATCGCGACGGGCTGATCGGCGAAAGTGCCGACCTCCTCTTCCACCTGATGATGCTGCTGGCCGACGCGGGCGTGCCGTTCGACGCGGTGCTGGACGAGCTGGAACGGCGCGAAGGCGTGTCGGGAATCGCGGAAAAGGCGTCTCGCCCCGCCGACTGAGGGAAAGAAGTTGATCCTTCCGCGTTGGAGGCGCAGATTTTCCGCGCCATCGCGACAGGGGGAGGCATCATGATCCGCATCACCATCGGCGGGCTGCTCGGCGGCCTTGCGATGTTCATCATCGGTTTCCTCTTCTGGGGCACGCCGCTGGCGGCGCTGGCGCTGAGCCGCGCCGACGATCAGGCGAGCGCCAATCTTCAGGCAGCGCTGGCGCAGGGCCTCAACAGCGGCGGCACCGGCGTCTATATCATCCCCGATCCCGCGACCGCGCAGGGCACCATCCTCTATGGCAAGGGGCCGGTGGCGCAAATCTTCTACAATAGCAGCGGCTTCCCCGTGACCGACGGCGCGGCGCTGATCGGCGGCGCGATTCTGGCTGTCGTGGTCGGGCTGCTGATCGCGCTGGCGCTGCGTTTCGCCCTGCCCGATTTCGACAGCCGCGCACGCGCGTCGGTGATCTTCGCGGTGGCGGCGGCGCTGTGGATGCATGTGGGCCAAGCCGTGTTCAACCATGCCCCCTGGGGTTATATCCTCTACCTCGCCTTCAGCGATTTCGTGGCGCTGGCCGCCGCCGGGCTGATCGCGGCGAAGGTGATGGAGAGCAAGGCTGCTGACAAAGTCGGCGCCGGCACGCTCCACTAGAGCCGGTCAGGTCGCCGGCCAGGGCAGGCCGTAGCCCGAAAATTCCTTTTCGACATTGGGGTCGAGGTTCAGCGCGGCGCTCTTGTCCGCCTGCGCTTTCGCCTTGTCGCCCTTCTTCGCCCAGGCAAGCGCGCGGCCATAGAGGGATGTGGGATATTTGCCCTCGCTGGCAAGCACCTTGTCATAGGCGGCGATTGCCTCGTCGGGCCGGCCGAGGCGCAGGAGCACAAGCCCCCGGCTGTCGAGCAGCGCTGTGTCGCCGGCAGCACGCTTGAGCGCGGCATCGCAGTCCAGCAGGGCCGAATCGAGCGCCCGGCCGGCAATGGCCTTTTCCCAGCACATGGCGTTCAGCAATTCCGCGTCGTCGGTCCCGGATCGGGCCGCGTCGAAGTCGGATCTGGCCGCATCCGCATTGCCGAGACGCTCGTTGGCGAGGCCGCGACCGGCGAGCAGGCGGACATTGCCGGGAAATTTGGCAAGTCCCGCATCATAAGTTTTGAGCGAATCGGCCGCAGCGCCGCCCATCCGTTCCGCGTCGGCCTTGGCGATCCACAGCTTCACCTCGTTGGGGTCGAGGCGGACGGCTTCGGCAAGGTCGGCGGCGCGGCCTGCATGGTCGTCGGCCGGGCGGCGTTGCGCGCGGCGCACATAGTCGGCGGCGGTGGCGGGCTTTTCCGCGTCGAGCGCCGCCAGTTCCTTGCCCGACTGGCGATAGCCCGGCGGCTTGCGGAGATAGACGATCCGGTCCGCCAGCCGCCGTAGCGCGGCTTCCGCCGCAGTCGCCTGGTCCGCTGAAAATTCCGGGGCCACGCTGCGTTCGCTTTTCTCGATCAGGAAGACGTTGCCGGTAAGGGTCGCGCGGCGCTTATATTCGATGCCGGCGACAGTCTCCTCGACATCGGCATTGTCCGCCCCCGCCTTTCCAGTGAAGCCGGGGGGGAGCAGGATCTTTTCGCTCGCGACGCTGTAATAGGGGTAGCCGACAGCATAGGGCGCGGCCTTGTCCTGCCCGTCCTCGCGCTTGAAGTCCGCCTTGTAGCCGAGCCGCATCCCGTCGGTCTCGTACCAGCCATCGTCCCAGTCCATCTTGGCCAGCCCCTCCATCGTCAGGCGATATTCGCCGGACGCGGCGTCGAAGCTCGCGCCCATCTTCGACGGCTCGACGGCATCATGCTGTCCCTTCCAGTAGCGGCGGAGCGCCTGGTCGCGGGTCGCGCCGGTGAGGGCGGCCATGCTGTTGCGGGTTGAAAGCGCCGCGTCGCCACGCAGCACGGTTTCGACCTTGAAGGGCGCGGGCACAGCGAGGCCGGCGGTGGCGTCGATAGTGATCGAGATGCTTTCATTGGGCGTCGTCATCGGCGGGGGGACGATCGGCACGAGCGCGGCACCCTTGACGAGCAGCGGCAGGCCCCAGCTATAATAGGGCGTTTGCACCCGATCGAGGCTGGTGTCGCCGGTGCGGGTGCCGTCGAGCCAGTAAGTCTTGCCACCGATGGTCGCGCGCACCAGCACATGGTTGAACAGCCCCGCCATCGGCAACCGCTGGTCGATCCCGTCGCCGGACAGGGCGTTTACCGCGACCGCATCGGCGGCGATGCCGAGTTCGCGCAGCAGCCCCAGCAGCAGCGCGGTCTTGGCCTTGCAATCGCCATAGCGGCGGCTCCAAGTGGTTTCCGCGTCCGCCAGCGTCAGGCCGCCCACCCCCATGGCGAGCGCGACATAGCGCACCCGGTCCTGCACCAGCGTCAGCGCCGCCTGCGCGCGCACTTTGGGATCGGGCGAAAGGGCGGTGATGCGGTCCACTTCGGCCTTGAGCGGGCCGGTCGCGGGCAGGACGGACGCCTTGGCGTAGAGCGGAGCTAGCAAGGCGGCGAGATCGGCCCAGGAGGCGAAGTCCGTCACCTCGACATAGCGGCCCATGCCATATCGGGCAGGCGCGCCCTTGGGCGGGATGATCGGCTCGATCCGGTCGAGCGCATAGTCGACCGTCATCATGTCGCCCTTCCGCACCGCCTTCACCCCCGGCATCGCGGGGCTTGCGCGCAGCCGCGCGGGCAGGCTGGCGGGCCACTGCATCTTCAGACGCGCGCGGCCGATCGGAATGCCGTTCCATGCCGCCGAAATCTGTTCCACATGCCCCTTGAGCGTCGGGTCGGACGAGGCGACCGACATGGCGAATTCCAGCACGTCGCCGACCTGCAATCCTTCGGGCTGGATATTGGCGGTCAGCACGCCGTCGAGGGTCGCGTTCTCCAGATTCTGCTCGCGGCGCATGACGGTGAAAGTCTGGCCGGAGGCAAGTATGTCGATCACCTGGTCGCCGCGGTGGATGAGCAGCTTATGGACGCTGATCTCGTCCGTGTCGGGGCGCCAGGGGAAGCTGATATTGCCGGCCGCCAGCCCCTGCGGCGTGCCGATCCGCATCGCGACGTTGGAATAGAAGATTTGCCGGCCGGTCTCCAGCTTGACCTGCTGGTCTGACAGCAGCCATTCGACGGGGGCTTCGTTTGCCGTGTCGGCCTGCGGAATCGCGGGCGACGGGGCGACCCAGGCGGGTGCCGGGCCGATGACGGGCTTGTCGCCGGCATGGGCGGCGCTCGCGATCATGCTGGTCGCGGCGAGCAAGGTGGCGAGACATTTCATGATACCCCCAACAAGGCGGCGCGTCCCCATGCGCCTGCCGTCGCATCTTTCCGCGCCGTGCCTATCATTGCAAGAGGTTAGGCGATCTCCTGCGCCATGCGGACCATGCAGGCGGCGTGGCGGTGGGCGATTGCCATCCGGTCCGCGCCATAGCCGCCGCCCATGGTGCTGGCGACAGGGACGCCGCGCCCGCGCGCCTGCCGCATGACATAACGGTCGCGGACATCGAGGCCAGCATCGGTGAGGGCGAGGCGGCCGAGCCGATCGTCGCCATGGGGATCGACCCCGGCCTGATAGAGGATGAGGTCGGGCGCGAAGTCGGCGAGCACAGGGGGAAGCGTTTCGGCCAGAATCGCGAGATAGGCATCGTCTCCCGTCCCGTCGGGCAGGCCGATGTCGAGCGTCGAGGGCGCCTTTCGCACCGGGAAATTCTTTTCCGCGTGGATCGAGAGGGTGAAGATGTCGCTGCGGCCCGCGAGCAGCGAGGCGGTGCCATCGCCCTGATGCACGTCGAGGTCGAGGATCAGGATGCGTGCGGCGTCCCGTTCCGCGATCAGCCGGTTGGCGGCGATGGCAAGATCGTTGAACACGCAATAGCCCGCGCCCGTATCGGCCAGCGCATGATGGCTGCCCCCGGCGGCATTGGCGGCATAGCCGTGGATCATCGCCAGCTTCGCCGCCAACCATGTGCCGCCGGGCGACAGCAGCGACCGGCGCATGACCCGATCGGTGACGGGAAAGCCGATGCGGCGTTCCTTTTCCGGCGGGACGGCAAGGGTCACGACCTGATCGACATAGTCGGGGTCGTGCACCGCATCGATCCAGGCGCGGGGCATGGGCTCCGGCGTGTGGCGCACATAGGTCGCGCCGATTTCCTCCAGCGCCAGCATCACCAGCCCATATTTGTCGAAACGAAACGGGTTGCCGGGTGTTGCAGGGGAGACATAGGCGGGATGGTGAACGAGGTGCAGCATCATCTTTTCCCGCTATGCCGATTCCAACCTAGGGGACTTTGCGCTATCTGGTCCAGCATGAACCGTCCCGATATGATCCGTTTCCCGCTGCTGGCGCTCGTCGCGCTCGGCGCCACCGCCAGTTTCGCGCAGACCCAGCCTCCTGCCGTCGCGCCCACGCTCAACCCGCCTACGGTGCAGCCTTTGCCCGCGCCGCCCCCGCCGGTGCCGATCCCCGCGCTGTCGCCGGCGCAGGAGGCATGGGCGAACGAGTGGCTGAAGTCGGGCGCGGCACAGGGGCTGATGGCGCGGCAGAAGGCGGCCGGGCCGCTGAAGGGCGAGACGCTGGTGAGCGCGCTGCTCGATCGCGCCAAGGCGCTGTCGACCGGGCGGGTGGATACCGCCGACTTCCTGCAAGTCTGGGCGCTGCGCCCTGCCCCGTTCGATCCGCGCCCCGGCCTCGCCCAGGCGGTCAGCAACGACACGCTGGCGCAATGGGCCAAGGGGCTGACCCCGCCCTGGTCGGGTTATGAGACACTGCGCCGGGGTCTCGCCAAATATGAAGCGATCCGCGACAAGGGCGGCTGGCCGACGCTGACCGCCGCCTCCCCGGCCGATGTTGTGCGCGCGCGGATCGCGCTGGAAGACCCCAGCGTCACGCGCGACGAGCCGCTGGCGCAGGTGATCCAGCGGGCGCAGCGCCGCTATGGCCTTGAACCCACGGGGCAGCTTGGCGCGCGCACGCTGGAGGCGCTGAATGTCGGCGTCAATGATCGGATCGCCGCGATCATGGCTAATATGGAGCGGTGGCGCTGGATGCCGCGCAGCCTGCCGGTCAACCGCGTGCAGGTGAACATCGCCGCCGCCGTGCTGACCGTGTTCGAGGGCGACCAGCCCGTCACCTCGATGCGGGCCGTGACCGGCAGCCCGGACAATCAGACGCCGATGCTGACGTCCAGCATCCATTCGATCGTGGTGAATCCGCCGTGGAACGTCCCCATGTCGATCGCCAAGCGCGAGCTGTTCCCCAAGGGCCGCGCCGCGCTAGCGCGGCAGGGGTACAAGATCATCAAGACGCCCGAAGGCGGCGAGCGGATCGTCCAGCCGGCGGGGCCGAACAGCGCGCTGGGGCGGCTGAAGTTCGACTTCAACAACCCCTTTGCCGTCTATCTGCACGACACGCCTTCGCGCGGGAAATTTGCGAGCTACGATCGGCTCGCCAGCCATGGCTGTATCCGGCTGGAAAAGCCGGTGGCGCTCGCCGAACTGATGGTCGCGCCCGATCCCAGCCTCAACGGCCAGATCCAGGCGATGATCGACGAGGGCAAGACGCAGCGCGTGTCGCTGCCCAACCAGGTCGCGGTCTATCTGCTCTACTGGACCGCCTTCGCCAACAATGACGGCGTGGTCAGCTTCCGCAGCGATCCCTATGGGTGGGACAAGCTGCTGGCGTCCAAGATCGAGGCGTCGAGCAGCCGAGTCGATCCCACCGCCGCCCCCTCCCCCGCCATCGCCCTGAAGGATTGATCCCATGCGTAAAATCGCCCTCGCCGCGCTCGCCGGCACGTTGATCCTCGCGGCCTGCGGGAAGAAGCCCGAAGAGCCGGAGGCGACCAACAATCTGGTCGAGCCGCCGGTCGAGAATGTCGTGGTGGAAGAGCCCGACGCGCCGCTGCCCGAACCGCAGAACAACGCCGTGGCGACTCCGGCCGCGCCGCCGCCATCCGTGTCAGAACAGCAGCAGATACTGGACGACGCCGAAGCGACCGGCATGACGTCCCGCCTGCCCGAAGGCGGCGAGCAGAGCCAGCCCGCGGACGAATCGAGCACGGCAAACAAGTGAAGAGGTCCGCTCCGGACTTCAACCGGGGCGGCGGCTTTGCTATATTGCGGTCATGGATCGCCGCAATTTCACGAAGTTCGCTTTAAGCGGACTCGCCTTTTCGTTTCTTTCCGACAGCATGGGCAGGGCCGCATTGCCGGTGCCTGCTGAACCCGCGACGCCGGTTCCGGTTCCGACCGTCCCGGCAACGCCGCGCGCGGTGGCGCAGAAACCCTATGCGGCGCTGCTGGAGCGCGCCCGCGCGGCGCTCGATGTCCATGCCCATCACTTCGAGTTGCGTGACCGGGTGGCGATCGTGGATTTCGATTCGCCGTCAAAGGATATGCGGATGCACATCGTCGACCTGATCGGCGGGCAGACCAGCAGCTATCTGGTGTCGCACGGGCGCGGATCGGACCCGGCGCATTCGGGCTGGCTACACAGCTTTTCCAACGAACCCAATTCGCTCGCCAGCAGCCAGGGCGCGTTCAAGACCGGCGAGATGTATTTCGGCCAGCATGGCCGGTCGATGCGGCTGCATGGCCTCGACCCGGCGAACAGCAACGCCGAGGCGCGCGCGATCGTGATCCATGGCGCGGACTATGTGAGCGAGGACCATGTCGCCGCCTGGGGCAAGTGCGGGCGGAGCGAAGGCTGCTTCGCGGTCGCCCCGCACATCGTGCCGCAGGTGCTGGGCATGATGGGGCCGGGGCGGATGCTCTATGCCGACAAGATCGGGCGGGGTTGAGGGGGCTTATCAGCCGCCGTCACTCCGGCCTTGCGCTGGGGTGACGGAGTGACGAATACAACCTACCCCGCGCTGGCGCCGGTGAGTATCTCGATCGACGGGCGGTTGGCGGCGTCGATCGTGCCGTCCGCCATCATCGCCTTGCCAAGATTGAGGGTTTCGTCGCGCAGCCCTTCCTCCATCGAGGTCTGGCTCGCGCCGATCAGGGCTGACAGGAGGATGTTCTTGGCGATCTTGTCGTCGGGCTGGGTTTCGACCGCCTTGCGGCCCAGCGCCAGTGCTTCCTGATAATAGGGGTCGGCGGCCGCGTTATCCAGGGCGGCGAGTTTCTGATTGCCGAGCTGGATCAATATTCCGGCGAGGATGTTGCGGCTGGTCGCGTCCTCGGGCTTCTCCTCCAACAGCTTGCGCCAGTGGGGCAGCGATTCCGTGTAAAGCGGCGCCACCTTGTCCATCTGGCCCAGCGCCATATAGGCGGCGGCATCGGCATAGAGGGCGTTGGCGAGGAAATTGACATTGTCGATCTTGGTCGGGTCCGCCTCTACCGCGACGCGGATCGCGGGGAGCGCCGCGTCATATTTAGCGACCGCACCCTGATTGTCGCCGGCCTGCTGCGCGGTCTGGCCAGCGGTGAAGTCGCTCACCGCCTGGTTGAAAGCGGCGATTTCCTTCGGCGTCAACTCGCGCGGTTCGACCGGCGCGGCTTCGGGCGCGGGCGATTCTTCCGGCGCGGCGACTTCAGGAGGGGGCGCCTCGGGCGTCTGCTGGGCAAAGGCCGGGGCAGCAAGCGCCAGCAGGGCGGCCAGGGTGGATTTCGCGACCGTCGAGGCCATGGGTCCGGGTCTCCTTACGTCGATGAATGGGGCCGCAGGCGGACCTAGCCCGTCTCTGCTGGCGGGAGAATGAACGAAGAAGCCTCCCGGTTCCGCCGTGTCAGGCGCGCGACAGGGCGATGAAACCGGCGGCGGTCGCGAAGTCCACCGCGCGACGGGCGCTGCGGGCGGCGGCTTCGGCGTCCTCGCCCCATTGCTCGACCTGCCACGCCTCGTCGATTTCGGCCGCCAGCCAGACGGCGGCGGGATCATGCCCGCCCTCCCCCACCGCCAGCCCGCAGACCAGCGAGCCGCTGAGCGTCACCAGTGTCGACAGGCCGGTGAGGCGAAAGGGATTGAGCGCCCCCACCGCCGCGCCGAGCCGCGCGAGGGTCTCAGCGGGCTGCGGCACGGGAATGATCCCCTGCGTCACGGCGAAGGCGACGTCGTAGCGCGCCCGCGCCCAGTCGAGCAGCGGCTCCCAGGCCGCGGCCTGCCGCGCGACCAGCGCTTCGGGGCCGTCGGCGCGGTAGCAGAGCAGGTCGGACTGGGCATAGCGGGCGACGCCGGCGGCGAAATCGGCCGGCTTGGGCGCGACATGATCGATGGCGGCGTTGGCAAGGCCAGTCATGGGCATGGTGGCGGGATCGACATTCTCGTCCTGGCCGTGCCATTCCGCCGCCACGGCATCGGCCAGCGCCGGAGTCGGAAGCGCCAGCGGCGCGCGCGCCGGGGTGCGGACCGGGCGGCCGTCGAGCTGAATAGTCCAGCCGCCTTCAATCGGAACGACCGCCACATCGGTGTAGAAGCGCTTCATTGCGGCGGCCCCTTGCGGAACAGCGCCAGGAGCAGGCGGGGCACGAGGACGAACTGGAACAGGCCGGCGAGCACCATGATCGTGCCGAACGCCTTGGCCTTGCCCCCCTGCACCCAGGAAAAGCGCTGGGCGATGGCGAGGAAGCCGAACATCACGAGGAAGGCGCCCGACAGGCGGAAGAGCGAGATGGCGAAGTGGCGCTGGCGCGCGACCTTGTCGGGGTCGATGGGCGGATGAGGGTCGGTCATGCGGCGTCGATATGGGCGCGCAGCTCCGCGCTGTCCATGGCGACGGCGCGTGCGCCGGCGGCGATGAGCTCGGCGGGCGGGTGATAGCCCCAGCCGACGCCGATCGCACGCACCCCGGCCGCGCGCGCCATATCGATGTCGAAGCTGGTGTCGCCGATCATCACCGTGGTCTCGGGCTCGGCCCCGGCTTGCGCCATGGCGGTCAGCAGCATGGAAGGGTGCGGCTTGGACGGATGGCGATCGGCGGTCTGGAGCGTGACGAAACGGTCGTGGACGCCATGGTGGGTGAGGCAAAGGCGAAGGCCGCGATCGGACTTGCCGGTGGCGACGCCCAGCAGCCAGCCGGCTTCGTCCAGTGCGACGATCAGGTCGGCGATGCCGGGATAGAGCGGCTCCTGCACCCCCTCCGCGCGGCGCAGCGTCTGGAAGGCGAGCTTGTAGCGTTCCGCCAGGTGATCGTGGAAATCGCTTGCAGCCTCGGGAAGCAACCGCGCCATGGCGTGGGGCAGCGACAGGCCGACGACCGAGAGGATCGCGGGCCGATCGGGCGGGGTCAGCTTCGCTTCCTCGAATGCGCGGGTCATGGCGGCGCAGATGCTGTGCTGGCTGTCGACCAGCGTGCCGTCGCAATCGAACACCACAAGGCGATTAGTCATGGGCGATTGGTCATGCCTTGCGCGTGCTCCCGCGCGCGCGGCGCTCGCCCTTGCGCCCCTTGCGGATCTGCTTGGCGTGGGCACGCGCCGCCTTCTTCTCATCCTCTCGGGTGGGGCTACGGTCGATCTCGTCGTCGAGCGGCAGGTCGCCGAGCGCAAGGTCGAAGCCGAGGTCGGCGAGGCTGTTGGCGAAGTGCGAGGGAAGCTGCGCCGTGACATCGACGCGGCCGCCATCGGGATGATCGACGCGGATGCGGCGGGCGTGGAGGTGCATCTTGCGGCTGATCGTGCCGCTCAAGAAGGATTCCTTGCCGCCATATTTGCCGTCGCCCACGATCGGGTGGCCGATCGCGGCCATATGGACCCGCAGCTGGTGCGTGCGGCCGGTATAGGGTTGCAGCTCGACCCAGGCGGCGCGATTGCCGGCGCGTTCGATCACGCGGTAGCGCGATCGGGCGGGCAGCCCCTCCGCCTCATCGACATGCATCTTCTCGCCGCCGGTGCCGGGCTGCTTGGCGATCGGCAGTTCGATCATGCCGTCCTCGATGCTGGGCACGCCCATCACCAGCGCCCAATATACCTTGCGCGCGGTGCGGCTGGAGAAGGCCTTGGCGAAATGGGCGGCAGAGCGGGCGGTGCGGGCGAGCAGCAGCGCGCCCGACGTGTCCTTGTCGAGCCGGTGGACCAGCTTGGGCCGGGTTTCGAGGTCGAACAGCAGGCCGTCGAGCAGCTTGTCGACGTGGCTGTCGGTCTTGGTGCCGCCCTGGGTCGCGAGACCCGGCGGCTTGTTGATGACGATGGCCTGTGCGTCGCGGTGGATCACCATCTCCTGCGCGTAGGCGATCTCGTCAGGGGTGAGGTCGATGACGCGGACTCGCTTGGGCTTGTCAGGCGCTTCGGGCTTCTGGTCGGCGGGCGGGACGCGGATCGTCTGGCCTTCGACGACGCGGTCGCCCGGCGCGGCGCGGGCGCCATCGACGCGAAGCTGGCCGGTGCGCGACCAGCGCGAAACAAGGTTGAAGCCCACGTCGGGCAAATGCCGATGGAACCAGCGGTCGAGGCGGATACCGTCATCGTCCGCGCCGACGCGGAACTGGCGAACAGCGAGTGAGACACCTGTTTGGGGGTTTGCCTTGGCCGGCGCGGGCTTGACCGGAGCCGGCTTCGCAGCGGATTTGGCGGCAGCGGGGGCGCGGGGCTTGAAGGCGGGCTTGGCGTCCTTGCGCGGGCCTGCGGGCTTGCGGCCGGTGGCGGGCTTGCGCGGGCCAACGCCCTTGGCGGGAGGACGGCCCTTCATGCCGCGACGCTCCGCATCAGCGTAAGGCCAAGTGCCAGCGCCGCGACCGCGCCGGCCACCGAGGCGAGCGCATAGCCGAGCGCCAGCATCCCCTGCCCGCGCTCGATCATCAGCATGGTTTCCAGGCTGAACGCGGAGAAGGTGGTGAAGCCGCCGAGCAGGCCGACGCCGAGCAGCAGGCGAACGGGCTCGCCCGCACCCTGCCCGCCACGCGCCAGCCAGCCCGCGAGCAGGCCCATGGCGAAACCGCCGATCAGGTTGGCGGCGAAGGTGCCCCAGGGCCAGGTCGCGCCGGGCACGATATGGCCGGCGAAGCGCCCGAGCTGATAGCGCAGCGCCGCGCCCACCGCGCCGCCGCCCATCACGAGAAACATATTGGTCATGGCGCTCCCCCTATAGCGAAAGCGGCCAAGGGGAAAGGGCGCTGCCGTCAAGCCGGCAGCGCGGCCACAAAGGAGGGTGCTGCCTTCAAGCCGGCAGCACGGCCACAAAGGAGGGTGCTGCCTTCAAGCCGGCAGCACCAGGCTTGCCTCCAGCCCGCCCTGCGGCCGGTTGGCGAGGCGCAGCTCGCCCTGATGCTCCGCCATGATGGCGCGGACGAGGGCGAGGCCGAGGCCCGCGCCGCCGGTCTCGCGGTTGCGCGATCCTTCGAGGCGGGTGAAGGGTTCGAGCATTTCGGCCATGCGGTCCTCTGCGATGCCGGGGCCGTCGTCGGCGACGGCGATGCGGATCGTGCCGTCTTCGCGGGTGACCGATACATGGGCGCCATCGCCATAGACGATGGCGTTTTCGATGAGATTGCGGAGCGCCCGGCGAATCTGCTGCGGGCGCACGAAGGCGACGGCGCGGTCGCTGTCGGCGAGATCGACGGGCGATCCGAGTTCGATGAAATCCTCCACCACCGCGTCGGCCAGGGAGGCGAGATCGACCTTCTGCGCGCTTTCGGTGCTGCGGCCGGCGCGGGCGAGCGAGAGGATATCCTCCAGCATCCGGTTCATCTCGTCGATCGTCTGCGACATGCGCGCGCGCTCGCCCTCATCCTCCACCGATTCGGTACGTACCCGTAACGATGCCAGCGGCGTACGCAGGTCATGGCCGATCGCGCCCAGCATCCTGTCCTTTTCGTCCAGCATGGCGATGATGCGCGCGCGCATGGCGTTGAACGCCATGGTGAGATCGCGCACGTCGCCCGGCCCGCGTTCGTCCACCGGGTCCGCCGCGCCGGTGCGGGCGAATTGCTGGGCCGAGCCGGTGAGCTGGCGCATCGGGCGCGCCATCCGCCGGCCGATCCACACGAGCGGGGCGAGGACGATGATGTAGAGGATCAGCGTCTGGCCGATCAGCCAGGGAAGGAAGCGGGGCGAGCGGTCGCCGCCGCGTGCCTGCGCGACCACCCAGCGGCCGGGTTCATATTCGACCGCGAGCGTGAGGCGCGTGGCGGGGCGATTGTCAGGGGGTTCGCCATTGGCGCGCGCGCGTATCCGGTCCCACCGGCGCATGGGCACGGGCCGCGCCTCTTCCGCCGCCGCCAGCGACCGGACCGAGACGCCGATGTCGGAGAACATGTCGGCCGCGCGCCGTTCGATGTCGGGACGCGGATTGCCGGGAAGCGCGGGGCGCCCCTCGGCGAAGCGGACGGCCCGCCAGTCGCGCCGGTTCCGACCGCGCTGCCGGTCATCGTCCTGCCCCTGCCAGCGTTCGGTGCGGGCATCGAGCGCATTGATGATGCGATAGACGGCGGGCGCGGTCTGGCCGGTCAGCGCCAGCCGGCTGCGCTCTCGCAGCAGCAGCCCGAAATTGATCGCCTGCGCCACGAACAGGCCGATCGCGACCAGCAGGATGATCTGGCCGACCAGGCTCTGCGGCCAGAGACGCAGCTTTTTCACAGTTTGCGGACCTCGGCCGACAAAGTGTAGCCGCCGCCCCAGACGGTCTTGATGAGGGTGGGATTCTTCGGGTCCGGCTCGATCTTTTTCCGCAGCCGGCTGATCTGGTTGTCGATCGCGCGGTCGAAGGCGTTCGCTTCCCGCCCCTGGGTGATGTCGAGCAGCTGGTCGCGGCTCAGCACCTGGTTGGGCCGCGTGGCGAAAGCGAGCATCAGATTATATTCGGCGGTCGAGAGTGGCAGCGACACGCCCTCGGCATCGACCAGGGTGCGCTCCTGCGACTTCAGCAGCCAGCCGGCAAAGGCATAGGTCGCGCCGTCGGGCGCGGTGACGCGCTGGCCGCCGGTGGCGACGCGGCGGAAGATCACCTTGATCCGGGCGACCAGTTCGCGCGGGGAAAAGGGCTTCAGCACATAATCGTCCGCGCCCATTTCAAGCCCGACGATGCGGTCGGTCTCCTCCGACCTGGCGGTCAGCAGGATGACCGGGATTTCGCTGGTCGCGCGGATATGGCGGCAGAGCGAAAGGCCGTCCTCGCCGGGCATCATGATATCGAGGATCACGAGGTCGATGGCGTTGGCATTCAGGCGGACGCGCGCTTCGGCGGCGCTGTCGACGGAGGTGACGCGAAAGCCGTTGCGCGAGAGATATTGGGCCAGCGGCTCGCGGATGGACCGCTCGTCATCGACGAGGAGGAGGTGGGGACGATCGCTCATGATGCCTGTCTGTCATGGCTTAGGAGAGGTTGGAAGGGCGAAGGAAGGGGGAACCTTCGCCCTTCACCGCCGGCGGGGGCAGTCTGGGGGACAGGGGGGAAAACCCCCGCGCCGCGATGCCGCCGGCTATGCTGTCAGCCTTGAGGCGCCTGGCGTGCGCGCCACTGACCGCGCATCGCGTCGCGCGCCGCCTTCATCTCGTCGGCGGTGACGAAGCCGTCCTTGTTGGCGTCGGCCTTGTCGAAGCGCTCGGTCGCGCCGGCAAGGAACTCCGCGCGGGTCACGATGCCGTCCTTGCGCGCCTCGGCCATCGGGCCGGGACCGCCATGGCGACGTCCGCCCCAGCGCTTGCCGCCGGGACCGCCGCGCCGATCGGCACGTGCCTCATGGCCTGCGGTGAATTCGGCCTTGCTGATCTGACCATTGCGGTCGGTGTCGAGCGCGGCGAAGCGCTCGTCGAGTCGCTGGTCGCGCTTGAGGTCGCGGTCCTTGGCCGTCAGCTGGCCGTCCTTGTCCGCGTCCATCCGGGCGAAGCGCGCCTGCGCGGCGGCGGTCGCTTCGGCCTTGCTGATCTTGCCGTCCTTGTTTGCGTCGGCCATGGCCATCATGCCGCCGCGTCCGCGCGGGCCGCCTTCGGGGCCGGGCTGGGCGAAGGCGAGATGGGTGGCGGCGAGGCCGCCGACGAACAGCGATCCGGCCGCGACCGTCAGGAAATAGTTGCGAAGCATGGCTTGTCCTTCATTCGGGTTTGCTTGGGCCGGCGCGATCGCCGTCCTTGAAACCGTTTATGAAGGGAGAATGTCCCGCAACTTTGTCACAGGTGACGGGGATGTGTCGCAAATTGTATCAGGACTGTCGCGCTGGCCCACCCCGCTGCGACTAAATTCGCTTCGCTCATCAAGTCTCGCTGCCCCTCCCGCCTGCGGGAGGGGAGCATTTAGGCGTCGCGCCGTCCCAGCAACCGAAGACGCAGGGCGTTGAGCTTGATGAAGCCGGCCGCGTCGCGCTGGTCATAGGCGCCGGCGTCGTCCTCGAAGGTCACGACCTTTTCGCTGTAGAGCGAATAAGGCGACTTGCGGCCGACGACATAGACGCCGCCCTTGTAGAGCTTGAGGCGAACGGTCCCGGTGACCTTTTCCTGGCTATGGTCGATCGCGGCCTGGAGCATCTCGCGCTCCGGCGAGAACCAGAAGCCATTGTAGATCAGTTCGGCATAGCGCGGCGCCAGTTCGTCCTTGAGGTGCGCCGCGCCGCGATCCAGCGTCAGCTGCTCGATGCCGCGATGGGCAAGGTGATAGATGGTGCCGCCCGGCGTTTCGTACATGCCGCGCGACTTCATGCCGACGAAGCGGTTTTCGACGAGGTCGAGCCGGCCAATGCCATGCTTGCGGCCATAGTCGTTGAGCGTTTCGAGCAGGGTTGCGGGCGACATGCCGACGCCGTTAATCGCGACGCCATCGCCACGCTCGAAATCGATGGTGATATATTCGGGCGCGTCGGGCGCGTCTTCCGGGTTAACGGTGCGCGAATAGACGAAGTCCGGGGTCTCCTCCCACGGGTCTTCGAGCACTTTGCCTTCCGAGGAGGTGTGCAGCATGTTCGCGTCAGTCGAGAAAGGCGCTTCGCCGCGCTTGTCGCGGGGGATCGGGATCTGATGCTGTTCGGCGAACTCGATCAGCTTGGTGCGGCTGGTCAAATCCCATTCGCGCCAGGGGGCGATGACCTTGATGTCGGGGGCGAGGCCATAATAGCCAAGCTCGAAACGGACCTGGTCGTTGCCCTTGCCGGTCGCGCCATGGCTGACGGCGTCCGCGCCGACAGCCCGCGCGATCTCGATCTGGCGCTTGGCGATCAGCGGCCGGGCGATCGAGGTGCCGAGCAGATAAAGCCCCTCATAGAGCGCGTTGGAGCGCATCATCGGGAACACATAGTCGCGCACGAATTCCTCGCGCAGGTCGTCGATGAAGATATTCTCTTCCTTGACGCCCATCAGGCGCGCCTTGGCGCGTGCGGGTTCCAGTTCCTCGCCCTGGCCCAGGTCGGCGGTGAAGGTCACGACCTCGCACCCGTAGGTCTGTTGCAGCCATTTCAGGATCACGCTGGTGTCGAGACCGCCGGAAAAGGCGAGGACGATCTTGTTGATGGCTTCGGACATGGGCTGCGGCGACTCTTTCTGATGGAACGGCGCGGTAACGATGCGCGCGCCGGTATCAGGCACGCCGCCAAAGCGCAACCGGACAGCAAAAGGGGAGCCGGGCGGATGGCCCGACTCCCCGATGGGGATGGTCCGGCGATCAGCGGCGGCTGGGGCGCAGCGTGCCGGGGCGGACGGGCTCGCCACCGAAGCGATAGACGGTCTGGCTGCGATCCTCACGCGCGGGGACATCGGCCGGCTCCGCGTCGATCGTCTGCGGCGCGGGGTGCGGCATGGCGGCGGCTTCGCGCTGGGCCAGCAGGAACTTGGCGCGGCGCAGGCGCTTCGTCCGCGTGGTGAAGGGATTGTCGGCGCTCGGCGGCGCGGCGACCATAGCGTCGAGATCCACGTCCGCGCTTGCGCGGGCAAGGACCGGGCGCACGGGGGCGGGGGCGGCCGGTGGCGTAGCGATCTGCGGCGTGAGCGGCATGGCGACAGGGGCCTCCTCTTGGACATCATGCGCGCGCGCATCGCCACGGCGACGGCGCATCAGCGCAGTGCCGCCGATACCGAGGAGCAGCAGCGCGCCGCCGCCCAGCGCCCACAAGAGCGCGTCATCGGTGCGCGCGGATTCCGCCGCCGTAGCGGGCTGGCGGATGGCCGGCGCAGGCTGAGCGACATCGTCGGTCGCCTGCTGGCGCGCGGCAGGGGCAGGGGCAGGAGCAATGGCAGGCTCAGGCGCGGCAACGGGCGCGGGCCGATCGGCGGCCGGAGTCGAGGGCGCTATGCGCTGGGCCCGTTGAGCCGGACGTTCGGCCCGGGGCGCTGGACGCTCGGCCGCGCGTTCCGCCTCGACGGCGGCGCTGGCCTCGACGATGCGCTGGTCGACTGGAGGCGTCTGCTGCACCACCGGCTGGCTCGGCGTGAATAGCGGCGCTTCGGACGCTGGCGGGGTGGCGGCCATCGGTGCGGTCGCCGACGGCATGACCGGCGGCGGGGCGACGATTTCCTGCGCGAGCAACGGGGTTGCACTGAAGGCCAGAACAGCGGCGATCGCGGCCCTGGCGGGGCGGGTTGAGCGAATGGTATCAGTCATAGCGCAAGGTCAACGACCGACTGCGTGTTTCATCCCCAATGATCGTTCGGAATCGCGACAGGGCGAGTTTCGACAAAGGCAAGACGAGTATATGAATAGACGTTCAGCTTCGGATATGAACGGCATATTTATGGAATACGCAACTTGGATGCCGCGCCATATGATTTGCGGGCAAAGTGACTAGACTTGCGCTGGCGCAGCATCGGGTTGAGTTCAGAGAGTAAAGCTCCACTCCCTGCCTTATCGTGGCAAGGTGTCAGCCTCCATCATGTGGTGGGCTTTTGATGATCTCGGCGGCCTCGATCCGCGCGCCTTCGACCAGTGCGTCGCGGCGCGCCTCGTCCGCCTGTTGCGCCAGCCGGTCCGCTTTGGTCCGGCCGTATTTCGCACGGTTGGCGTCGGCGGTGCGGGCCTTGTCGGCGCGGGCCTTGGCCTTGCGCGCCATACGCAGGTTGATGACGTTGCTCATGTTCCTGTTTCTAGCCCGCGCAGCAGCCTCTTGCCAATCCGGGTGGCTAGCCGCCATGGTCGCCGCCATGGCCACGCCCAGCATCCACGATGTCGCCGCGCTCGCGCAGGTGTCGATCAAGACCGTGTCGCGCGTGGTCAACAAGGCGCCCAATGTCAGCGCGGACCTGCGCGACCGGGTGCAGGCGGCGATCGAACGCCTGGGATACCGGCCGAACCAGTCGGCGCGGCGGCTGGCGGGGGGCAAGTCGTTCATGCTCGCCTTCCTCTACAATAATCCAGCGCCCGGCTATGTCAGCCGCATCCAGATGGGGGCGGCGTGGCGGTGTCGGGATCTGGGATATCATCTGGTGGTGGAGCCGCTGTCGCCGCAAGCCGACGAGCGGTTCGAGGTGCTCGACCGGCTGGCCGCGGCGCTGCGCCCCGACGGGGTACTGCTGGTGCCGCCGCTGGCCGACGACGCGGCGCTGCTGGCGCGGCTTGGCGAGATGGGGTTGCCCTGCGCGCGGATCGCCGGGTCGCTGAGCGCGCCGAGCTTCACCATTCACACGCCCGAGCGCGTGGGGGGGCGCATGGTGGCGGACCATTTGATCGGCCTTGGCCACCGGCGCATCGGCGTCATCACGCCGCCAGCCGGCCACCGCGCCGCTTCGCGCCGGGTGGAAGGGTTTCGCGAGGGGCTGGAGGCGGCCGGCCTGAAGATTGACGACGCGCTGTGCATACCGGGCCGGTTCGATTTCGCGTCGGGGATCGAGGCCGGCGAGACGCTGCTGGCGTTGCCCGAGCGCCCCAGCGCGATCTTCGCCACCAATGACGAGATGGCGCTCGGCGTCCTCACCCTCGCGCACCGGGTCGGGCTGCGCGTGCCGGAGGATCTGTCCGTCGTGGGGTTCGACGATACGAGCGCCAGCCTCACCTCCTGGCCGCCGCTCACGACGGTGCGCCAACCGCTGGAGGATATGGGGCGATCGGTGGTCGATGCGCTGGCGGGCGGCGCGGGCGATGCGCCCGAATTCCTCTTCACCCTGATCGCGCGGGGCAGCAGCGGCCCGGCCTGACAATCCGATCCGTTATGGAGCGTCCGCTCATCCTTGATAGGGAATTTACCCTTATCCCTCAGGCGCATGGACAGCGCCCTTTCTTGCCTCACAAGCCCGACGCTGGTGCCCGCGACGCGGCACCGGGACGCGCGCGGGTGGTTTTCCGAAAGCTGGTCGGCCGACGCCTTCGCGCGGATCGGCATCGGCTGCGCCTTCGTGCAGGACAATCATTCGCTCTCGCGCGCGGCTTTCACCCTGCGCGGGCTGCACTATCAAGGGCAACCGCATGCGCAGGCGAAGCTGGTGCGCTGCCTGCGCGGGCGGATATTCGACGTCGCGGTGGACTTGCGCGCGGGGTCGCCGGGCTTCGGGCGTTGGACCGGGGTGGAATTGAGCGCTGAGGAGGGCGCGTCCTTCTTCGTGCCTGTCGGTTTCGCCCACGGCTTTCTGACGCTGGAGCCGGACTGCGAGGTCTTCTACAAGGTATCGGCGCCCTATGCGCCGGCGAGAGACGCCGGGCTGCTGTGGGACGATCCCGCGATCGGCATAGACTGGCCATTGCCGCCGGGGATCACACCGCTGCTGTCGGCCAGGGATGCCGCCTTGCCCCGGCTGGCCGACATCGCGCCGCCCTTTGCGTTCGACAGGGAGGCGGACTGATGCGCATCCTCGTCACCGGCGGCGCGGGGTTCATCGGGTCGGCGCTGATCCGCCACCTGATCGCCGACAGCGGGCATGAACTGCTGAATTTCGACAAGCTGACCTATGCGGCGACACGCGGGTCGGTCGAGAGCGTCGCGGACCACCCCCGCTACCGCTTCGTGCGGGGCGACATCTGCGACCGGGCGGCGGTGGCGGCGGTTCTGACCGATTTCCGGCCCGATATCGTCACCCATCTGGCGGCAGAAAGCCATGTCGATCGATCGATCGACGGGCCGGATGCCTTTATCCGCACCAACATAGAGGGGACTTTCGTCCTGCTAAATGCGGCGCGCGCCTACTGGTCAGGAATCGGGGGTGAAGGCAAGGCGCGCTTCCGCTTCCACCATATCTCCACCGACGAGGTCTTCGGATCGCTGGGCGCGGAGGGGCTGTTCAACGAGGACACGCCCTACGACCCGCGATCGCCCTATTCGGCGTCGAAGGCGGCCGCGGATCACCTCGTCCGCGCCTGGGGGCATAGCTACGGCCTGCCGGTGCTGGTCACCAACTGTTCGAACAATTACGGCCCCTATCATTTTCCCGAAAAGTTGATCCCACTGATCATCGTGCGCGCGCTGCGGGGTGAGAGCCTGCCCGTCTATGGCGCGGGGGATCAGGTGCGTGACTGGCTGTATGTGGAGGATCATGCCCGCGCTCTGCGCGCCGTGTTCGAGCGCGGCGAGCCGGGACGCAGCTACACGATCGGCGGGTCGGCCGAGCGGCGCAATATCGACGTGGTGCGCGCGGTCTGCGCCTTGCTCGATGATCTGCGCCCGCTCGGGGGTGGGCGCAGCTATGCCGCGCAGATCGCGCATGTCGCGGATCGGCCGGGGCATGACGCCCGTTACGCCATCGATGCGCGCCGCATCAGGCGGGAAATGGGCTGGGCCCCCGCCGAGACGTTCGAGAGCGGCCTTGCCAAGACGGTCGACTGGTATCTGGAGAATGAGGGCTGGTGGGGGCCGCTGCTTGCCGATCGGTCGGCGGCGGCGCGGCGGGGGCTGGCGGCGTGATGCGGACGATCCTCGCAACCGGGGGCGACGGGCAGCTCGGCCGGGCGCTTGGTGCGCTGGCCCTGCCGCCGGGGTGGCGAGTGGAGGCGACCGGGCGCGGCGGGCTGGATGTAACCGACGCCGAGGCAGTCGCCGCGCAGATCGGCGGGGGCGGCTATGCGGCGGTCATCAACGCGGCCGCCTATACCGATGTGGACGGGGCCGAGCGGGATGCGGTGAGCGCATGGCGGGTCAATGCGCTCGCCCCGGCGGCGCTTGGCGCGGCGTGTGCGGCAAAGGACATCCCGATCGTGCAAATCTCGACCGACTATGTGTTCGACGGCGGCCAGCCAGAACCGTACGAGCCGGCCGACCGGCCCGGCCCGCGCAACATCTATGGCGCGTCCAAGCTGGGCGGCGAGATCGCGGTCGCGGCGAGCGGGGCGCGTCACGTCGTCCTGCGCACCGCATGGCTGATATCGCCTTATGGCCGCAATTTCGCGACCGCCATGCTGCGGCTTGCCGCAGAAAGGCAGCGCGTGCGCGTCGTCGCCGATCAGATCGGCACGCCCACGCTGGCGGGCGACCTGGCTGAGACCGCCGCCGCCATCGCCATCCGAATGGCCGACGATGCGGGAGCGCCGGGGGGCATCCATCATTTCGTCAATGCCGGCGCGGCGAGCTGGGCGGAGCTTGCCCGCGCGCTCTTCGCGCAAAGCTGCGCGCGCGGCGGGCCGAGTGCCGAGGTGGAGCCGATCGGGTCCGCCGAATGGCCCACCCCGGCGCGACGGCCGGCGAACAGCCGATTGTGCACGCAAAGCCTGACCCACGCCTTCGGCATCACGCCCCGACCGTGGCGCGACGGGTTGCCCGCGTTGCTCGACGCGCTGATCGGAGACCCGCGATGAAGGGCATCATCCTGGCCGGCGGGGCCGGCACAAGGCTGCACCCCGCGACGCTGGCGGTGAACAAGCAGCTGCTGCCGGTCTATGACAAGCCGATGATCTATTATCCGCTGTCGGTGCTGATGCTGGCGGGGATACGCGACATCCTCATCATCTCCAGCGCCGATTATCTGGACAGCTATCGCCGGCTGTTCGGCGATGGCGCGGCGATCGGCCTTTCCATCGGCTATGCGCTTCAGCCCCGGCCCGACGGGCTGGCGCAGGCTTTGCTGATCGGGGCGGACTTCATCGACGGCGGGCCGGTGGCGCTGATCCTGGGTGACAATATCTTTTTCGGCGCGCATCTGCCCGCGCTGCTGCGGCGGGCGGTCGAGCGGACGGAGGGTGCGACCGTGTTCGCCTACCGCGTCGATGATCCGACGCGCTACGGCGTGGTCGAGCTGGGGGCGGACGGGCGCGCGGTCGGGCTGGAGGAGAAGCCGGCCGATCCCCGGTCCAACCTAGCCGTCACCGGCCTCTATTTCTATGACGCCCGCGCGGTCGACCTGGCCCGCACGCTTGTTCCCTCGCCGCGCGGCGAGCTGGAGATCACCGACCTCAACCGGCTCTACATGGCGGCGGGTGACCTGCATGTCGAACAGATGGGGCGCGGCTATGCCTGGCTCGACACGGGGACGCATGACAGCCTGATCGAGGCGTCGGAGTTCGTCCGCACGATCCAGCACCGTCAGGGCATCCAGATCGCCTGCCTGGAGGAAATCGCCTATCAGCAGGGCTTCATCGGGCGCGACGCGGCGCGGGCGCGCGGCGAGCTGTTCGCCAAGACGGCCTATGGGCGGGCGATTTTGGCGGCGCTCAGCCCCTAGCTTTCGTCGCCCATGCGAAGCGCGGCGATGAAGGCTTCCTGCGGGATCTGCACGCTGCCATATTCGCGCATCCGCTTCTTGCCCTCTTTCTGCTTTTCCAGAAGCTTCTTCTTGCGCGTGATGTCGCCGCCATAGCATTTCGCCGTGACGTCCTTGCGCATCGCCGCGATCGTCTCGCGGGCGATCACCTTGCCGCCGATCGCCGCCTGGATCGGAATCTTGAACAGGTGGCGCGGGATCAAGTCCTTCAGCCGCTCGCACATATGACGGCCGCGCGCTTCGGCGGCGCTGCGGTGGACGATCATCGACAGCGCATCGACCGGCTCGTTGTTGACGAGGATGCTCATCTTGACGAGGTCGCCCTCTTGGCTGCCGATCTGGTGATAGTCGAAGCTGGCATAGCCCCGCGAAATCGACTTCAGCCGATCGTAGAAGTCGAACACGACTTCATTGAGCGGCAGGTCGTAGGTCACCTGCGCGCGGCCGCCGACATAGGTCAGGTTCTTCTGGATGCCGCGCCGGTCCTGGCAGAGTTTCAGGATGGAGCCGAGATATTCGTCGGGGCAGTAGATCACCGCCTCGATCCACGGTTCCTCGATCATTTCGATATGGTTGGGATCGGGCATGTCGGCGGGGTTGTGAAGGTGCTTCACGCTCCCGTCCTTCATGTGCATGTCATAGACGACCGACGGCGCGGTGGTGATGAGGTCGAGATCATATTCGCGCGTCAGCCGCTCCTGGATGATCTCCAAGTGCAGCAGCCCCAGGAAGCCGCAGCGGAAGCCGAAGCCGAGCGCGGCCGAGGTCTCCATTTCGAACGAGAAGCTGGCGTCGTTGAGGCGGAGTTTCGAGATGCTGTCGCGCAGCTTCTCGAAATCATTGGCGTCGACCGGGAACAGGCCGCAGAACACCACCGGCTGCACTTCCTTGAAGCCGGGCAGCGGCGCTTTCGCCGGGTTCTTGACCGTTGTGATGGTGTCGCCGACGCGGGTCTGGCTGATGTCCTTGATCTGCGCGGTGATGAAGCCGATCTCGCCCGGCCCCAGTTCCGGCAGCGCCTCGATCTTGGGGCGCATGCAGCCGACGCGGTCGATCAGATGTTCGGTGCCGCCGATCATGAACTTGATGTTCTGGCCCTTCTTGATGACGCCGTTGATGACGCGGACCAGAATGACGACGCCCAGATAGGGGTCGTACCATGAGTCGACCAGCATCGCCTCCAGCGGGGCGTCGCGATCGCCCTTGGGCGGAGGGATCTTGGCGACGATGGCTTCGAGCACCTCGTCGATGCCGATGCCGGATTTGGCCGAGGCCAGCACCGCTTCGGACGCATCGAGGCCGATGACCTCCTCGATCTCGGCCCGGACCTTTTCCGGCTCGGCGGCGGGAAGGTCGATCTTGTTGAGGACGGGCACGATCTCATGGTCATGCTCGATCGACTGATAGACGTTGGCGAGAGTCTGCGCCTCCACGCCCTGCGCGGCGTCCACGACCAGCAGCGCGCCTTCGCAGGCAGCAAGGCTGCGGCTCACCTCATAGGCGAAGTCGACATGGCCGGGCGTGTCCATGAGGTTGAGTTCATAGGTTTCGCCATTTCTGGCGACATAGTCGAGGCGCACCGTCTGCGCCTTGATGGTGATGCCCCGCTCCTTCTCGATATCCATATTGTCGAGCACCTGCGCGCTCATTTCCCGGTCGGTGAGGCCGCCGGTGCGCTGGATCAGACGGTCGGCCAGCGTCGATTTGCCATGGTCGATATGGGCGATGATCGAGAAATTGCGGATATGGCTGAGGTCGGTCATCGGCGCCCGATAGCAGGGGTTGCAGCGCCTGTCAGCAGGGTCGGTGCGGCGCGGCGGCAAGCATGACAAGGGCCGTAATCCCTGCCCGCTTGCTTGGAACCCCGCCCCTGCTGTGATAGAGACCCGCGCACAAGAAAACGGGGCGCATGACATTCTCTCTATCCGATGATGAACGGGGGTTCCTGAAATGCGTGGATTGAAGATGCTGGCCGCGACGGCGCTGTGTTTGTCGCTGACGATGCCGCAGGCGATGGCGGAGGACAAGAAAGGTTCGTCCGGCCGCCAGGCGCAAGTGAAAAAGCAGATGGAAATTCCCCGCTGCACCAAGCGGCTCGGCACTGTCGCCATCGTCGAACCCGACAATCAATGGTGGCGCGAACTGAGCCTGGGCAGCCCCGAGGCGATCATCAAGCTGTTCGTGCAGCAATCGGGCTGCTTCGGCCTCGTCAATCGCGGCCGGTCCATGGCAAGCCGCAACATGGAGCGGGCTATGGCCGATTCGGGTGAGCTTCAGGCCGGTTCCAATCTGGGCAAGGGTCAGGTCAAGGCGGCCGACTATTTCCTTCAGCCCGACATCGTCACGACCAACAACAACAGCGGCGGCAATGCGTTTGGCGGCCTGATCGGCGGGATGCTGGGCGGCCGCGTCGGCGGCGCGCTGCTGGGTGGCATTTCGATCAAGAAGAAGGAAGCGAACGTCACCCTGTCGGTGGTGAACGCCCGCACGACCGAGGAAGAGGCGCTGGTCGAAGGCTATTTCCGCAAGTCGGACCTGAGCTTCGGCGGCGGTGGCGGCCTGGGCTGGATGGGTGGCCTGGGCGCGGCCGGTGGCGGCGGATACCAGAATACCGACATCGGCCAGGTGATCGTGCTCGCCTATCTCGACGCCTACACCAAGCTGGTGACGCAACTGGGCGGCCTGCCGGAAAATGCGGCGGCGGCGGCGCCCGTGGCACAGTAAGGAGAATGGGGCGCTGCCAGTCGGCAGAGCCCCTTTTGGTCATCCCCGGCTCGGCGCCGGGGCAGGCATGAGGCGGCGGCCTTCCCGCCGCCTTTTCCACCATGCGAGGATCGCCTCGCCCGCCGGCTGCTCCACCACGCGATTGATCGCGGTGCCGAGCGTCAGCGCGACCAGAAAGGCGGCGGCGAAGCCGATCCAGGGGCTGTAGCCGGCGCGCGCGCATTCCAGCATCACGACGAAGCCGACATTTTGGTGGATGAGGTAGAAGCTGTAGCTGATCCCGCCCAGCCAGACGAGCGGGCGGATGGCGATGAAGCGCAGATGCCCGTGGATCAGCGCGAGGAAGGCCGCCAGCAGCGCGCAGGCGACCAGGGTTACGTCCCACGTCTCCATCGTCGCGACCGAGGCCAGGGCCAGCGCGGCATAGGGGGCTTGCTGCCGCAGGCTGCGCTGCCCGCGCCAGAGGCGATAGGCGAGCATTCCCAGCACGAAGAAGGGCGTGTAGCGCAGCACCAGCAGCATGATGATACGCTCGGGCATGTCGGGCCAGGCCCAGTAGAGCCAGCGGATCATGAGCCAAGCGGCGAGCACCGGCTCCAGCCGCCTCAGCCCGGCGAATTTCCAGATCGCGATCATGCACACGTAGAAGGCGATCTCGACCGTCAGCGTCCAATAGGCGCCATCTACTTCGGGGATGAAGGCGAAGCCCTGCAACATGGTGAGGTTGGCGAGGATCGCGAAGGGGCCGACCAGCAACTGGGTCGCCTGCGCCAGATATTCGATCCCCAGCGTCATCAGCATCGCGACGATATAGGCCGGATAAAGGCGCGCGAAGCGGTTGACGATGAAGTCCGCCACCGTCGCGATCCGATCCAGCGTGAAGAAGATGGCGAAGCCCGAGATGGTGAAGAACAGCAGCACGCGGTAATTGCCGCCGGGGAAGCTGAAGGGCACATGCGCTGCCTGCGGGAACAGTTCGTGGAAGCGCGTGGAATAATGGAACACCAGCACGCACAGCGCGCCTATGCCACGCAGCGCGTCCAGTTCCGTCAAGCGGCCACGGGCAAGGGTCGGTCCAGCCATGCCGCGTCATAGCAACGAGCCAGCAACGAATCCGTTAAGATCGTAGTTAATGGCCGCGGTCGCGGGATTTTTCTTTGCTGCTTTTTTGCTGGACGGGACGTTCGTCAGCGTACCGGGGCTTCCGCCGCGCGCTTAAGGCCGGCCAACTGCTCAACCAGAACCTGATCGACCAGCGGCGCGAGCTTCGCCGTGCCGCCGCGTATATAGCCGCCCACGACATAGGTCATCACGACCGAGACGCCGTTGCCCGATGGCGTGATCGCCAGATCCAACGTGCCGACCGCCGCCTCCGACTGAAGCGGGCCGAGCGCGGCCGAGAGGCGCAATCGCTTTCCCGGCGCCGCGTAAATCACGCGACCATGCTCGACCGATCCGGCCGCGCCAGCCTTTGCGGGGATGGTTTCCCAGAAGCAGCCGCCGGCGCGCGCATCGATCGTCATGTTCACCGAATCACCGCTGTAGGTGTGCGCGTCGCTCCACCAGCGGCCCGGCGTGGCGATCAGCGCGTAAACGGTCGCCGCGTCGGCGGCGATCGTCACCTCATTCTCGCTGACGAAGCCGCTCTCGCCGCTGGCCGTGACGGCCGCATGGGCCGGAACGGCCATCGCCGCCCCGGCCCATGCCAGATAACCCCAGATACGCATGATCCATCCCCCCCAATTGCCGGGGAGACAGCCTAGCTCAGGCTGCGCCGCCGTCCAAGATGGCCGCGACGGCGGTCGTCACATCGTCCATGTCGGCCATCCCGTCGACGCGCGAGACGATGCCGCGGCTCTCGTAGAGCGGCAGGATCGGTGCGGTCTTGGCGCGATATTCGGCCATGCGGGTGCGGACCGTGTCCTCATTGTCGTCGGGACGGCGCTTGAAGTCGTGGCCGTGGCACTTGTCGCACTCGCCCTCGACTTTGGGCTGGTGGAAGCTGTCATGGTAGCCAGCACCGCAGGTGGCGCAGGTGAAGCGGCCGGTGATGCGCTCGACCAGCGCGTCCTCGTCCACTTCCAGTTCGATCACGTGGTCGAGCGTGCGGTCGCGGTCCGACAGGATGGTGTCGAGCGAATGGGCCTGCGCCTCGGTACGGGGATAGCCGTCGAAGATCACGCCGGTGTCCGGCGACAGGGCGTCGAGCGCTTCGCCGATGATGCCCGAAACGATCTCGTCGGAGACCAGTTCGCCCGCCTCCATCACGGCCTTCGCCTTGAGGCCGATGGGCGTGCCCGCCTTTACCGCGGCGCGCAGCATATCGCCGGTGGACAGTTGCACCATGCCCCGGTTGTCGACCAGGCGGGTCGCCTGCGTCCCCTTCCCCGCGCCCGGAGGGCCAAGCAGAATGATGTTCATCGCGCGCATACTCCCCTGTTCGTGCGCTGAATGAAAGGACGCCGCTTAACGCAGACGGCCCTTCAGCTTCGCCTTCTTGATCAGATCGCCATATTGATGGGCGAGCAGGTGGCTCTGGATCTGGGTCACGGTATCGACCGTTACATTGACCACGATCAGCAGGCTAGTCCCACCAAGGTAGAAGGGAATTCCCGCACGCGCGATCGCGAATTCCGGCACCAGGCAGATGAAGGCCAGATAGGCCGCGCCTATGACCGTGATGCGCGTCAACACATAGTCGAGATAGTTTTCGGTGTTCTTGCCCGGACGGATACCGGGGATGAAGCCGCCGTTGCGCTTCAAATTGTCGGCCGTCTCTTCCGGGTTGAACACCACGGCGGTGTAGAAGAAGCAGAAGAAGACGATGCCGAGGCCATAGAGCGCCATATAGACCGGGCTGCCGTGCGCCAGATATTGGTTCAGCGTCAGCACGAAATCGCCCCAGCGGCTTTCGCCCGCGACCGTCTGACCCGCGAACTGCGAGATGGTGAGCGGCATCAGCAGCAGCGAACTGGCGAAGATCGGCGGGATGACGCCGGCGGTGTTGACCTTCAAGGGCAGATGGCTGCGATCGGCCTGCATCAGCCCCTGGCGCGTCTGGCGCTTGGGATATTGGATGAGGACGCGGCGCTGGGCGCGCTCCATGAAGCAGATCAGCAGGACGAGGCCCATCAGCGCGACGACGATGACGAAGATCAGCAGGCCCGAAATCGAGCCTTCGCTGCCCGATTTGAAGAGGTTGCTAAGCGTCACCGGCAATTGCGCGACAATGCCCGCCATGATGATGAGCGAGGTGCCGTTGCCGATGCCGCGCGAGGTGATCTGCTCGCCCAGCCACATCAGGAACATGGTGCCGCCGATCAGCGAGACCACGGCGGTCAGGCGGAACAGCAGGCCGGGATCGACCACCGCCTGCATCCCCTGCTGCGCGCCGAAGCCTTCGAGGCCGACCGCGATGAAATAGCCCTGCACGGCGGTGAGACCGACCGTGCCGTAGCGCGTATATTGGTTGAGCTTCTTGCGCCCGCTCTCGCCTTCCTTCTTGATCGCCGCAAGCTGCGGCGAGAGGCTGGCGCCCAGCTGCACCACGATCGACGCGGTGATATAGGGCATGACGCCGAGCGCGATGAGGCTCATGCGCGAGAGCGAGCCGCCCGAGAAGGTGTTGAAGATGTCGAGGATGCCGCCGTTGGTCTGGCTGTAGAGCTGCGACAGGGCGGTCGGGTCGACGCCGGGCAGCGGCACGAAGCTCAAGAAACGGAAGACGATCAGCGCGCCCAGCGTGAACCACAGGCGCTTTTTAAGGTCGGTCGCCTGGCCGAACTTCGCCAGGCTGAGATTGGATGCGAGCTGGTCGGCTCTCGATGCCATGGTGGCTGCCCTTCAAATCACTCTTGAACGGGAACAAAAGCCCCGCGCCGGAATCGGTCATCCCTTAGCGGGACCATTCGGCCATGTCGAACGGGAGTTGTCACAGAAGCGACAAGCGGACATCCCCCGAAATGCATGACCCCGCCGACCCATATCGGGCAGCGGGGTCAGGCTTGCAAGATGCAGGCGGGCGATCAGCCCTGCCGCGCCGCCTTCTTGGCGGCGAGGGCGGTGCCCTTCTTCGCCTTCGCCTTGTCGGCGGCGGCGATAACTTCGATCACCTCGACCTTGCCGCCGGCCTTCTCGACCGCCTCAATCGCGCCCTTCGACGCGCCCGCGACGAGCAGGTTGACCTTCGCGGTCAGCTCGCCCTTGCCGAGCAGGCGCACGCCATCCTTGCCGCCACGGGCGAGAGCAGCGCCCTTGAGCGCCGCATGGTCGATAGTCGCGCCGGCGTCCAGCTTGCCCGCGTCGATCGCCTTCTGGAGCGCGCCCAGGTTCACGATCGCGTAGTCCTTGGCGAAGATGTTGTTGAAGCCGCGCTTGGGCAGACGCATGTGGAGCGGCATCTGGCCGCCCTCAAAGCCGTTGATGGCGACGCCCGAGCGCGCCTTGGCGCCCTTCTGGCCGCGCCCGGCGGTCTTGCCCTTGCCCGAGCCGATGCCGCGTCCGACGCGCATCCGGCCCTTGCGGGCGCCTTCATTGTCGGTGAGTTCGTTCAGTTTGAAAGTCATGTCGTGCACTCGCTTTCGCTTTTGTCGCGCGGAGGTTCGACCCTTAAGGATCAAACCGTAGCCCCAGCGCAAGCTGGGGCCTCGTGAGGCCGGGCGCATCCTACCGAAGGAGCGCCCAGCCGCCTGATATCCCAGCCTACGCCGGGATGACGGTTTTTAGTCGACCACTGCCACCATATGGGGGAGCTTGCGGATCGCGCCACGGACTTCGGCCGTGTCTTCCAGCTCCACCACGCGGTGCATCTTGCCGAGCCCCAGGCCGATCAGAATCTTCTTCTGGTCGGCGGGGCGGCGGATCGGCGAGCCGATCTGCTTGATCTTGATCTTCGCCATGTCGTCTTACTCCGCAATCGCTTCGGCGTCGGCCTGCGCGACTTCGGCCGAGGCGCCACCGCGACGCAGAAGGTCGGCGACCTTCTTGCCACGACGCTGCGCCACCGACTTGGGGCTGGTCTGTTCGCCCAGCGCCGCGAAGGTCGCACGGATCATGTTATAGGGGTTCGACGTGCCGTTCGACTTGGTCACGACGTCCGCGACGCCGAGGCTTTCGAACACGGCGCGCATCGGGCCGCCCGCGATGATGCCCGTACCGGCCGGGGCCGAACGCACGGTCACCTTGCCAGCGCCGAAATGGCCGAGGCCGTCATGGTGCAGGGTGCGGCCTTCCTTCAGCGGAACGCGGACCATCGCCTTCTTGGCGGCGGCGGTCGCCTTGCTGATGGCTTCGGGCACTTCGCGCGCCTTGCCATGGCCGAAGCCCGCACGACCCTTGCCATCCCCGACCACGACCAGCGCCGCGAAACCGAAGCGCTTGCCGCCCTTCACGGTCTTCGAGACGCGGTTGATGTGGACCAGCTTCTCGATCAGTTCCTCGCCCTGCTCCTCGTCACGGTTGCCGCGACGGTCGTCGCGACGGCCACGGCCACCGCGTTCGCCACGGTTGCGATCGCCACCGCCACGGTTGCCACGACCACGGCCGGGACCACGATTTTCGGTCGGCTGATCGCCGCCCTCGACAGCGGCGGGCGCGCCCGCCTGCGACTGGATATCGTTTTCGTCAGCCATATGTCAGAACTCCAGCCCGGCTTCGCGGGCGGCATCGGCCAGCGCCTTGACGCGGCCATGGAACAGGAAGCCACCACGGTCGAACACGACCTTGGTGACGCCGGCAGCGGTTGCCGCAGCGGCGACGCGCTTGCCGACTTCGGCGGCGGCTTCGGAAGTCGCGCCGGTTTTGCCGCGCACATCCTTGTCCAGGGTCGAAGCCGATGCGACGGTCTTGCCGGCGACGTCGTCGATGACCTGGGCGTAGATGTGACGACCCGAGCGGTGAACGCTAAGGCGCGGCTTGTGGCCGGCGACCGCCTTGAGCGCGGTGCGGACGCGGCGACGACGCCGCGCGAAGAGGGAAAGCTTTGCCATCTTACTTCTTCTTCCCTTCCTTGCGGAAGATGAACTCGCCGTCATACTTGATGCCCTTGCCCTTATAGGGCTCGGGCTTGCGCCAGCGACGAATTTCGGCGGCGACCTGGCCGACCTGCTGCTTGTCGATACCGCTGATCTCGACCGTGGTGTTATCCGGGGTCTTGATCTCGATGCCTTCCGGAATCGCGAAATCGACGTCATGGCTGTAGCCAAGCTGCAACTTCAGGTTGCGGCCCTGCGAGTTGGCGCGGTAGCCGACACCGGTGATGAGCAGCTTCTTCGAGAAGCCCTCGGTCACGCCGGTGATCAGGTTCTGCACCAGCGTCCGCTGCATGCCCCAGAAGGCGCGCGCCTGCTTGGTCTTGTTGGCCGGCTGGACGGAGATGCCGTCATTTTCCAGCGTGTAGCTGATCTCGTCGCGCAGCGCCATGGCGAGCGTGCCCTTGGGCCCCTTCACCGACAGCTGCCCGCCTTCGATGGTCGCGGTGACCCCGGCAGGGATCGCGACCGGCTTTTTACCGATGCGGCTCATCAGAACACCTCCGCCAGCACTTCGCCGCCGACATTCTGCTCGCGCGCTTCGGCGTCGGACAGAACGCCCTTGGGCGTCGAGACGATCGTGATGCCCAGGCCATTGCGGACCACCGGCAGTTCCTTGGAACCCGAATAGACGCGGCGGCCGGGCTTGGACACGCGCGCGACATGCTTGATCGCGGGCTGGCCTTCGAAATATTTGAGCTCGATGCGCAGGCCGGGGTGATTGCCGAGGACTTCCTCGGAATAGCCGCGGATATAGCCTTCGCGCTGGAGCACGTCGAGCACGCGGGCGCGCAGCTTGGACGCGGGGGAGACCACGCTGTCCTTCTTCGCCTGCTGCCCGTTGCGGATGCGGGTGAGCATGTCACCCAGGGGATCGGTCAATGCCATCTCAAATGATCCTTACCAGCTCGACTTGGTGACGCCGGGGATCAGGCCCTTGTTGGCCAGATCACGCAGCTGCACGCGGCAGAGACGGAATTTGCGGTAATAGGCCCGGGGACGGCCCGTCAGCTCGCACCGGTTGCGGATGCGGGTCGGGTTGCCGTTGCGGGGCACTTCCGCCATCTTCAGACGCGCAATCAGGCGGTCGCTGTCGTCCGCCGTCTTGTCATTCGCGATCGCCTTGAGCTTCGCATAGCGGCCGGCATATTTCTTCACCAGCTTCTTGCGGCGCTCGTTCTTGTTGATCGAACTCAGTTTCGCCATGACTTAAGTTCTCTTTCCTAGCTTAGCTTCTGGAAAGAGAAGCGGGGCCTCTGCTCCGTTAGGAGATTAGGCCGCCTGCTTCTCTTCGATCGGGAAGGGGAAGCCGAAGAGGCGCAGCAGTTCGCGCGCTTCATCGTCCGTCTTCGCCGTGGTGGTCACGATGATGTCCATGCCGCGCACCTTGTCGATGCGGTCATAGTTGATCTCCGGGAAGATGATCTGCTCCTTGATGCCGAAGGCATAGTTGCCACGGCCGTCGAAGCTCTTGGGATTAAGACCCCGGAAGTCGCGCACGCGGGGGAGCGCGATGTTGATCAGGCGGTCGAGGAACTCATACATGCGCTCGCGGCGCAGCGTCACCTTGGCGCCGATCGGCATGCCTTCGCGCAGCTTGAACTGGGCGATCGACTTGCGGGCCTTGGTGATGACCGGCTTCTGGCCGGCGATCAGTTCCATTTCCTCGGCGGCCGAGGTCACCTTCTTCTTGTCCTGGGTCGCTTCGCCCACGCCCATGTTGAGCGTGATCTTCTCGATCCGGGGAACTTCCATGACGTTCTTGTAACCGAACTTCTCGGTCATCGCCTTGGCGATCTCGGCGTCATAGAGCGCTTTCGAGCGCGGGATATATTTGTCGGCCATTACAGCACCTCACCGGACTTGACGGCGACGCGGACCTTCTTGCCGTCGCGGTCCTCGAAACGGACGCGGGTCGGCTTGCCGTCCTTGTCGGCCACGGCCACGTTGGAAATGTGGAGCGGCGCGGGCTTGCGGTCGATGCCGCCCTGCGGGTTCGACTGGTCGGGCTTGCGGTGGCGCGCATGGACGTTGATGCCCTCGACGAGCACCTTGTCATCCTTCGGCATCACCTGGAGGACCGAGCCGGTGCGGCCCTTGTCCTTGCCGGCCAGGACGACGACCTTGTCGCCCTTCTTGATACGTGCAGCGCTCATTACAGCACCTCGGGCGCAAGGCTGATGATCTTCATGTGCTGCTTCGCACGCAGCTCACGAACGACCGGGCCAAAGATACGGGTGCCGATCGGCTCCTGGTTCTTGTTGATCAGCACGGCGGCGTTGCCGTCGAAGCGGATCACCGAACCGTCGGCGCGGCGGATGTCCTTGGCGGTGCGGACGATGACCGCGCGATGCACGTCACCCTTCTTCACCTTGCCGCGCGGCGCGGCTTCCTTGATCGAAACGACGATGATGTCGCCCACGCCGGCGAAGCGACGCTTCGACCCGCCCAGCACCTTGATGCACTGGACGCGCTTGGCGCCGCTGTTGTCAGCGACGTCAAGATTGGATTGCATCTGGATCATGGATCCGGTTCCTTCCTGTCTGGCCTACCGAAACAATTCCGGCGGTTCCGAATTCGTGAATCGACCGGAAGATACGAAGCACGAAGCGCGGGCCTGTAACCCCTTCCCGATGAAAAGGCCAGCCCCGCGTCCGAATTTTCGCGCCTTCCGGCGGTGACTGGCCTCAGGCCGCCGTTTCGGGCGACTTGTGCGTGTCCACCCGCTCGATGACCTTCCAGGTCTTGAGCTTGGAAATCGGGGCGGTCTCCTCGATGCGGACCGTCTCGCCTTCCTTGTAGGCGTTGCCCTCGTCATGGGCATGATATTTCTTCGAGCGGCGGATGATCTTGCCGTAGAGCGCATGCTTCACCTTGCGCTCCACACGGACGACCACCGTCTTGTCGGTCTTGTCGGAAACCACCGTTCCCGTCAGCACGCGCTTGGGCATCGTGTGTTTCCTTCTTACTTCGCAGCCGAGCGCGAACGCTCGGTCTGGAGGGTCTTGATCTGCGCGATCGTCCGGCGGACTTCCCGCACCCGGCTGGGCTTTTCCAGCTGGTTGGTGGCGGCCTGGAAGCGCAGGTTGAACTGCTCGCGCTTCAGGTTGTTGAGCTCGGTCGACAGTTCGTCGTCCGTCTTGGTCTTGAGGTCGGCTACATTGCCCACGGCTTAACCCTCCAGGTGGGAGGTGTCGCCGAGGCGAGCGACAACCTTCGTCTTGATCGGCAGCTTCATCGCGGCGCGCGAGAAAGCCTCTGCTGCCAGTGGCCCTGGCACACCGTCCAGTTCGAACAGGATGCGGCCGGGCTTCACCCGCGCCGCCCAATATTCGACCGAACCCTTGCCCTTGCCCTGACGGACTTCAGCCGGCTTCTTCGACACCGGCACGTCGGGGAACACGCGGATCCACAGACGGCCCTGACGGCGAAGGTGGCGCTGGATCGCGCGGCGGGCCGCTTCGATCTGGCGGGCGGTGACGCGCTCGGGCTCCAGGGCCTTGAGGCCATAGGCGCCGAAGTTCAGGGCCGAACCGCCCTTGGCGTCGCCCTTGATCCGGCCCTTGAAAGCCTTGCGGAACTTCATCTTCTTCGGTTGCAGCATGACGCTATACCTACCTTATAATCAGCGCGCCGGGCGCACGCCGGAGGTCTGAGCCTCCAGCATCAGCCGGTCGGTGGCCATCGGATCATGACCAAGGATTTCGCCCTTGAAGATCCAGACCTTGATGCCGCAGACGCCATAGGCGGTGTGCGCTTCGGCTTCGGCATAGTCGACGTTCGCGCGCAGCGTGTGCAGCGGAACGCGGCCTTCGCGATACCATTCGACACGGGCGATTTCCGCGCCGCCCAGACGGCCGCCGCAGGTGATCTTGATGCCTTCGGCGCCCAGACGCAGCGCCGACTGCACCGCGCGCTTCATGGCGCGGCGGAAGGCGACACGGCGTTCCAGCTGATCGGCGATGCCCTGCGCGACGAGCTTGGAGTCGATTTCCGGCTTGCGGATCTCGACGATGTTCAGGCTGACGTCCGAAGAGGTCAGGCTGCCCAGCTTCTTGCGCAGCTTCTCGATGTCCGCGCCCTTCTTGCCGATGATGACACCGGGACGTGCGGCGTAGATCGAGATGCGGCACAGCTTGGCCGGGCGCTCGATCACGACCTTGGAGATCGCGGCCTGTGGCAGGGTCTTCATGATATACTGGCGGATCTTGAGATCCTCCAGCAGAAGCCGGCCATAATCCTGGCCTTCCGCGAACCAGCGGCTGTCCCAGGTGCGGTTGATCTGAAGCCGCAGACCGATCGGGTTGCTCTTGTGACCCATATTCTTAAGCCTCCGCTTCTTCGCCAGCTTCACGCACGACGATGCGCACGCGGCTGAAGGGCTTGAGGATCCGGGTCGACTTGCCGCGGCCGCGGGCATGGAAGCGCTTCATGGTGAAGCTCTTGCCCACCGACGCTTCCGCGACGACCAGGCTGTCGACGTCCAGATTGTGATTGTTTTCCGCGTTGGCGATGGCCGAGGCCAGCACCTTGCGAACATCGACCGCCATCGCCTTCTTCGAGAAGGCGAGCACGTTCAGCGCGTCCTCGACCCGGCGGCCGCGGATCAGCGCCGCGACCAGGTTCAGCTTCTGGGCCGAACCACGGATCTGCGTGCCGACGGCGAGCGCTTCATTGTCGGCGACGCGACGGGGAGCCTTTTCCTTGCTCATCAGCGCTTGCCCTTCTTGTCGGCGGCGTGGCCGGGGAAGTAGCGGGTCGGGGCGAATTCGCCCAGCTTGTGACCCACCATATCCTCGTTCACGGAGACCGGAACATGCTTGCGGCCATTATAGACGTTGAACGTCAGGCCGACGAACTGCGGCAGGATCGTCGAACGGCGCGACCAGGTCTTGATGGGACCGGAACGACCATTGCTGTCCTGCGCGGCTTCCGCCTTCTTCAGAAGGCTGAGGTCCACGAACGGACCTTTCCAGACGGAACGAGCCATCTCGCTTACCTCTTCTTCTTCGCGTGGCGGCTACGGATAATCATCTTGTCCGTCGCCTTGTTATGGCGGGTGCGCGCACCCTTGGTCGGCTTGCCCCAAGGCGTGACCGGATGACGGCCGCCCGAGGTCCGGCCTTCACCACCGCCATGCGGGTGATCGACCGGGTTCTTCGCCACGCCGCGCGTCAGCGGGCGCTTGCCGAGCCAGCGGTTGCGGCCGGCCTTGGCGAGGTTGGTGTTGGCGTTGTCGGGGTTCGACACCGCGCCCACCGTGCCCATGCAGTCCGAACGGATATAGCGCTGCTCGCCCGAAGACAGGCGGACCATCACCATGCCGCGATCGCGACCGACAAGCTGGGCATAGGTGCCCGCCGAACGGCAGAGCTGACCGCCCTTGCCCGGCTTCATTTCGATATTGTGGATGATGGTGCCGACGGGCATCTGGCCCAGTTCCATCGCGTTGCCCGGCTTCACGTCGGTCTTCTTGCCCGCGATGATCTTGTCGCCGGGGGCCAGACGCTGCGGCGCCAGCACATAGGTCTGGGTGCCGTCGGGATAGTTGACGAGCGCGATGAAGGCGGTGCGGTTGGGGTCATATTCCAGACGCTCCACCGTGCCTTCCACGTCCCACAGGCGACGCTTGAAGTCGATGATGCGATATTTCTGCTTGTGACCGCCGGCGATGCCGCGCGAGGTCACATGACCCTTGTTGTTGCGACCGCCGGTCTTGCGCTTGCCTTCGGTCAGCGCCTTGACGGGCTTGCCCTTGTGCAGGCTCGACTTGTCGACGAGGATCAGGCCGCGCTGGGCGGGGCTGGTCGGGTTGTAGCTCTTAAGCGCCATGGTCAGCGCACTCCTTCGGTGATGTCGATCGACTGGCCATCGGCCAGCCGAACGATCGCCTTCTTGACGTCCGAGCGCGTGTAGGGCTTGCCCTTCCACTTCTTGGTCTTGCCCTTGGCGACCAGCGTGTTCACGCTCTTGACGGTCACGCCCCAGATCGCCTCGACGGCGGCCTTGATCTCGGGCTTCGAGGCGGTGTTCGCGACCTTGAAGACCACGGCGTTATTCTCGGAGAGAAGCGTCGACTTCTCGGTGATGACCGGCGCGACAACGACGTCGTAATGACGGTTGTCCACGGTCGCGGCGTCCTTCTTAGCCATTGAAACGCGCCTCCAGCTTTTCGACCGCGGCGCGCGTCAGCACCAGCGAATCCGCCCTAAGGATGTCGTAAACATTGGCGCCAACGGCCGGCAGCAGGTCCACGCCGACGATGTTGGCCGATGCCTTCGCGAAGCTGACGTTCACGGCATCGCCGTCGATGAACAGAACCTTGGTCAGGTTCAGCTTGGCGAGATGCGCGACCAGGTTCTTGGTCTTGCCCTCGGCCACGTCGAAGCTGTCGAGGACGATCAGCGAACCGTCCTTGACCTTCGCCGACAGCGCCATCTTGAGACCCAGCGCACGCACCTTCTTGTTGAGGTCGTGGCCAAAGTCGCGGGCGCGGGCGCCGTGCGCCTTACCACCGCCGATGAACACGGGGGCCTTGCGGTCGCCGTGACGGGCGGTGCCGCCGCCCTTCTGGCGGCCGAACTTCTTGCCGGTGCGGGCTACGTCCGACCGCTCGCGGGTGGCGCGGGCGGGGGCGCGGCGCTTTTCCAGCTGCCAGGTGACGACGCGGTGCAGGATGTCGGTGCGGGGCTCGACGCCGAACACGGCGTCGCTCAGCTCCAGCTCACCGGCGGCTGCGGCGTCGAGGGTCTGTACATTGACCTTCATGGTTTAGCCCTCCTGGCCTTCGGTCGCTTCGGCAGCGGCTGCTTCGTCAGCAGGCGTGTCGGCCGGAGCGTTGTTGCTGTTGGCGGCAGCCTTGAGGCTGGCCGGATAGGGCACGTCGGCCGGGCGCTTCACCTTGACGGCGTCGCAGACGGTGAGCCAGGTGCCCTTGGCGCCGGGAACCGAACCCTTGACGAACAGGAGACCGCGCTCGACGTCGGTGCGGACGATCTCGAGATTCTGCTGGGTCCGCTCGCGGTCGCCCATGTGGCCGGCCATCTTCTTGTTCTTGAAGACGCGGCCGGGGTCCTGGCGGTTACCGGTCGAACCATGGGCACGGTGGCTGATCGAGACACCGTGGGTGGCGCGCATGCCGCCGAAGCCCCAGCGCTTCATGGCGCCAGCGAAACCCTTACCCTGGGTGTGGCCGGCGACGTCGACCAGCTGGCCGGCAATGAAATGGTCGGCCGCGATCTCGGCGCCGACATCGAGGAGCGCATCCTCGGCGACGCGGAATTCGACCAGGCGCGCCTTGGGCTCCACTTCCGCCTTGGCGAAGTGGCCGCGCTGCGGCTTGGCGACATTCTTGACCTTCGCGACGCCCGCGCCGAGCTGGACCGCGACATAGCCGTCACGGTCGGTCTCCTTGCGGGCCACGACCTGATTGCCCTCAAGGGCCAGAACCGTAACCGGTATATGACGTCCGTCCTCCTGGAACAGACGGGTCATCCCGACTTTCTTAGCGATCACGCCTGTGCGCATCACTGATTACTCCCATAGAGGCCCGCCGTAGCAGCGGGCGTATCCAACGAAAAAACCGCGCAGGATAACTCCTTCGCGGCCCAACCCGAATAGTGCGATCACCCCGTCAGGGTTGGATGCCGACCCCTCTCGGGAAAGGCGACGGGGGACCAGGACCATAGACCGTTCCGGTTCACCGGAGGGGCCATGCGGTATCCCTTGTGTCGTTTGAGCTTCCCCGAAGGAAATGCCCGATACCCTGCCGCACTCGCGGTTGGCAGGGACTTGTCGGCCTCAGGCCAACTTGATCTCGACGTTCACGCCGGCAGCCAGGTCCAGCTTCATCAGCGCGTCGACCGTCTGCGGCGTGGGCTGCACAATGTCAAGCATACGCTTGTAGGTGCGGACCTCGAACTGCTCGCGCGACTTCTTGTCGATGTGCGGGCCACGGTTGACCGTGAACTTTTCGATGCGCGTCGGCAGAGGAATCGGACCGCGGATGAGGGCGCCAGTGCGACGGGCGGTGTCGGCGATGTCGCCGGTCGCCTGATCGAGCACGCGATGATCGAACGCCTTGAGGCGAATGCGGATATTGCTGTCCATGTTTCCTGTACCGATGCGAAAGAGCCAAAAACCCGCGCATTTTCTAAAACCAGCCGGAGCAGCCGATGATTTACGAAAATGCGCTCACAAATAAAATCCGCCCCATCTTGCCCTTCTAGCTGGTGAAAGCCGGAGAAAGGCGATCCGAGGCGGCTGAAAAATCCGAGCGGCGCGAATCAGCCGATTCGCGCCGCTGCGGTCCTATATTACTTCGAGATCGTACCGACAACCCCTGCGCCGACGGTCCGGCCGCCTTCGCGGATCGCGAAGCGCAGGCCCGAGTCCATGGCGATCGGAGCGATCAGCTTGACGCCGAGCTTCACGTTGTCGCCGGGCATCACCATCTCGGTGCCCTCGGGCAGGATCACTTCGCCAGTCACGTCGGTGGTGCGGAAGTAGAACTGCGGACGATAGTTCGCAAAGAACGGGGTGTGACGACCGCCTTCTTCCTTCGACAGGACATAGACTTCCGCGTCGAATTCGGTGTGCGGGGTGATGGTGCCGGGCTTCGCCAGAACCTGGCCGCGCTCGACTTCCTCACGCTTGATGCCACGGATCAGCGCACCGATGTTGTCGCCCGCGCGACCTTCGTCAAGCAGCTTGCGGAACATTTCGACGCCGGTGACGGTGGTCTTGGCGGTCGCCTTCAGACCCACGATCTCGACTTCCTCGCCGACCTTCACGATGCCGGTTTCGACACGGCCGGTCACGACGGTGCCGCGACCCGAGATCGAGAACACGTCTTCGATCGGCATCAGGAACGCCTTGTCAACCGGACGCTCCGGCTGCGGGATGAACTCGTCGACGGCAGCCATCAGCTTCAGGACAGCCTGCTTGCCGATTTCGTCGTTCGAGCCGTCCAGCGCCTTCACGGCCGAGCCGGGGATGACGGGGATGTTGTCGCCGTCGAAGTCGTAGCTGCTCAGCAGCTCGCGGATTTCCAGCTCAACGAGCTCGAGGATTTCGGCGTCGTCGACCAGGTCGACCTTGTTCATGAACACGACGAGCTGCGGCACGCCGACCTGACGGGCGAGCAGGATGTGCTCGCGGGTCTGGGGCATCGGGCCGTCGGTGGCCGACACGACCAGGATCGCGCCGTCCATCTGCGCCGCGCCGGTGATCATGTTCTTGACGTAGTCGGCGTGACCCGGGCAGTCGACGTGGGCGTAGTGACGCGCTTCGGTTTCATATTCGACGTGCGCGGTCGAAATGGTGATGCCGCGCTCGCGCTCTTCGGGGGCCTTGTCGATGTTGGCGTAGTCGACGAAGGTCGCGCCGCCGGTTTCGGCCAGCACCTTGGTGATCGCCGCGGTCAGCGAGGTCTTGCCATGGTCGACGTGACCGATGGTGCCGATGTTGCAGTGCGGCTTGTTCCGCTCAAACTTAGCCTTAGCCATTTTATCCTACCTTCTAATCAAAATCAGCTTGGGTCTGACCGCTCGGCCGCGCCTCGCGAAGGCGCGTCCATAGCAGCAAATTTACAGATTACCAGCCCCTAACCGAGCCGCTCGCACGGCCCGGCCAGGGAAACAGTTCAGGCCATCTTCGCCTTGACTTCGTCCGCCACATTCTGCGGCACTTCGTCATAATGCGAGAAGATCATCGAGTAGTTCGCGCGGCCCTGGGTGAAGGACCGCAACGAATTCACGTAGCCGAACATGTTCGCCAGCGGGACCATGGCCTCGACCACCTGGGCGTTGCCGCGGGTGTCGGTGCCCTGGATCTGACCACGGCGGCTGTTCATGTCGCCGATGACGTCGCCCAGATATTCCTCGGGGGTCACGACCTCGACCTTCATGACCGGCTCAAGCAGGGTGATGCCCGACTTCTGCGCCGCTTCGCGCATCGCGGCGCGGCCGGTGATTTCGAACGCCAGCGCCGACGAGTCGACGTCGTGATAGGCGCCGTCATAGAGCAGGATTTCGAAGTCGATGATCGGGAAGCCGATCAGCGATCCGGTGGCGGCGGTTTCGCGCATGCCCTTCTCGATCGCGGGGATATATTCCTTGGGAATATTACCGCCCTTGATCTCATCCTTGAAGATGATGCCCGCGCCGCGCTCGCCCGGCGTCAGCTTCACCTTGATGCGGCCGAACTGGCCGGTGCCGCCCGACTGCTTCTTGTGGGTATAGTCGACGTCGACCGGCTTTTTCAGATATTCGCGATAGGCCACCTGCGGCGCGCCGACATTCGCCTCGACCTTGAACTCCCGCTTCATGCGGTCGACCAGGATTTCGAGGTGAAGCTCGCCCATGCCCTTGATGATGGTCTGGCCCGATTCGTGATCGGTCGACACGCGGAAGGACGGGTCTTCGGCGGCCAGGCGGTTGAGGGCGACGCCCATCTTTTCCTGGTCGGCCTTGGTCTTGGGTTCGACCGACAGTTCGATGACCGGCTCGGGGAATTCCATCCGCTCCAGGATGATCGGCTGGCGCTCGGCGCACAGCGTGTCACCCGTGGTGGTTTCCTTCATACCGGCCAGCGCGACGATGTCGCCGGCATAGGCGGTGTCGATGTCCTCGCGGCTGTTCGCATGCATCAGCAGCATGCGGCCGACCTTTTCCTTCTTGTCCTTGACCGAGTTCAGATAGGTGCCCTTGGTCAGCGTGCCCGAATAGACGCGCAGGAAGGTGAGCGAGCCCACGAAGGGATCGTTCATGATCTTGAACGCCAGGCCCGAGAAGGGCGCGTCATCGGCGGTCTTGCGGGTGTCGGGTTCCTCGGTGTCGGGGTTGATGCCCTGAACGTCGGGAATGTCGAGCGGCGAAGGCAGATAGTCCACAACCGCGTCAAGCAGCGGCTGAACGCCCTTGTTCTTGAACGCGGAGCCGCACAGCACCGGCGTGAACGCCTGATTGAGCGTGCCCTTGCGGATCAGCGCCTTGAGCGTCGCGGTGTCGGGGAGGTTGCCTTCGAGATAGGCTTCCATCGCCTCGTCGTCCTGCTCGACGGCAAGCTCGATCAGCTTTTCGCGATAGTCGGCGGCCTTGTCGGCGAGGTCGGCAGGAATCTCTTCATAGTAGAATTCCGCGCCCAGGCTTTCATCCTTCCAGATGATCGCGCGGTTTTCGACCAGGTCGACCAGGCCCTTGAAATCGCTCTCCGCGCCGATCGGCAGATAAAGGACGGCCGGGGTCGCGCCCAGACGGTCGATGATCGTCTGCACGCAATAATAGAAGTCGGCGCCGGTGCGGTCGAGCTTGTTGATGAAGCACATCCGCGGAACCTTATACTTGTCCGCCTGGCGCCACACGGTTTCCGACTGCGGCTCCACGCCCGCAACGCCATCGAACGCGGCGACCGCGCCGTCAAGCACGCGCAGCGAACGCTCGACTTCGATGGTGAAGTCGACGTGGCCGGGGGTGTCGATGATGTTCAGGCGATGCTCAAGGCCCTTGCCCTCGTTCGCCTTCCACACGCAGGTCGTTGCCGCGGACGTGATCGTGATCCCGCGCTCCTGCTCCTGCTCCATCCAGTCCATGGTGGCGGCGCCGTCATGGACTTCGCCGATCTTGTAGGACTTGCCGGTGTAGTAGAGAATACGCTCGGTCGTGGTGGTCTTGCCGGCGTCGATGTGGGCCATGATGCCGAAATTACGATAGCGTTCGAGCGGATGGCTGCGGGCCATGATGCTTACTCCGTTGCCGGGTGCCGGCGGGGTGGAAGATTGCGATTAGCAAAATCCGTTCGGTTCGAGTAGCTTCGAGCGAAGTCGAGAAGCGACGGTCGAGAATTGTTCTCGATACGCCGTCTCGACAAGCTCGACGGCTACTCGAACCGAACGGATTTTAAGAAGCCATGAAAGCGGGGCAGCCTGCGCCGCCCCGCCTCCTATATAGTCGTTACCAGCGGTAATGCGAGAAGGCGCGGTTCGCTTCCGCCATGCGGTGCGTGTCTTCGCGCTTCTTGACGGCATTGCCGCGGTTGTTGGCGGCGTCCAGCAGCTCGCCCGACAGGCGCGCGGCCATCGTGGTTTCGCTGCGGTTGCGCGCGGCGGTGATCAGCCAGCGAATGGCCAGCGCCTGCGAGCGTTCGGGACGCACTTCGACCGGAACCTGGTAGGTCGCACCACCGACGCGGCGGCTGCGGACCTCGATGCCCGGCTTCACATTGTTGAGGGCGTCATGGAACAGACCGATCGGATCCTTCTTGGCGCGGGTCTCGACGGTTTCGAGAGCGCCATAGACGATCGATTCGGCGACGGCCTTCTTGCCGTCCTGCATGATGCTGTTCATGAACTTCGACAGCACGATATCGCCGAACTTGGGATCCGGCAGGATGACGCGCTTTTCGGGGCGACGACGACGTGACATGTTTCTGGTCTCCCCTTCTTACTTCGGACGCTTCGCGCCGTACTTGGAACGGCTCTGCTTGCGATCCTTGACGCCCTGGGTATCCAGCACGCCGCGCAGCACATGGTAACGCACACCGGGAAGGTCGCGCACGCGGCCGCCACGGATCAGCACGACCGAGTGCTCCTGAAGATTGTGGCCTTCGCCCGGGATGTAGGTGATGACTTCGCGCTGGTTGACCAGACGCACCTTCGCCACCTTGCGGAGCGCCGAGTTCGGCTTCTTCGGGGTCGTCGTATAGACGCGGGTGCAAACGCCGCGCTTCTGCGGGTTCGCATCCATCGCAGGGACCTTCGACTTGGTCTTCTGCAGTTCGCGGCCCTTGCGGACCAGCTGGTTGATCGTTGGCATGAAGCCCTTCACCTTTTCAGTTACTTTACCGGCATTCCCGCGTTTGCGTGCTGGGTGGCGGAAGATTCCTCCAAACAGCAAAGGCCCCGGCGGGCGAAAGCCCCCTGGAGCCGCAAGAGCACCCGGCAATGTTCAGCTCTAATGTCGCTCAGCCGATAGTCGCAGGGAGACGAGTCTTCGCACGGCAGGCCGCTGGGCAGCCGGGCCTATAGCGACCGCGCCCGGCCCGGTCAAGCAGCGCGCGCCGCGCCCTCCACGCAGCGCGGAAGCCCACGAATTTAGCGCTTTCGTAACGATGGCAGCCCTATTCTCCCACCCCTCGACACTGAAGGCGGGCCGTGACCGACATCTCTCCCATCACCGGCGAATTTCGCGACGCGGCGCGGGAGTCGGCGTTCCAGAACGCGCGCCTGCCCGAATCGCGTCGGCACGCGCGCCTGCTCTTTCTGCTGTCGGCGGTGCTCAGCAGCCTCTTCCTCATCAGCGACTGGCGCTTTGCCGGCACGCCGCATTTCTGGGTGGCGGTGCCCGCCCGGATCGCGGTCATCCTCTGGTCGCTCTATTGCCTGTCGCTGTGCCGGCATATGACCAGTTTCACGCGGGTCGAGCGCATCTGCCTCGCCTGGCAGGTCGTGGCTGCGATCGGCGTCGCCTTCCTGGTCAGCTCGCGCAGCGACATCGCCATCTTCGTGCTGGTGATGCTGCCGCTCGTCTTCTACCTGGTGGTGCCGACCAGCTTTCGCGGCAATGTGGGCGGGGGCCTGGGCTGCGGCGCGGCCTTGCTGGTCGGCTATCTCGCCCCGTCGCCCCATTCGCCGACCACCGCCGGCCTCGTCCTGGCGCTCGCGATTCTCCATTGTGGCATGTGGATCGCGATCGCGCGCAACAACCGGCTGCAACGGCAGGAATGGACCGCCACCCGCATCGCCCGCGAGGCGCAGGCGGCGCTGGCGGCCAGCCGCGACACGCTGGAACGGATGTTCATGGCGGTGCCGCTGCCGCTGCTCGTCACCCGCCGCGACGGGACGGTGCTGCGCCGGAACCAGGCGGCGACCGACGCCTATTCGGGCGAAACCGACGCGCCGCCCGACAATGTCGTTGCGGCCTATGTCGATATGCCGGCGCGCGACCTGTTCTACGAACGGCTTCAGAATAACGAGGCGATCGACAATTTCGAGTGCCGCATCCGTCGCGCCGACGGCGTCATACGCGACGCCCTGCTCTCCTCTCGGCCGATCGTCATCGACGGCGATAGCTGCTTCATGACCTGTGCGGTGGACATCACCGAACGCAAGGAGACCGAGCAGCGGCTGGAGCGGCTCGCCATGTCGGATGCGCTGACCGGGCTTGCCAACCGCGCTCATTTCATGGCGGCACTGACGCAGGCGACCGCCGCCACCGCCGGCAAGGACGCGGCACGGGCCGCCGTCCTGCTCATCGACCTCGACGAGTTCAAGCGGGTCAACGACACCGCCGGCCATGACGCGGGCGATGCCTTGCTGTGCGCGGTCGCCGTCCGGCTGCGGCAGGCGCTGCGCCCCGGCGATCTGGTCGCACGCATGGGCGGTGACGAATTCGCCGTACTGCTGACCCGCCTGCGCGACGCCGACGCGGTCCAGCCGATCCTGGCGCGCATCACCGATCAGCTTCACGCCCCGCTTTCCTATCGCGGCCGGCTGATCGACAATCGTGTCAGCATCGGTGTCGCCATTTTTCCCGAGCATGGCGACGATGGCGCGGCGCTTATCAAACATGCCGACATCGCGCTCTATCACGCCAAGAATAGTGGACGGGGACGCACCGCGCTGTTCGGCCCGACGCTGCTCGACAGCTGGGAGCGCGAGGCCGCGATGCTGGACAAGGCGCGGCATCTGTTGGCGAAGGAGAATCCCGCCCCCTGGTATCAGCCCAAGGTGGCGCTCGACAGCGGCACGCTCGTCGGCTTCGAGGCGCTGTTTCGCTGCCCGACGCGCGACGGCGACATGATCATGCCCGGCGATATCGCGGCCGCCTTCGAGCATCCCGAACTCGGTCCCGCGATTACCGCGCGGATGCTGGACGGCATCGTCACCGACGCGGCGGCATGGCGGGCGGCCGGCCTGACCGTCGGACCGATCGCCTTCAACGTGTCGGGCGCGGACCTCATCGATGATCGCTTCGCCGACCGGCTGCTCGGCCGGCTGAAGGACGCCGGGCTCGCACCGTCCGCGATCGAGGTGGAGGTGACCGAGTCGGTTTTCCTTGGCCGTAACGCCGAACAGGTCGGCCGCGCGCTCCACAGCCTCAGCGCCTCCGGCGTTGCGATCGCGCTCGACGATTTTGGCACCGGCTACGCCTCGCTCTCCCACCTCAAGCAATTCCCGATCGACGTCATCAAGATCGACCAGCGCTTCGTCCGCGACCTGGAGACCGACCCGGAGGATGCGGCGATCGTCCGCACCGTGCTGAACCTGGCCTATAGCCTAGGCATCCGCACCGTGGCCGAGGGTGTCGAGAACCAGCGGCAGATGGAATATCTTCGCGCGGGCGGATGCCATTGCGGCCAAGGCTATCATTTCGGCGCCGCCATGCCGGCGGATCAGGTCGAGCAATTGCTTCGCGGCGAACAGCAAGCCCGCAGGCCCTGACGGCATTTTTTTGGGAACCAAAAGTCCGATCGATCATTTTGCCGCGCGCAACCTTCGACTCGTCACGAGTCCGCAACGACGGATTCGCGCGAACGGCGATGCTTTGCTACTGGCCGACTTGCTAAGAAGAGAGTCGGGGTCGTCTTGTCGTCAAAACATAATAAGGGGCCGGCCGGCCTGCGGCAGCGGCTGAACGCCCTGTTGCCCGAGCGCGAGATATTCCTGCGATCGGGCGGCCAGGTGAAATTCATTCGCATCACCCGCCGCGCGCAGGTCGCGACGGTCGGGCTCGTCTCCGCCGCTCTGGTCGGCTGGGCCGGCGCGACGCTGTCGATGGCGCTGACCAGCGCCACGGTGGCGCAGGAGCGCGCCGCGCTCGCCGCGAAGGGGGAGTCCGTCGCCAAGGCCGCCGGTAAGGTCGCCGATTACCGCAAGTCGGTCGAGGATCTGGCGCAGGATCTCGAAGCCCGGCAGGACTTCATGGATGATCTGTACAAGACCCATTTCGGCGCGGAAGAGGGCGATGCCGCCGGCGCGGACCTGGTGAGCGACGCCAAGGAGAAGAAAGCCGCGCGCCTGTCGACCAAGATCAGCATGGCCCCCGAAGCCGCGCCGCTGGTCCGCATCGCCGACCGGCAGCGCCGTTTCGCCCTGCTGCTGACCCATGCCGTCGAGCGCCGCGCCGACAAGGCCGCCGCTGCCATACGCAGCTTCGGTCTCAATCCCGATGCCCTCGCCCGCAGCGCCGCACGCGCGCAGGGCGGCCCCTTCGTCCCCTGGAGCGGGGACAAGGCGGACATGACGCCCGAACTGGGGCAACTCGCCGACGCGATGGCGCGGATGGAGTTTCTGGAGCGCAGCCTGCTCGCGATTCCATCGGGCCAGCCCACCGCCGCGCCGATGATGACCAGTTCCTACGGATATCGCCGCGATCCGTTCAACGGCCATGCCGCCTTCCACGCCGGCATCGATTTTCCCGGCCGCTACGGCCAGCCGATCAATGCCGCCGCCGCCGGGCGCGTCGCCTATGTCGGGCAGCGCCAGGGATATGGCAACGTCGTGGAAGTCGAGCATGGCAATGGCCTCATGACCCGCTACGCCCACCTGTCCGGCTTTGCCGCGCGGGTCGGGGCGAAGGTCGATCGCGGCGACACGGTCGGCCGCATGGGATCTACCGGCCGGTCGACCGGCACGCATTTGCATTTCGAGGTCCGGCTGAACGGCCAGGCCATCAACCCCCGCCGTTTTCTGGAGGCCCGCAAAGATGTTCTCCAAGTCCAGCAAGTCGCAACGGCCCGTTTCGCCGATGTCCGCGACCGGGGGTAAATCCATCCCCTTTTCCCTGATCGGCGGCGACGTGACGATCAGCGGCAACCTGACCGCCTCGGTCGATCTGCATGTCGACGGCGTGGTCGAAGGCGATATCAGCTGCGCCGCGCTGGTGCAGGGGCCGGACAGCCGCATCACCGGCCATGTGACCGCGCAGAGCGCGCGCCTGGCGGGGCTGGTCGATGGATCGATCACCGCGCAGGAACTGGTGGTCGAAAGCAGCGCCCGCATCACCGGAGACGTGCGCTATGCCACGATCAGCATCGAAGCGGGCAGCCGCATCGACGGCCGCTTCGCCCATCAGGACAGCGAGGGCGCACCCGAACTCAAGCTCATCGCCAACGACAAGGCGGGTTGAGCCGAGCCTGTTGCGATAGGCGCGTTTGCCATCGTTAGGATGGTTGCTGTCATGCTACCAACGTCCAGAGTTGCGGACGGATTTGCGCCGCCTTTCAGTATCCGATAACCGATTTTCATTTCCTGGAAGCGGTCACTACATCCGACGAACCGCTGAAGCCGCCCCCCGCTTTTCCCGGTCGGCATTGCACGGGAGAATATGACAGGGATGAGCCGGCGCGGGTTGCGTCGGCGAACGTCGATGGCCAGGCGGAACCCAGCCAGGCGGCGGAGTCCCGCAAAACGGGATGGCGTGCACAGCGGCGGGTGCCGGCAGCGCTCCCGCTGCCAGATTGACGCAAGCGACAGCCGCCAGTCGGACCGCGCTAGACCGCATGGCTGAAACGCCTTTCCTCGACCGCGAGATAGGCGTCGAACCGTGCTGCAACGGCCCGCGCATAGGGGCGAGCGGCGGGGGTTAGCGATATGCGTCCATCGCTGCACTGGACCAAACCCAGCGATTGGAATTCCGACAGATCGGGCATGGGGGTCGCGCCATGGTGCGCCTCCCCCCGGCAGAGCAGCCCTTCTATGATGCGCCCCCGCTGCCGGTCGTCTTCATCGCGGATCAGCCCGCGGGCGGCGGCCAGCCGACCAGCGTCGATCCGGTCACGCCAGGCCCCGGCGCGCTTCTCATTCTGGATCAACAGGTCGGGAAATGCGCTGATCGCGCTCGCACCCATGCCGATCAGTATATCAGCGTCGTCATCGGTGAAGCCCTGGAAATTACGGCGCAATCGCCCTTCCCGCGCGCTCCGCGCCAAGCCGTCGCCGGGCAGGGCGAAATGGTCGAAGCCGATCGCCTGATACCCGGCCGCGACCAGCCGATCATGCCCCTGCGCCGCCATGGCGAAGCGGGTTCGCAGGTCCGGCAGGTCGCTGGCGTCGATCCGCCGCTGTCGCGGCAGGAGACGGGGCATATGGGCATAGCCGAACAGCGCGATCCTGGCCGGCGCGAGCGCGATGCTGGCGTCCAATGTGGCGATCAGGTCATCGATTGTCTGTCCCGGCAGGCCGTACATCAGGTCAAAGCCGGTCGCCACATCGGCGCGGGCGAAGCCTTCCACCGCGCGCTCCACCAGGTCGTGCGGCTGGATTCGGCCGATCCGGGCCTGCACTGCCGGGCTGAAGGTCTGCACGCCCAGATTGACGCGATGCACCGCCATGGCCGCCATCGTCGCGATCCACCGGCTGTCCAGTCCGCGCGGGTCCAGTTCCACCGAAATCTGTGCATCATGCGCATCGAAACAGCGGGTCAATTGCTGCAACAGGCGGACGAAATCGACCAGCGGCAGGGAATTGGGACTGCCGCCGCCAAAGGCGATGCGCCGAACCCGGCCCCGGCCGGACAGGCGCGTGGCGATCATCGCCATTTCCCGCTCCAGCGCCTCGATATAGGCGGTCAGACGCTGGACGCGATTAGCCGCGCCAGTGTTGCAGCCGCAATACCAGCAGATATCGTGGCAATAGGGGATATGAACGTAGAGGGAGAGCGAGGCGTCCTGCTCCAGCGCGTCCAGCCGCGCCGTATATTCCGCCTCTCCCACAGCATCGCTGAATTGGGCGGCGGTGGGATAGCTGGTGTAGCGCGGCACCGGCCGGGTCAGCAGATCGGGATGATAGGTCCACATATGCACGGGATCGCACAACCGGGATCACCGCACATTGCGCCACGTCAAATAGCGCGTTGCGCCGGATCAATGTCCCATCCGCCAACGGAGCGCAAAGGGCAGTCACCAACCGGAAGGGAAGGAGACCCCTATGAACAGGACAGTCCTATTGCTGAGCGTCGCAGCCATTGCCGGCGCGCTCGCCACCCCGGCGCAAGCGAAGCAGGGCGATGTGCTGATCCGTCTGCGCGGCATCGTCGTCGCGCCCAATGAGAAGAGCGGCAGCGTGCTGCCGGCTTTCCCCGGCGAAAAGGTCGCCATCAACAATGCCGTCACGCCGGAAATCGACTTCACCTATATGGCAAGCGACCATATCGGGTTCGAACTGATCGCCGCCACCACAAAGCACAGCGCCAGCGGTCGCACCGGCACGACCGGCGCCATCGGCAAGCTCGCGTCCACCTGGGTGCTGCCGCCGACGCTGACCGCGCAATATCATTTCGTGCCGGAAGGCAAGGTGCGTCCCTATGTCGGCGCGGGCATCAACTATACGCTGTTCTACAATGAGGATGCGTCCAAGGCGCTGGAAGGCGCGGTCGGCAAGACCAAGGTGCACATGTCCGACAGCTTCGGCTGGGCCGCGCAGGCCGGCGTGGACATCGACCTCACCGACAAGCTCTTCCTGAACCTGGACGTCAAATATATCGACATCGACACCAATGCGCGGCTCGGCACGACCGCGGCGGGCGTGCAGAAGGTCCATGTGGCGCTCGACCCGCTCGTCTATGGGATAGGGCTTGGCATGCGGTTCTGATGCGGGCGGGGCGCCGTTGCGCGGAACGGCGCCCCGCCTTCTCCCTCCCGATCGGCCCGTACCCCGCGCGGGCGCGGGCTTGGCCGCGGGTCATAGCCACGTCCCATCGTTCAGGCGGGCGCGAGGCTCTTGACCAGAAAGGGAAGCTGCGCGCCGTCGGGCTCCGTCAATGTCAGGTAGCTGCCCGACCGGATGGCGTGCGCGTCCAGCCGGAATATCCTTTCATCATCCTCTTCGCCCGGCGTGTATGACAGCACCCACCCCTCCGGCGTGCGGAGCAAACAGCCGCGCCGGTCTGGCTCGTTCGGCCAGAAGCGGCGGGCGGTCGCCAATTCCGGATGGGTCCGATATTCCTGCTCGTTGATCAGGCCGTCGGATTGCAACGGCAGGCGCAGCACATAGCTGCGTGCGGCCGAACCATTGGGAAAATCCTCCGTGCGCGCCAGTTCCAGGCGTATCGTCGTCCATGTCATGGCTCCCTTTTCCCGTTTCGCGGGACGTGAAGAAATACGGACTATCCCTGATAGTGCGCTACCGGACCTGGCTCCTAATCAGAAGGTATTGGACGCATCCGTTCGGAAAGGCCGGGCCATGAAATCGATACTGCTTCATATCCATGACGATCCGGGTCAGGAAAGCCGGCTTCAGGCCGCCTTCGACATCGCGCGGGCGACAGGCGCGCATATCCGCTGTGTTCAGGTGACGATGCTGCCGGATATGGTGGCGGCCGATCTCTATGGCGGCGCGGGCTTTGCTCCGACGATCATGGAGGAACTGCGAGACATCGACCGCAAGGCGCAGGCGGAGGTCGAGACGCGGCTAGCGCGGGAAGGCGTGCAATGGGACTGGATCCGGTGCGAGGGCGAGGCCGTGAGCGGCATCCTGTCCGCCGCGCGGCTGGCCGACCTGATCATCGCGACCCTTCCGCAAGGCCCGCGTGACAGCCTACGCGACCCGCTTACGATCGTACCTGACCTGACGCTGGGCGGCCGCGTGCCGGTACTGGGCGTCCCGCAGGCGGCAGCGCGCTTCGCCGTCGCCGGGCGGGCGCTGGTCGCCTGGGACGGATCGCAGGAGGCCGGGGCCGCGCTGCGCGCCGCCGTGCCGCTTCTCAAACTGGCGGAGGCGGTGCTGGTCGTGACTGTCGAGGAGGGTGGGAAAAATGCCTTCCCGAACACCGACGCGCTGGAATATCTGTCCCGCCACGGCATCGAGGCCGAGTTCAGCAGCCAGCCGCACGACGGACAGAGCGTCGAGGCGGCGCTGATGCGCGCGGTGGGCGACCTTGCGATCGACTGGATCGTCATGGGCGCTTATGGTCACAGCCGGCTCCGTGAGACGGTGTTCGGCGGAGTCACCCGCCGCCTGCTGCGCGACGCGCCCGTCCCGCTCTTGCTGGCGCACTGAAAGGGCGGCATGGTCGCGGCATGGCGGTTGCGGATGACGAAACGGACGGGCTGAGCGCGCGCGCCCACAGCCTTGAGCAGGCGCTGCTGGGATCGATCCTGGCGACCGTGCCGGATGCGCTGATCGTCATCGACATGGCCGGGCGCATCATATCCTTCGGCGCGGCGGCGCAGCGCATGTTCCAATATGCCGAAGGCGACGTGCTGGGCGAGAATATCTCGATGCTGATGCCATCGCCCGACCGCGAGCGGCATGACGGCTATATCGGCCATTATCTCAGCACGGGCGAAAAGCGGATCATCGGTATAGGACGGTTGACCAGCGCGCGGCGGCGGGACGGGTCCACCTTTCCGATCGAACTGTCGGTGGGTGAGGTGCAGGACGGGACACGGCGGCTGTTCACCGGCTTCATTCGCGACCTTACCGAACGGCAGCAGACGGAGCGGCGCGTTGCCGATCTCCAGGCGGAGCTGGCCCATGCCAGCCGCGTGACGGCGATGGGCACGCTGGCCGCCGCACTGGCGCACGAGCTGAACCAGCCGCTGACCGCGATCGCCAATTATATGGAGGCAGGGCGCGACCTGCTGGACATGGACGGGCCGGTCGACCGGGACATGCTGCGCGAGGCGATGGACGAAAGCGCCGGTCAGGCCCTGCGCGCGGGCGAGATCATCCGGTCGCTGCGCGAATTCATCCGCCAGGGGGAAACGCTGCGCCAGCCCGAGGCGCTGCGCGGCGCGCTGGCCGAAAGCGTGGCGCTGGCCTTCATCGGCGTGGACAGCCGGGGCATCGACATGGACATCAGCGTCGATCGCAAAGTGGACAAGGTGCTGGTCAACCGGGTGCAGTTCCAGCAGGTGATCATCAACCTGGTCAAGAATGCGGTGGAGGCGATGCAGAACCGCCCGGCGCGCATCCTGCGTCTGACCGCCGCGCCGGTCGAAGACGGCCGCGTAGAGGTCGTCGTCGCCGACAGCGGGCCGGGGCTGGACCCGGACATGTCGCGCACGCTCTTCACCCCTTTCACCACCACCAAGGCGCAGGGCATGGGCCTTGGCCTTTCGATCAGCCAGACCATCGTGGAGGGCAACGGCGGCCGCATCTGGGCTACTCCCTCGCCATGGGGCGGCACCGCCTTCCACTTCACCCTGGACGCCGTGGACTAGCAACGGAAGACCGGCATGAGCGAACCCTACACCATCTATGTCGTGGACGATGACGACGCGATCCGCCGCTCGCTGTCCTTCATGCTCAGGACCAGCGGCCATGTGGTGCGCCTATTCGCGGGCGGGCTGGAGTTTCTCAAGGAGGCCGGGACGCTGCCACCTGGCTGCGTGCTGCTCGACGTGCGTATGCCCGACATGGACGGGCTGGAGGTGCAGCGGGAATTGCGCGCGCGGGGCATCACCCTGCCGGTCGTGATCATGACCGGCCACGGCGATGTCGACATGGCGGTCGCGGCGATGAAGGCCGGCGCCAGCGACTTCATCGAAAAGCCGTTCGAGAAGGCGGCGCTGCTCGCCTGCATCGAGGCCGCCAGAACATTGTCCGTAGCCGAGCGGGGCGCGATGGCGCGCGCCGAGGAGGCGCGGGCGCGGCTCAACATACTGACCGACCGGGAGCGCGACGTGCTGGACGGGCTGGTGCAGGGGCTGCCCAACAAGAGCATCGCCTACGATCTGGGGATCAGCCCGAGGACGGTGGAAATCCACCGCGCCAACCTGATGCAGAAGCTGGAAGTGAAAAGCCTGGCGGAGGCGCTGCGGATCGCCTTTCATGCCGGATAGGGGTCGGTTTCCGTCGTTCGAAGCCATCGGCCGCTAAGGATATTTACGGATAGGTCGCGGTCGGCGCCCTCGCCATTCAGCGGCATGGACATGCGATTTGACATGGCGCAAAATGCCGCCTTCCCGACCCCGACACGATCCTGCGGCAGCCAATCCTGCGACGCCTGCGTCGTGCGCGACCGCGCCATCTGCGCGGACCTGGCCGACGGCGATCGCGAGGCGCTGAGCCGCCTGGGGCGGCGGATCACATTGCAGGCCGGTCAGACGGTGATGTGGGAAGGAGACGACAGCATGGTCGTCGCCAATGTCATCGAAGGCACGCTGAAGCTTGCCACGTCAACCGGCGACGGACGCGAGCAGATTGTTGGCGTCGTCTATGCCTCCGACTTCATCGGCCGCCCTTTTGGCGTGCGAACGCCGCATAGCGTGACGGCTTTGACCGACGCGCGGCTGTGTCTTTTCCCCCGCGGCGGTTTCGACGGCTTCGCCAAGCGGCATGGCGAATTGCAGCATCGGCTGTTGCAGCGAACGCTGGATGATCTCGACCGCACCCGCGCCTGGATGCTCCTGCTGGGCCGCAAGTCCGCGCGGGAGAAGGTCGCCACCTTCCTTCTCGACATGGGCCGGCGGCTGCCAGCGGACAGGGAGGGCGTGATCGCGCTCCCCCTGTCACGCCAGCAGATCGCCGACATTCTGGGCATCACCATCGAGACGGTGTCGCGGCAGATGACCGAAATGAAACGTGGCGGGGTGATTGATCTGATCGGGCGGCGCGGCGTGCGGCTACTGAACATGGCCGCGCTGGAAACGCTGTCCGAGGCGGTTTGACGCACGCCCGTCCGGGCATTCGCCGCCGACCTCACCACCTACGCATTTTCCCGTAAAGACCCGCCGCACCGCTTTTGACAGAGGTCAGGGCACAAGGGCGGGGGCTCTCCAACAGAGCGCCGCAGAGCCTTTTGCGGGGACAGATCCATGGACAGATTGGTAATGCGAACGGGCGGCTGGTTCGCGCTGGCGCTGGCCGCCTTCGCGGCGATGCTGGCGGCGCGCGACAGCGGCTTTTCGGTTCATATGGGAATCGTGAGCGCGGCGGCGCTCGGGCTGGCCGTTTATGGCATGCGCGCCGCCGACTATGCGGGATTTGCGCGGGGACTGGTTCGCATGCCGGCCCAACAGGGGCGCTATTATGACGATGTCATCCGCTGGGGCGTGATCGCCACCATCTTCTGGGGGCTGGCCGGTTTCCTGGCGGGGCTCTACATCGCGTTGCAGCTCGCCTTCCCGGCGCTGAACCTGGGACTTGAATATACGAGCTTCGGGCGGCTGCGGCCGCTGCACACCTCGGCTGTCATCTTCGCCTTCGGCGGCAACGCGCTGATCGCGACCAGCTTCTACGTGGTCCAGCGCACCTGCCGCGCCCGGCTGTTCTCGCCCGCGCTCGCGAACTTCGTGTTCTGGGGCTACCAGCTCTTCATCGTGCTGGCCGCCACCGGCTATCTGATGGGCATCACCGAGGGCCGCGAATATGCCGAGCCCGAATGGTATGTCGACCTGTGGCTGACCATCGTCTGGGTCGCCTATCTCGTGGTCTTCGGCGGCACGATCCTGAAGCGCAGCGAGCCGCATATCTATGTGGCGAACTGGTTCTACCTCAGCTTCATCCTGACGATCGCGATGCTGCATATCGTCAACAATCTGACGGTGCCGGTCAGCTTCCTGGGCTCCAAGAGCTACAGCGCCTTTGCCGGCGTGCAGGATGCGCTGACCCAGTGGTGGTACGGCCACAACGCGGTCGGCTTCTTCCTGACCGCCGGCTTCCTCGCCATGATGTATTATTTCGTGCCCAAGCAGGCGGAGCGGCCGGTCTATTCCTACCGCCTGTCGATCATCCATTTCTGGTCGCTGATCTTCCTCTACATCTGGGCGGGGCCGCATCACCTGCACTACACCGCGCTCCCGGATTGGGCGCAGACGCTGGGCATGGTCTTTTCGATCATGCTGTGGATGCCGAGCTGGGGTGGCATGATCAACGGCCTGATGACGCTGAACGGCGCATGGGACAAGATCCGCACCGACCCCATCATCCGCATGATGGTGATGGCGCTTGCCTTCTATGGCATGTCGACCTTCGAAGGCCCAATGATGTCGGTGAAGGCGGTCAACAGCCTGTCGCACTATACCGACTGGACCATCGGCCATGTCCATTCCGGCGCGCTCGGCTGGAACGGCATGATCACCTTTGCCGCGCTCTACTATCTCGCCCCGCGCCTGTGGAAGCGCGAGCGCCTCTATTCGCTGCGCCTCGTCAACTGGCACTTCTGGCTCGCGACGGTGGGGATCGTCCTCTACGCCGCCTCGATGTGGGTCGCGGGCATCATGCAGGGGCTGATGTGGCGCGAATATGGATCGGACGGCTACTTGGTCTACGCCTTCTCGGAGGTCGTGAGCGCCATGCTGCCCATGTACCTGATCCGCGCGGCCGGCGGCCTGCTCTACCTGTCGGGCGCCATCATCATGGCCTGGAACATCGGCCGGACCATCGCCGGCAGCCCATTGCGCGCGGAAAAGCCGATGCACGACGCGGCCTATGACCCTGCGGCCGACAGGCCGCTGATCGCCCAGCCCGTTTAAAGGAGACGCCCAGATGGCATCCCGATTTTTCGACCATGGCAAGCTCGAGCGGAACGTCTCGCTGCTGGGTGTCGCCGCGCTGATCGTCGTCGCCGTTGGCGGCATCGTGGAGATCGCGCCTCTCTTCTGGATCGACAACACGATCGAGAAGGTGGAGGGGGTGCGTCCCTATACGCCGCTGGAACTGGCGGGGCGCAACATCTACATCCGCGAAGGCTGCTACAACTGTCATAGCCAGATGATCCGTCCCTTCCGCGACGAGACCGAACGCTACGGCCATTACAGCCTCGCCGCCGAGAGCATGTACGACCATCCGTTCCAATGGGGGTCGAAGCGCACCGGGCCGGACCTCGCCCGCGTGGGCGGCCGCTATTCCGACGAATGGCACGTCCAGCACCTCAAAGACCCACGTGCGGTGGTGCCCGAATCGATCATGCCGACCTATCCCTTCCTCGCCGAGCGCGAGCTGAAGGCGGGCGACATGGCCGCGCACCTGACGGCGCTGTTAGACGTCGGCGTACCCTACAGCAAGGATGACATCGCCAAGGCCGATGCCGACCTTGCCGCCCAGGCCGATCCAAACGCCGACGCCGCCGACCTGCTCAAACGCTATCCCAAGGCGCAGGTGCGCGACTTCGACGGCGATCCGGGCAAGCTGACGGAGATGGATGCGCTCGTCGCCTATCTCCAGATGCTCGGCACGCTCGTCGACGTGAACGCCGCCGAGCCGCAGGAGGTGGCGCGATGAGCCGCTACGACATGCTGCGGCATTTCGCCGACAGTTGGGGGCTGGTGTTCATGGGCGCGAGCTACCTCATCCTGGTGGGCTGGCACTTCCTGCCCCTGCGCGGCGCGCACAGCCGCGCCGCCGCCACGATGATCTTCAGGGACAGCGAAGAAACGGAGGCCGATCATGGCTGACGAGAAGCAGATCGACGCCGCCACCGGCACACAGTTCAAAGGGCATGAATGGGATGGCATCCGGGAGCTGGACACGCCGCTGCCCCGATGGTGGTTGTGGACCTTCTACGCCACCATCCTCTTCGCGATCGCCTATACCATCGCCTATCCCGCCTGGCCGATGATCCACAGCGCCACGCAGGGCATGCTCGGCTGGTCGAGCCGGGGCGCGCTTAAACAGGAGCTGGCCGCGCGGGAGGCGCAGGTCGCTCCGATCCGCAAGGCGATCGCCGAAACGCCGGTCGAAGCGCTGCCCGCCAAACCGCAGCTGATGCAGGCTGCGGTCGAAGGCGGACGGGCGGCGTTCCGGGTGCATTGCGTGCAGTGCCACGGTTCTGGCGCAGCGGGATCGAAGGGCTACCCCAACCTCAACGACGACGACTGGCTGTGGGGTGGCGATCTTGCGACGATAGAGAAGACGATCGTCGATGGCGTGCGCAATCCCGATCATGCGGCGACCCGCATGTCGCAGATGCCTGCTTTTGGCCGGGACCAGTTGCTCACCGCGGCGCAGGTGGACGATGTCGTCGCCTATGTCCGGTCGATCAGCAGGCAGGATCGCCCCGGCGCGGCGTCGCAGCGCGGTGCGAAGCTTTTCGTTGACAATTGCGCCGTCTGTCACGGACCCGCCGGCCATGGCAATCGCACGCTGGGCGCACCCAAGCTGACCGACGGCATCTGGCTTTATGGCGGCGACGCCGAGACGATCCGCCAGACCGTGTGGAACAGCCGCCAGGGCGTGATGCCCCGCTGGGGCGACAAGCTGGACAAGGCGACCGTCCGCATGCTCGCCGCCTATGTCCACAGCCTGGGCGGCGGTGAGGCGGCGCCGGCCGTGGCGGCGGCGGACAATGCGGCCCAGTAAGTCCTCCCTCGTCACCCCGGACTTGATCCGGGGTCTCGCTGCCCTCCGCAACGCTTGTGGGGAGGAAGCGGGAGTCCGGGTCAAGCCCGGGATGACGGGTAGCGCCTCGGCAAGTCGGGGGACCATGCCATGCTGATGCCCGCCGGCTCCACCGAGCTCTATGAAAAGCGCAAGGGCGTCTATCCCAAGGCGGTGGACGGCTTTTATCGCCGCCTCAAATGGGCGGTGATGGCGGTCACGCTCGCCATCTACTGGGGGACGCCGTGGCTGCGCTGGGATCGTGGCCCCTATGCGCCCGATCAGGCGGTGCTGATCGACCTCGCTCACCGGCGCTTCTACATGTTCGCCATAGAAATCTGGCCGCAGGAATTTTATTATGTCGCGGGCCTGCTCATCATGGCGGGTGTCGGGCTGTTCCTCGTCACATCGGCGGTCGGCCGCGCCTGGTGCGGCTATGCCTGCCCGCAGACGGTGTGGACCGACCTCTACCAGCATGTCGAACGCTTCATCGACGGCGACCGCAACGCGCAGATCCGGCTGGCGAAGGCACCCTGGACCCTGGCCAAGGTCGCCAGGCGTGTGGTGAAATGGAGCGTCTGGCTGGTCATCGCTTTCCTGACGGGCGGGGCCTGGATTTTCTACTTCGCCGACGCGCCGACACTTCAGCAGCAATTCTGGACCGGCGCGGCCGCCCCCGTTTCCTATGCGACGGTGGGGGTGTTGACGGCCACCACCTTCGTGCTGGGCGGTTTCATGCGCGAGCAGGTGTGCATCTATATGTGCCCCTGGCCGCGTATCCAGACCGCGATGCTGGACGAAAAATCGCTGGTCGTCACCTACAAGGAGTGGCGCGGGGAGAAGCGCGGCAGCCTGAAGAAGGCGGAGGCGCATCCGGGTGATTATGGCGATTGCATCGACTGCAACCAATGCGTCGCGGTGTGCCCGACCGGTATCGACATCCGCGAAGGGCCGCAGATCGGCTGCATCACCTGCGCGCTGTGCATCGACGCCTGCGACAAGGTCATGGCGCAGGTCGGCCGGCCTCGCGGCCTGATCGACTATTGCACCGAGGAGAATGTAGAGGCCGAGAGGAATGGGGCAGCGCCCCGCCCAGTGCTCGAGACCCTGCTGCGTCCCCGCACCATCGCCTATCTGACGCTTTGGTGCGGAATCGGGATGGCCATGCTGTTCGCGCTGGGCACCCGCACCCGCATCGACATTAGCGTGCAGCAGGACCGCAACCCCATCGCCGTGCGCCTGTCCGACGGCATGGTCCGCAACGCCTATACGGTCAAGCTGAGCAACATGGAGTCGCGACCGCGCCCGATGACGGTGACGGTCGACGGGCTGCCGCGCGCGCGCCTCTGGACAGACGACATGACCCGCGAGCAGGCTCTGCGGGCGATCGTCGCGACAGTGCCCGCCGACAGCGTCGCCAAGCTGCGCCTGTTCGTTGCTCTGCCGGGCACGGGAGCGCAGCGTCTGGACTTCCGTTTCGCCGTCCGCGCCACCGACCGCGAAGGCGGCGGCGACAGCGAGCCCGCCCGTTTTGAAAGGCCCCAATGATGTCCAACAGCCATCCCCCGCGCCGCTTCACCGGCTGGCACATGACCGCCATTCTGGTCGCTTTCTTCGTGGTGGTGATCGCGGTCAATATGTTGATGGCGACGGTCGCCATCCGATCCTTCGGCGGGACGGTGGTGAACAATAGCTATGTCGCGAGCCAGCGCTTCAATGGGTGGCTGGCGGCGGCCCGCGCGCAAGACATGCTGCGATGGAAGGAGGAAATGACCACCGATCGCGCACGCCATGTCGTGCTAACGCTGGGCGACGATGCCGGCGCGCCGGTGCGGGGCGGGACAGTGAAGGCGCTGGCGCAACATCCGCTCGGTCGGGCGGCCGACATTGCGCTCGCTTTTCGGGAAGCCGCGCCGGGCCGCTATGTCAGTGGCACCGTGCTGCCACCCGGTCGCTGGCGCGTCCGCCTCGACATTCGCCATGCGGGCAGCGAATACCATCTGCTGCGGGAGGTCGACTGATGGCGACGCGGGCGCTCCTCCCTGAACCGGCACCGCTGGTGGAAACACGCGAAAGCCTGCTGGCCGTCCCCGGCATCCACTGCGCGGGTTGCATCTCAAAAATCGAGAACGGCCTGCCGAAGGTGACCGGCATCGTATCCGCCCGCGTCAACATGGGGGCCAGGCGTGTCGCGGTCCGCCATGATCCGGCCTTGACCCCGCCTGACCTGAAGTCCGCGCTTGCTCGGCTCGGCTTCGAGGCGGAACCGCTGGCCGATCCGGGCATGGATGTCGCCGCCGCGCATAACCGCGCCTTGCTCCGTGCCCTCGCCGTCGCCGGCTTCGCGGCGATGAACATCATGCTGCTGTCGGTATCCATCTGGTCCGGCGCGGACGGCGCGACGCGGCAGATGTTCCACTGGCTCTCCGCCCTGATCGCGCTGCCGACCGTCGCCTATGCCGGCCTGCCCTTCTTCCGTTCCGGCTGGGCGGCGCTGCGGCAGGGACGCACCAACATGGACGTGCCGATCAGCATCGGCGTGCTGCTGACGACGGGCATGAGCCTTTACGAGACCGCGACCGGCGGCGCGCATGCCTGGTTCGACGGGGCGGTGATGCTGCTCTTCTTCCTGCTCGCGGGACGCTGCCTCGACAGCATGATGCGCGGCCGCGCGCGGGCCGGCGTTGCCGCGCTACTGAAGCAGACAGCGCCGGGAGCCCTGGTGCTGGACGATGCGGGGCAAAGCCGTTGGACGAAGGCCGACGCGCTTCGCGCGGGAATGCGGATGCTGGTCGCGGCAGGCGAACGGCTGGCGGCGGACGGGCGCGTTCTGACCGGAGACAGCAGCCTCGACATTGCGTTCCTAACGGGAGAAAGCACGCCTGTTCGCGTCCATGTGGGCGATGCCGTGCAGGCCGGGGCGCTCAACATCGCTGCGCCCCTGACGGTCGAGGTGACGGCGGCGGGCGCCGATACGGTCATCGCCGACCTCGCAAGGTTGATGCAAGAGGCGGGGCAGGGCAAGTCGCGCTATGTCCGCCTCGCCGACCGGGCAGCGCGCTGGTATGCGCCCTGCGTCCACCTGCTCGCCGGCCTCTCCTTCGCCGGCTGGATGATCGCCGGGGCGGGCGTGCACCAGTCGCTGCTGATCGCAGTGGCGGTGCTGCTCATCACCTGTCCCTGCGCGCTCGGCCTCGCCGTGCCGGCCGCGCAGATCGTGGCTTGCGGCGCGCTGATGCGGCAAGGGGTGCTGGTGAAGGACGGCTCCGCGCTGGAACGGCTGGCGGAGACCACAGAAGCCGTGTTCGACAAGACCGGCACGCTGACCCTCGGCCGCCCCGTTCCGCGTCATCTTGAACGGCTCGACGCGGAGGACCGCGCCATTCTGCTCGCCCTGGCGCAGGCAAGCCGCCATCCGCTGAGCACGGCGCTGCGGCAGGCGCTGGAGGCGGAGGGCGTACGACCCGCTACGCTGAATGCAATCCGTGAGGTGCCGGGCGAGGGACTGTTCGCCGACCATCATGGCATGCCGGTATCGCTCGCCCGTCCGCGAAGCCTGGTCACCCTGTTCGGGCTGGCGAGCGAATATCGCCATGGCGCGGGCGTGTACCTGCTTTCCTTCACCGATACGCTGCGGCCCGATGCGGCTGAAACGCTGGCGGCGCTGCGCTCAACCGGCCTTCGGACGCTGATTGCCAGCGGCGACCGGCCCGAGGCGCTGGAGGAGATCGCGCGCGCGACCGGGACTACGGCGATCGGCCGCCTGCGCCCCGCCGACAAGCTGGCGCTGCTCGACAGGTTGAAGGCACAGGGGCAGAAGGTGCTGATGGTCGGCGACGGGTTGAATGATGGCCCTGCTCTCGCCGCCGGACATGCAAGCATGGCGCCGGCGTCCGCGAGCGACGCCAGCCAGCTTACCGCCGATATCGTCTTCCTGGGGGACAGGCTGGCGCCGGTCGCGATCGCGCTGCGGGTCGCACGGCGCACGGTGCGGGTGGTGAAGCAGAATTTCGCGCTGGCCATCGGCTACAATATATTGGCGGTGCCGCTCGCGATCGCAGGCAAGGTGACGCCGCTGGTGGCGGCGGTAGCCATGTCCTTGTCCTCGCTGGTCGTCGTCGCCAATGCCCTTCGCCTCAAAGGCGGCGCGAAATGACCGGCCTCGCCTTGCTCATCCCGCTCGCCCTGCTGTGCGGACTGGTGGCGCTGGCGGCCTTCTTCATGGCGTTGCGCGGCGGCCAATATGACGATCTGGACGGTGCGGCGATGCGGATGCTGGCCGATGCCGAGGAGGATTGATCGCCCCGCAAACCGACGATCGCTCAATCGCGCCTGTCCGAACCAGCCAAGGATCATTTAACCTTGTTCAAAAGGCCGGTCATCCGTTTGGCGGCGAACGGCGGCAGCTTGACCGCGCGCGCGGCCGCGATGTCGGGGGCGGCCGGCTTTCCGACCTGGATCAGCGCGACCATCCCCATCGAATAATGCGGCATGCATTTGATGCCGTAGAGGCCGGGCTTGGACACGGTCAGCACCGCTTCCTTGTTCATCACCCCTTTCATCGGCGAAGCGCCGGCCGGAAGCATGGTCGGCATGGTTTCCGCATTGTGGCTGGGATCGGTCGGCTTGAAGCGGATGACGTCGCCGGGCGCGGCCTTCACGAAGGACGGTTCGAACACCATGGCACCCTCGGCACCCTGATTCTTCATGTGGACCACGATCTCTTTCGCCTGCGCGGGCATCGCCGATGCCGCCGCCATCCAGACTGCGCCTGCCATCATGATGGTGTATCGCATCTCGTCTCTCCCATTAGGTCATTCCCGGTTGAGCCTGCACCATGACGATGACCACGGCGCAAACAATTGATCTTTGGTCCAATCAGCGCTCGGGGACCGCCGGGCCGAGGGGAAGGTGCAGGTCCATCCAGCCGTCGGTTCCCTCGGCCAGCCACCAGACATTGCGATAGCCAAGGGCTCGTAGCCGCCGCGCCGCGTTCCACCCCATCCAGCAGTCGGCGCGGCAGAAAGTGACGATCATCCGGCGCTTGTCGCCGTCGGAGAGTTCCGCGAGCCGGCGCTCGAATGCGGACAATATGGCTGGTGGCGGGGCTGCACGGCCGACCTCGGGAAACCAGTGCGCGCCGGGAATCGTGCTGTGCGGCTGCGCGAGGCGCCACCGACCGTCATCCTCCCGATAGCCGCCCTCCGCCGGCAGCACGTCCACGAATATGGCATCGAGATCCGGTCGCAGGGCGGCAAGCGCGACAGGCGCGATCCGCCCGACGCCTTCGGGGGCGCGGTGCACCGGGCCGCGATAGTGCGCGGCGCGATAGCCCGCCGCGTCGAAGAGTCCCGGCTCCTGCGCGTGAAGGCCGGAAGGCGCAGTCATCAACAACAGCGCGCCGATCACCGCCTTCATCGCCCATCCCCTCCATCATCGACCCAAGGTGCAATGGTAGCGATCCTGACCCCTGAATAATAATGGACTTTGGGAGAGTGTCATGACGCGCCTTTTGCTGTGGACCGTTGCTGTCCTGCTGTCGCCATGCGGATGGAGCGGCGCGGCATGGGCCGGCGCGCCCTATCCGGCCGACCGGCTCGGTTCGCCGATGTGGGAAGCCCATGCCCGGACGCTGTTCGGCGACGATCCGGTTCGGTTCGATCCGCGCGTGCGGGTTCTTTTTCCGCAGATCGCCGAAAACCAGCGCAGCTTTCCCGTCGTCGTGGATGCGCGCGGCGTCGGCCGCGTGGAACGCATGCTGATCTTCGCCGACCTCAATCCCATTCCCGTCGCCATCGATTATCGGCCTGCCGGCGCCGATCCCTATGTCGCGACCCGGATCAAGCTGGATCAGCGGACGCCAGTTCGCGGGGCGGTGCGGCTATCCAGTGGCGAGTGGCTGGTGAGCGGCGGCTGGATAGACGCTGCCGGTGGCGGCTGCTCCGCCCCGCCGGTCAGCCGGGTCAAGGGCGACTGGGCGGAGCATCTGGGCGAGATAAGGGGCGGGGCTTGGCCGATGGCGGGCGGGACGAGCCGGCTGCGCCTGACCTTGCGCCATCCGATGGACACGGGCTTTGTCGCGAACATCGCGACCTATCATATCGACCGGCTGACCGTCGCGGACGCACGCGGCGAAACGCTGGGCGAGATGGATATCTGGGCATCCGTAGCGGAAGACCCGGCGATCACAATCCTGCCGCACGCGCAAGCCGGCGCACCGCTGGCCGTGAGTGCGCGCGACACCAATGGCCGCATCTATGCAGCAAAGATCATGGTCGCGCGCCAGTCGCCATTTCCGTCGGGCGGCGAGGCGCCATGACGATCGGCCGCCGACAGGTCTTGGCGGGCTTGTTCGGCGCCCTGCCGATGGCTGCTGCTGCCGCGGATAGTGCTTACGCCATCAAGCCGGTCGCGGTCGCCGACGGGATATGGATGATCCATGGCGCGGACGAACCGATGCTGTTCTCCAATGGCGGCGCGATCGCGAATATCGCGATCATCGCCACCCCCGTCGGCACCGTCCTCACCGATGCGGGGCCGTCCATCCGCTACGGCCGCGCGCTGAAGACAGTGGCGGAGCAACTGACGCGCCAGCCGGTCGTCCGGGTCTATGTAACGCACCTTCATCCCGATCACGGCATGGGCATCGCCGCGTTCGACCCGGCCATCGTCGCCGCATTGCCCGGCACGATCGCGGACATGAAACGGGACGGGAGCGGCTTTTCCGATGCGCTCTATCGCTTGCTGGGCGACTGGATGCGGGGCACGGACGTGGTGTTGCCCGGACGCAGCATCGATCAGGCGGCGGAGGATTTCGGTGACCGCCGCCTGCGGCTGCTGGCGCTTGCTGGGCACAGCGCCGCCGACCTGGCCCTGCTGGACGAGCGGACCGGCACGCTGATAGCGGGCGACCTGCTGTTCCTGGACCGCGCGCCAAGCACGCCGACCGCCGATCTTGACCGGTGGCGCGAGAGCCTGTCGACGTTGGCCACGTTGCCGCACAAGGCGGCCATTCCCGGCCATGGCCCGCTCGACCCGACGGGCCAAAAGGCGATCGATCAGACAAGGGACTGGATCGACTGGCTGGACAGGACGCTGCGCCAGGCGGCCTCGTCCGGGCTCGATATGGTGGAAGCGGGCGACCTGCCGATTCCGTCGCGATTCGCCGACATGGCGGCGGCGCGCTATGAGCTGCAACGCAGCGTGTCGCACCTCTACCCGGCGCTGGAGGCGGAATTGCTGCCCCGCGTGGATGTGAAGGCGGAATAGGGTCGATCAGAAGCGGGCCTTGACGCCCATATACCAGCGGCGGGGGGCACCTGGACCATAAGCGCGCGGATCGCTCGCGCCGGGTGCTTCCTCCAGATCGATCTCACCCACCTGCGCGAAGGTGCCGAACGTCGCATAGCGGCGTCCCAACAGGTTTCGCACCTCACCGAACAGGGTCATGCCCGGCAGAATATCTATGCCCGCCCGGATATTGGCGATCAGATATCCGGGCAACCGGGCATTGTCATTGCCTTCATCCCCGACAAGATACTGGCCGGATCGCGCGATGACATCACCGCCAACCGACCAGCGGCGACCGCCGGCCGTGCCTGCATAGTCGAGCGTGAGCGTCGCGGAGTGCCGCGAGATGCCGGGCAGCGTGTCGCCCCTCTGCACCCCGATCGTCCCGTCCTCGTCGGCGACAGGGTTCGCAGGGCTGCTCAGCACCAGCGAATCCCGATAGGTCGCGTCGGTGAAGGCGTAGCCAAGGCCGGCGGCAAAGCCGCCGCGCTTGAGCTTGAGCGATGCTTCGAGCCCCTGCCGCCGCGTCTTTCCGATGTTACGGAAATAGGCCCGCCCTCTGATGGCGGAGGCGACATATTGGATGTCGTCATGATTGGTGGTGCGATAGGCCGACAACAGCCAGTCCGCGCTCCATCCTCCGCTTGCGATATGGCCCGACGCCCCCGCTTCCCAGCTTCGCGCGACGACCTGGCTCAGCGGCGGATCGGCGATGAAGAAGTTGGTGAGGCTGCATGGCGCGGCTTCGTCGGCGCAGGAGAGTTCCGCAGGCGTGGGCGCGCGGCTGGTCTCCGCATAGCCCGCTCTCAGCGACAATCCGTCCGACAGGCGATAGTCGAATTCGATACCTGGATTGAGGCGCCGGAAGCTGTGCCGTCCGTTCAGCGCCGTGCCGATCTGATCCACCAGTTCGATCCGGGCGTGGTTCCAGCGCAAACCGATTTCAGCGGTGAGGCCGGGCGCGATCGGCAGGCGGTCCTGCAGGAAAATGCCCCAGTGGCGGTTATGGGCGACCAGCCCCACCGGCGCGATCGCGCCGTCGCTTTGCACGATGACGGAGCCGAGGCCGGTGACGCTGCGATCCTCCGTCAGCGCGCCCAGCTCGGTGGATGCGTCAAAGCGGGTGCGGCCGCGATCATGGCTGATGCCGATCGCCAGATGGTTACGGCCACCCGCCAGGCTGCGATCATCGACGATCTGGACGAGAAAGCCGGCGGCCTCTGTCCGGGTCCGTCCCCGGTTGAGCACGCCATAGCCTTCCCCGCCCAACCGATCCGGGACCGGTTCGCCGCCTGCTGTCGTCAGGATCGCCGCATCGCCGACCGCGCCCGCCGTTTCGAGACATAGCAGCCCTTCAGCGTCGTCGTCTTCGCAGGCTTCGATATCGGCCGCATCGCCATTTATCGTCCGAAGGGTCAGATGCTGCGCGTAGATGCTCCCTTCCAGCCGGCTGGTGTCCGACAGCGCGACCCAGGGATGCAGGCTGACGCGGCCATAGCGGCTGCGGCTGTTGTCGGGCCAGGTGAAGACAGCGCGCCGGTCGGCGGCCAGCAACTCGACCGGCGCGACGCCGTTGCCGGTGAGGTCGGTGTTCGCCCCCACCAGTTTCATGTGAATGCCACCTCTGGTCCCATCCAGTCCGAGGTCGAGATATCCGTTGACGAGGCGCGAGGGGCTGTGGTCGCGCCAGCCGCGTTCGCGACTATACTGGACTGCGCCGAAGCTGCTGAACGCACCATCGGCAAAGCCGCCTGCCACGCTCGCTTCTGCATAGCCGAAGCGGCCGCCGGTCGCGCTTGCCTCGAAGCCCGGTTCGGCCCGTCCATCCTTGGTTTCCAGCAGCAGCGCGCCGCCCAGCGCATTGAGGCCATAGACCGGACTCGCATCGAGCAGGCTGACGGACCGGATCGCGGCTTCAGGGATCAGGTCGAACTGGACCGTGTCGCCGAAAGGCTGGTTGAAGCGCGCGCCGTCCATATAGACGGCGATGCCTTGCGACTGGCCCTGAAGCGGCGAGGCCGTGAAGCCGCGATGGACGAGATTGGGCTGCCAGGGATTGCCCTGCGCATCTTGCAGGGTGATGCCCGCGATGTTGCGAGTAAGCGCGGCCAGAATGTCAGGGGTGCCGGCGGCCGCGATGTCGCGCGCATCGATCGCGCGCGCATCGTCCATGTCGATGGCCCCGCCGGGCGCGGTGACAATGATCGCCGGTGGCTGGACGACGGCGGCCTCGTCGGCCCGCGCCGGCATACTGCCGGAGGCGATTCCGACCAGACCTGTCAAAAACCAGCTTTGGCCGCGCATATCCCCTCCTGTCCATCTTATCGGCCGGAAGGGTAGGAGGCGCGCCCATGCGCCTCCATTGGACCTTGGGTCAGGCGGCGAGCGCCAGGCGGCTGCGTACCAGATCGTCCACCACAGCGGGGTCCGCGAGGGTGCTGGTGTCGCCGAGCGCCTGCGCTGACACTTCGCCTTCCGCGATCTTGCGGAGGATGCGGCGCATGATCTTGCCGCTCCGCGTCTTGGGCAAGGCCGGCGCGAACTGGATGACATCCGGGGTCGCAATCGGGCCGATTTCCGCGCGGACCCACTGGATGAGCGCGCGGCGCAATTCCTCGCCCGGCGCTTCCCCGGCATTCAGCGTCACATAGGCGTAGATGCCCTGTCCCTTGATCTCGTGCGGCATCCCGACCACCGCCGCTTCGGCCACGGCGGCGTGAAGGACCAGCGCGCTCTCGACCTCCGCCGTGCCCATGCGATGGCCCGACACATTGATGACGTCATCGACCCGGCCGGTGATCCAGTAATAGCCGTCCGCGTCGCGCCGTGCGCCGTCGCCGGTCGTATATTTGCCGGGGAAGGTCGTGAAATAGGTCTGGAAGAAGCGATCATGGTCGTTCCACACGGTCCGCATCTGACCCGGCCATGACCGCGCGATCACCAGATTGCCCTCGCCCTCTCCGACGATCGTCCGGCCTTCGCCATCTACGATCATCGCCTCGACACCGGGAAGAGGGAAAGTGGCGCTGCCGGGCTTCAAATCCGTGGCGCCAGGCATCGGGGCGATCATCGCGGCGCCCGTCTCGGTTTGCCACCAGGTGTCGATGATCGGGCAGCGCCCCTCGCCCACCACCTTATGATACCAGCGCCAGGCTTCGGGATTGATCGGTTCGCCCACGCTGCCCAGCAAGCGGAGCGACTTACGGCTGGTGGCGTGGACGAAATCATTCCCTTCCTTCATCAGCGCGCGCAGCACCGTCGGCGCGGTGAACAGCGTATGGACCTGATGCCGGTCGACGATTTCCCATATGCGGCTGTGCGTCGGCCAGTTGGGCAAGCCTTCGTACATCAGCGTCGTCGCGCCGTTCGCCAGCGGGCCATAGACGATGTAGCTGTGCCCCGTGACCCAGCCCACATCGGCCGCACACCACCAGACATCGCCCGGCCGATAATCGAAGCAGAGCTGGTGTGTGAGGCTGGCCCAGAGCAGATAGCCGCCGGTCGAATGCACCACGCCCTTGGGCTTGCCGGTGGAGCCGGAGGTGTAGAGCAGGAACAACGGATCCTCGGCATCCATGATCTCGGGCGGGCAGTCGGCCGATGCCTGCGCAATCGCCTCATCATACCAGATGTCGCGGTCCTCCTGCATGGGCACCGCGCCGCCGGTCGCGCGCACGACCAGCACCTTGCGGACGCTGTCGCAATGGTCGAGCGCCAGCGCGGCGTCGACATTGGCCTTAAGCGGCACGCGCCGCCCGCCCCTGCGCCCTTCGTCGGCGGTGATGACGATCGTGGAGTCGCAGTCGATGATCCGGCCGGCGAGCGCCTCGGGCGAAAAGCCGCCGAACACGACCGAATGGATCGCGCCGATGCGGGCGCAGGCGAGCAGCGCCACGGCGGCTTCGGGGATCATCGGCAGATAGATGGTGACGCGGTCGCCGCGTCGCGCGCCGGCGGCCTTCAGCACGTTGGCGAAGCGGCACACTTCGGCATGGAGCTGCCGGTAGGTGATCCGGCGCGGCGTTTCGGCCGGGTCATCGGGTTCCCACAGGATGGCGACCGCATCCCCGCGCTCGGCCAGGTGACGGTCGAGGCAGTTGACCGATGCATTGAGCCTGCCGTCGGCAAACCAGCTTATGCCGAAATTGGCCTCCTCAAAGCTGCTTTCGGACGCGCGCGTGGGGGATGTGGCCCAATCCAGCCTGCCCGCCTGCTCCAGCCAATATGCGTCGGCGTCGTCCAGGGAGCGCCAGTAGTCGGCCGTTCGCGCGGCCTTGCCGACCCGGGCATGGGCGGCCCAATCGGCGGGTATGGGGAAAAGATCGTCGGACATGATGGCTCCCTTCGCTGACCGGGGCGGCACCGCTCCGATAGGGTGCCGCCCGCCACGCGGACATTGACCTTTCGGTCGACGCCGCCTTCCCCTTCGTCAGAAGAAGAGGATGGCTCCGGCCGCGATCGTGTCGCTCTGCGCCTCGTTGCCGCTGTGCGCGCGCGAGGTTGTGCTGATATATTCGCCGATCAGCGTCACCCAGCTGGTCAGACCATAGCGCGCCTGACCGACCCAGCTGCTGTTCCGGCGCAACAGGTCAGGATTGGCGAGCGCGTCGGCGGCGTTGGCATAATGCAGCCGGCTGGCGCCATAGCTGCCGCCGACCGAGAATTTGCCGAAGGTCGCGAGACCCTGAATATAGAAGCCGTCGCTGTCGCGCTTGTTGCCCACGGCGTCGGTGTCGAACAGGTTGAGCGCGGTCGTGCCGAGGCCCGATCCGTTATAATAATAGCCGGTCAGGACCACAGGCCCGTATCCGATCTTGGCGCCCGTGTCGAAGCCGCTGCCGGTGTAGGAGATGCCGTCGATCCGGTCGTGCTTCTGGGTGATGCCCGACAGCCAGGCGCGAGCCGAAAAGTCGCCGAACTTGCCGTCATAGACGATCTTGCCCTGGAAGCCGGGCGACTTGCTGGTTTCGCCGGGGCCGGTGAGCGATTGGAGCGGCTCGAAAATGCCGACCGACACCTGGAAGCCCGACAGATTGGGTGAGGTGTAGGTGATCTGCGGCTGGAAGTCGGTGTAGATGTAGCCGATGCCGATGCGCCCCAGCGACGTGTTGGACGGCGCGACATTGCCGCCGCTCGACCCGACCGACAGCAAGGTGATGTCGTTCAAAATCCCTTCCGACCCGAACAGGCCGATGTCGCGGCCCAGCTTAAATTCGCCCAGGCCGGTGCGGCCGACCGTCAAATAGGTCTGGCGAAAGTCGATCCCGGCGGTTTGCAGCGCGACCGGGCGGCCTGCGCTATTGGCACCGCCGCCAGCGGCATAATTGACGCTGTTGATGCCGGGATACATGCCGAAATGCGCGCCGACGTCCCATCCGGCCTGCTTGGTCGTCACGTCGAACTTCAGGAAGCCAGGCAACAGGCCGTTGCGGATCGCGGAGCTGCTGCCCCCCACCGGCACCACCCCGCCTACGACCGCCGTGCCCGGCCCCGCCGCCTGCCCGCTTTCATGGGTGTAGAAGCCGTTGACCGAGCCCGAAATCTTGACCGTCACGTCGCCGACCTCGAAGCCGACGCCGCTGTCCGCGACGCGCACGACGGGCTTGCCGTCAGACATGGCGGCCGGAGCGGCGGACGGCGCAGGCGCGGCATCCTCCTTCGCCAGCTGGGCATATTCCTCGTCGGTCAGGATGCCCTTCTCATGCAGTCGCTTCAGCAGCTCCGCAGTCGTTCCAGCCTGCGCCGGCACGCTCGCAGCGACGAACAGCAGTGCCGATGCGGCGCTGCCAAGGAATTTCCCCCTAGCCATGTCATCCTCCCTGTAGATTACCGGTCGTGCCGGTCGACGGGGAGAGTGCGCGGCGGGCGATGCCGCTGGAATTGAACTTTGGGTCTTAGGGCTTGTCCTTTGGGTCAGGGAGCGACGACTATTCCCCATGGTCCGGCTCCGACCGGGGCCGTGCCGACGACTTTTGCGGCCGCAATATCTACGACCGAGACATTGTCCGAAAGGCCATTGGCGGCGTAGGCGCGCGTGCCGTCGGCGCTGACGGCGACATGCCAGACCCGTTTGCCCACGGGTACGTATGCGCGGACCGTGCGCGTGGCGACATCGACCAGCGCCACATGGTTGGCGCGGCCCAGCGCCACGATGGCGGTCCTGCCATCGGGCGTGAAGCGGATGCCGCAGGGCAATAACTGATAGTCCTGCACGCCCGGAATGGCGAATCGGATGGTCTCCACGATCCGGCGCGTGTTCGGATCGGCGATCTGCACCGTCCCGCCCAATTCCGCGGCGATCCACAGCGCGCCGCCATCGGGGGTGAATTCGACATGGCGGGGTCGCTGATCGGTCGGCGTCGCATCCACCATCTTGCGCGAAACCGGATCGATCCAGTTGACGACGCCTTCATCCTCCGACGTGACGACCACCCATTTGCCATCGGGGCTTTGCGCCACCCCCTCCGGCTCCTTGCCGACATCGACCTGAAAGGCGACGGTGCGGCTCGCCAGGTCGATCGCGGTGAGCGCGGCATTGTCCTCATTGGCGACGAACAGCGTGCGGCCGTCGCGCGAGAGGAAGAATTGTTCGGGATCCTGGCCCGACGGAAGATCGGCGACAAGCTTGCCGGTCGCACGGTCGATCATCTGCACGGCATGGTCGCTGCTGGCGCAGAGCAGGATATATTTGCCGTCAGCCGAAAGCGTGATGCCCCGCGGCCTGCCGCCCACCGGCCATGTCGCGACGGTCCGCATCGTCGCTGCATCGATCACGCTGATGCTGTTGCCGCGCTCGTTGGAGACATAGAGGGTTTCTGCGTCAGCCGCCGTCGCTGCGCCGACCAGCGCCAGTCCCACCAGGACGCCCTTCATCATGCCGCTCGATCCTCACCCTTGCCTATCCGCCGATACCTAACCCAGCCCACCGGCGGACAGCATTGTACCAAAGGCCAATGGGGCGGCATCGGCCGCTCCCCTACTATCCCGATCCATCATCGATGGTCGACGCCCGCCAGGGTCGCGGCACAGAAGAGGGTTTAGGATGAGGAACTTCGGACGTTTCGCCCTGATCAGCGCGGCCTGCCTCGCGGGTGGATCAATCACATCGGCGCTGCTGGCGCATGGCAATGTCACTCCGCAGGCCGTGGACACTGCCGCTTTGCCCGACATAGGCACCGAATGGGTGCAGCATAACCCCTATCGTGGCAATGCGACCGCGGCCAAGATCGGCGAATCCGCCTACGGCCAGAATTGCGCGCGGTGCCACGGCCTCGACGCGGAAAGCGGGGGCATTGCGCCTGACCTGCGCTATCTGGAGGTCGGCGACAGCGGCGACGAGTGGTTCATCCAGCGGTTCCAGCATGGCTCCAGTCATGATGGGAAGGTGTATATGCCGCCCTTTGGCGACGTGCTGGGGCAGAAGGCCGGATGGGCGATCCGTGCCTGGCTCGAAACCAAGCATCAGGAATGAGCGTCATGGATCGGCGCGCCTTCCTGTCCGGCGCGGCGCTCGCCGCGCTGAGCGCCGCAACCGCCGCCATCTCCGCGCCTTTGGGCAAGGTCAGGGAGCTGGGTGTCCTTCGGGTCGCCGTCTACAAGGACAATCGCCCCTGGTCCTGGCGCAAGGACGGGAGACTTGCCGGCATCGACGTGGACATCGCGCAGGCGCTGGCGAAGGCGCTTGGCGTTCGCGCCGACATCGCCGAGCTGGTGGCGGACGAAAGCGCGGACGACGACCTGCGTAACGGCGTGTGGAAAGGCGGGCTGCTGGGTTTCCAGCCAGCCGACATCATGCTGCATGTTCCGTTCGACAGGACATTTGCCGCGCGCAACGATCAGGTCGCGATCATCGCGCCTTATTATCGGGAGAGCTTCCAGTTCGCCGCCGCAAAAGGCGCATTGGACGTCAATGCCGCACCGACCCAGTATCGCGGCAGAAGGCTGGCGGTCGAGATCGATTCGATTCCCGATTTCTACCTGATCGGTGCCTTCGGTGGGCTGCTGGCGAAGGATGTCATCCACTTTCCGGGGGGAACGGAGGCGGCGATGGCAGTGGCAGAGGGCAGAGCCGACGCGGTGCTCGCCAGTCGCGCGCAGATCGAGGCGGTGCTGCACGACAGCGGCGCGACGAACATCGTCCGGCGCACCGGTCCGCTCCCGGCCTTCACGTCTCCCGGCTGGGACATCGGCATGGCGGTCAAGGAAAACAGCCGCAACCTGGGCGACGCGGTCGAGGCGATCCTGGCGGAAATGACGGCGTCGGGCGCGCTCAAGGCGATCTTCGAGGCCCATGGCGTCACCTACGCCCCCGCGCTGGCGGCAGGCTGAAAAGCGCCGACCCAAGGTCCAATTGGCAGCAGGGGCGGGCATCATAGACTGTCGCACGGATGGCGCGAAATCGCGCCGGAAAACAAGGGAGGATGAGAATGACGGGACGTTTCAAGCGTTCGTTCCTGGGGGTAGCCGCCATCGCTCTGGTCGCAGGCGCCGCGCCGTTGCTGGCGGAGGGGCCGACCGACATGGACCTGATGAACGACGCCGCTTCGACAGGCGACGTGCTCACCTATGGTATGGGTCCGCAGGCGCAGCGCTTCAGCCCCCTTGCCCAGATCAACAGCCAGACCGTCGCAAAACTCGTTCCGGCCTTTTCCTCGTCGCTGGGCGGCGAAAAGCAGCGCGGGCAGGAATCGCAGCCGCTCGTTTATGACGGCACCATCTATGTGACGGGCTCCTATTCGCGGCTCTACGCCTTCGACGCGCGGACGGGCGAGGAGAAGTGGGAATATGCCGCCCGCCTGCCCGACGACATCATGCCGTGCTGCGACGTCGTCAATCGCGGCGCTGCGATCCATGGCGACAAGATTATCTTCGCCACGCTGGACGCCCGCCTGGTCGCGCTCAATCGGCATACCGGCAAGGTCATCTGGAACAAGCAGATCGCGGACTACAAGGCCGGCTACAGCGCGACCGCCGCGCCGCTGATCGTCAAGGGCATGGTCATCACCGGCAACTCCGGGGGCGAATTCGGCATCGTCGGCGCGGTGGATGCCCGGGATGTGGAAACCGGCGAGCTGATCTGGCACCGGCCGGTGATCGAAGGCAATATGGGCACGCTGCGCGGCAAGGATAACGGCATCACCGGCAAGACCAACGCCACCTGGACAGGCGACCTTTACAAGACCGGTGGCGGCGCGACCTGGCTTGGCGGCACCTACGACCCGGAAACCAATCTAGTCTATATTGGCACCGGCAACCCCGCGCCGTGGAACAGCCATTTGCGTCCCGGCGACAATCTCTACACCGCATCGACGCTGGCGATCGACCCCGACACCGGGGTCATCAAATGGCATTATCAGACCACGCCGCATGACGGCTGGGATTTCGACGGGGTCAACGAGTTCATTCCGTTCGATGCGACCATCAACGGCAAGCCGATGAAGCTCGGCGCGAAGGCGGACCGCAACGGCTATTTCTTCGTGCTCGACCGCACCAACGGCAAGTTCGTCAGCGCCAACAAGTTCGTGATGCAGACGACCTGGGCGAACGGCTATGACAAGAATGGCAAGCCCATCCTGATCCCGGCCGGCCGCCCCGGCGCGCCCAACGGCACCGAAAAGGGCGCGACGGTCTTCTCCTCGCCCAGTTTCCTGGGCGGCAAGAACTGGATGCCGATGGCCTATAGCAAGGACACGGGCCTGTTCTACATCCCGTCGAACGACTGGGGCATGGACATCTGGAACGAGCCGATCGCCTACAAGAAGGGCGCAGCCTATCTGGGTGCGGGCTTCACCATCAAGCCCATTGCGGAGGACCATATCGGCGCGCTGCGGGCGATCGACCCCAAGACCGGCAAGATCGTGTGGGAATATAAGAACAAGGCGCCGCTCTGGGGCGGGGTGCTAACTACGGCGGGCAACCTCGTCTTCACCGGCACGCCGGAGGGGTATCTCAAGGCGTTCGACGCCAAGACCGGGGCCGAACTGTGGAAGTTCCAGACCGGATCGGGCGTCGTCGGATCGCCTGTGACCTGGGAGCAGGATGGCGATCAATATGTCGCGGTCATGTCCGGCTGGGGCGGCGCGGTGCCGCTATGGGGCGGCGAGGTCGCCAAATCCTTCAAGGACATCAACCAGGGCGGATCGCTCTGGGTGTTCAAGCTGGCCAAATAGGGGACGCTGAGATGATCGTCATGGGGCGGGGGCATATGGTCCAGAGCGGAAATCGCGGGCAATTTGCGCCGCCCCATCCTATGATCCATCATCATGGCAGGGGGCCGGGCATGCGGATCGAGCAGAACGACGCGATGATGGAACGGGTGCTGATCGTCGACGATCATCCGCTGGTTCGCGACGGGCTTCGCAGCGTCATCGCCGTCAGCTTCGACGGGTGCGAGATCTTCGAGGCCTCCAGCATGGAAGAGGCGATGGCGACGCTCGACAAGCAGTCGAATTTCGACCTCGTGCTGCTCGACGTGAACATTCCGGACGTGAAGCGGCTCGACGGCCTCAAGCTGCTCCGCAACCGGCATCCGATCCTGCCCGTCGTGATGGTGTCGGGGTCGTTCGACCGCGCGATCGTGCGAGAGGCCCTTGCCGCCGGCGCGGCCGGCTTCATCCCCAAGTCGATCAAGCGCAGCGCGATCGTCGAGGCGCTTCATCGCGTTGTTTCGGGTGAAATCTACATGCCCGACGCGATCGAGGATTCGCCCCAGGAAAGCGCGGAGGAAGCCGACATCCTGACGAAGATCGAGAGCCTGACGCCGCAGCAGCGGATCGTGCTGACCCATCTGGTTCATGGCCGCCTGAACAAGCAGATCGCCCATGACCTCAGCGTGTCGATGACGACCGTGAAGGCGCATGTGTCCGCGATCCTCCAGAAGCTCAACGTGTTCAGCCGTACCCAGGCCGTGATCCTAGCCAACCGCGTTCATTTTGACGGCGACAATTGAGTCCGTGGCGGCGCGCATGACACGCTCGCCGCGCAGCGCGGCTTAGGGCGGATCGACATTCAGCCCTAGGCCAGCACCATCCGCAGCAGCGCCCGCAACTGGGCCGGCTTGACCGGCTTGTTGAGCAGCGGGATATCGCCGGCGGCCAGCTGATTTTTCAGCGCCTCTCCCCGGTCGGCCGAAATGACGATCGCCGCCACCTGCATGTCGAAGTATGCGCGCAGGCGCGTGATGACGACATCGCCGGTCTCCTGATCGTTCAGATGATAGTCGACCAGCATCACGTCCGGGCGCGCTCCGACGTCCAGTTGGGCCACGGCCTGATCGTACCCGTCCGCAACGGTGACCTTGCATCCCCACCCGGTCAGCAGATTGACCATGCCTGTCTGGATCTGCCTTTCATTGTCGATCACGAGCACGGACAGTCCGCGCATTGAACGGTCCCGCGCCTCGATCCCCTGCGGTTCGTCATCCTGTTGTTCCGCCCCGAGGGGCAGAGAGATGGAGAATGTCGCGCCGCGTCCCGGTTCGGATCGCAGGCTGATGGGGTGGCCCAGCATGTCGCCGGCGCGGCGAACGATCGCCAGGCCCAGCCCCTTGCCAGGGCTCCGGGTGTCGAGACGGCGGAATTCCTCGAAAATATACTCCTGTTGCTCCGGCGCAATGCCGGGACCGCTGTCGGCGACGCTGACCTCGGCCTTTCCGTCCCCGCACTGACATAACACTTCGACGGTGCCTTGCGTCGTGTAGCGCAGGGCGTTGGAGATGAAATTCTGGAGGATGCGGCGCAGCAATCGCTGATCCGATTTCACCCAAATTGGCTGGGCATCCACCGAGAAGGCAAGTCCCGCCGCCTTCGCCATCGGTGCGAATTCGACATGCAGTTTCTGGAGCAGGCGATCGATGCGAAAGGACGCTATCTCAGGCTGGATGGCCCCCGCATCCAGCCGCGAAATCTCCAGCAAGGCTTCCAGCAGCTCTTCGACCGAATCCAGGGCGATCGATGTCTGGTTGACCAGAGCCCGCGTCGGCAGCGCCAGCCGTCGATCGCCAAGCGCCGCGACGAACAGGCGCGCCGCGTTCAAGGGCTGGAGCAGGTCGTGACTCGCCGCCGCGAGGAACCGGGTCTTGGAAAGATTGGCCTTCTCGGCGGCGATCTTCGCCTCGGTCAGCGCCGCCTCGATCGTCCGGCGCTCGGCCACCTCCTCTTCCAGCTGACGGTTCAGCCGGACCAGTTCCACGGTCCTTTCAGATACTCGCCGCTCCAACGTCTCGGCGGTTTCCTGAAGCCCCGCCTGCGCCCGCAGCATCTCGCTGACGTCGGTGAAGCTGAACACCCGCCCGCCATCGCCCATGACGCGGCCTCGCAGCTCGAAATGCCGCCCGCTCGCTGTGCAGGGGCAGATGGCCGCCTCGCCGCTGTGGCCGTCGCTCATCCACTCCAGCCGCCCGTCATCGGCCATACCCAGCCTGCCACGGCACCAGTCGAGAAGGTCGGCGTGGGTCTCCAGTACGCCGGCGAAATCGTCGGGCAGGCATAGCAGGCGGCGCAGCGCGTCGTTCCACGCTGCCAGATACCCCGCCCCGTCGAAGAGGCATACGCCCTCCGACAGATTGTCGAGCGTCGCCTGCAACATGATGTTGTGCTCGGCCAGTTCGCGCGCTCGCGCCCGTGCGTCCTCGGCCTTGGCCTCGGTAATGTCGGTGTAGATGCCGACAATGCCGCCTTCGCTCGTCCGTAGTTCGTTGATCTGTATCCAGCGGCCATCGGCGAGGCGCTGCACATGGCCGCCATCGGCGATGCCGTGCCGTGCAAGCCTATCGGACACCCAGCGATCGGGCGCGACCTGCGCGCCGGCCGGCCGCTGGCTCTGCGCGGCGATGCGGACGATGTCCTGAAAGGTCAGCGGCTGCCCCATATGCTCGGCCACTTGCGGCCAGAAGCCCAGATAGGCCTCGTTGCAGAGGACGAGCCGATCGTCCGCGTCGAAGAGGACAAAGCCTTCATTGATCGACTCGATGGCGTCGCGCAGCCGCATCTGCGCTGCATCGGCCTGGGCATGGGCATCGGCCAGCGCGGTATTGGCCTGCGCCAGCCGCCGCAGCGCATCCTCCAGCTGCAAGGTACGGTCCCGCACCTTGGCTTCCAGCGAAATCGCCGTTTCGAACATCGAAAAGGCGTTGACCGACATATCGGCAGAGCGTTCGACGCGATCCATGAGCGCGCCGTTGATCCGCCGCAGCTTATTCACCTCGGCCCGCAAAGCGTCCAGCTCGGTCTGGCTATCCGGGGCAAGGCGCAGGTCGGTCATTTCCCGATCGCCAGCCCGCTGAAGGTCTGGTTGACATGCAGCGCGTGATATTGCTCGCCATAGGTGTTGAAGCCGATGACGCGGTGGCGCGCGTAGAGGGCGGACACGTCGCGCGATATTTGCCGCTGCTCGGCGTCGATACGATTGAGCACGCAGTCAAAAGCGATGATGCGGTCGATCTCGCCCACCCGCTCTTCCAGTTCGCCGAACAGATGCTCCATGCCGGCGATGCGGTCGACAGGCTCGCCGATCGTCAGCACCAGCCCCTCGTCGATCGCACAGTAAAAGGTGAGGCTGCCATCAGCATTGGCGCTCTGGATCGAACGGACATGATATTCGCCGCCGGCGCGCACCATCGGCGGATGCGCGGCGAAGAACTCCATGCCCAGTTCCTCGCCTGCATGGCCGGCCAGCCGGAGATATTCGGTGGCGGCCGGCTCCGCGTTGATCTCGGTCACGATCCGCTCATGCGGCATCGCGCCGGTAATCACCATCCTGTGCGGTCCCGGCCGATAATGCTGCGCCTTGAACACATGGATCGGACGAGGCGTCGAAAGGATGGCAATCACAGCGGCGCGCGCGTGAAACCGGCCTTCATCGAAGATCGCCGTCTGGCGGAACGTCAGATTGTCGCCTGACGACCCCCCGATCAGGGGGATATCCCCCAACGCATCCTGGACCGTCATCGTCAGCCACTCTTCCCGGTGGGATAGGCCGTCGACCAGAAAGAGGGCGACATGATTGACCGCATCGCCCAGTTCCCGTCCGTTACGCTCCGCCCGCGCCGCCAGCGACCGCACCACTTCCCGCGCCGCGACGGGATCGAAATTGTCGATGTCGTCGAAGCAATGAGTCGTCATGCGAAAATCGCTCGCGGGAAAGCCGATCATCGTCACGCAGTCATGATCGTAGCCGATGTCCGTCAGTTCGCCCGAGCTGATGCAGCCGATGACGGACGTCCCCTCGAACCTACGGTTGATCGCCCGCGCCAGAAGATCGCCGTCGTAGCGATGCGCGCAAAATGCCACCACGCCCGCCAGCGGATCGTCACCCAGCTGCTCCGCCAGCGCCGCCATGGCGGCTTGTGGATCGTCGGTATGCGAAACCGCAAATTTTATGCCGCTTCGTGTCGCAGCGCCTGTCGCCATATCCTGCCCCTATAGCTGATATTCTTATGCTTAGGGACAATAGGATGTAGCGGTTTGGTTGGCGCTGTCACGCGAAACCAAAGCGATCGACGCGCACAGATCAGCCCCCACGGGTCGGTTCTCCGGCCGCTTCCAGCAATACCGCTTCGCCGTCGGTGAAAAGGCGCGAGCGGACGATGAAGCGCTGACCTTCCGGGCTTTCAAGCGACATCCCCGCCCCGCGCCCCGGTACGAGGTCGATAGTGACCTGGGTATGGCGCCAATAGTCGAACTGGGCGGCCCCGATCCATACCGGCACGCTGCCCGCGACATGCCCCAGCAGCACGTCCTGCGCGCCGACCCTGAACTCGCCCGCTGGAAAGCACATCGGCGCGGACCCGTCGCAGCATCCGCCCGACTGGTGGAACATCAGCGGGCCATGGCGCACGGCAAGATGCGCGATCATGGCTTCAGCGGCGGGAGTCGCGAGAATACGGGCGGGCGGATCGGCCATGCGTCACCTATCGGCGGAAGCGAAAACTGGCGGGCATCCTGCATGGAATGCCCGCCAGAACCGAAACGTCAGCCAGGGGAAGCAGCCGGCGCTTCGCAAAGATTGCGTCAGAAGAAGCCCAGCGCCTTCGGGCTGTAGCTCACCAGCAGATTCTTGGTCTGCTGATAATGATCCAGCATCATCTTGTGATTCTCGCGCCCGATGCCCGACTGCTTGTAGCCGCCGAACGCCGCATGGGCGGGGTAGGCGTGATAGCAGTTGGTCCACACGCGCCCGGCCTGAATGCCCCGGCCCATGCGGTAGGCCCGGCTGCCGTCGCGCGTCCACACGCCCGCACCCAGGCCGTAGAGCGTATCATTGGCGATCGCCAGCGCCTCCGCCTCGTCCTTGAAGGTCGTCACAGCCAGCACCGGGCCGAATATCTCCTCCTGGAAAATCCGCATCCGGTTATGCCCCTTGAGCACGGTCGGCGTGACATAGAAGCCCTCCGCCAGATCGCCCTGATGGACCGCCCGGTCGCCGCCGGTCAGCACCTCCGCGCCCTCTTCCCGGCCGATCGCGATATAGGACAGGATTTTTTCGAGCTGGTCGTTCGACGCTTGCGCCCCGATCATGGTGTCAGGATCGAACGGACTGCCTTGCTTGATCGCCTTCACCCGTGCGACGGCGCGCTCGATGAACTTCTCGTAGATCGATTCCTGGATGAGCGCGCGGCTGGGGCAGGTGCAAACCTCCCCCTGGTTGAGCGCGAACATTGCGAAGCCTTCGAGGCATTTGTCGAAATAATCGTCGTCCGCGTCCATCACATCCTCAAAGAAGATGTTGGGCGATTTGCCGCCCAGTTCCAGCGTAACGGGGATCAGATTCTCGCTCGCATATTGCATGATGAGGCGGCCGGTCGTCGTCTCGCCGGTGAAGGCGATCTTGGCGATCCGCTTGTTGCTGGCGAGCGGCTTGCCGGCCTCCACGCCGAAGCCGTTCACGATGTTGAGAACGCCCGGCGGCAGAAGATCGCCGATGATCTCCGTCAGAACCATCACCGACATCGGCGTCTGTTCGGCGGGTTTGAGGACGACGCAGTTGCCCGCCGCCAGCGCGGGGGCGAGCTTCCACACCGCCATCAGGATCGGGAAATTCCACGGGATGATCTGACCCACGACGCCCAGCGGTTCATGGAAATGATAGGCGATGGTGTCATGATCGATCTCGCTGATCGATCCTTCCTGCGCGCGCGCACAGCCGGCAAAGTAACGGAAATGGTCGATCGCCAGTGGAATGTCGGCATGGGTCGTTTCGCGGATCGGCTTACCGTTGTCGATCGTCTCGGCGAGCGCGATCAGGTCCAGATTGGCCTCCATCCGGTCGGCCATCCGGAGCAGGATGTTCGAACGTTCGGTCGACGACAGCTTCCCCCACGCGTCCTTCGCGGCATGGGCGGCGTCCAGCGCGGCCTCGATATCCGCCGCCGTGCCGCGCGCGACCTGGCAGACCACCTGCCCCGTTACCGGCGAGATATTGTCGAAATAGTCCCCGTTGGCAGGCGGAGTCCATTTGCCCCCGATATAATTGTCATATCGGTCGCGGATCAGCCTCGTCCCCTCGAATTTCGCCAGCGCCTGTTGCAGCATCATCCTGTCTCCCAAGATCAATATGTCGTGAATCTCGGAATGCAGCATGGCGTTCACGGTGCGGCAGACAATTAGACCTTGGGTCGGTCACGTCGGGCGCGGCTCCGGGGAACGCGGGGTTTGCCAAACAGCGTTACAGATCGACCCTGCCAGCGCCACATCAATGTAACCGGTTCGTGAGGTAATGTTGCCACAAGGCTGCGGTAACTTGTCTCGGCGACGACCCTTCCTATAGCTGGCACATAGTCATATCGATGAGGTCAAACTTGGCTGGGGAGCGTTTGGGTCTGCGGCACGCCGCCGCTTGGCTTTCGGAGATTGTGGGGCCGGACAAGGGCTATGTGAATGTCGGCATCATATACACGCTGGCGATCACGCTGTTGTCGCTGGCGACCCCGATTTCGGTACAATTGCTGATCAATTCGGTTGCGCGCACTGCGCTCGTCGCACCGCTGTGGATATTGTCGGGCATCCTGCTGGTCCTGCTGCTGCTGGTCGCTGGCCTCAGCGCAATCCGCATCTATCTGCTGGCGATGTTCGAGCGTCGTATCTTCGCACGCGTGGTGGCGGAGGTCACGGTGCGGGCCGTCCATGCGCAGAACCCCTTCTTCTCCGACGAAAGCCGGGGTAGCCTGTTCAACCGTTATTTCGACATGGTGGTGGTGCAGAAGGCGGTGCCCAGCCTGGTGATCGGCGCTTTCACGATCATCCTTCAGGCCGCCGTGGGCCTGGTGGTGACGAGTTTCTATCATCCGTTCTTCCTGGCGTTCAACATCGTGCTGGTGGCGACCTGCCTGTTGATCTGGCTTGTCTGGCGTCAGGGCGCGATCACCGGCGCCGTCGGCGTGTCCCATGCCAAGCATGAGGCAGCGCACTGGCTGGAGAGCGTCGGCGCGTCCAATGGCTTCTACAAGTCCGCCCGGCACCTGGATTTCGCCATGGACCGGTCCGAAGCGGTGACGGCAAACTATATTCGCGCACATCGCACCTATTTCCGCTACAGCTTCGCCCAGGCGCTGGGCTATTTCCTGGTCTATGCGGTCGCGGCGGCGGCGCTGCTGGCTCTGGGCGGAAACCTCATCCTGGCGGGGCAGCTGTCGATCGGCCAGCTGGTGGCGGCCGAACTCATCCTGTCGGGCGTGTTCTACGGCATCTATCAGCTCGGCTGGTATCTCGACACCTTCTACGATCTGGTCGCGAGCTCGGAAGAACTATCCCAGATATTCGCGATTCCCCAGGAGGCGCGGGGCCTCAGCGGACAGGAGCCGCCCGACGGGTCAGTGCGGTTCCGCAACGTGGAGCTGGGCGGCTCCCGTTTCGACCTCGCAATCGGCAGCGGCGAACAGACGGTCATCGTCGCGGAGCCGGGGGTGGAAAACCAAGTCGCGCTGCTCCTCAAACGCCACGTCACGCCCGAGCGGGGATTGCTGTCGATCGGGGGGAGCGAACTGGGCAGCTTCGACATGTATCTGCTGCGGTCTGCGGTCATGGTCATGAACCGGCCGACCATCGTCGATGTCACGATCCGCGACTATCTGAAGCTGGCCGCCGGCCGCGATGCCGATGGCGCGACGGTCATGCGGACGCTCGATCTGGTCGGGCTCGCCGCACGGATCGCCAGCCTGCCCGACGGCCTCGACACGCAATTGGCGAGTTCCGGGTCGCCGCTCTCGATCGTGGAGGTGATGCAACTCAAGCTCGCCAATGCGCTGCTCAGCCGGCCCAAGGTGCTGCTGCTGTCGCAGCTATACGACATGATGCCGGCCGAACCGTTGCACGCGACGCTCGGCGTGCTGCGGGCGGAGGGCACGACGGTCCTGCTGTTCACTGGGCGGCCCGAAGCGCTTGCGCTCGACAGCTGCTTTTGGCTCGGCGCGCGGGCGCAGCGCCGCTTCACCGACAGGACGGAACTGGCGCGCTTCCTCGCGACGCAGGAGCGGCCGGCATGACGATCGAACCGGCGCAGCTTACCCATTTCCGGTCGCTCGCGCGCCTGAGGCCGCCGAAGGTGGCGATCGTGGTAGCATGGCTCATCCTGCTCGGCCTCTGCCTCGCGGTCGCCATCCTGTTCGTGCCCTGGCGGCAGACGGCGCAGGGCGGCGGACAGGTCATCTCGCTCGACCCCGACGATCGGCCCCAACAAGTCTCCTCGCTGGTCGACGGCCGGGTGCAGCGCTTCTTCGTGCGCGACGGGCAACTGGTGGAGGCGGGCGATCCGATGGTCCAGGTGGTCGACGTCGATCCTGATTTTCTGACGCGCCTCGCCGCCGAAAAGGCCGAGGTGGAGGCGCAGATCGCCGCGATCGAGCAGGCACGCGCGGTCGCCTCGATCGACGTCGGGCGCACGGGGCAGCTCTTTTCGGAGGGACTCGCGGCGCGCCGCGACTATGAGCAGACCCAGATCAAGGTCGCCGACGCCAATGCCAAGCTGGCCGAGGCGCGGGCCAAGCTCAAGCAGATCGAGGTGCGGCAGCGGCGGCAGTCGGCACAGATCGTGACTGCCCCGCGCGACGGGCGGGTGCAGGATTTGAACGCCGCCGCCGGCGGCGCGCTGATCTCGGCCGGCACCATATTGGCGATGGTCGCGCCCGAGAAGATCGAACGGGCGGTCGAGCTGTATATCGATGGCCGGGACGTGCCGTTGGTCGATCAGGGCCGGCCGGTGCGGCTGGAGTTCGAGGGCTTCCCGGCGTTCCAGTTCAGCGGCTGGCCGGCGTTCGCCATTGGCATCTATGACGGGCAGGTGCGGTCGGTCGACCCGACGCCACGCGCCGACGGGCTGTTCCGCGTGCTGGTCGAACCCATGCCCGGCAAGCCTGCCTGGCCGGAGCGCCGCTTCGTGCGCCAGGGTGGGAAGGTATTGGGCTGGATCCAGGGCGACAATGTCACGGTCGGCTATGAATTGTGGCGGCAGCTTAACGATTTCCCGCTGAACTTCGGGCAGGACCAGGTTGCCCAGAAACAGCAGGAAAAAGCGGAAAAAAGCTCGATCGAAAAGAAGAAGAAGTGACCATGCGCCCTTTGATCGGCATAGCTGCGTTGCTGATCGCCGCTGCGGGATCGGCGGCGCACGGGCAGGAGAACGCGCCCGTTTCGCCCGACCCCGCGCGGGCGGGCGGCCCGTTGACCCTGCAGGAGGTGCTGCAATCCTCCGCTCGCTCCGCGCCCGACATCATCGCGGCGCTGGCCCGCAGCCGCCAGGCAGAGGCCCGCGCGCTGAGCGCGCAGGGCGCGTTCGACACGGTGTTCGCCGTGGAAGGGCGCAGCCGCATCGCGGGCTATTATGACGGGACGGAAATCGCCGGCAAGGCGGAGCAGCCTTTCGCGGATAATGGCGGCTATCTCTATGGCGGCTATCGGGCGTCGCGCGGGGATTTTCCGGTTTATGAGGATAAGAGCTACACGAACCGTCTGGGCGAACTGAAGGTCGGGGCGCTCTATTCCCTGCTTCGCGACCGGCTGATCGACGCGCGCCGGTCAGAGTTTCGCCTCGCCGCCAACGATATCGACATCGCCCGGTTCGAGGCGCGGGCGACGGGCATCGGGGTGCAGGCGCGCGCGGTCGAAGCCTATCAGAAATGGGTGGCGGCGGGGCTGAAGCTCAAGGCTTATGAAGCATTGCTGGCGCTTGCTCGGGATCGCACCCAAGGCATACGGCGTCAGGTCGAGTTGGGCGCCAAAGCGGACATATTGCTGGTCGAGAATGAGGCCAATCTGGTGCGGCGGCAGGCGTTCGTGGTGGAGGCGCGGCAGACGCTGCGCGCCGCGGCGGTGAAACTGTCGCTCTTCTACCGCGACGCGCAGGGGCTGCCAGTCGTCGTCGAGGACACGCGCCTGCCGGCCGATGCCGGCGCGCTCGACGGGATCAGGACCGACCCGGCGTTCAATCTGGAGGGGCGGCCCGATTTCGCCATCCTGCTGGAGGAGATCGACAAGGCGACCGTCAAGCTGGCGCTGGCGCGCAACGACATGCGACCCCGCCTGGACCTTGGTGGCGAAGTCGCCAAGGATGTAGGGCCAGCGGGGGTGGGCGGGTCCAGCCGCACGCCGCTGGAAATGATCGTCGGCGTTACCTTCAAGATCCCGCTCCAGAACCGCAAGGCGCGTGGCAAGCTCGCCGAGACGCAGGCCAAGATCGACGAGCTTTCGGTGAAGCAGCGCTATCTGGCCGAGAAAATCCGCGCCGAAGTGGCGGCGATCGGGATCGAGGTGGACACGGCGCGTCAGCTTGTCGATACGACCGAGCGCGAGCGCCTGCTGGCGGAGCGGCTGGCGAGCGCCGAGCGGCGGCGCTTCAGCCTGGGGTCGAGCGACTTCTTCCTGGTCAACCAGCGTGAAGAAAGCGCGACCAATACGCAAGTGAAGCTGATCGAGGCGCAAGCGCGCATCGCCGCCGCTCGCGCGGAACTGGCGGCTGCGACGGCGGACGAAAATGCGCTGGGTCTGGACCGGCCGTTGCCGATGGAATAAGCGCAGCCCCCTGCCCTGGGTCGCGTCCCTCTTTCCATCGCCAACCATAGTGGCAGGACCGTCCTGCGAGAAACGGCTCGGCGGTCAGCTGCTGGTATCTCCAGCGGAGTCGAGACGGTGGATGGCGGCGGCAGCGGTCGGCGAGAGCGCGTCGGGCTTTTCGGCCGCCAAGGCGCGGATGCGCGCGCGCATGCCCGGATCCCAATAGAGGCGGATATGCGTGGCAGTCTCCGCCGTCGCCGACGCCTCGCCCAAGGCGGCGAAGTTGCGGGCGATCTGGTTCGCCATGTAGATCAACCGGTCGCCAGTGGACATGACCTGGGGTTGGTCGCTCATCGCGCTACTCCGCGGCTTCGAGCGGCAGGATGCGCCTGCTCTGCCGCGCCTGCCGGGCATAGTCCTGCTGCCAGTCGCTCGGTCCGTTGCTGGCAGACACCTGCACCGCCGTCACCTTATATTCGGGGCAGTTGGTCGCCCAGTCGGAATAGTCGGTGGTGATGACGTTCGCCTGCGTTTCGGGGTGGTGGAACGTCGTGTAGACGACGCCGGGCGCGACCCGATCCGTCACGAGCGCACGCAGCGTGGTCTCGCCCGCCCGGCTGCGAAGAGTCACCCAGTCGCCATCCTTGAGGCCCCGGTTCTCCGCGTCGCTGGGGTGGATTTCCAGCCGGTCCTCGGGATGCCAGGCGGTGTTGGCAGTCCGCCGGGTCTGCGCGCCGACATTATAGTGGCTAAGAATACGTCCGGTCGTCAGCAGCAGCGGGAAGCGCGGGCCGGTCTTCTCGTCGGTCGGCACATAGTCGGTGACGACGAACTTGCCCCGCCCCCGCACGAAGCCGTCGATATGCATGGTCGGTGTGCCGTCCGGCGCGGCGTCGTTGGCCGGCCATTGCAGCGAGCCTTCCTGATCCAGTCGGTCGTAGCTAACGCCCGCGAAGGTCGGAGTGAGCGCCGCGATCTCGTCCATGATCCGCGCCGGGTGGTCATAGGTCCAGCCGAGGCCCATCGCGTTCGCCACCATCTGCACGATCTCCCAGTCGGCATAGCCCCGACCATTTGGGCCATTCAGCGGCGCCATCACTTTGCGGACGCGCTGGATGCGGCGCTCCGCATTGGTGAAGGTGCCATCCTTCTCCAGGAAGGTCGATCCGGGCAGGAAGACATGGGCGTAGTTGGCGGTTTCGTTGAGGAACAGATCCTGCACCACCACGCATTCCATCGCCGCAAGGCCGGCGGCGACATGATGGGTGTTGGGGTCGGACTGGAGAATATCCTCGCCCTGCACGAACAGCCCCTTGAACGCGCCATCGGTCGCTGCATCGAGCATGTTGGGGATACGCAGCCCCGGCTCGGCGTCTAGCGCAACGCCCCAGGCATCCTCGAACAGCTTGCGCGTGGCCGCATCCGACACATGGCGGTAGCCGGAAAACTCGTGGGGGAAGCTGCCCATATCGCACGCGCCCTGCACGTTGTTCTGGCCGCGCAGCGGGTTCACGCCCACGCCCTCCCGACCGATATTCCCCGTCGCCATGGCAAGGTTGGCGACCGCCATCACGGTCGAGCTGCCCTGGCTATGCTCGGTGACGCCCAGACCATAGTAGATCGCGGCATTGCCGCCCGTGGCGTACAGGCGGGCGGCGGCGCGCACCTCTTGGGGATCGACGCCGGTCAGCGGCTCGATCGCTTCCGGAGAGCGCGCGGGCTGCGACACGAAATCGGCCCAATCCTGGAATTCGTCCCAGTCGCAGCGTTCGCGGATGAAGGCTTCGTCGTAGAGCTTTTCGGTCACGATCACATGCGCCATCGCGGTCAGCATCGCGACGTTGGTGCCGGGGCGCAGGGGCAGATGATGCTCCGCCTCGACATGGGGCGACCTGACGAGATCGGTGCGGCGCGGGTCGATGACGATCAGCTTCGCGCCCTGCCTCAACCGGCGCTTCATGCGGCTGGCGAAGACCGGGTGTCCATCGGTCGGGTTCGCGCCGATGACGAGGAGAACGTCCGACTGCATCACGCTGTCGAAATCCTGCGTGCCGGCCGAGGTGCCGAAGGTGGTCTTGAGGCCATAGCCGGTCGGCGAGTGGCAGACGCGCGCGCAGGTATCGACATTATTATTGCCGAAGCCCTGCCGGATCAGCTTCTGGACGAGGAAGGTCTCCTCATTGGTGCAGCGGCTGGACGTGATGCCGCCGACGCTGCGCGTGCCGTACTTCGCCTGGATGCGGCGGAATTCGGACGCGGTATGGGCGATCGCCTCGTCCCAGCTGACTTCGCGCCAGGGTTGGTCGACGGACGCGCGGATCATGGGATTGAGGATACGCTCCTTATGCTGGGCATAGCCCCAGGCGAAACGGCCCTTGACGCAGCTATGGCCGCGATTGGCCTTGCCGTCCTTCCACGGCACCATCCGTACCAGTTCCTCGCCCCGCATTTCCGCGCGGAAGGTGCAGCCGACGCCGCAATAGGCGCAGGTGGTGACGACCGCGCGGTCGGGTGTGCCGGTTTCCACGACCTTCTTCTCGATCAGGCTGGCGGTCGGGCATGCCTGAACGCACGCGCCGCAGGAGACGCATTCGGAGCCGAGGAAATCCTCGCCCTGGCTGGGCGAAACCTTGGACTCGAAGCCCTTATTCTCGATGGTGAGGGCGAAGGTGCCCTGCACCTCCTCGCAGGCGCGCACGCAGCGCGAGCAGACGATGCATTTGCTGGGATCGAAGTCGAAATAGGGGTTCGACTGGTCTTTCGCCTGCCCCATGTTGGTCGCGCCATCATAGCCATAGCGCACATCGCGCAAACCCACCGCGCCCGCCTGATCCTGCAACTCGCAGTCGCCATTGGCCGCGCAAGTGAGGCAATCGAGCGGATGGTCGGAGATATAGAGTTCCATGACCCCGCGCCGCAGTTGCTTCAGCCGATCGGTCTGGGTGCGGACGACCATGCCATCGGCGATCGGCGTGGTGCAGGAGGCGGGAAAGCCGGCGCGCCCCTCCACCTCGACCAGGCAGAGGCGGCACGAGCCGAAGCTTTCCACGCTGTCGGTCGCGCAGAGTTTGGGGATGGACCCGCCCGCCAGCGAGGCGGCGCGCATGATGCTGGTGCCTTCGGGCAGGGTCAGGCTCTGGCCGTCGATGCTGACGGTGACGGTCTTGCCGGTCGCCAGGGCGGGCGGGGTGCCATGATCGGTTTCGCGGGAAAAGCTCATTCCGCCGCCTCCTTGATAGGCGCAGGCGCGCCGAAATCCTCGGGAAAATGGTCGAGCGCGCTCAGCACCGGATAGGGGGTGAAGCCGCCGAGCGCGCAGAGCGAGCCATATTTCATCGTGTCGGCGAGGTCGCGCAGCAGCGTGGTCTGCGCTTCGATCGAGACGTCGATCCGGTCGGGCGCGCGGGAATAGAGGGCCTTCTTCAATCCGCCGTGCTCCTGCGAAAGCAGGAGCCCAGGGCCGGATTGCGCGACATCGCCCTGGGCTCCGGCTTTCGCCGGAGCACGAGCGCTTATGATCCGGTCCATGATCTCCACGCCGCGCGTCGATCCGATGCGGCAGGGCGTGCATTTGCCGCAGCTTTCCGCCGCGCAGAATTCCATCGCGAAGCGCGCCATATGCGCCATGTCGACGCTGTCGTCGAAGACGGTGATGCCGGCATGGCCGATCAGCCCGCCCGCAGCCGCGAACGCTTCATAATCGAAGGGCAGATGGAACATCGACGGCGGGAAATAGGCGCCCAGCGGCCCGCCCACCTGCACCGCGCGGACCGGGCGGCCGCTCGCCGTGCCGCCGCCGATGTCGTCGACCAGTTCGCCCAACGTGATGCCGAAGCCGATTTCATAGAGGCCGCCATGCTTCACATTGCCGGCAAGCTGCACCGGCATGGTGCCGCGCGAGCGGCGGAAGCCGACCGCCGCATAGGCTTCCGCGCCCTCCGAGAGGATGAAGGGCACGGCGGCGAGGCTCAGCACATTGTTGATGACGGTCGGCTGGCCAAACAATCCCTTGATCGCCGGGAGCGGCGGCTTGGCGCGCACCTGCCCGCGCTTGCCCTCGATGCTGTCGAGCAGCGCGGTTTCCTCGCCGCAGACATAGGCCCCCGCCCCCTCGCGCACCTCCAGCGTAAAGGGCGCGACGAGGTGCGCCGACGCATCGATCGCGGCGCGCATGGTGCGGACGGCGAAGGGATATTCGCTGCGGATATAGATATAGCCATGCGCCGCGCCGACCGCATGGGCGGCGATCGCCATACCCTCGATCAGGCAATAGGGGTCGCCCTCCGTCAACACCCGGTCGGCGAAGGTGCCGCTGTCGCCTTCGTCGGCGTTGCAGACGATATATTTGGGGGAGGCGGGGGCGTCGAGCACGGTCTGCCACTTGATGCCGGTGGGGAAGCCCGCTCCGCCCCGGCCACGCAGGCCCGACGCCTTGACCGCATCGACCACCTGCTGTGGGCTGAGGGCGCGAGCGGCGTCCAGCCCCTTCCACCCGCCATGCGCGGCATAGTCGGCGAGGCTCAGCGGATCGGTGATGCCGCAGCGGGCGAAGGTGAACCGCTGCTGGCTGGCGAAGAAGGGCAGCTGCTCGACCGGGCCGAGACGCGCGGGGTGGGTGCCGGCGAGCACCGCCGCCGCGTCACCCGGGACGACCGGACCATAACCGATCCGCCCTTCGCCGGACTCCACCTCGACCAGCGGCTCGATGCTGAAAAGTCCGCGCGATCCGGTCCGCACCACCTCACAACCTGCATCGGCAAAGGCGCGCGCCACATCGTCCGCGCCGAGCGCGACCGAGGCCATGTCGCCGCTGACGTACACGCGGGTCATGCCGCCACCTCCAGCGCGATGCGGTCGAGAGCGGCGGCGTCGATCCGCGCGACGGGCCGGCCGTCGACCAGCGCATTGGGGCCGATGGCGCACAGCCCCAGGCAATAGACCGGCTCCAGGCTGACCTGACCGTCGGCGCGGGTGTCGCCCATCGCCACGCCCAGGCGCCGCGCCGCCTCGGCCTCGACCGCCGCGCCGCCGCGCGCCTGGCAGCTTTCGGCGCGGCAAAGCTTCACGACATGGCGGCCGGGCGCGCTGCGGCGGAAATCATGATAGAAGGTGACGACGCCATGCACGTCCGCGCGGCTGAGGTTGAGCGCCCTGGCGATGGCGGGCACCAGCGCGTCATCGATGTAACCCGCCTCCTCCTGCACGGCGTGAAGCAGCGGGAGCAGCTGATCGCGGCCATCGCCATGGGCCGCTACCCAGCTTTCGATATATGCGTCCATAGAGGATGATCCGTCGTCGCTTTCCGAGGCGACAGCGTGCCGCGCGGATGGCCCTTGGTCAAATTGATCCGGCCTATGTGTGATAGAGCAATCCTATCAGTCGGCGCGAAAGCCCGGCGGCAGCCGGAGCTGGCGCGCGACGCCCAGCACCGCCTGCGCAAGGGGGCCGACGGGCGTGCTGTTGGCGACGATCACGCCGACCCTGCTGCCGTCGTCCATGTCGGGCAGCGGCACGGTGCGCGCCCAGGTGAGGCCGTCGAGCAACGTCGCATGGCTGTCCGGGATGATCGAGCAGAGGCGGCCATGCTGCACCAGCGCAAGCAGCGCGATATAGCTGTCGGCGGTCACCAGCGGGCGAATGGCAAGGCCGCGCTCGGCGAGACGCGCGTCGAGGATACGGCGATTCTGCATCCCCTGATGGAGCAGGCAAAGCGGCAGGCTCGCCAGGTCGGGCCAACCGAGCGGATCGGGCACATCTGCGCCGCCAGTCGCGCTCACCAGCATCGTGCGTTCGGCGTAGAGCGGGACCGAGAGCGCGTGGGCCGGCGGCTCGAAATCGAGGTAGGTGATGCCGGCGTCCAGCTCGAACGCCGCCAGATCGCGCTCGATCTGGCGCGAGGTCAGGGCGCGCACCGACATGGCGAGCCCCGGATGCCGGTCGAGCATCGCGCGCGCCAAGCTACCGACGATCGGCATGGCGGCAGGGATGGCGCCCAGCCGCAATTCGCCCTTCAGCGGGCCGCGCGCGGTTTCGGCGGCCTGTTCCATGGCTTCGGCGGCTGCGACCAGCTGGCGCGCCCAGGGGAGGATCGCCTCGCCCTCGGCCGTCAGTCCGACGAATTTGCGGTCGCGGCGGATCAACCTCTTGCCCAGTTGCGCTTCGAGCGAGGCAATGCCAGCCGAGAGGCTGGGCTGCGAGACGTTGCAGGCGGCGGCGGCGCGGGCGAAATGGCCTTCGCGTTCGATGGCGAGGAAATATTCGACGAGCCGCGTCTGCATGGGGCGGCACGATAGCGCAAAGCGCCGCGCCCTCATAGGACAGACCTATAAGCGGTCAATCCTCCACTATCGCGCTGTCGCGGCGGGTGTCGCGCATGCGGAGATAGACGATCAGCGACAGGGCGATCATGCCTGTCACATACCAATAGAAGCCTCGCTCCCACCCCGCCTCCTTGAAGCGCAGCGCGACATATTCGGCGGTGCCGCCGAACAGGGTGTTGGCGAGCGCATAGGGGAGAGCGACGCCGAGCGCGCGGATATGCGCCGGGAACATCTCCGCCTTCACCACCGCGTTGATCGACGTATAGCCGGTGACGATCACCAGCCCGCCCAGAACCAGCAGGAAGGCGGTGACGGGATCGCGCGTCGTTTCCAACGTGGCGAACAGAGGATAGGTGCAGATCACGCCTAGCAGGCCAAAGCCGACCAGCAGCGGCTTGCGCCCGATCCGGTCGCTCAGCGCCCCGGCGACCGGCTGGAGCAGCATGAACAGGAACAATGTCCCGCCATTGATGCGCGAGGCGGTTTCCCGGTCGAAGCCGCTGGTGTTGACCAGGAATTTCTGCATGTAGATCGAATAGGCATAGAAAGCGAGGGTGCCGCCGGCCGTCATCAGCATGACCGTGATCGCCTCGCGCGGGTGATGGCGGAACAGGGCGAGCAGTCCCGATGGAGGGGCGCCGCTGGTCTTGGCCTTCTCGAAACTCTCGGTCTCGGCCAGGCCGCTGCGGATCCAGAACACCACGACCGCAAGCGCCGCGCCGATCGCGAAGGGGATGCGCCAGCCCCATGCGTCGAGCGCGGCCTCGCTCAGCACCGTCTGAAGCGCGAGCAGGACGCCGATCGCAAGCAGTTGCCCGCCGATCAGCGTCACATATTGGAAGGAGGAAAAGAAGCCGCGCCGGTCCTTCCCCGCCATTTCCGACAGATAGGTGGCGCTGGCGCCATATTCGCCGCCGACCGAAAGCCCCTGCATCAGCCGGGCGAGCACCAGCAGCGCCGGGGCGAGCAGACCGACGCTTTCATAGGTGGGCGCGATCGCGATCAGCAGCGACCCCGCGCACATCAGCGTCACCGACAGGGCAAGCCCGCTTTTTCGCCCCCGATGGTCGGCGTAGATGCCCATGATCCACGCGCCGAGCGGCCGCATGAAGAAACCCACGGCGAATACCGCCGCCGCGCCGAGCAACTCCGCGGTGGAATTGTCCGACGGGAAGAAATGCGGCGCGAAATAGAGGGTGAAGGCCGCATAGGCATACCAGTCATACCATTCGACCAGATTGCCGGTCGATCCGCCGATGATGGCTTTCGCGCGATCGCGGGCGGAGGGGCTTCTGCTGTCGATGGGAGATGTCGTCATGCCACTCTGCCGGTCGGGGAGCGGCCGGCCTAGCATGGTGGCAGCGCAAGGTGAAGGATGGCCCGCCGGGGCATGCCGCCTGCTTTCGACAGACGCAGCCGATCGCGATCAGGACGACCCTAGCGTTTCACTGATTTCCGGCCGGACAGAGGATCATGCCCTCGCGACCAGCTGGTCTATTGGTCCAAAGATATTGCCTTCGGCAGACAAAGCGACCCTGTCGCCAAAGGCCATGAAGGGCGTGCGGGGGCTGCCGGTCTCGATCATTTCGATGGCGCGACGCTCGGAAATGCAGGCGGAGCCGACTTTGGCATAGTCGGCGTTGGATACAGTGCCCGATCCGATGATCGTTCCGGCGACGAGGTTGCGGGTGCGCGCGGCGTGGGCGACAAGATCGTGAAAGCCGAAGGCCATTTCCCGGCCATTCGGGCTGCCGAACCACCGGCCGTTCAGCCTGACGTGGAGCGGCAGGTGGACGCGGCCGTCGGCCCATGCCCCGCCCAGTTCATCGGGCGTGACCGCGAAGGGCGCGGCTGAACAGGCGGGCTTGGCCTGAACCCAGCCGAACCCGGTCTTCATCTCGATCGGCGCGATGGCGCGCAGCGACCAGTCGTTGATGAGGAGGACCAGCTTGATATGGGGCAGCGCCTGTTCCGGCGTGACGCCCATCGGCACAGCGTCGGTGATGACGCCATATTCGCCCTCGAAATCGATGCCGTCCGCTTCGGTCGGCAGCGGCACGTCGGCATGGCCGGGCAGGAAGCGATCGGACAGGCCCTGATACATGAGCGGGCGGTCGGTTTCGATCGGCGGCAGGTTGAACGCCTGCTGCATCAGATCGCCATGCTGGGGGAAGGCGGAGCCATCGAGCCACTGCCAGGCGCGGGGCAAGGGGGCGAGCAGGCGACCATGGTCGAGCGTGTCGCCCGAGCCATCCTCCAGCCGCGCCGCGAGCGATCGCAGCGCTGGCTCTGCGACGCTCCAGTCCTCGATGGCCTGCTGTAAAGTGCCGCCCGCGTGCAGACAGCGCCGCGCGTCGCGCGACACGATGATCAGCGCGCCGTCGGGGGTGCCGTTGTCGAGCGTGGCAAGGCGCATATCAGTCCTCGAAGATGGCGACGGCGCGGGTCCAGCCCGCCGACGCGCCCTTGATCTTGTGCGGGAAACAGCTGACGGTGAAGCCGTTGCCGGGCAGCGCTTCGAGATTATGCAGTTTTTCGAGGTGGCAATAGCCGATGTCGCGGCCCGCCTTATGTCCTTCCCAGATGAGCGAAGTGTCGCCGGTTTCCTTCACCTTCTGCGCGGTATGGGCGAACGGCGCGTCCCAGCTCCAGGCGTCCGTGCCGGTGACGCGCACGCCGCGCGAGGTCAGATAGATGGTCGCCTCATAACCCATCCCACAGCCGACATTGACATAGTCGGGCCGGCCCAGCGCCTTGCCCGCCGCCGTGTTCACCAGCACGATGTCGAGCGGTTGAAGGTCATGGCCGATGCGCGCGAGCTCGTCCTTCACATCCTGCGCGGTGACGACATAACCATCGGAAAAATGCCGGAAGTCGAGCTTCACCCCCGGGCGGAAGCACCAGTCCAGCGGCACCTCGTCGATGGTGATGGACCGCTCGGGTTCGCCGTCCTTGGCGTTCATCGTCGGATGGAAATGATAGGGCGCGTCGAGATGCGTGCCGCTGTGGGTGGTCAGCTTCACCCATTCCGACGCTGCGAAGCCCGCCTCGTCCGGCGTATCCTTCGCCGTCACGCCGGGGAAGAAAATGTCCAGCTCGGGCGCAGTGTCCATATGCGTCTGGTAGCTGATCTCCGGCTTCAGGAAGGGTGGATCGCTGACCACATCGTTGCAGAGGGTGATCGACAGGTCGACGAAACGGCGGGTCATGGCACAAGCTCCGGCGGGGAATAAAAGCCCGCCGGCCGGTCGCGCCAAGGGGAGAAGGCGCGGCCGACCGGCGGCATCACAGGCGGGCGAGCCTGTATTTCAAAACAAAAAGGACGCTTCATGATCCGGTCACGCCGTCCCGCCACCAAGCGTTTCGGCAAACCAGTCGGAAATCAGATCGCGGCCATAGGCCATATTATCGGCGCCGACATGTTCGACGCCGCCCTCGCGCGAGGTGAAGATCATCTTCTCGCGGCGGGGGCTGTTGACCAGCTGGTCGTAAAGATCGTCGGCATAAGCGACGCTGATCTGGCGGTCGTTCGCGCCGTGGGTAACCAGGAACGGCACCTTGATCCGGTCCATATGGCCGTTGAGGTTCATCGCTTCCGACTTGGCGAGGAAATCCGCCTGGTCCTTCGCGCCGAAGGCCCAGTGGACATGCGCCCAATAATGGGGGACGGGGTTCTCGCCCTCGCGCGCCATGCGCCGGTCCTGCACCTCGCGCCAATTATGGTTCGCGCCCCATACCGCGCCGCTGGCGAAGCGGGGCTCATAGGCCACCGCGCGCGGCGCGAAATGGCCGCCCAGGGAAATGCCGGTCATGCCGATCCGCTTGGGATCGACCTCGGGCTGCCGCTCCAGCCAATCCACCGCCTTGCTTGCCCAGCTTTCGCTGTGCGGATCGACAGGCAGGCCCTGCAGCCGCAGCGCTTCGCCCGATCCGGGCTGATCGACGCACAGGGTGGAAATGCCCCGCCGCGACAGTTCATGCGGCAGCCGCGTCCAATAGAGCAGTTCCTTGCAGCTATCGAGGCCGTTGCAGAAGACTACGACCGGCTTTTGCCCCTCGCCCGGCGCGCGGGTGAAGAGCGCGGGTATGGTGCCGGTCGCGAGCGGAATCTCGACCCGCTCGCGGTTCAGCTTGCCCAAAGCCGTAGATCGGTCGAACGCCGACCGAGCCCTGGCATATGTTTCCTCACGCCCCGGCGCGCCATGCCCCTGCATACGTTCGGCGGTGAACAGATAGAGCGACGCCCGCTCCAGCTTGTTCGAGGCGGAGAAAGCTCTGCCCTTCGCTTCGTCCTCGGCCGCCAGGTCGAGCAGCTTGTCCCCCATCCCCGCCCACGCCTTCATGAACATGGGCGTGCCCGCGTCGGCCCCGTTCGCAGACGCATCCTTGATGGGCTGGCACATGTCGACGATCTCGCCGATCTGCCCACCGCTCTCCATCGCGATCGCGACCGACAGGTTCCAGATATAATTGGGGAAGGGCTCGTAGAGTGCCATAAGTCAGAGGCTCGCCGGCGTGAACAGGCAGGGGTCGGGATGCGGATGCGGCATGGTCTGCGGGCCGCCGACGCCAGTGCCCCATTGATCCATGACTTGCGGCCCCGGAATGTGCACCTGATGGACATGCGCGTCGAAATCGACCTCGTCCAGTTCCGACGTATATTCGACGGCAAAGCCGCCCGGCGTGGTGAAATAGCTGAATGTGTTGTTGCCAGCCGTGTGGCGACCCGGCCCCCAGCGAATATCGGTGCCGCGCTTCTTCAGCCGGCTCGCGCCGCGAAACATGTCGTCCACCGTCAGCATGTCGTAGGCGACATGGTTGAGGCAGGGTGGCCCCGGCAAAATGGCGAGGCGATGATGCGCCGAGTTGCAGCGCAGGAAACACATGAAGTCGCCCAGCCAATCGCTGACCCTGAACCCCAGCACGTCGACAAAAAACTTCACCGCCGCCTGATGGTCGGGCGAGTGCAGCACGATATGGCTGATCTTGACCGGCATGCCTTCCCAGCGCTGCATGTCGCGCCGATCGCCGCGCGCGACGTCGCTCGAAATCTCGAACGGCAGGCCATCGGGCGAGAAGAAGCGGAAGCCGTAACCGCCGCCCGGCCCGGTCAGCTCGCGCGCCTCGTGGATGATCTTGCACCCCGCCTCTGCCACGCGGGCCTGCAGCGCATCGACATCGGCGCGACTGTCGGCGGCCAGCGCGATCACCTCCACGCAGTTGCTTGGCGAACGATGCAGGCGGACGACATGATGCTCGTCATGGCCGTGGGTCTTGAACCAGATGGTGTCAGGGTCCGACGCGACCTCCACCAGACCCCAATCATCGGCATAAAATGCCCGCTCGGCGTCGAAATCCTCGACCCCGTAGCCGACAAAGCGAATTTCCGTCACGCGGCTCATCACATCTTCCTTCAGATAGGCTCGGCGGTGCGGGCGAACATCGCCGCCGTCGCCCGAGCATTGTCGATGGGTTCGCCCTCGCCGATCTGCCCGCGACAGATTGACAGCGAGAGATCGCAGACGAAGCGGCAGCGATCCGCGCGCCGGGTGTGATAGGCGGCGAAGGCGGCCTGGGGCGTGTCGTGGCGGGCGACTTCCTCCGCCAGCACGACGGCATCCTCTATCGCGAGCCCGGCTCCCTGGCCGAGATGCGGCGTCGTCGCGTGGACCGCGTCGCCCAACAGGACGATACGACCGCGATGCCAGGGGCCCTCCAGGAACAGATGCTCGAGCGGCCGATAGACGACTTCATCATCGTCCACGATTAGGTCGGCGAGAGCCCGGATGGCCGGTGACGCCTGCGCCAGCTTGGCGCGCATCGCCCCGGCAAGGCCAGCTTTTGGATAATGCGGGTTGCCGGGCTCGGGGGTCGTCACGAACATATACATCGTCTCGGCGCTCATCGGCACCAGGCCGACTCCGGTGGGGCCGTTGAAGACATGCAGCGCATCAAGATCGTCAGGGCGCGGCAGATTGTACCGCCACACCGCCTGTCCTGCGAACGCCGGGCGCGGTGCTTCCGGGAACAGGCGCGCGCGCAGTTGCGAGTAAATGCCGTCCGCGCCGACGACGAAATCGAATCGGCCACTGGTTCCGTCGGCAAACGTGACCGCAACGCCGTCGGCTTCGTCTTCCAGGCCGGCGAGCGTCGCGCCCTTACGCACCTCCACGCCCAGTTGCCCGGCGCGGGTGAGCAGAACATCGTGCAGCTTGCGGCGGCTCATCCCGACATTGGGCGGATAGCCTTCAGCGAGGCGCGGCGAGGGAATGCGCGCGACCAGTTGGCCGTCGGGCGCGTGGATCGCGACCTGATCGAACGGCACACCGGCATCGACATAGGCATCTGCGAGGCCGAGTTGCGCCATCGCGCGTACGACATTGGCCTGCTGTATGATGCCCACGCCATAGATCGACCAGCGTGGTTCCCGTTCGATCACAGTCACGCGCTGGCCGCTGCGCGCGAGCGCCACGGCGGCGGTGAGACCCCCAATCCCGCCGCCGACGATCAGACAGCGTTCTCCTTCCACCAGCCTCTCCAGATCGACTATATTAGAATCACGACTCTAAATAAGCCGTGCGTTTCCGTCAACGCTCCCGGCCACCCCGCGTGCCGAAAATATCCGCCGGCAGGCGCAACGCCGCGACGCAAGACAGCAGCAACAGCGTCACGAACACCGCGCCTGCCGGCAAGAGGCCGCTCAAACGCCCGGCGCCTTCGCCGCTGGCGGCGGCGAAATAGGCGGAGCCGATGAGCGCGATGCCCAGCGCCCCGCCGATTTGCTGAGCGGTTCGCAAGGTCGCGCTGGCGGTGCCAGCAAATGCCCGATCCACGTCGGCGACGACGACCGGCGGCAGCGGCCCGGCGATCATGCCCATGCCCATGCCGGCGAGCCCGAGCAGAGCGATCAGCGCCACGCCGCCCCCTATTCCCTGCGCCAGCAGCGCCAATGCCAGAGCGCCGCCAATCGCCATGACCGCCGCGCCGCTGACCAGAAGCCAGCGCCCGAATCGGGGCAAATAGCGCTTGCCGATCAGGCTGATCCCGGCCATCACGCCAAGGCCGAACGGCATGTGAAGCAGCGCGGTCGCCAGCGGCGACTTGCCCAGCCCCTGTTGCAGCGTCACCGCCAGAACCAGCAGAAAGCCGGCCGCGGACGCGGCGAAGGCCAGGATTGCCAGCAGCCCCCAGCGAAAGGTCCGCAACTGAAACAGCGCTGGCTCGATCATGGCCGACAGGTCGCGCTTGCGTCGAGCGACGGCGCGCGTCCAGCCCGCTACGATCGCGGCAATGCCGACCGCGGCGCTCAGCAAAGTCCAGGCGGGCCAGTTATGTTCCGCCCCGTCGATCAAGGCGAGCAACAGCCCAGCGAAGCCGGCAGCGAAAAGCGCCGCACCCGGCAGGTCGACTCGCAGACGGTGACCGGCGTCCTTGTGCGGAATGGTGCGCACGCCCAGCCACAGGGCGAGCAGCCCGATCGGCAGGTTGATGAGAAAGATCAGCCGCCAGCCAAGGCCCAGCAGGTTTGCTTCGATCAGCAGGCCGCCGACGATCGGCCCGACAATGGCCGCCAGCCCCCCGATCACGCCGAACCATGCCAGCCGCGCAACTCGCTCCAGCGGGGTAAACAGGATCTGCACGATCGCCATCACCTGCGGCCCCATCATCGCACCGGCCCCGCCCTGGAGCAGACGCGCGACGACCAGTTGCTGAGGGGTCTGCGCCATGCCGCACAACGTCGACGTGGCGATGAATGCGCCGACCCCGATCAGGAACATGCGGCGATGGCCGAACGCATCGCCCAGCCGCCCGCCCAGCAGCAGCAACGATCCCAGCACAAGCAGATAGCCCGCGACGATCCACTGCATCGCGGCCGGCGACGCGCTCAACGTCTGCCGGATCACGGGCAGGGCCGTGTTCACGATCGTGGTGTCCGCCACTTCAAGCACAAGTGCGATCAGCACCGTGACGAAGGCAAGCGTGCGTTGCCGATCGGTCATCGTCTTCCCGGCCCCGTTGCCGCCTGTTGCGTCCGCCACCCTCTCCATCCCATCCCCACGCGCTTGTTGCCGGCCGCCCGCTTGCGCGCGACAAATTAAAATCATCCTTCTATTATCGTTCAGATTGCCCTATCGTCAAGCAGAGCGACGGTGCCGCATCCAGCTGCAACAGCCGCGCTGAAGGGGAGTAGATGCGTTGAATGCTTCATCAGCAACGCGCACGCCGGGCGTGCCGCAAGGATTGACCGTCATCATCGCCGGCTTTCTGCCGATCATGGCGATCGTGTCGATGTTCCCGGCGGTGCCGGCAATGATCCAGCATTTCAGCGCCGATCCCAACGCCGGGTGGAAAGTGCCGGCGATGGTTTCCGCGCCAGGGCTGACGATCGCGGTGGTTGCGCTTTTCGTCGGCATGCTGGTCGACAGGTTCGGCCGGCGCAAGCTGCTGCTGGTCTCCACCCTCTTCTACGGCTTCTTTGGGGCGGTGCCCTTTCTGCTCGAATCGCTCGACGCCATTTATGCCTCGCGCCTGCTTCTTGGGCTGAGCGAGGCGGCGATTCTGACGACGCTCAACACCCTCATCGCGGATTATTGGGACGAGCGCGGCCGGCGCAACTGGTTGACGCTTCAGGGATTGATCGGGCCGGGTCTGTCGTCGCTGATGATCTTCTTTGCCGGAACGCTCGCGGCGTGGCGGTGGAACGGCATCTTCCTGCTCTATCTGGTCGCCTTCCCCATCTTCCTCGCAATGCTGCGCTACATGTATGAGCCTCAATCCGAACGGGCGGCAGCCGCCGCAGCCGCGCCCGCCGGCGCGACGCCGTGGCGCGTCTTCGCGACGATCGGGGGCGTGACGCTGTTCTCCTCGATCCTCTATTATGTCTTCATTATCAATGGCGGGCTGGTCTGGCAGGAACTGGGGGTCAGCGATCCCGGCAAGATCGGCCGGATCACCGCGCTGCCTAGCCTGTTCGTGCTGCTGGGCGCGGTCATTTACTGGCTGCTCGGGCGCAACGGCGTCAGCTCACGTGGGCAATTATCCGCATTCCTGGCGACGCTGGGTGCGGGACTTGCGATCATCGGCCTCGCGACCGACTGGCGGATGATGGTGCTGGGCATGGCGGTGCAGCAGACCGGCGCGGGCATGGGGGTCGTCACGCTGATCTACTGGGCGCAGGGTCAGTTGCCCTATGCCCATCGCGGCCGCGGCATGGGGGTATGGACCGCCTGCTTCTTCTTCGGTCAGTTCGTCTCGCCGCTGATCGTCAGCATGGTTCGCGCGCAGACGGGCACGATGCAGGGCGCATTCCTGATGGCCGGGATCGTCGGCATCGCCGGGGCGGCGGCTGCATTGGTCATCATCGGGCGACCGAGTTCCGTGACGAGGGCAACCGCATGATCCGGCAGGCTCCCTCGGTTGCGCTGCGCCTCGCACTGCTGGCCACCCTTGCCGCCCCGTTGCCAACGGCGGCGCAGGCGCCGCCCCGGTTCCGCTATGACGTCATCGACGCGCCGTTACAGACCGGCGCGGTACAGTTGCCGACAGCACCCCGGACCGGCGCGGATCGCGAGCAATGGATGCTCCAGAACGGGTCAATCGGTGTCCGCAACATATCGCACCCGACGCTGACGCCTGTCCTGCCCGCAGGTCCGTCCACCGGGGCTGCGGTGATCGTTGCGCCGGGCGGCGGCTTTCTCGGCCTCGCCATCGATGCGGAAGGTTGGCAGGTCGCGCGCTGGCTCGCCAATCATGGCATTGCCGCCTTCGTGCTCAAATATCGCGTGCTGCCGACGCCGCGCGACAATGGGATTTGGGAAGCGGAGTTCAACCGCATGATCGCGGGCGAACAGGTCAGCTTCGCCAACCCGAAGGACACGCCGTTCGAAGCGCTGGCCGATGGTTTGGCCGCGCTCGCCCATGTCCATGCCAACGCAGCGGCCTATAAGGTCGATCCCAAGCGTATCGGCTTCATGGGTTTTTCGGCGGGCGGTTTCCTGACCCGCTCGGTTGTCGCGCAGGGCGGCGCGCAGATGCCCGCATTCGCCGCCCCGATCTACCCCAAAATGACGGCCATGGCAGTGCCCGCTGACGCGCCCCCCATGTTCGTCACGATCGCCGCCGACGATTTTCTGCTGCGCGGACTGGATGGCTTCCCGTTGATCGATTCGTACCGCAAGGCGGGTCGCCCGGTCGAATTCCACTTGCTCGCCAATGGCGGCCACGGGTTTGGGCTCGGGCGTACTGGCACGGCTTCGGAGGGATGGATCGAGCAATTCTACCGCTGGCTGGGCAGCATCGGAATGCTGAAAGCCGGCGACTGAGCCACCCCGCGCCGGTTCAGATTGTCCCCTGCCGCATCATCCCCACCACCGCGTCGCAGGCACGCGCGGTGAGCGCCATGTAGGTGAGCGAGGGGTTCTGGCATGCCGAAGAACTCATCTGGGCGCCGTCGGTCACGAACAGGTTGGCCGCATCGTGCGCCTGGCTCCACTTGTTCAACACCGATGTCGCCGGATCATTACCCATCCGCGCGCCGCCCATTTCGTGGATCGCGCTGCCGCCCGGATTGGGCTTGTCGAAGCCCATGATGACCTGACCGCCGGCATGGCGCATCATTTCGCCCGCGTCCGCCTTGGCCTGCGTCAGCGCGGCATGTTCCTCCGCACCGAAGGCGAAATCGACCTTCAGCAAGGGCAGTCCGTTAGCGTCGGTGCGCGTGCGATCGAGCGTCAGCCGGTTGGTCTTGCGCGGCACGCAGTCGGCGAAGGCGACCAGGACCATCCGCCACGCGCCCGGTGGCTGGAGCGAATCCTTGTACGCCGCGCCGATCCCGGCCTCGCGCTTGCCGCGTGTCCAGCCCGATTGCAGAGCGCCGCCCTGATAGGAGAAGCCACGGCTATGCCCCACGCCGTCCATCCGATCCATGTTGCGAAAGCGCGGAATGACAACGCCGGTCGGCCGGTTGCCAAAGGTGGTCCACTGCTCGAACCCCGGCATCAGAGCCATCGCCGCGAGCGTGCTGGCATGGTCCATGATGTGCGTGCCGAGAACCCCGCTCGAATTGGCGAGGCCGTTCGGCATCGCTTCGCTGGCGGAATTGAGCAACAGGTGCACCGAGTTGAACGCGCCGGCGTTCAGAAACACGATGCGCGCCGTGGCGCTGCCGCGCGCCTTGGTCTTCGTGTCGATCCAGCGCACGCCGGTAACGCGGCGGGTGGCGGGATCATAGTCGATCTTTTCCACCACCGCGTCGGTGACCAACGTCAGGTTGCCGGTGTTGCGCGCGGCGGGCAGCGTGCTCGACTGCGTCGAAAAATAGGCGCCGTAGGAACATCCGCGCGCGCAGATCGATCGACGCTGGCATTCGGCGCGTCCTTCCTTCGCCTCAGTGAGATTTGCGGTGCGCCCGATGGTCAGCCGCCGCTCCGGCCAGCGCGCCGAAATCCGCTCACGCACCGCCTGCTCGACCACGTTGAGCGCCATCGGCGGCTGGAACTTGCCGTCGGGCAGTTGCGGCAACCCTTCGGCCGCGCCGGACACGCCGATGAACTCCTCGACCTTGTCGTACCAAGGCGCAATGTCGGCATAGCGGATCGGCCAGTCGATGCCATGACCGTCGCGCGCGTTGGCGCCGAAATCATAGTCCGACCAGCGATAGGATTGCCGCCCCCAGGTGAGCGAGCGCCCGCCGAGCTGATAGCTGCGGAACCAGGTGAAATCGGTCCCTTCGCCCTGGCTATAAGGGTTCTCGGCATCGTTGACGAAATGCGGCTCGGTGAATTCGGTGAAATGGCGGTTGAGCATCTGCACCGGATATTCCCGCGCATATTTCTGCGCGTCGCCAATGCCGCGAAACGGCATCTCCCACGGCGCCTTCGTCTCGGTCGTATAGTCGACCTGATGCTCGATCTTGCGCCCACGCTCAAGCATCAGCACTTTCAGCCCCGCCTCGGTCAGTTCTTTGGCGGCCCAGCCGCCTGTGATGCCGGAGCCGACGACGATCGCGTCGAATTGCATGTCGTTTGCCATCAGCCGAAATCCACCGCTGTCCAGTCGCTCGAATAGGCGCGGTCGCCCGGCTTGATCGCGACGGCAGGGTCGTAACGGCCCGGCGTCAGCTCATAACGCAGCTCGCGCGCGCCGCCGGTTTCGGAAGTATAATAGCCGGTCAGGATCAATCCCTTCACTTTCTTCCAGGGGTGGTCGCCTTTCGCCGCATAGGCGTCGGCGTCGAACTTGGTCAGCAGCGCGGCCTGGCGCGCTTCCGGCTTGCCGATCCAGTTGCCGTTCGCGGCGCGATCAAGCTCCGCCTCCAGCCAGTCGAGATAGCGCAAGCTGCCGTCCCGGCGCAGATGGGCGATCGCGAGCGGCGGCAGCGCATCGGACGCAGCCGGGCTGCGTGTGCCATCCAGCCCATGCTCCAGCGCGAGGATCACAAAGTCGCCGACACCCACATCGCCTGCCCCCGCTGTCGCGGTGCACGGCACGACCAGTTGGCTCACGGCGCGCATCATCGTCCGCTGACGGTCCGTCGGCGCGTCTGCCGCATCGGCTTTCGACAGCATGACCACCGCGGCGGGCAGGCCCACCACCGCCGCCAGCAACGCCGCCGCGCCACCCAATTCCCGCCTGCTCCATCCCTCCTGGGACATGCTCTTCCTCTCCCTGCCGGCCCTTGCCGCTATCGATTCCCGCTGATATCAGAATGTATATTCTATTTCTAGCGGGAGAGTATGATGCTGAGGATGTCGCGCATGATGCCGCTCGGTACGCCGGCGCCGGACTTCGCGCTGAGCGACACCGAAGACAAGGTGCGAACTCTGGCGGATGTTGCGGGCGCCAATGGCCTGGTCGTCGCCTTCATCTGCAATCATTGCCCGTTCGTGCTGCATGTCATCGATGCGTTCGTGGCGTTCGCCGGCGAATGCCAGGCGCGCGGGGTGGGCGTCGTTGCTATTTCGTCCAACGACATCGTCGAATTTCCCGAGGATGATTTCGCGCATATGAAGCGGTTCGCGATCGATCGCGGCTTCACCTTTCCCTATCTGCACGATTCCGACCAGCGGGTCGCGATCGCCTATGAGGCGATCTGCACGCCCGATTTCTTCTTGTTCGACCACGATCTGCGACTCTTCTACGCCGGGCAGTTCGACGCCAGCCGGCCTAAGATCAACCGCCCGCCGGTGCCCGGCCTGCCGCCGCTCCGCACCGACCTGCCGGTGACGGGCCAGGATATGCGCCGCGCGGTCGATGCGATGCTGGCGGGCGAAGCGCCGCCGCAGCCGCAACAGGCGAGCGCCGGCTGCTCGATCAAGTGGCTGGAAGGGAATGAACCGGAATGGGCGTGACCGAGTGCATCTGGGTGCCCGCCGCCGCGGTCGTGCCGCAAGAGCGGGGCATCGAATATTTCGCGCCGGTCGATGGCGCTGACTGGTCGGACGGCTTTGGATGGCATCGCGGCTTCTTTTCCAGCTTCCGGCTGCGCGCAGGCAAGGAAGCCTGGTTCCACTTTCCGCTGCCCACGCCCGTCATGCGCGAAGGCCAGCCGATGGCACTCGTCCAATTGTCGCTGATGTGGGAGGTGCTGGACGGCGCGCGACTCCATTGGCTGGTGCTCCAGCATGGCGGGATGGAGCGGCTACCTTTGACCGAGCGGCTGGTCGAGCCGCCAAGCGAGCCGGAGCCGTTCGATCCGCCCGACCAATGGCGCGACTATTATCCGGCGTCGGCGCGGCGGCTGACCACCCTCCCGTTCAGCCCGGTGCTGCCGCTGCGTTTCGGGCTGCAACTCTGCATCGGAGTCAGCGCGGCGGACGCCGACGGCACGGTCCGCTTCTATGGCGCAGGGGCCGAATTCGCGCCGGCGGGCTGACCGTCCCGAGCGCGCATCCGGGCAAGATCGGCGCGGATGCGGGCCTGCTTTTCCGCCGACACGTCGAACCGTCCGACCAGCCACGCCATCGCCATGCCCGCCACCAGGATGAGGCCGGTGACGAACCAGGCGAGCGCGCGCACCTTGTCCTGCGGCATCTGATCGACCGGCAGGCCGGCGGGGAAATCGATGATGCCGAGGAACGATCCGGCGGAGAGCGCGACCAGACCGCTACCGACCTGAAGCCCGATGAACATGAAGCTTGCGACCAATCCCTGCTGCGGCTTGCCCGTATTTGCCTCATGCTCGTCGCCGATATCGTAGGTCACGGTATTGAACGGAACGACGTAAAGACCATAGGCAAAACCGCCGAGCACCCGGAACAGGAAGACGAACGCTCCAATTGCCGCCGTCGCGGGCAGCGGGGCAAAACCGAGCAACGGCAACAGCACCGCGCCAGCCTGCACCAGGAAGAACACGGCAAGGCCCGAAATCATCGCCGCGCGGGTTCCAATGAGCTTCATCCAAGCAGGCGCGACAAACATCGCCACGATCGACCCACATACGCCTGCGATCAGCAGGCGCGGCGTCCACGCGCCGTCGAGCTGCCAGAAATAGGTGGCGAGGTGCAGCGTCAGCTGATTGACGACCGAATTGACGAACAGCACGAGCAGCGCGACCAGCAGCAGAAGCCCGACATTGGGCGTCAGCCGGATCGCGGCGGCAAGGCGACGGAAGAGTTGCGGCAGCGTTTCGGGCGCTTCGGCGGCGAGCGTGCGGTCAAGCCTTTCCACCTGCTTCATCCGCGATCGCGTGCCGAGCAGGCCGACGATCATCAGCGTGCCGCCCACCGCTGCCACGAACAGCCCGAAATCGGGATAGGGTGCGGGGTTAAGCTGCGGCTTGGTATAGCCTCCGCCCGGCACGAAGAACCAGGCGAATGCCGCCCAGGGCACGGTCAGGATCGCAAGCTGGTTACCCATGTTGCGCATGACCGCGACCAGATTGCGCTCGCCGCTGTCGCGGGTCAGCTCCCCGCCCATCGCATAGGCCGGCACAGTCCAGAAGGAGATGCCGACCCGCGCAAGCAGGCCAAAGCCGAGCAGCCAGGCAAATATCTGCCATTGGCCAAGATCGGCCGGGACACGGAACACCATGGCGATCCCGATGACGAACGGCACCACCGCCGCCGCCATCAGCGTATGCCGCCGACCGAGCGGGGCGCGGTCCATCCGGTCAGACAAAGCGCCGATATAGGGATCGGCCACGGCGTCGAACACCAGAATGACGGCGAGCGCCAGGCCGAGCAGAAAGCCGCTCAGCCCGATCACCTGCGCGTAGTAGAACAGCACGAAAGCGTCCCAGGCAAAGCTCTTGATCAGCTCCGGCATGGCGCAGGCCATGAAGGCAAAGCGCGTCGACCAAGCGAGCGGCGGCAGCTGGCCCGCCTCGACCGCGACCATCAGGCGATGCCCATGATGCGTTTGTTGAGGTCGCGATCAGCGCCCCCGGCGGCAAAATCGTCGAAGGCATGTTCTGTAACGCGGATGATATGGCGGTCGATGAACGGCGCGCCTTCCGCCGCGCCCTGTTCGGGGTGCTTGAGCGCACATTCCCATTCCAGAACCGCCCATCCGGCGAAGTCATACGCCGCCATCTTCGAGAAGATGCCGCTGAAATCGACCTGCCCATCGCCAAGGCTGCGGAACCGGCCGGGTCGGTCGACCCAGCCCTGGTAGCCGCCATAGACCCCTGAGCGGCCATTCGGCCGGAACTCCGCATCCTTCACATGGAAGCATTTGATGCGCTCGTGATAGATGTCGATGAACTGGAGATAGTCGAGCTGTTGCAGCACGAAGTGGCTGGGATCATAAAGAATGTTGGCGCGCGGGTGGTTGTTCACCCGCTCCAGGAACATCTCGAACGTGACGCCATCATGCAGGTCTTCGCCCGGGTGAATCTCGAAGCCGATATCAACCCCCTCGCCGTCGAAATGATCGAGGACAGGCCGCCAGCGTCGGGCCAGTTCGTCGAATGCATCCTCCACCAACCCGGCGGGGCGTTGCGGCCAGGGATAGGCATAGGGCCATGCCAGCGCGCCCGAAAAGCTGGCATGCGCCTTGAGGCCAAGGCGGCGACTGGCGGTCGCCGCCGTCTTCACCTGATCGACGGCCCATGCCTGCCGCGCCGCAGGGTTGCCACGCACATGCTCCGCCGCGAAGCCGTCGAATTGCGCGTCATAGGCGGGATGCACCGCGACCAGCTGCCCCTGAAGATGGGTCGAAAGTTCGGTGATCGACAGGCCGTGGGACGCGGCTATGCCCGCCACTTCGTCGCAATAATCCTGGCTCTCCGCCGCGCGGTCGAGGTCGAACAACCGCTTGTCCCAGCTGGGGATCTGAATGCCCTTATAGCCCAATGAGGCGACCCAGGCCGCGATGCTGTCGAGCGAGTTGAACGGCGCGGTATCGCCCGCAAATTGGGCGAGGAAGATGCCCGGCCCTTTCAACGTCTTCATCGCCCTCTCCTTACAGTGTCAGATCGACCCAGCCGGCGTCGTCGCGACTCGCCGCAACCGCCGTCTCGATGAACGCCATCCCGCGCAGCCCCTCCGCCGCGCCGGGCAGCAGCGGCGCGGGCTCGCCGCGCAACTGTGCCGCGAAGTCGCGGTAGAGATTGGCAAACGCCTCCAGATACCCCTCGGGATGCCCGCCCGGGGTGCGGCTGCGCGCGCGGGCATCGACGCCCAACGAAGCATCGCCCGCGCGGACGATCTCGGTCCGCCCGTCCATAGCGTGCAGCGTCAGTTCGTTCGGTGTCTCCTGCCGCCAGATAAGGCCGCCTTTGTCGCCATATATCCTAATACGCAGCCCGTTAAGTTCGCCCACCTCGATCTGCGAGGCGAGCAGCACGCCGCGCGCGCCGTTGTCGAAGCGCAGCAGAACCGTACAGTCGTCGTCAAGCAGCCGGCCGGGCACCACCGCCGCGAGGTCCGCCAGCAGGCGCGTTACCTTAAGGCCAGTGACGAACTCCGCGAGTTGAAAGGCATGGACGCCGATATCGCCGATGCACCCCCCAGCCCCGGCTCGCGCCGGGTCGACGCGCCATTCGGCCTGCTTGCCATTCGCCGCGCCGGCCAGCCAGCCTTGCGGATATTCGACAACGACCTTTCGTACCGTCCCGATCGCGCCGGCGGCGATCCGCGACCGCGCTTCGCGCACCAACGGATAGCCCGAATAGGTATAGGTCAGCCCATAGGGCCGCCCCGCCTGCGCGACGAGGTCGGCAAGGTCGCGCGCTTCCGCCAGTGATGCAGTCATCGGCTTGTCGCTCATCACCGCGATCCCTGCGGCGAGCGCGGCGCGTGCGGCGGGAAGATGATGATGGTTCGGGCTTGCGATGGTCACGAAATCGATGCCGTCCTCGCGTACGGCCTCGGCCGCGAACATCGTCGCGAGGTCAGGATAGGCCCGGGCGGCATCGATGCGATAGTCCAGCGCGGCGGCGCGGGAACGGCCGGCGTCGCTGCTGAACACGCCAGCGACCAGTTCGATTTCGCGGTCCAGCTCGGCGGCTATCCGATGCACCGGGCCAATGAACGCCCCCGGTCCGCCCCCGATCATCCCCATCCGCAAGCGCATATCTGCGTCCCTCGCTTATAACCCTGACATCGGCAGCGCGGCGACATTCACGATCAGCGCCGTTCCAGCATCCTCGGCATGGCGGGCCAGCCGCACATCGACCTGCTCGCCAAGATCGGTCCAGCCATGGTCGGACCAGCGCATGAAGCGCCGCCGCGCAAGCGGAAGCCGCACCCGCGCGCTTTCGCCGGGGGCAAGGTGAACCTTTGCAAACCCGATCAGCGTGGTTTCAGGCTGGTCGCGATAGAGTTGCACGACGTCGCTGCCGGCCCGCGCCGAGACGTTGGCGACAGTCACCGCGACGGCGTTGCCCTCTACGGCAGCCTCGCTCCACTCGAATGCCGCATAGCCCGACCCGGCGCCCAGCGTGTGCCGCGCCGGCCTGCCAGCGGCAATGAGGCCGCGATAGCCAAATCGTGTCCCGTCCGTATAGCGCAGTTGCCCATCCGCGTCGGGCTTCAGACAATAGCCGGGATAATCGGCCTCGTCGCGCGCGATCGTCACGGGCATGCGCCCGCCCGGCTCCCGGTCGCCCGCCAGCACGTCGGCGATGGCATGGGCGAAGCCTTCGCCGGGATACCAAGCGCTGATGAGCGCCGCGCCGCGCTCCTCCCAAGAGGTGTCGAACGCATGGCCGACATTGGCGACGATGATCGTACGAGGATTGGCGGCGGTGACACGCTCGATGAGTTCGATCTGATCGGGTGCCAGAAGCGTGTCCGGGCGATCCTTGCTCTCGACGCTCGAGTCCGATGTCTCGCCGACCATCAGCACCACGGCATCGGCCTGCCGCGCCGCATTCTCGGCAGACGCCAGCAGCTCTTCCCGGCTGCCGGGCGCGCGGATGCCGTACCATAACCCGTGGACGCGGGCCGGCTCGAACGTGAACTCGACCACCACGTCGACCGGCACGCCGGCGGGCAATTCGATCTCCGCGATGGAGGAGTCGCCAGCCTTGAGCACCCCCATCACGTCGCCGGGCGGGCACTGCGTCGTCGCGACGACTTCACGCCCGTCCACCAGCATCCGCGACACGCCGGTCGCGCCCAGATGGAAGCGATAAATGCCATCGCGCCGCGGCATGAACCTGCCGCTTGCGCGGATCGAGCCGCCGGCGGCGAACTTCGCCTGTTCGTGCACGCCGACGAACCATACCAGCGAATTGGTGTCGCGCGTCTCGCTCGAGATCGGCGCGCCCGAACAATCCTTGCTCTCGAAATAGTCCAGCGTCATGCCACGCATGCAGCCGTCGTCCAGGTCGCGCGCAGGCTCGACATTCATATTCGGCAGGCGCGGCGCGGGATCGACACCGGGCTCGAACAGAATGGCGCACGATTGACCGAAGCGGCTGCGGATCGCATCGATCGGCGAGGGCAGATCGGGCGAAACCGATATCTTGGCGAAGGTGCCGCCCTGGAAGCAGGGCGCGGCGGCATTGGGCCCAATCACCGCCAATGTCCCGAGCGCGTCGGGCGCCAGCGGCAGGATGCCGCCTTCGTTCCGCAACATGACGAAGCCGGCAGCCGCCGCCTCGACCAGCAGCGCGTCGATCTCGTCGGCACCCAGCGGGACCGTCTTCGGCCCGGTCGCCCGCCGCGCGAGCGCCGCGACACGCGCGGCAGCATCGTCTATCCGCGCACGATCGATCTCGCCCGCCCCCGCCGCGATTGCCGCCTTCGGCCCGAGGAAGCGGGCCGGCCCCGGCATCTCCAGGTCGAGCCCGGCATTGAGCGTCGGCGCGGTCGAATGGGTGCCGAACCAGTCGCTCATGATCGCGCCGCGATAGTCCCAGTCGCCCTTTACGATCGTCGTCAGAACATGATGCTGTTCGGCGCAGTGCAGACCGTTGACGCGGTTATAGGCGGCCAGCATCCCCCCACAGCCGGCCTTTGCCGCGAATTCGAAGGGGAGCAGATAGACTTCACGCAGCGTCCGCTCGTCCACCCGGACATCGACATTATCGCGATCGGTCTCGCTGTCGTTGCAGACGAGATGCTTGACCACCGACATTGTGCCGGTGGATTGCAGTCCGTCGATCCATGCCGCGCCAAGCAGGCCGGCGAGGAGCGGATCTTCGGAAAAATATTCGAACGCACGACCGGCGAGCGGACTGCGTGCCAGATTGACGTTGGGCGCAAGTACGGCGTCGACGCCGCGCTCCACCGCCTCCTGCCCGACCAGCGTGCCGATGCGGCGAGCCAGATCAACGTCCCAACTCGCGCCAAGCGCCGTAGCGCAGGGCGAAAGCCGCGCGACGTCACGTTCGTCCACCTTGCCGCTGGCGATGCCCATGGGGCCGTCGCTCATCGTAAAGGCCGGGATATCGGCCTCCGGGATCGCTACAGACGACCACATGGCCCCGCCGGCCGTCAGCGATGCGGCCTGGTCGAGTGTCAGATCAGTCATTGGTGGAATTCCATTGCACAGCGCGGGCGAGCGGGCGGCGGCAACGGCCGCCGCCCGCACCGGGATCAGGCGGCGAGCGCCAGTTCCTTGGCGTCCTTGGTCGTCGGGACGAACGGCAGGTAAGATACGCGCATTCGCACCGCGAACTCGATGCGGTGGTTGCCCGGCGCCAGGCCGCCCGGCTTCAGCGCGATGATCCGCGCCTTTTCGCCGAAGTTCCAGCGGTCGTCATAGACCGTCTCCATCTGGTCGAGCGTGTAGGTCTTGCCGCGCACCGAGAAGCGCACGTCTTCCCGCGCGATCTTCTCGCCATCGACGCTCACCTGGATGTCCTCGACCATCGAGAGGCCAAGCCCGCGATAATAAGGCAGCCGGCCTAGAAACGCGAAGCCCTTGACCTCGCCATCCTCGACATAATTTTCGAACTGCTCGGTGCAGATCATCTTGTTGTCCATCATGGTCCGCTCTCCCCCTTACGCGGCCAGCGCCGTCGGCGCCGGTTCGCCGATCAGCTGTGCGAGCATCACCTGCTGGCGACGCACCTGCTCGACGCTGTCGGGCTCCTCGACGTCCTCGATCCAGCGATTGCCCTCATATTCCGAGCAGATATAGCCGTCATAGCCACCCTGCTTCAGCACATCGACGATCTTATCGTAGGGGATCGACGGCTCCACATAATCGGCGTTCATCTGGTAGAATTTGCCGTGGATATTATGGATGCGCGGCATGTAGTCGAGCATGCGCTTCGGCTCGAACGCCGAATTGTGGCGGATCACTTCCGCCATCGCGATCGACGGCCCGGTGCCACCCATCTGCTGGACGTTCAGGATCACATATTCGCTCAGCATCCGGTCCTCATACGCCTTGACGATATAGTCGGCGATATTGGCGGGGACGCCCAGACGCTTGAACTTTTCGACCATGACGGGCGGATAGGCATGGAGGAACATGCCCATGTCGGGCAGGAAGCCCAGCGCATCCGATCCACTCTTCTCGAAGGCTTCGGCATGGCGGATGATCCAGGGGTGGTCGAAATGCAGCGGCGCGTGCACCTCGATCAGGATCTTGATGCCCTTTTCCTCGGCATAGGGCGCGGCGGCGACCAGCACTTCAGGGGCGATCGAAACAAGAGCCCGGATATACTTCATGCCAAGGCGCGCGCCGAAATCGACATCGTTCCGCACGCTCGCGACCTGCTCTTCGAAGGGCATTTCGCGGCCCTTGTAGCGCTTATAGTCGAGCATGAAGTCGTGACTGACGGGCACGCAGTCATATTTGGCGATGAGTTGATGCCACTCGTCGATCTTCGCGTCTTCCACGCCAACCTCCGGCCAGCCCCAGAAGGTCTGCTCGCCGATGATCTCGATGCCGTTTGCGCCCAGCTCCGCGCTTGTGCGGATGCAATCCTCCAGGGTCATTTTGCCCTGAAACGTCTCGTTCTGATAGCTGTAAAGGCTCACGCCCCGCTTGATCGTACCCATAGATCCCCTCGCTCTCTCGGGTGCGGACTATTCCGCTTTTACTCGGCTGCGGCACTTGCGTCCATCGGGCATCCGAATTAGAACCTTCATTCTATAAAGGGTCGGGCAGGTCAAGCCCGAATTTGTCGGAGGGGATTTATCCACATGGCGTCTGGCGTTCGCATAATGGCACGCATGGCCGCGCTGATGCTGGCGGCGGCGTTCGGTTTCTTCGGCTATTTCAAGAGCTTCGCGGCGCGAGCGGTGCTTGAGCAGCATCATGCGTGGACCAATGCGTTGCCCGATATTCCGGGCCGCGCCGTCGGCCTCAGCGAGTTGATCGCCGCCGCCTTGCTGCTGATCTTCGGCGTGTTCCAACCCGAGCGGCGGCGCATCGTCGCCGGAGTCGCGCTCTATGCGATCGCCAATCAGGGCTGCGCCGCGCTGGTTCACATCATGCGCGGCGAAACGGCCGCGCTCCCCCAGAATGCCGTGCTTTCAGCGCTTGCGGCGCTGGTGCTGGCGGCATCGCGCTTCCATCACGTTCAACCAGAGGAGAATGAAGAATGAGGTTTTTGAAGCAGCAATTGATGCTGGCTGCGGCGGGTGCCGCGATCATGGGCGCGGTGCCAGCGTTGGCGCAGCAGCAAAGCATCGCCGATCTTAGCGCCAAGCTGGAAAAGCTGGAGCGCGCGACGACCGCCGCGCACGACCGCGCGGCTGTGGAGAATCTCTTCTCGCGTTACATGTATTTGCACAATGCGTTCCAGGACGCGCAGATCATCCCGCTCTGGGCGAAGAAGGGCACGCCGGGGATCAGTTCGCAATATTCGAACCTCGGCAAATATACCAATTGGGACAGCATCATGAGCTATCATCGCGACCGCCCGTCGCCGATTGGCAAGCTGGTGATGCACTATGTTACGACCCCGGTTATCGAGGTGGCAGAGGACGGCCAGACGGCCAAGGGCCTGTGGATCGTCAACGGCCTCGAATCGGGCCTTACCAAGCCCGAGCATGCCAAGAACATGCCGGCCTGGATGTTCGAACCCAATGTCGAAGTCGACGGCAAGAAGGTGTGGATGCACAATGTGTATCTCAAATATGGCATCGACTTCATCAAGCAGGACGGCCAGTGGAAGATCTGGCACTTCCACTGCTTCGAAACTGCGCGCGCGCCCTACTCGATGGGCTGGATCCCCTTTGCCGCGGCGGCGCAGGATGACGCCTTCAACGTCGACCTGATGTACGTCGGCGACGACGGCAAGCCGGTGTTCATGCCCAAGGCGGATGAACCAGTGACGGTGCGGAACAACACCTATCGCACGGACAGCGCGCAGTCGCTGGAGGCGAAGCCACCGGTGCCGTATCGCACCTTCTCCGAGACTTTCTCCTACTGACAAAAAGGGGGTGGACCACGATCCGCCCCCTTCCCCCTCTCATGTTGAACGCTAGAGTCGGATGACATTAGATTGATCCGTACCCCGAGTTGGTGAGATAATTGCGGCATTCGGCGGGACTGAAGGTATC
>NZ_JBHDJI010000009.1:0-181359 GCF_041877245.1 Sphingobium agrisoli
TTGAACTCTTCACTATGCTTGATCATCTCGTCGGTCTCCTTGAACGAGCCTTAAACTCTCAAGTGACCGGCACAAAACCGTTACAAGTCCACCTCTTATCCGGCCCAAACCAGGCCGGTATCCGGTGCCCCCACCATAATTGCCGAGACACGCACCAGGGCTGGATATTCTCCATCCAGTTGAAATAGGTCTTTTCCCACGTCTTGGGCACGATCTCGATCCGGCCGTCGCGCACCGCCTCGATCGCCGGTTTCGCCAAAGTCGCCGCGTCGACATACCATTGATCCGTCAGCCACGGCTCGATCACCACGCCGGAACGGTCGCCATAGGGCGTCTGGATCACCCGGTCCTCGATCTTCTCGATCTTGCGGACGGTGACGGAGCCTTGCGCCTCGTCCTCCTCCTCGACCAGCGTGTAGTCGAGCAGGTTCAGCGCCCGCAGCGCCTCCACCACCTTCGCCCGCGCCTCGAAGCGGTCGAGGCCGAGATAGTCCGCGGGGATCAGCCCGTCCGCCACCTGCACCACCTTCGCATCGGCATCCAGCATGTTGAGCATATCCGCCGCCGCAATGCCGGCGCGCCGTCCGACCTCGAAGTCATTGAAATCATGGCCCGGCGTGATCTTCACCGCGCCCGAGCCAAGCTCCGGGTCGGCATGTTCGTCCGCCACGATGGGGATGCGCCGCTTCGTGATCGGCAGTTCCACGAACTTGCCGATGACGCTCTTGTACCGCTCATCGTCGCCGTTCACCGCCACCGCCATGTCGGCCAGCATCGTTTCCGGCCGGGTGGTGGCGACGACGATATAGTCGCGCCCATCCGCCAGCTTCTCCCCATCCGCGAGGGGATAGCGGAAGTGCCAGAACTTGCCCTGCACCTCGCGCGTTTCCACCTCCAGGTCGCTGATCGCGGTCTTGAGGCCGGGGTCCCAGTTCACCAGCCGCTTGTCGCGGTAGATCAGCCCCTCGTTATACAGGTCGACGAACACCTTCACGACCGCCTTGGTGAAGTGGGGGTCCATGGTGAACTGCTCGCGCGACCAGTCCATCGAGCAGCCCAGGCGGCGGAGCTGGCCGGTGATCGTGCCGCCGCTCTCCGCCTTCCACTCCCACACCTTTTCGATGAACTGCTCGCGGCTGTAGTTGGTGCGCTTGTCCTGGGGCTGCTCCATCTGCCGCTCGACCACCATCTGGGTCGCGATGCCGGCATGATCGGTGCCGACGACCCACAGCGCGTCCTTGCCGCGCAGCCGCTCTTAACGGATGACGATGTCCTGGAGCGTATTGTCGAGCGCATGGCCGATGTGCAGGCTGCCCGTCACATTGGGTGGCGGGTTGACGATGGTAAAGGGAGTCGCATCCGGCCGCTCCGGACGGAACAGGCCGTTCCCCTCCCAATAGTCATACCATTTCCGCTCTATGGCGGCGGGATCGAAAGTCTTGGGCACTCGGTCATGACGGCATTCTGATCTGTCAACAGGATGCGCGCGCCATGGCCTATTGGGCCGGAGAGGTCAATTTTTGCGACCGGGGTGCGCCCTGCCCTATTCGTGCGGCACTGCCTGCAAATCCTCCGCGGCCGGCGGACGGCCCTTGCGCACCAGCAGCAGCAACGGCGTTACCAGCAGCGAGACCAGAAACATCATCTGGAACGAATCGAGGAAGGCGATCATCGTGGCTTGGCGGTTGACGATGCCATCGACCACCCCAAGCGCCTCGCTGCCCACATCTCCCAGCCGGTTCACCAGCGACGGATCGATCGGCAGGTTGTAGGGCGTGACATGCGCCGCCAGGTCGGCGTGGCTGATCTGGATGTTGCGCGCAAAAACCGTGCTGACCATTGCGATGCCGATCGAGCCGCCGGTGTTGCGAAACAGGCTGGTCACCCCGGAGGCATCCGTCCGCAGATCCGCCGGAATGGTTGAGAAAACCAACACCGAGAGCGGCAGGAAGATCATCCCCTGGGCCGCACCCTGGAGGAAGCCGCTGATCACGATCGGTCCCTGATCCATGTCCAGCGACCAGCCCGTCATCAGCCAGACCGAATAGCTCATCCCGATCAGGCCGATCATGGCCAGTGGCACGGCCCCGACCCGCCCGACCAACTTGCCCGCAACCCACAACGAACAGACGACAGCGATCCCGCGCGTGGCCAGGAGAATGCCCGTTTCGAGTACCGGATAGCCGAACAGGGTCTGCATCATGGTCGGCAGCAGGGCGAGTGAGGCGAACTGCACGATCGCCAGCGTGAACTGGAAGATCGAGCCGATCACGAAATTGCGATCCTTCAACAATGCGCCAGGGATCAGCGGATGCGCGACAAAGGCCGAATGGACGCAGAACATCCAGAAGGCAGACAGCGCGACCCCGGCCTCGATCCAGCATTCGGCCGAATTGAACCAGTCGACATGCTCGCCGCGGTCGAGCAGCAGTTGAAAGGCGGCCAAGCCGATCGCGATCATGAGCCACCCACCCACGTCGAAGCGGCGCGGCGTCGATCGCATCGGCGGCATCAGCAGCCACAGACCCACCAGGCAAACGGCACCGATCGGCAGGTTGACGAGGAAGATCCAGCGCCAGTTGAAATTCTCGGTCAGCCAGCCGCCGATGATCGGACCGATAACCGGTCCCACGGTCACGCCCATCGAATAATAGGCCAGGGTCTGGGGATGGCGTGACGGCGGATGGGTGTTGAGCAGGATAGACTGGCCAAGCGGCATCAGCGCGGCCCCGCCGATCCCCTGCAGAATGCGGAATGCCACCATTTGCGGCAGGTTCGCGGCGATGCCACACAGCGCCGAGGCGGTCATGAAGAGGGCGACCGATCCAATGAACAGCGCCCGCGCACCCATCCGGTTCGCCAGCCACCCGGTTGCCGGGATGACCATGGCGGATGCGATGATGTAGCTGGTCAGAACCCAGCTTATGCTGTCGGGGGTGGCGGACAGCGATGCCTGCATATGCGGGAGCGCGACGTTCGCGATCGTCGCGTCGAGCACCTGGATCAACACGCCGAGGAGGACGAAAACGCTCAGGGCGACCGGGTGGCGCGATTCCACCAGGGGCCGGTCGTCGTCGGCACTGGCCATGGCGTCAGTGGCCCGGCCGGTCGGCGATATCGACCGAAACCTGCGCGCTCAGCCCGGCGATGAGCGGGCGCGGTGACTTTTGGTCCAGAGCGATCCGCACCGGCACGCGCTGGGTGACCTTTACCCAGTTGCCGTTGGCGTTCTGCGCGGGCAGGACGGAGAAGATCGAGCCGGTGCCCGCGCCGATGCTTTCAACATGACCCTTCAGGCTGATTCCGGGATAGGCATCGAGCCGGACGGTGGCCCGCTGTCCGCGCACCATCTTTTCGAGCTGGCTTTCCTTGAAATTGGCTTCGACCCAACTGTGCTCCTCGGCCACCACGCTCAAGGCCGGCAGGCCGACGATCATCATGCTGCCCGGCATGAGCCGGCCCGACTGGCTGAGCCGCCCGGCGATCGGGGCGCGCACGACGGTCCGCTGCAGATCCAGCAACGCCTTGTCACGGGCCGCCTGGGCCAGCGCAATCTGCGGATTGACGCCAGGTATCTGGCGGCCGTTCGCCAGCGCCGCGCGCGCCTTCTCCGCATCGACCACGGCCGAGCGGGTGTGCCATTGCGCATTGGCCAGCGCGGTTTCCGCGGCCTGCACGCGGGCCTTGGTGGTAAACCCGTTCGCCGCCAATGCACGCTGGCGGGCCAGTTCGGCCTCGGCCAGGCGCACGTCCGCCTGGGTGCCCTCGATGTTCACCCCGCTGGTGCTGAGGTCTTTCTGCAACTGCGTGACCTTGACCTGTGCTTCGGCCAGATCTGCGTCGGCCTTGGCCAGGGCGATCCGGAACGGTGCCGGATCGATGGTGAACAATATGTCCCCGGCTCGCACCAGTTGGTTCTCCCGCACGGCCACCCGCGAGACCGGGCCGCCGACCTCGGGGCTGACCGCCACCACGTTCTGCTTCACATAAGCGTTGTCGGTACTGACTGTTTTGCCGCCGGTCAGCCAGGCAATCAGGCCGGCGAGCACGAGCGCGAGCGGAAGGCCAAACAGCAACGCCATACGGCCCAGCCGACGTCCCGGTCCTGAGCGGGCCTGCGTCGGCGCGGTTTCCACCTCGGGGAAATGGGCGTCGGCCTCAGCCAAGGGCGCGCCCGCCGGGAAGGAACAGCGCATCGTCGAGCATGTTGGCGCGGATGGTTTCCAGAAGGCCGGTCAGCCTGGCGCGATCCTCCGGCGCCACATTGTGGGTCATGGCCTCGACTATCCGTCGGCCGTGCGCATCTATGCGGGCAATCAGGCTGTCGGCATCGGCCGCGGCGAACAGCAGGCGCGCACGCCGGTCGGTCGGCGACGGGCGCCGCTCAACCAGGCCGGAATGCTCCATCCGGTCGATCATCCGGCAGACCGTGATCGGTTCCACGTCCAGACGGTCCGCGAGCTGGCCCTGGTTGATTCCGGAATTGCGGGCGATCACCATCAACACGCGCCACTGCGCTCCGGTCAACCCGTCAGCGCGTGCCGCGGCGTCAAACCGCTTGCGCGCCAGGCGAGCGATATCACCGAAGTAGAATCCAAGATTGCCTTCCATGCGCCAGCACATAGTATGCATAATTATCATATGCAACTATATTGTGGCCGGCGATATTGCCCCGTCCGCCGGCCAGCAGTCGGCGGCCCGCGCCACAGCGCGGCCCGTCGCGATCACGGTTGTCCTTGCGCGCCACGGCGGCGCCGACACAGGATGTCGGGCGGTCGCTTGCTACAGGGGGCGCCGCCGGGTGGCGAGTCAGACCTCGTCCAGGAAGGTCATCTCGGCGCTGGCCGGGTCCAGGGCGTCGCTCATCTGCATCGAGGGAAGGGCTGCATTAAGCGCGGCCAGCAATTCGCCGATCCCGATCGCGGGATCGACTTCGTACAGCGCGGTATATCCTCCGCTGTGCTCACCGCCCGAGGTCAGGGTCCGAAACAGGCGGCCGGTGCGAAAGCCCGGCACCTGGGTCACTTCGCCGAGATGCGTACCGACGTACCAGTTGAGGAACTCCTCTTCACGGCCGGGCACGGGACGTGTGGTCACTTTCAGATAACGGGACATGCCGGTCTCCTGCTTTCGTTGCCGGTTCAGCGTACCGAGCTTTCTCCCCCGTGTCGGCGCCGCTCAGCCCTGCAGTGCCAGACTCTTGAGCGTCGGCAGATCGGGCTTGAGCGCGCCGGTGCGCGGCAGCTCCTTCATGATCAACACTTTAGTGGGAACCGCATAAGCGGACAATTTGGTTCGCAGGAAAGCGATCACGTCCGCTTCGTCCAAGCTTGCCCCGTCGAACGGCTGGACCGCCACGATCGGCACCTGGCCAAGCCGGTCGTCCGGGATGCCAAAGGCAATCGCCTCGCGGATGGACGGATGTTCCTCGGCGGCGTCAGAGATTTTGTCGGGCAGGATCTTGAAGCCGCCGCGGTTGATCGCCTGATCGGCGCGGCCGCGTAGGAACAGGAAATCGTCCGTGTCGATCGAGGCCAGATCGGTGGTGCGGATCCATTCGGGACCCAGCAGTTCGACCCGCGCCTCGAGCAGCCCGGTCTCACCACGGGGCAACTCCGCGCCGCTCTCTGGGTCGACCACGCGCAGTTCCACCCCCGCGATCGCGCGGCCGGCGCTGCCCATCTTGCTGTCGCCGAACTGTTCGGCCAGGGCCGGGCTCCAACTCGCCGCCGTGCCGGCAATCTCGGTGCAACCATAGCCCCAGTAGATCGGGATGCCGTAGCGGTCCTGAAAGGCCTTCTGCACCTCGGGGGAGAGGGGCCCGGCGCCGCCAAATACCGCGCGCAGGCCGCCAAACCGCTCCCGGGGCACGTTGCGCTCCAGGAAAGCGTGGATCATCGGGGAAAACATGATGATCGTATCGGGCTCACAGGCCGCCAGCGCGGTCAGCCAGCGTTCCATCTCGAACCGTTCGAGCAGGTACACGCAGCCGCCCCGGGCGACGCTGCCCAGGAACTGGATCAGGCCGCTGATGTTGCTGATCGGGGTGAAGGCCAGGTTCGGCCGGACCGGCACGCCCGGCACGTCCGACACGGACATGGTCGCCAGGGCGCGGGTGAAGATCAGCGAACTGACCTGCACCAGCTTGGGCTTGCCCGTGGTTCCGCTCGACAGCACGGAAATCGACATCGGCTGGGGCTGGCCGCCGCGATGTTCGGCGCCAAGCGTTTCGAGACCCGGATGGAAGGCGAGATCGAGGCTGTTGCGATCGGCGCAGCTAATGCCCAGCGTCCCCACCTCGACCGCCGCTTTCACGACCTCGTCGTCCCAGTCGGACGCGAGTGCGACCACGGCCGCAAGCCGGAGCGTGCGGATATCCTTGGCGATCCCCTCCAGCGACTGCAGCGTGTAGAGCATGACCACCGGCCGCCCGATGCGTACGGACGAGAGCAGCGCGGCGGCGTGCGGCGGGTTGTTGCGGCACAGGATACCGATCGGCTGGCCGGCGCTCACGCCCTTTTCGGCCAGCATGGCCTCAAGCGTATCGCTGAAGCCGCGCACGGCGCCCCAGTTATGGTTGGTTCCTTCGAACCAGATTGCCAGGGCGTCGTCAGGCTGCGCCATGGCCCGGTCGAGGTTAGGGTTCAGGCTCATCGAATTCCCCACATCAAATACTGTTGTCGGTTGGCTCAACGGCTGCGCGGCAGACCCAGGAAGACCTCCGCGATCTGCGAACGCTGAATCTCGCTCGATCCGGCATAGACCGTGGCAACCTGGGACTGGCGGTAAAGCCGTTCAAGCTCTGCCAGCGGCCCGCTGCCATTGACCAGGCAATCGGGCGCGGTCATGTCCATCAGATCGGCCAGCACCTGCTGGACCATTTCCGAATAGAACAGCTTGCTCATCGGGCCATAGCCGGTACGGCCGGCCTCGGGGTGCGACAGGGCGTGCCAGGTGGCGCGGTCGGCAAGCAGCTCGCCTGCCCGGGCCTGCAACTCGAACAGGCCCAGCCGGCGCCGTACGTCCCTGCTGTCCAGGCGCGGCCGGCCATCCTCGTCAGGCTGCGCTGCCCATTCCAGGAGAGCGGGCAAGGCGCGCCGGTCGCCGGCGCCGAACGCGCCCAACTGTTCCAGCGTCAGTGCCCAGGTCATCACCTTGATACCGTTGTTCACGGGGCCGATCCGCCAGCTATCATCGACCTTCACGTCGGTATAGAATGTCGCGTTGGTGCGCTCGTCCATGACCGTGTGAATCGGATGGACCTCGACCCCTTCGGCATTCATCGGGACCAGAAACAGCGTCAGCCCGCGGTGCTTGGTGCTACCCGGCTCGCTGCGGGTCAGCAGCAGCACATAGTCCGCCAGATTTGCGCCGGTCGTCCACATCTTCTGGCCGTTGATGATCCAGGTCTTGCTATCCTCGTCCCAGCGCGACTTCGTCTGGCAGCCGAAGATGTCCGAGCCGGAACCCGGCTCCGAATAGCCCATGCTGCACAGCGCCTCGCCGGCGGCCAGGCGGGGGACCACCAGTTGACGGACCTCGTCGGTCGCGAACTCGCGCACGATGTGGCCGACCATGTTGGTTACGGACTGGGCATGGCCGGGATAGCCCAGTTCGTCCCACACGCGCAGGGCGGCAAGCATTGCGTTCGCGGGGGCGCCACGGCCGCCCCACTCCTGCGGCCAGTCGGCATATAGCAGGCCGGCGCTACCCAGCGCCTGTGCAATGGCGGGGACGTGGCCGTCATAGGAATCCGGCAGGGTGGCGCGCAGCTCCGGCGTCATCAGCGGTTCCAGGATCGCACGCGTATCCTCGGTAATCGTACGGGTTTCCTCATCCACACCGAACGACAGGGGGCAGGGGCCGCCATCGGGCAGAACCGCCTCTTCCCCGCGCCACAGGCGATCGGCGACGCGGACCATTTCCGCGTTGGGATCGCCGAGCAGCAGGGGCAGCGCCTTGGCATGGCGGAAATAGACCTGGGCATTGTGCTCCAGCGAGAGGCCATAGCCGCCGAAGGTGTGCAGCGCGCGCCGGGCGGTGGCGTCGGCGGTTTTCGCGCTCCAGGCAAAGGTCATGCTGATCGCCGCGCCGGCCTCGCGGGTGTTTTCCCCGCCTTGCGTGCCCACCTCGCCGAGCAGCCAGGCGGTCCACCAGCCCAGCAGGCGCGCCGCCTCGTTGTCCACCGCACGGTCGGCCAGCGGGTGCGAAATCGCCTGGAATCTGCCGATCGGCCGGTCGAACTGGTGACGTTCGTTGGCATGGCGCGAGGCCATTTCGAGCATTGCCGCCGACAGGCCCCACAGTTCGGCCGAGATCAGGAGCTTCCATTCCTCGATCGCGGCCGCGAATAGCGCCGTGGCTACCTCGCCGGTGGCGAGTTCGTGTACGGGCGTGCCGGTGGTGGTAAAGCGGCCCAGCGCCTGGTCGCCGTGATCGGCGGCCACGGAAGGCAGCGCGCCTTCCTGCAGATACAGGCCGGCGCCCCGGCGGAAAACGACAGCATCGGATGCCCCGCCAAATGCCACCAGTTGGTCCGGCCGGCCCCCGACATCGTGCAAGGCGAGGGTGACGACCGCGTCGCCCGAACCGATCCGCTCAAGCCAGTCCGCCCCAGCCGGCGCGGATGACCGCCCGAGCAGGCCGGCGGCGACGATCGTTTCGGCCAGCGGCAGGCGCGGCAGGTGGCGGCCCGCCTGTTCCATCGCCAGCAGGGTATCGAGCAGCGGGGAGCCGCCCTGGTCGGTCGGCAGCGAACGCATGGTCAGTATGCCCATCTGGGCGAGCTCGCGGTAAAGATCGCGATCTACGGTGCCGGGCTGCAGCTTGCGCAGGCGGTCAACTCCGCCGGCGCCGGCCAAAAGCTTTTCGACCATCGAGACCAGCAGGTTGTTTTCTTCACTCAGATCGAGATTCACGCCCAGTTCTCCATGGTGCATTCCGCATTGTCAGCGCGGCCGGGCATGGGGAACTCCCGCCCGGCCGGCGCGCAATGGTCAGTCCTTGCGATCCAGCCGGCGCAGCGCGGACTTCTTGCCGGTCGTGCCGTGGTGCATGCCGGTCACCTTGGCCCAGGCGCCACCGCGCTGCAGGCGGACTTCCATACCGCTGTCGCTGGTTGCGCCGCCATCCACCAGTAAGGTCTGGCCGGTGATGAAGCGGGCCTCGTCACTGGCCAGGAAGACCGCGGCGGACGCGATGTCGGACGGCATGCCGTGGTCGGGCCAGGGCTGACCCTTCGACAGCCGCTCGGCCGCCTCGACCGGGTCCTGGCCACCGATTTCGGTCAGGATCGCGCCCGGCGCGATGGCGTTCACGCGGATGCGGTGCGCGGCCAGGTCCACCGCCGCCACCGTGGTCAGGTGCGCTACCGCCGCCTTGGCCACCGAATAGGGACGGGGGCCGGCGCCGCCGACCAGGCCGGCCGCTGACGAGGTGTTGAGGATGACGCCGCCGGTGCTCTGGGCCTTGAACTGGCGCACCGCGTGCTTGAGGCCCAGGAAGGGGCCCTTGACCAGCACGGCGAAGGTCAGGTCCCAGTCCTCGGCCGCCACTTCCTCAAGAGGGCCGAGCGCGCCGGGAATGCCGGCGTTGTTGAACATGCAGTCAAGCTTGCCGAACGCGTCGACCGCGGTCCCGATCATGCGCTCGATATCCGCTTCGTTGGTGACGTCGGTCGTCACGAAACGAACCTTGTCGGCATAGCCCAGCTCGTCCGCGAGCTTGAGGAAGGCTTCCCCGCTCGCCGGATTGACGTCCGCGACGACGACCTTGGCACCCTCGTTGAGGAAGCGCACCGTGCTGGCGCGTCCGATACCGCTCGCCCCACCGGTGATGACAGCGACCCTGTTCTCAATCAGCATTGAAATTCTCTCCAGATGCCCGGATGCCGTCGGCCGCCGGCGATCATTAGCAGTGATTGTTCGGCGCGGACAGGCAACGGCCCCTTGGGACCGGCGCGCCGAATGGCGCCGCAACAATCGGCGGTGCCCTGAAAGCACACGTTTGACATTCCTGTCAACTGCGTCGCTGTCGCTGCCCGCCGGGCCGGGCCGTGTGGCCTTGCCGGCGACGGTTGAATGCATGCCGGTCCTCATGTACCGGGAAATGTGGAAATATGACGAGGCAGGGCGTGTCAAAACAAGCGTTGGCGAGCCTGGGGGGCAAGCCGAAAGGTACCGGACGTTCCGGTGGTGCGCTGGGGCGCAAGGGGCTGGAGACTCGCGCCCGCCTGCTGCAGGCGGCGGAGCGCCTGCTGCACGGACAGTCCGCGGTATCGCTGACCGCGACCGCGATCGCCCAGGAAGCGCAGACCTCGCTTGCCACGCTATATGTCTATTTCGGTGACGTCAGGGACATTCTGCTGGTCCTGGCGGAGGAGGCGAGCGACGCAATCGGGGAGATACTGGCCGCGCTCGACGCCTGGGATCCGCAGGTGAGCAGCACCGATGGCGCGCGGGCTTTCCTGAATGCCTATCGCGCGTACTGGACCCGCCACCATGCCGTGCTGGTACTGCGCAACATGGAATCGGATCGCGGTGATGTGCGATTTTCCGAGATCCGCAAGCAGGCGGGGGTGCGGATCGTGAGCAGGCTGGCCAGCAATATCCTGGACGGCCGCGCGCATGCGGACCTGACCGAGGAACAGGCCATGGCGCGCGCGATTGTGATCTTCTCCGCAATCGAGCGCCTGGCAACCCGCGAAACGCTTTACGAGGGCGAGAGTCCGGCGATCCAGAGTGCCCTGTACGAGGCGCAGATCGGCATTCTCACCGAACTCGTCTCGGGATAGTCATGGCCCCGGCGAGGGGGCGCGTGGCCGGCACCGCGGCTGAAGGAATCGCAATTGTCCATCACTTACGAGATCGACGGGGGGACTGGCTGGATTCGGATCGACCGCCCGGACCGGCTCAATGCGCTCGACGCTGCGGCGCTCGACCTCATGGGCGATGCGATCGTCCGCGGCAGCGCCGACAGTGCCGTGCGCGCCATGGTGCTGATCGGGGAGGGCGGGCGCGCCTTCTCCACCGGCGGGGACCTGAAGCAACTGCGCCAGGACGAGCTGGACGGGCGCGGGCTGCGGGCCGAACAGGCGGCGGCACGGTTATATGCCCTGTTGCGGGAGTGCCCCAAGCCCCTGATCGCCGCGGTGGACGGGCACTGCCTGGCCGCCGGCTTTGAATTGGCCCTGCTGTGCGACATCGTGGTGGCGACCGCGCAGTCGCAGTTCGGCTTGAGCGAGATCCGCTTTTCGCTGATGCCCGATGCGGGCCTGTTGGAATTGCCCCGGCGAATCCCTGCTGCCGCGGCCCGGGCGCTGTTGCTGACCGGCTTGCCCGTCGCGGCGGAGCGGGCCTATCATCTGGGCCTGGTATCGGATCTGTGCCGTGACCGCGAGGCGTTGCTGCGCCGCGTAGATGCGCTGGCGGCGGCGCTGGCCTTGGCCGCCCCGCTGGCGGTCGAGGCGTACAAGCGCGTGCTCGATGCCGCCGACTCCGCCCCGATCGAGGCCGCAACGCGCGCGCGCGCGCAGTGGTGGCCGCGCCTGTCCGCCAGCGAGGACCGCGCAGAGGGCCTGACCGCATTCCTGGAAAAGCGCGCCCCGCGGTGGCGTGGCCGCTAGCTGCCCGGCGTGCGGGGCCCGTCGCCGTTTCCGCATTGACGCATCCGGTGCGGATTTCTACACTTCCGTCAAATCCGTTGCTTGCGTGCCCGGTATTCGCAAACCGGTGGTCTACATAAGGTAAGCGGACTGGATATGCCGCAGCTTGGAGAGAGCCCGATGTCGTCCCCGACCAGCCGTAAGATTGACCTCAAGCATCCCGATCGCTTCTTCATTGACGGGGAGTGGGTGAAGCCCTCGTCCGACGCCACCCTTACGGTGCTCGACAGTGCGACCGAAGAGGAATGTCTGCGTGTGGCGGAGGCCCAGTCGGCCGACATGCAAAAGGCCGTTGCGGCGGCACGCCGTGCGTTCGATGAAGGGCCGTGGCCGCGGCTGTCGCCGGCCGAACGCGGCGAATATCTGAGCCGGATCGCCGACGCCTGGGAACGGCGTGCCGAGAGCCTGACGCATAGCTGGATGGTCGAATCGGGGGTGGTGCGCGACATGGCCGCATTCGCCGGCCCGGGCGCCGCCGCAGTATTCCGCTTTCACGCCGATCTGGGCAAGACCTACGCCTGGGAGGAGCCGCGCACCGCGCGCACCGGCCACCGCGCGCTCCTGGTAAAGGAGCCGGTCGGCGTGGTGGCGGCGATTGTGCCGTGGAACGCGCCCACCTCCCTGTTGACCCACAAGGCCGCGCCGGCCCTGATCGCTGGCTGCACGCTGGTGGTCAAGGCTTCGCCCGAGGCGCCTTCGGCGCTCTATGCGTTTGCCGAAATCTGCGAGGAGGTCGGGCTGCCGGCAGGCGTGGTCAATGTGCTCACCGCCGATCGTCACGTGTCCGAGGAGCTGGTGCGCAACCCGGCGATTGACAAGGTCAGCTTTACCGGATCGACGGCGGCGGGACGGCGGATCGCGTCGGTCTGCGGCGAGCGCATTGCGCGCTTTACGCTGGAGCTGGGTGGCAAGTCGCCGGCGGTGATCCTCGACGACTACGACGTTGCCAAGGCTGCGGTCGAGATCGCCCGATATGCGCCGATGGCGACCGGGCAGGTCTGCGCCGCGCTCACCCGGATCATTGTCAGCGAGAAGCGTCACGACGATCTGGTCGATGCGCTGGCCAGTGAGTTCCGCAAGATCCAGGTGGGCGATCCGTTCGATCCGGCGACGCAGATGGGGCCGCTGGCGATCGAGCGGCAGCGCGACCGCGTGGAAAGCTATATCCGCCAGGGACAGGCCGATGGCGCCCGACTGGCCGCCGGCGGGCAGCGTCCGGCTCATCTCAACCGTGGCTATTATATCGAGCCGACCCTGCTGGCGAACGTGGACAACGCCGCCCCGGTCGCCCAGGACGAGATTTTCGGGCCGGTGGTCTGTGTGATCCCGGCCGCGAGTGAGGACAGTGCGATCGCCCTCGCCAATGACACGATCTATGGCCTGAACAGCGCCGTGTTCACCAACGACCCGCAGCGTTATTACGAGGTCGGCCGGCAATTGCGCGCGGGCACGGTCGGGCACAACGGTTTCAAGCTGGACTTCTCGATCGGCTTTGGCGGCTTCAAGCAGTCTGGCATTGGGCGCGAAGGTGGGCTGGCCGGGCTGGCCGCCTACCTCGAACCCAAGACGATGATCTACGACACGATGAACTGAGTCGCAGAATTGGGCCGGCCGTGGGGCCGGATAGGCGAGGATAGCGGATGGAGAAGATGCCTGCACGGCCCGCGCTGCCGTGGCCGCTGATCATCGCCGTGCTGATCGTCGCGGACGTGACAGCGACGTTCGAGACTCAGATGATCCTGGCTGCTCTGAAGGCGCTTTATGCCGACCTGCGCGATCCGGTGGCTGTGGCGTGGCTGGTCACGACTTATCTGCTGGTGTCGTCGGTGGCGGCACCGATCCTGGGCCGGCTGGGCGATCTGTTCGGGCGCAAACGGGTGATCGTCGGCGCCATCGGCACGGCGGCCATTGGTTCTGCGCTGAGTGCCGCGCATCCGGACCCGGACTGGATCGTCGGCGGCCGGGCGTTGCAGGGGGTGGCCGGCGCGGTGATGCCGCTTTGCTACGGCATCGTGCGCGAGGCGATTCCGGCGCAGCGCCATGCGCTCTGCGGCGGCTTGCTGATCGGGGCCACATCGGTCGGGGCGATCGCCGGCCTGGTAATTGGTGGCCTGGTGGTCGACCATCTCGGCTGGCGCAGCCTGTTCTGGCTGAGCGCGGCTATGGCCGCCGCCGCGGCCCTGCTGGCGGTGGCCCTGTTGCCGTCCGGCAAGGCGGCACAGGCGGCGGTACGCCGGCTGGACATCGCGGGTGGCGTGCTCTTTGCCGCCGGCGCCGCCGGGCTGCTGCTGGTCATCAGTCGAATCGGCACGGGTGGCCTTGGCCTGGCGACCCTGGGCGAAGGGGCTTGTGTGGTCCTGCTGTTGGCCTTTTGGGTCCGACACGAACTGCGCCACCCCGATCCGCTGCTCGACGTGAGGTTGCTTTTCCGCCGGGAAATGGCGTTGACGCACCTGGCGATCGCGCTGGTCGCATTGGGGCCATTCCAATTGACCCTGCTCATGATGCTGCTGCTGCAGCAGGCTCCGGCCACCGGCATCGGTCTGGGCCTGACCGCGGCGGCCGCGGGCGTCCTGAAGATACCCGGCAATCTCGGTTCAGTGATTGTTTCGCCGCTGGCCGGACAGATGTGCGCCTCGATCGGCGAGCGCCGGGTGATTCTGTTCGGCTTCGCGGCCAATCTGGCGTCCTGGCTGGCGATGTTCCTGGGCTACGCCAGTTTCTGGCCGATCGTCGGCGTCATCATCCTGAGTTCGATCGGAACCACCGTGGCCTTTGTCGGGGTCGCCAACCAGATCGCGCGCATTGCCCCGCCGGGGCGGGTCAGCGAGGCGCTGGGCGTCAACGTCGCGCTGCGGTCGATTGCCCATGCCTGCGGTTCGCAGGTCATGACCATCTTGCTGGGGGCTGCTACCGTCGCAACGGTTGCTGCGGAGGCGGTAGATGCGAAGGGCGCCTATCTCACGGCCTTTGCCTTCATCTCCGCGGTCTGCGTGGCGGGCCTGGCGACCGCCATGGCGTTACCGCGTGCATTGCCGGCACGCGCCTGACGGGAGCCGGCGAGACGGCGGCTATGTGCTGCCAAATTGCAACACCCCGACGAAAACTTCCGAGGCCGTGTCCATGAGTTGACGCTATCGTCAAGACCAACTAGTTCGCGCCGCAGGATAAGTTGTCGCGCATGCCCGTGTGACCGCATCCGCATCTGTTGCAAGGCGGACAGGAATTGTCCGGCGCAAGGGGAGTGATTGTTCATGACTCGTACTAAATTGCGCGGGGTCGCCTCGGTTGCGGCTCTCGCGGTCGGCTGCATGGTTGCGCCGGCGATGGCCCAGACTGCCGCGGATGGCGCCGAAGCGCCCGATCAGTTGCAGGATATCGTGGTGACCGCGCGCAAGGTCTCGGAAAATGTCCAGCGCGTGCCGATCGCGATTACCGCCTACAGCGGCGCCGAACTGGCCAAGCAGAATGTGCGCACCCTGCCGGAAGTTGCGACGCTGACGCCGGGCCTGCAGTTCGCCCCCGCGCAGACCAACACCGCGGCCGTCCTCATCCAGATGCGCGGCCAGCTTCAGCAGGACACGCTGGCGACGGTCGATCCCTCGGTCGGCACCTATGTCGATGGCATTTACTGGGCGCGCGCTTACGGTTTGACCGCCTCGCTGGTCGATGTGGCCAATTTCCAGGCGCTCAAGGGTCCCCAGGGCACGCTGTTCGGTCGTAACACGACGGGCGGTGCGGTTCTGATCAACACCAACGATCCCAGCTTCACCGATGGTCTGTCGGGTTCGCTGTCGGGCACCTACGGCCGCTTCAATCAGCAGTCGCTGACGGGCGTTCTGAACGTGCCGGTGATCGAGGACAAGATTGCGGCCCGTTTCGTCTATTCGGGCAATCGCCGCGATGGCTATGTGCGCGAGGTGAACAGCGGCCGGATGATCGGCAACCTGAACGACTACACGGTTCGCGCCAAGGTTCTGATCAAGCCCACGGACACCTTCAAGCTGCTGCTGTCGGCCGACAAGTTCCATACTGACACCTTCATCGATCCGGGCCGGCTGGGCTATTTCAGCCCGAACGGGTTTGCCTCGCTCGAAGCCGGGCTTGAATCCCTGGGTGCTGCCGGCTGCTTTGCTGATCAGGCTGCTTGCGTCGGCGCGGGCAATGCCATTCTTGCCCGCGACGTGACCCTGCGTCAGGACCAGTTCAACGCCTCGCTCAGTTCGACCCCGCACTCGGTGCTGACCTCGCAGACCTACAGCGCCACGGCGACGCTGAGCACCTCGTTCGGCGAGGTCAAGGCAATCGGCGGCTACCGCAAGACGGACTCGGTGCTCACCGATACCGACGACGATGCGTCCAGCGCGCGTATTCTCTATGCGGGCGGGGTGTCCCAGTATGGCCTGTACAATGCCCAGGTGATGGAGCAGTGGTCGGGCGAATTGACGGTCACCGGCAAGGCGCTCGACAACAGGCTGGACTATGCCGCCGGCGGCTTCCTGTTCCACGAATTTGGTCATGACGATACCCCGTCATCGACGCTGATCGAAGTGTCGAAGCTGAGCCCGGACAATGCCGGCCGCCGCAGCATCACCAGCTACTACGGCCAGGTCGATACGAAGAGCATCGGCTTCTACTCTCAGGCGACCTACCACGCGACCGACAAGCTTTCGATCACGGGCGGCATCCGCTGGTCGCGCGACAAGCGGTCGCTGGTGTCGAGCGGCGGCACCTATTTCGTCAACGCCGACAACTCGTTGGCGTTTACCTGCGCCTTTCCTCAGTGCCCCGCCGCACGCGGCGCCTCGTTCAGCGGCGTTGCCTATACGGCCTCGGTCGATTACCGGGCCACGGACGACGTGCTGGTCTACCTGAAGACGGCGAAGGGCTTCCGCAGCGGCGGCCTGGCGCTGCGCGGCGTGGCTGCGGTGCCTGCCTCGCTGCTGCCGTTCCAGCCGGAAGTCGTCTACAGCTATGAGGGCGGCGTGAAGAGCGAGCTCTTTAATCGCCGGCTGCGCATTAACCTGGCGGCCTATTACACCCACACCAAGGACGCGCAGCGCAGCACGGCTGTGGTCGGGGCCAACAACACCATTGCGACCGTGATTTCGAACGCCGGCGTGGTGGATGTGTACGGCGCCGAACTCGACGCGACCGCACTGCTGGGACATGGTTTCCAGATCAGCGCGACTGCTGGCTACACCAAGCCCAAGTACGTCTCCTTCATCGATTACAACGGGGTCGACCGCAGTCACGAGCCGTTCCCGCTCACCCCGCGCTGGACCGCAACGGTCTCTCCGCAGTGGTCGGGCGACATCGGCGAGAACAAGCTCTCGCTGCGCGCGGACTTTGCCTATCAGTCGTCGCAGTATAACTATCCCCAGGGCTTCTATCAGGACAATAGCGGGACCTGGCGTGACTCGGCCACGGGGCAGGCCGCTTCGGCCACGGATGCCGCCGGGTACAATGATGCGACCACCGACAAGGCGCATGTGCTGGTCAACGCGAACGCAACCCTGACCGTGCTGGATGGCAAGCTGGACCTGACCCTGTGGGGCAAGAACCTGACGAACCTGACGGACTTCCAGAACAGCCTGACGATTCCCGGCCTGCAGATGGGCCGCGTCATGTTGCGCGAACCGCGGACCTATGGTCTGACCGCGAAGGTCTCGTTCTGATCAACTGATCGGGGCAAGTTCGAAATGGGGCAGCCGGATTTCCGGCTGCCCTTTTTTTGGCCCGGAGCCAAAGCCAAGTTATATCAATAGGTTGTCGATCAGGGCGTCAACGGCGAAATCGGGGGCCGGCCGTGGCCATGTTGCAGGCGTGCCACGATTTGTCGGAAAATATCAGAAGTCTGCACCGCGATTGACGCTTCTGTCAGATCACCCTAAACAGGGACCGAAGAACAAGGCCCGCCTGCACGACAGAGCGCCATAAGGTTTCAATCCGGTAAATGTTACCGGCGTTTGGGAGAGTGAGGGGCTTATGGATCGTATTGGATTGAGTGGAGTCGCATCGATTGTGGCTCTCGCGGTCGGTTGCCTGGCCGCGCCCGCGGTGGCGCAGACCGCCGCGGATACCGCTGAGCCGAACGCTCAGCTCGAGGATATCGTCGTCACCGCGCGCAAGGTCTCGGAAAATATCCAGCGTGTGCCGGTTGCGGTCACCGCCTATAGCGGCGCGGAGCTGATCAAGCAGAATGCCCGCACGCTGCCCGACGTGGCGACGCTGACGCCGGGCCTGCAGTTCGCCCCGGCACAGACCAACACGGCGGCCGTCCTTATCCAGATGCGCGGTCAGGTGCAGCAGGATACGCTGGCGACCATCGACCCCTCGGTCGGCACCTATGTGGATGGTGTCTACTGGGCGCGCGCTTATGGTCTGACGGCCACCCTGGTCGATGTTGCCAACTTCCAGGCGCTGAAGGGTCCGCAGGGCACCCTGTTCGGCCGTAACACGACGGGCGGCGCCATCCTGATCAACACCAACGATCCCAGCTTCACCGATGGCCTGTCGGGTTCGCTGTCGGGCACCTACGGCCGCTTCAACCAGCAGTCGCTGACGGCGGTTCTGAACGTGCCGATCATCGAGGACAAGATTGCGGCCCGCTTCGCCTATTCGGGCAATCGCCGCGACGGCTATGTGCGCGAGGTGAACAGCGGCCGGATGATCGGCGACCTGAATGATTACACCTTCCGCGGCAAGCTGCTGATCCAGCCGTCGGACAGGTTCAAGATCCTGTTCTCCGCGGACAAGTTCAAGACCGACAGCTACATCGATCCGGGCCGGCTTGCCTATGCCAGCCCGAACGGCAACCCGCGCGGCAACGCGGGCCTGGAGGCTGGTCTTGAGGCACTTGGCGCGGCGGGCTGCTTTGCTGATCCGGTGGCGTGCAAGACGCGGGGCAACGCAATTCTGCTACAACAGACCGGCACGGACCGCTACAATGTCTCTCTCAGCTCGCTGCCGCACTCCATCCTGACGGCCGAGACCTACACGACCACGGCTACGCTGGGCACGGACTTCGGCGAGATCAAGGCGATCGGCGGGTATCGCCGGACGAACTCGCTGTTCATAGACGGTGATAACGATGCCTCGAATGTCGAGATTCTCGACTCGCTCGGCCTCAGCAAGTACGGCCTCACCAACAACCAGGCGATGAAGCAGTGGTCGGGCGAGCTGACCGTCACCGGTAAGGCACTCGACAACAAGCTCGATTTCGCTTTCGGCGCCTTCCTCTTCCACGAATATGGACATGACGATACGCCGGCTTCGACATTTACGGCCTTGTCTGCCCTTGGCGCTCCGAACCCCGGTCTGCGCAAGGTCACCAGTTCTTACGGTGACATCGATAGCAAGAGTGTCGGCTTCTACACGCAGTCGACCTATCATGTGAACGACAAGCTCTCGTTCACCGGCGGCGTTCGCTGGTCCCGCGACAAGCGTAGCCTGACGTCCAACAACGGCACCTACGTCGTCGATGACACCTCCATCGTGAACTTCGTCTGCGCCTTCCCGACCCAGGGTTGCCCGTTCAAGCGCAGTGCAACGTTCAGCGGCGTGGCCTATACCGCGTCGGTTGATTACCAGGCCACGGACGACATCCTGGTCTATCTGAAGACGGCCAAGGGCTTCCGCAGCGGCGGCCTGGTGCTGCGCGGCGTGGGTGGCGTGCCCGCCTCGCTGCTGCCGTTCCAGCCGGAAACGGTGTACAGCTACGAAGGCGGCGTGAAGAGCGAGTTCTTCGACCGCAAGCTGCGCGTCAACCTGGCAGTCTATTACACCCGTTCGAAGGGCGTGCAGCGTAATACTACGGTCGTCCAGAACAGCGTGGTGTCGACGGTCACCTCGAACGCCGGTGTTGTGGACATCTACGGCGGCGAACTCGAAGCGGCCGCCATCCTGGGCCATGGCTTCCAGTTGAATGTCACTGCTGCCTATACCAAGCCGAAATATGTCTCGTTCATCGACTTCAATGGCTTCGATCGTCGCAACGAGCCGTTCCAGCTCACGCCGCGCTGGACTGCCACGGTTTCGCCGCAGTGGTCGGGCAACATCGGCGAGAACAAGCTGTCGCTGCGGTCCGACTTCATTTATCAGTCGTCGCAGTACAACTATCCGCAGGGCTTCTATCAGGATGCCAACGGCAACTACTTCGATGCCGTGAATGGTCAGCCCACGACGGCTGCGGATGCCGCTGGCTATACCTATGCGGGCATGGACAAGCAGCATGTCTTAATCAACGCGAACGCCACGCTGACCGTGCTGGATGGCAAGCTGGACCTGACCCTGTGGGGCAAGAACCTGAGCGGCCTGAAGGACTTTGTGAACAGCCTTCCCATTCCGGGCGTTCAGCTCGGTCGCGCCATGCTGCGTGAGCCGCGCACCTACGGCATGACGGCTACGGTTCGCTTCTGATCCGTTTGCGATTTGATGCAATGGGGGGCAGCCGGACATCCGGCTGCCCCGTTTTTCTTTGTCCTGTCCAAAGGCTCCCGGATGCCCGTTGCCGTCGATGCCGCCGGTATCGCGCGGCGATGCCTCCCTTTTTTGCTCTTGATTTGCGCCACTTTCCTGGCCCCGCCGACATCACATCTTGAAAGGGGTGCCGGTACTTGATACGCTGTCAAAAATAGCATCAGCTAGGGGAGTGGATGTCATGGTGTCGGATCCGGTGGCCATGGAACGGGAACTGGACGGCAATCGTCCCGCCCACGTTCCGGCCCATCTCGTATATGATCTGCGTTGGGCAGAAGGGCATCTACCCGTCACCTATGATGAGCCGTACCGGGATACGGAGGCGGTGCTTACCGGCAATTATCCCCCGCTGATGTGGATACCGGATGCGGTTCCCGGCCAGAAGGATGTCGGGTGCTGGGTCGTCAGCCGTTATGAGGATATCGCCCGCGTCTATCAGGATTCCGACCTGTTCTCGACGAAGGGCGCGGCCGGTTTCCAGATGATGGTGGGCGAAACCTGGCCGACCATTCCGCTCGGCGTCGATCCGCCCGAGCACATGAAATATCGGGCGCTGCTGAACCCCTATTTTTCGCCCAAGGCGATCGACGCGCTCGAGAAGTCTATCCGCGCCAGCGCCAATACGCTCATCGACGCCGTGATCGACCATGGCGAGGCGGATTTTGCGTGGGATTTTGCGCGTGTCTATCCCGTTCGGGTCTTTATGGATCTCATGGGCTTCCCGGCCGTGATGTTCGAGCAGTTCCTGGAATGGGAACATCTGATCCTGCACAGCGGCGATTTCGCTGCGGCGACAGAGGCGGTGCGGGAGATTATCGCCTATCTGCGTGGCTTTATCGCGGATCAGCAAGCCAATCCAAACGGCGCCCTGGTGTCCCGCATTGTCGAGGGGCAGATCGGCGACCGGCCGATCACCGACGATGAAATCATGGGAACGGTGTTTTTCCTCTGGCTCGGTGGCCTGGATACGGTCGCGTCGAGCCTTGCCTTCATGTTCCGGCGCCTGAGCATCGATACGGCCATGCAGCAGACGCTGCGCGACCATCCCGAGATGCTGACGGAAGCGGTGGAGGAGATGCTGCGGGTCCATCCGCTGGTCAATTCCCTGCGACTGGTGAAGCAGGATTTCGAATGGCATGGTCAGACGATCAAGCAGGGCGACTGGGTCAAGTGCCTCGTCACCGTCGGCAATTTCGATCCGGCCGAGTTTGACGATCCTCGCACCGTCAGGCTCGACCGCCAGCCGAACCGCCATTTCACTCTCGCCGGCGGTCCGCACCGTTGCCTCGGCTCGCATCTGGCGCGCCGCGAGTTGCGCGTCGCGCTGGAGGAATGGTTCCGTCGTGTGCCCCTGTTCCGCATCGCCGAGAAGGACAGCCGGGAGGCCTATCCCGGCCTGCGGTCGGTCCGCAACCTCCATATCGAATGGTAGACTCAGTCGCAGTGCGGGCAGGGCGCGTGCTGCGGGTTCATTCAGACAACTATAAATGGCGGCGTCGGTGTGCGCCCTTTACTCCGGAGAGCTATTGTGAGCGACTTGTTTTCGTACAAAGGTAAGCGTGTGGCGATCGTCGGCTGCTTTTCGGGCATGGGCGAAGCCTGCGCGCGGCAGTTGGTGGCCCTCGGGGCGGAAGTCCACGGTGCGGACATCAAGCCGTCGCCGGCGCCGCTGGCCTCGTTTACCCATGTCGACTTGAAGGACTGGGCCTCGATCGACCAGGCGGTCGCCAGCATCGGCGGCGAAATCGATGCCCTGTTCAATTGCGCTGGCCTGCCGCAGACGTTCCCGCCCGCCGATGTGGTGTCGGTCAACTTCCTGGGCATCCGTCACTGGACCGAACAGTGGCTACCGCATATCCGTTCCGGCGGGGCGATCGCGACGATCTCGTCGCTGGGCGGCATGGGCTATCTCCAGCGGATGCCGCTGTTGCGTGAGCTGATCGCGATTTCGGACAAGCAGCAATTCCTGGACTGGCTTGCCGCCCATCCCGATGAGGTGCAGGACGGCTATGCCCTTTCGAAGGAGCTGGTCAACGCCTGGACCTGTCTGCTCGCCTATGAGATCGGCGGGCGGGGCATCCGCGCCAACGCGACCATGCCGAGCCCAACTCAGACGCCGATGATGGCGGCCTTCGAAAATGTCGTCAGCGCCGCGGTGCTGGAGCTGTTTTGCATTCCGTCGGGTCGTCGCTCGACACCGGAGGAGCAGGGCAATCCGCTGGTCCTGCTCAATTCCGACGCGGCCAGCTTCATCAGCGGTGTGTGCTTGCCGGTCGATGGCGGCTTCCATGGTGGTGTGATGACCGGTGCAATCGATATGCAGAAGTTGCTCGCAGAGGCTGGGCAGACTGCATGACGGCAGACGTGGGCAGGCCCCTGGACGGCAAGATCGTCGTGGTCACGGGGGCATCGCGCGGGCTCGGACGGGCGCTGGTGCAGACTCTGCACGCGAGCGGCGCGACGGTGGTGCCTATGGCCCGTCCCTCGGCCGATCTCGACGACGTGCAGGCGCTGCTGGGCGAGGACACCCTCGCCCTGCCATGCGACCTGGCCGACCCTGCGGCCGTGCGTGCGGCGATCGACCGGGTGGGCGAGCGTTACGGCCGGATCGACACGGTTGTCCACAACGCCGGAACGGCCTCGCTGCTGACGGTGGAGGAAGCGTCGTCCGCAGACATCCAGCGCGAATTCGCCGTCAACGTGCTGGGTCCGGCCAATGCGACTTCGGCGGCCATTCCCTGGCTGCGCAAGGCAGAGGGGGGCGATCTGGTGTTCGTCTCCTCCGAATCCGTGCGCATGCCCTTTCCCTTCATGTCGCTCTATGTGGCGTCCAAGGCCGGGCTTGAGGGGCTGGCCGCTGCGCTGCGCGGCGAATTGCGGCCGCAGGGCACGCGGGTATCGGTGCTGCGGATCGGTGGGCTCGACAGCGGCACGATCAGCAGGGATTGGGATCAGCAGCGGGCGGCGGACTTCGCGGCCGCAGCCACGGCTGGCGGCTTTTTCCAGTTCACCGGCAAGCTGTTCAGTGCACATTCGGTGGCACAGACCCTGCTGGCGATCCTCACCCTGCCGCGCGACGTTAATCTCGACATCGTCGAGGCGAGGGGCGCCGCGGCACTATAACAGGGGCGGGACGGGGGGAGAGGGCGCTACAGGCCCCCGTCCACCTGCAGCAGCGCGCCGGTGATATAGCTGGAATGCGGGCTTGCAAGTGCCAGTGCGGCTGTCACCACTTCGTGCGGCTGGCCCGGGCGATGCAGCAGGTTGCTGCTCGTCTCGCGCATTTCCGGCGTCCAGGCCTTGGCGATGTCGGTCAGGAACGGACCTGCGGACAGGGTGTTGACCCGCACCTTTGGGGCGAATTCGGCCGCCAGCGACCGACTCATCGCATTCAGCGCAGCCTTGGCGCCGCTGTACGGGACCACGCCCGGCAACGGCACCAGCGCGCCTGAGGATGACACGTTGATGATCACGCCGCCCTCGCCCTCCATCATCCGCTTGCCGACCTGCGCGGCAAGGCGGAACGGACCCTTGAAGTTCAGGCCCAGAATCTTGTCGAACAGTTCTTCGGTCACGTCGGGGCTGGGCATGGCCGGACCCATGCCGGCATTGTTGATGGCGATATCCACACGACCGAACTCGGCATAGGCGCGCTCGATCATGCGATCGATCTCGGGCCATTTTCCGGCATGTGCGCCAATCGCCAAGGCGCGACGGCCCAGCGCCCGGATCTCGCGCGCCACATCCTCGCAGGCCGCTTCGTTGCGGCTGGTGATCACCACATCGGCGCCGCGCACGGCGAGAGCGCGCACCATTTCGAGACCAAGCCCGCGGCTGCCGCCGGTGACCAGCGCCACCTTGCCGGTAAAGTCAAACAGACTGTCCATCCCACGTCTCCCGATCCTTCACCGCCGCCCGCGGCCTGTTCCGTGCGGGCATCATGGCGGATTAGTTAGACATCTGTCTAGTATCTAGGTTGCGGCCGGGGCGGGACGATGCCACTGTCCGGGCACTCCATGCAGCGGCATGCGCCGCTGGACAATCGCCGGCCAAGTCCCGAAAGGGCAGGGGCGGCGACGATGTGGGCGAGGACTGGCGGGCAATGGCGGCAGGCATTGGCGACATGGTGATCGGCGCGGCGCGGCTGCGTGATGGCTGGCTGGTCGATGTGACCGTGGCCGCCGGCCGGATCGCGGATGTGGCTGCGCATGTGCCGGGGCGTCGGACTGATCTTGACGCGCGCGGCGGGCTTCTGTTGCCGGGGCTGCACGATCACCATGTCCATATCGCGGCGACGGCGGCGGCGCGCGCGTCGGTGCGCTGCGGGCCGCCGGACGTGACCGATGCGGCGGGGCTGGCACGGGCGCTCCAAGGGGCGTCTGGCACCGGGTGGCTGCGCGGTATCAGCTATCACGAAAGCGTTGCGGGCCAGATCGACCGGGCCTGGCTCGATGCGGCGGTGCCCGGACGACCGGCACGGATCCAGCACCGTTCGGGCCGCTTGTGGATATTCAACAGCCGGGGGCTCGACCTGCTGCTGGCCGACAACGATCCTCCGCCTGCGCTGGACCTGGCCACCGGCCGGCTCTTTGACGCCGATGACTGGCTGCGCGAGGCGCTGGCGGGTACACGGCCGGACCTGACCGAGGTCTCGCGGCAGTGGAGCCGCTGGGGTGTGACCGGGCTGACCGACATGAACCCGCAGAACGGCCTGGCCGATGCCGGGCACTTTGCCGCGCAGCAGAAATCGGGCGCGCTGGCGCAGCGGCTAGTGGTGGCCGGCCGGCCCGAACTCGCGGGGTTGGTCCCTGGCCCACGACTGGTTTCAGGCCCGTTCAAGGTCCATCTGCACGAAGCGCATCTGCCCGAATATGAGGAACTGGTGGATGCCGTGCGCGCAGCCCATGGCGCGGGGCGGGGGGTGGCGGTCCATTGCGTCACCGAAACCGAACTGGTGTTCGCCCTGGCCGCGTTGAGTGAGGCCGGGCCGAAGCGTCACGATCGGATCGAACATGCCTCTGTCGCGCCTGACGTGCTGGTGGCGCAGATCGCGCAGATGGGCCTTGCCGTCGTCACCCAGCCCAATTTCGTGACAGAGCGGGGCGACGCCTATCGCTCCGCGATCCCCTCGGGCGAGTGGGCCAGCCTCTACCGGTTGCAATCCTTTCTGGCCGCGGGGGTGACGCTGGCCGGGGGCACCGATGCTCCGTTCGGCATGGCCGATCCCTGGGCGGCGATGGCTGCCGCAGTGGCCCGGCGTACCGCGACCGGCGCCGCGCTGGGCCTGGCTGAGGCCCTGACCCCTGAAGCGGCGCTCGACCTGTTCCTGGCGGATCCGGTTGCGTTGTGGCGCCGGCGCGATGTGGCACCGGGCGCGCCGGCCGACCTGTGCCTGCTGGAGCAGGACTGGACTGCGCTACGTCAGGACTTGGCCGGGGCCAAGGTGATGGCGACGCTGGTCGGGGGAGAGGTGATCTATCGTGCCTGCCAGCCCCCTGGCCGCGCCGCGCACGCCATGGAGAACGGGCATGACTGAGCAGACGAACATCTCCTTGGCGGCCAATTCCGCCGCCACTGCGTTTGCGGGTCGCCACGCGCTGATCCTGGGCGGCGCCAAGGGTATCGGCCAGGCGCTCGCCCGCGAGATGGCGGGAAGCGGTGCCCGGCTGGCGATCGGGGATATCGATCTGGCCGCCGCCCAGGCCACCGCCGCCGCGATCGTGGCCGACGGCGGAGAGGCGGCGGGATTTGCGGCCGACGTCCGCTCCGCGGACTCGATTGCCGCGGTCGTGCAGCAGGCCGAGACGCGGTTTGGGCCGGTCGACCTGTTGATCAACAATGTCGGCGCCATCCTCAACGGCCTTCCCGAGGACGTTCCGGCGGAGGAGTGGGAACGGATCGAAAGCCTGAATTACGGCGCAGTGGTCAAGGGGGTGCGGGCGGTGCTGCCGGCGATGCTGGCTCGGGGCAGCGGGCATATTGCCAACACCGCGTCCTTTGCCGGCATGTATCCCTATGCGATGACCCGCATGGCCTATGGCGCGTCCAAGGCCGCGGTGATCAATTTCAGCCAGAATCTGGCGCTATACTGCGAACCGCGCGGCGTCAGGGTTTCCTGCCTGGTGCCGGGGCCGGTGCGTACCGGGATCGCCGCGGCCATGACCAACTGGTCCGCCAACGCGCCGATGAGCGGGCCGGGTTCGCACCTCAAGCTGTTGACCGCCGAGGAGGCAGCGCAGGTCTTTGTCCGCGGTATGGCGGAAGGCCGCATATTGATCCCCTCGGACGACGCGCTGTGGGACCTGGTGCGCCAGTGGGCTGCTGATCCCGACGCCTTTGTGCGGGCCAAGATCGCGGCGATCACCGCCGGCGATCCCGGAATGCCCGCGCTCTAGAGCGGGATGGCCCGGCTCAGCAGCGCGCCGACGCGATCGGCCCGAACTGCGCCTGAAGTGCCAGAACCGCCCGATAGGCCATGTGTACCGCATCGCCGATCCGCCCGACCCGGCTGCTGTCGCCGACCAGCGTCGCGGCAATGCCTGCCTCCGACAGCGCGTCATACAGCGCATTGGCCGGTTGCCGGCCCTGGGCCAGGAGCAGCCGGTCGGCCTCGATCAGCCGGGTTTCGGTGCCGTCCGCCCCGCGCGTCTCGATAAGCACTCCGTCATCGGAGACGGCGCGGACATGGGTGTTGTCCAGAATCGACACCCGGGGATTGGCATGCAGGCGCCGCAGCAGCGCGCCGCGATAGATACGATCGGCCGACCGTGCCAGACTGTCCGCCGGGGAACGACTGACCAGCGTAACAGCAAAACCCTTTTCGGCGCAGAACTCGGCGGTTTCACACCCCGTTTCGCCGCCGCCATAGACCACGACGCGGGCCGGGGGCGCAAGCCCAAGCGCCCGATCGCCCATCAGAATGTCATAGGCATCCATGGTCATCGGATGATCTATACCCGCGATAGGCAGGGCGATGGGCCTGGTGCCGGTGGCGAGGATGACGATGTCGGGCGCCAGCGCGGCGATCCGTTCCAGTTCGGCGCGCTGGCCCAGGTGCTGGCTGACCGCGCTGTCCTTCAGTCGCTCCACCAGGTAGCGCGAATACCAGAACAGCTTGTCCTTGCCGGGCGGGGTAGCCGAGGCGACGATACCGCCCCCGGCGACCGGGCGCTGCTCGAACAGATGGGTTTCGAAGCCGCTCTGGTCCAGCAGCAAGGCCGCCGCCATGCCACCCGGCCCCGCCCCGACCACGACTGCCCGGCGGCCCTTGCCGGTTTCCGCGAGGATCGGCGGATCAAGCTCTGTGCCCGTCCGGGGGTTTTCGGCGCACCCGACCTGATGGCGCCCAGGATGCGGATTCAGGCACCAGTTGCACGATGTGCAGGGCCGGATCAGATCGGGGCGGCCCGCACGCGCCTTTTGTGCCCAAAAGGGATCGGCCAGCGTCGGGCGGCCAAGCGCGATCAGGTCAGCCTGCTCTCCGGCGATTGCCTCCTCGGCCATTTCCGGCCAGCGGATCTGGCCCACGGCGATCACCGGCGCGCCGGTCGCCCGGCGCAGCCGCGCCGCATAGGGGATGCGCCACCCTTCCGGGCTGGACATCGGCTCGACCACTGTTTCGAATGCCGCGCCCATACCCAGACCGGAGGAACAGTGCAGCAGGTCGACCCCGGCGGCCACGAGCCGGGGGGCGATCTGCTCCATGTCGGAAATGGTCAGTCCGCCCTGCATGAACTCGTCCACGGAGAGCCGGTAGATGAGCGGCCGATCGCCGATACGTTCGCGTACCGCGTCGATCACCGCGAGCGGGAAGGCCATCCGCCGTTCGAAATCCCCACCCCATGCGTCGTCGCGTCGATTGAAATAGGGCGAGAGGAACTGGCTCAGCAGATAGCCGTGCGTCCCATGCAATTCGATCCCGTCATAGCCTGCCTCGATCGCCAGCCCGGCGGCTGACGCGAAGGATTCGGCCATGGCGACCACTTCGGCACCCGACAGCGCGCGGCAGGTCTGGCGATCCGGGTCCTTCTTGGAGAACAAGTCCCCGGGACCCACCGGCATACCGTCCGGCAAGAGTGAGCGGGTGGCATATTGCCCCGAATGCTGAAGCTGGATGAAGGCGCGCGCGCCCGCCTGATGCAGAGTATCCACCAGCCGCCGGTGGCCGTCGACATTGCGGCGGTCCTCCAGCGTGAGCTGATACTCATGTGCCCGCCCGGTGTGGGGCTGAACGCAGGTATATTCCACGATGATGAGGCCGAAGCCGCCCACCGCACGTTCGCGGTAAAAGGCGATCATGTCCGGTGTCACTCCGCCATCACGTCCCCCCAGTTCGGTGGACATCGGCGCCATGACCAGCCGATTGGGCAAATCCAGTCCGCGGACGGTGAATGGCGCGAACAGGTGGGGATATGGTGTCGTCATGGTCATTCCTGGAAAAGACGCAATAGGGTCCCGGTGCGGCGGTGGGCTATCCCGCCGCAATCGCCTGGGCGAGGGCGGCGCTTAGTTGCGGGACTTCCGCAAGCGAGCGCATCATGTCGTTGAGGTGGGTGCAGCCCTGCGTTCGCGCAAACATTTCGAGCACCGTCTTGCGCAGCGTGGCAACCGGAACACCGACCAGCCGATCGACGCTGAGCGTCGATGCCGGACAGTAGCGGAACGGCAGGATACGGGGGTCCGCCACGATCGACTGCACGGTCATGCTCGTCCGGTCGATGGTCGCCTGCAACAGATATTCGTGCACCGCCAGGCGCCCGCCCTCGGGCAGCGGCGCACTGTCCTGAAAATGGGCATCGACCCTGATGAGATCGCCGTCGAACCACAGGTCGATCCGGCGGGCGCGCCGTGCCGCGGGGCCCTGCTGGGGGGAGAGGGTGTGCCAGGCATGGGGATCGGCCGTGGCGTCCAGCGGCTCGACCGGGACATGGTAGTTGATGCGATCCTCCGGGCCACCGGCCATCACCGGGGAATCCGGGCTGAAGCCGATGCAGACGCCTTCCATTCTGGTGAACCGGTCGTCACCCTGCGTCTGTACGACAGCCGGCATCGTCGGCTCCCGGAACCACTGAAACACCCCCCATTGGGCGACCAAACTCGCCCCGGCAATGTCGTCGAGCAGCAGATAAAGCGGGGTCCCGCGGACAAGCTCGTCCTCCAGCGTGTTCGCAATCGCGGTGCGTAGCTGGCTGCCGGCCCGGGCGCCCGCGAGCGCCGCGGTCGATCGCGGCGGCTCGGTCGTGACGGTGATGATCTCGCGCTGGGGCGAAACTTCGGCCACGAACCGGTCTTCGGCCAGAATGGTCGGCGCGGCCTCTACCGTTCGTGTCAGCAGATCGCGGGCATGGCCCACCATGTGCATCGCCTTGTCCCGGCCCTGTGGCCAGGAGGTGTCGATTGTCGAGGTGCGTCGGACGGACCATGGCGCGCGGGCGATCGTGGCGGGCGCAGCTCCGTTTGCGGGCGGGACGTTCAGGATCGGCAAATCGACATGCTCCTTCGGCTGGGGCTGATGACCGTGCGCGCACGGCGCGACGCAATGCCGTGCGCAATGCGGGCTGCGGTCCCCGGATCACCTCATGGGCACGGGTTGGACTATTGTCTAATGTTTTGCCCCAAAGGCGGCAACCCCGGCCTTGGCCTCGGCACTCCCCGCGACGCGCTCGGCAGAGGCGGCCTCGCCCGCCAGCCCTTCCGCCAGGGGCCGGCCCCAACCGGCGCTGAGCGCGCGGCGGATTTCGCGCGATGCGACGGCTCCCCCGCGCGAGCAGCGTTCGGCCAGCGCGATCGCCGCGGCCAAGGCGTCGTCCGCCACATCGTTGACCAAACCGATCTGCGCAGCGCGCGCCGCATCGATCATGTCGCCCGAGAGCATCATCTGCGCGGCGGTGGCATAGCCCACGAGTCGCGGCAGCAATTGGGTTCCGCCATAGGCCGGCATCAGTGAGTGGGTGATCTCGGGCAGGCCGAGACGCGCCTCGCTGGCGGCGACGCGCAGCGTGCAGGCCATGCCCAGTTCAAGGCCGCCACCCAGTGCCAGCCCGTTGAAGGCGGCCACGGTGACTTTCGGATAGGCGTCGAGCCGCAGCATCATCCGGTGCATCCGTGCGATCCGCCCAGCGGGATCGTTGCCGCCTTCCTTCAGGTCGGAGCCAACGCAGAATGCCCTGCCGGTGCCGACCAGGACCAGTGCGCCGACCTGACCGTCGGCCTCCACCTCGTCGAGAGCGGCTTCGATCTCGCCCACCATTGCCTCGTTCATCGCGTTGAGCACCTGGGGCCGGTCCAGCCGCAGGATGGCCACGGCGTCTTGCCGCGTCAGCTCGATCGTCGTCGTCATGTCATCAACCTTTCGCGAATTCGCTGGGCCTTTGCCGGGCCCACATCCAGAACATCTGCCAAATAGGCGTTCACCGAGCCTGACGTGGCGACAAGTCCGGCCTCGCAGCGCCGGAGGTAGTCCGGCTCCACGCTCAACAGGACAGTAAGCCCCTCCTCGCTGATCGTCCGGCCGTAGGTCCGCTCCATGGAGGCGCGGATGTGGGGCATGCGATCCGCCAGATTGCCGGCGACATTGCTGAGCAGATAGTCCTCCAGCGCATCGTCGGGGTGAACGTCCAGCAAGCGGTGGGTCAGCCAGGCCAGGATGCCGGTTCGGTCCTTGCCCGCCGCGCAATGGATCAGGGTCGCGCCGGGATTGTCGGCCAGGGCATCGAAATAGGCTGTGTAAACCGCGATGTGCTGCGGCTCGTACGCCATCGTCTCATAATAGTCCGCCAGGAACCGCCGCATGGCGGCTGCGCCGAAATCGCTCGCCCGCAAGGCAAGGATATGCGGGGCTTCCTCGGTGCCGCCGCCCTCTTCGGCAACTATCGCGCGCAGCGGCAGCCGGCCGATCCAGGCGCTGGGCTGGGCCTGCCGCTCGCCGGGGTGGCGCAGATCGGCAACGGTGGTGATGCCTGCGCCGGCGATGCGATCAAGATCGGCGGCACTGGCGCGATGCAGGTGGGCGCTGCGGAACAGGCGGCCGGTGGCTACGCGTGCACCGTCTGCGGCCCGCCATCCGCCGAAATCACGGAAATTGTTGATGCCTTCGCACCGGACAATGCGTTCCGCAGCGAGCATTATGGCGCCACGGCTGCCAGCGCCGACCGATAGTCCGCGGCAAGCCGCTCGACCAGACGGCCCGCAGGCAGGACATCCTCGATCCCGGCGGAACCCTGGCCGGCCGACCAGATTTCCTTCCACGGCTTGATCGGCGTTCCGTCGGGCGCGACGGTCACCTTCGGATGGCGCAGGTCCAGGGTCTTCGGATCGAGCCCGTGCTGCTTCAGCGAGGCGTTGAGGAAGGAGGCGGGGGTGCCGCTCATCGCCGCAGTGGTGGTGATGTCCGAGGCGCCGGCGGCGACGATCATCTCGCGGTGCGCGGGATCGACATTGGCTTCGTCGGTCGCCAGGAAGCGTGTGCCCATATAGGCCAGGTCCGCCCCGGCCACGATCGCGGCGGCCACGTCCCGCCCGGTCGATAGCGCCCCTGCCAGGAGCAGGGCGCCGTCATAGCGTTTGCGCGTGTCGGCGATGAAGGCAAAGGGATTGAGGAAGCCGCAGTGGCCACCCGCCCCCGCGGTCAGCAGGATGATACCGTCGACCCCGGCCTCTGCCGCGATCTCGACATGGCGTGCGCTGGCGGCATCGTGGAAGACCAGCCCGCCATAATCGTGCACCGCCTTCACCACGTCGCGGTCCGCACCGAACGAGGTGATCACCAGGGGGACCCGGTGGCGCACGGTCACTGCCAGATCGTCCGCCAGGCGGGCGTTGACCTTGCCCACGATCAGATTCACGCCATAGGCGGCATCCTCTGGCCCCAGCGCACCCTTCACGGTGTTCAGCCACTGGTCATATTCCTCCACTGACCGGGCGTTCAGTGCCGGGAACGTGCCGATGGCGCCTGCCCGGCAGGTCTCGATGGTCAGGGCGGTGGTGGAGGCGATCAGCATAGGTGCCGCCACAACCGGCACTTTGAGGTTGGTCGTCAGGGCAGTAGGGATGGCCATCAGTCTTCGGCTCCGTCGTTTGCAATCTTGTCCAATATTATCTCCGCCTCGGCTGCTTTGGGGAAGCCCTGGAAGATCGCGAACTGGAGCGTGAATTCGCGCAGTTCAGGCAGGGTGATTTCGCCCGACCGCAACGCGGCGCGCATATAGGTTTCGATGGCCAGTGGCGAGCGCGCGGCGCAGGCGCAGCTCAGCGTGATCCAGTACCGGGCGCGCCGGTCGAGTCCGGGACGGCTCCAGACCTCGGAAAAGACGAAATCGCGGCTCGCCGCGCGGAACGGCGAGTCCGCCGGAAATGCAGGGATGCCCAGCACCGTGCGGATGGTGTCCTCGCCGCGCTCGGCGCGCTGCGGGTCGTCCGGCGCGAATCCGAAATCCTGTGTCACAATATTACCCCCGCTGATCGTCAGCCAATTCTTACCACAACCTTGCCCAGCGAGGTGCCCTGCGCAGCGGCAGCCATGGCGGCGCGGAAGTCGCCGAAATCAAATGTTGTGCCGACCGGAGGGCGCAGGCCTTCTGCGCACCAACGGGCAATCAGGGTCCGATTGGCCTGCTCACGCTCCGGTTCTTTCAGCGTAAACTGGCGAACGTCAACCCCTACCAGCGCCGCGCCCTTGAGCAGGGGCAGGTTGGCGGGCAGGCGGGGGATCGGCCCCCCGACGAAGCCGATGACCAGGTGGCGCCCACCCCAGGCCAAGCTGCGGAAGGCCGGTTCGAACAGGTCGCCGCCGACCGGGTCGAAGACCATGTCAATGCCTTTGCCCTCGGTCATGGCCTTCAGCGACTCGCGCCAGTTCGGCACGCTGTAGTCCAGTGCCAGGTCGGCACCATGGTCGAGGGCGAAGGCGCGTTTGCGGTCGGTTGACGCGCCTGCGATCACTCGCGCGCCGAGCCGCTTGGCGAGTTGCACCGCCGCCATGCCGACCCCGCCGGCCGCGCCCAGCACCAGCACCGTCTCGCCCGGCTTCAGGCTGCCCCGGTCCTTCAGCCCGTAGAGGGCCGTGGCATAGTTCGCGCGATAGCTGGCCGCCTCCTCGAAGCTCATACCGGCCGGAATGGGGGTCAGTTCCGTGGCCCGGGCCAGCACATGATCGGCCAGCACCCCGCTGAACCGGGTGACCGAAACGTTGTCGCCGGGCGCGACGTTCGTCACCCCGGCGCCGGCGGCCACAACCGTACCACTGCCTTCCGATCCGGGGACGAAGGGCACGTCGGGCGTAACCTGATATCCCCCCGCCGCGACCAGCACATCGGCATAGCCCAGGCTCACCGCGCGCAGGCGGACCAGTACCTCGCCCGGACCGGGGCGGGGCAGGGGGCTTTCGACCATCGCATAATTCTCGGGCGGACCCAGCTCCGTCGCCCTGACGCTGCGCATCGTTTCCGTGGTCACTGCTGCCTGTCTCCTGTTGGACATGACCGCCGGGGACGCCTAGTCGCGCACCAGCATCATGCATCCCGCCAGCGGTCCGCCGGCGGTCGTATTGATGCTGACCTTGAGGTCCCGGTTCACTTGCCGCGCTCCGCCACGGCGCCATAGCTGGGTGGCGCCCTCGTGCAACTGGCCATAGGCGTGCATCCGACCCGCCGAAAGCTGTCCCCCGCCGGTGTTGATCGGCAGTTCGCCCTCCAGTGCGATGCGGCTGCCGTCGCCGACGAAATCATTCTCCTCGCCCGGCCGGCAGAAGCCCGTGGCGGACATCCACGTGGCGGTGTGGAACGTTAATCCATCGTAGAACTGGGCGACATCGACATCCGCGGGCTTCAGGTCGGTCCGCTCCCACATCATTGCCGCGGCCGAGATAGCGGCCTGACGGCCCAGCGCCTCGCCTTCGATCTGGTCCCACGAATTGCGCACCTTCTGGGCGCAGCCGACCGCTTCTATCCGCAGCACTGGATTGGGCCCGTCGCGCGCCGCATCGTGCCGCGAGATGATGATGGCGCACGATCCGTCGCACGGCACATCGCAATCGAACAGCCGCACCGGCGTCGCGAGCATTTCCGATCCGAGATAGTCTTCCAGTGTGAACGGCTGTCGATAGACCGCCGCCGGGTTGAGCGAGGCGTTGCGCCGATTATTGACCGCGATGCGCCCGGTGGTCTCCGGCTTCAGCCCATAGTCGTGAACGAAACGCTGGAAATACAGCGCCTGCTGCACGGTGGCCGTGGTCGCGCCATAAGGCGCGAAAATGCCGAACTGGCTGTGGACCCGGTCGCCCTGCAACAGCGCATTCGCCTGGCGCGACAGCTTGCGTGCGCTGGCTTCGTAAACCGTGCGGAATACCAGCACATGCCGGCAATAACCGGCGGCGATCGCGCCGATGGCATTGAACACCGCGCCCAGTTGGCCCGGCACTTCGCCTCCACCCGAATACCAGTTCACGTTGAGCCGCAGCGCGTCCATCAACTGGGGTACACCGACCGGGGATATGCCGGAGGCATTGTTGTCGCTGCCGGGGTAGGAGGCAACCCCGTCGATGTCCGAGCGTTTGAGCCCCGCGTCCGCAATGGCCTCCATGCAGGCGTCGATCGTCAGCGCCAGCGCCGACTTCCGCGACCCGCGCGAAATCTCCGAAAGGCCGATGCCGGTGATCGCGGTCTCCTTCTCGCCGAACCGGGTCACGATTGCGCTCCTTCCACCGGGCGGAACAGCGGCACGAACAGGTCCTGTGCCTGTTCGAAGGTCACTTGCACCGGCATGTCGATTGTCACCTGTTCCGGATCAATCCCGACGATATTGGTCGGGATGCGAATGGTGGGGTCCTCGTCCAGTTCGACCAGGGCGAGCACATAGGGCACCGGCATGTCCGGCTGCCATTGCCGGTAATTGACCGAATAAGTGGCGACGCGACCATAGCCGGAAACCGCCTCCGGCACGACATCGCGACCTTCGCAGGCGGGGCAGAACGGCACCGGCGGATGGACGTAGCCGCGGCAGGCCTGGCAGCGGTGGATCAGCAGGACGCCCTGTTCCCCCCCGGTCCAGAAGGCGCGGTTATCGTCGGTAATGGCTGGCAGGCTTCTCACCATCGTCATCTTCTCCGTTGCACGCGGGCATTCTGCGGCCGGCAATTGGACATGAGTCCAGCGAGACATGTCATGCGCCGATGGATCGGGCAAGGGTGCGGCGCCCATCCTGCCGACACTACTTGACGATTTTGTCAGGACGCGCAATCCGATGTCCAGGACACATCGTAGCGCCTGCCTGGCCGGTTGCGCGCGGATGAGAGCAGGAGAGGCGCAGTTGACCACCATCCGTTTTATCGAGCACGGCGGCCGCGAGCATATTGTCGACGCGAGCGAGGGGCAGAGCCTGATGCGTGCCGCCAATGATCATGGCGTGCCGGGCATCCTGGCCGATTGCGGCGGGTTCCTGAGCTGTGCGACTTGCCACGTCTACATCCACGGTGACTCGGCCGGGCTGGTACCGCCCGCCACCGACAATGAACGGTCCATGCTGGAACTGGCGGTCGATCCGACCGAGTTCAGCCGCCTGTCCTGCCAGATTACGATAGGGCCGGAGATGGACGGCCTGGTGGTCAACATTCCCGAACGGCAGTTCTGAGTTCAGTTCCGCACCGACCTGACCTGGCCTGACCAAAGACCCCGGCCCGTCGCCATCCAGCGCAAGTCTGCCTGAACGCCCGCGCACCTGACGCTCCGCGGGGCGCGCTTCCGTGCCTGCAAAACCCTTGCCATGGGGGCTTCGCCGGGTTATTGACGATGTGTCAGAAAAATCCGCCCGTCCATTTCGATTCGGGGGTGCGGCCGACTGGCAGGGACACAACCGCGGACGCGAGGCCGCAGAGCAGGAGAGATCAGGCCATGAAAATGGAAGATATGGTGATCGTCAGCGTGGACGACCACGCGGTTGAACCGACAGATGCGTTCTTCAAACATTATACCGGCATCCACCAGGATGAAGCGCCGCGTGTGATCGAGCACAAAGGCAAGGATGTCTGGCTGTGGAACGACACGATTTTTCCGACGATCGGGCTGAATGCCGTCGCCGGCCGCCCACGGTCCGAATATGGCATGGAGCCTGACCGTTTCAACCAGATGCGCGAGGGCTGCTACAATGCGAAGGCGCGTATCGCCGACATGAATGTCAACGGCATTTGCGGTTCGCTGAACTTCCCGACATTCCCCTCATTTGCCGGCAACCAGTTCGTCAAGGCCGGCATGGCCGGTCATCATGACAAGGCCCTGCGCGCTGTGCGGGCATGGAATGACTGGCATGTGCTGGAATGGTGCGCCGAAGGGCCGGGCCGGTTCATTCCGATGATCATCCTGCCGCTGTGGGACATGGACGCGACGCTTGCGGAAATGAAGCGTTGGGCCGGGAAGGGCGTGCACGCCGTCAGCTTCCCCGACAATCCGGCGCGCGTGGGGACGCTGCCCAGCATCCATAACGAATATTGGGAGCCGTTCTGGAAGGCCTGCGTCGAGCACAAGATGGTCATCAACTGCCACATAGGCACCGGTGGCGCGGCCGAGCATGCCTCCGCCGAATCCCCGATCGATGCGTGGATCACGACGATGCCGATCTCGATCTCCAACGCGGCGGCCGACTGGCTGTTCGCCGACTTCATGCGGCGCTATCCCGATCTGCGCATGGCATTGTCGGAGGGCGGAATCGGCTGGATTCCCTACCTGCTCGAGCGGGCCGATTATACCTATGAGCACCATCGCGAGTGGACGTTCTGCAATTTCGATGAGCTGCGCCCGTCGGATATCTTCAAGCGCCAGATCATCACCTGCTTCGTGGATGACAAGTTCGGCCTCAATAGCCTCGAATACATGAATCCTGACATGGTCACCTATGAGGTGGATTATCCCCACTCGGATACTCTGTGGCCGAATTGCCCCGAGTATCTCTGGGCATCCATCAAGCATCTGGATCGTGAGATCATTGACAAGATCTCTCACCAGAACGTGATGCGCGAGTATAATTACGATCCCTATACGGTGCTGGGTGGTCGCGAAAACTGCACGGTCGCCCACCTGCGCGAACTGGGCAAGGACGTTGACGTTTCGCCGCGCGCGAACCTGGGCGGTCTCAAGACCGACAGCATGGATGCGACCCGCCGCGTCACCTCGGGCGATATCATGCAGATGTTCGCCTCCGCGTAACTATACCAAGCCCGGTTCAACCGGGTGCAATCAGAGGGGCCTCCGCCAGTCGGGGGCCCCTTTGTTGTGACGGGTGCCGGTTCCGTTCAGGCCGGATTGCGGCAGGCGGGGTACGTCAGCAAACGCCGCCCGGCACCGGCAGCCCCAGGTGGCCGCGCAGAGTATCTGCCTCGTACTCGGTGCGGAACAGGCCGCGCGCCTGCAGGATCGGTACCACCTTGTCGACGAAATCGTCCAACTCCTGCGGCAGGAGGTTGCACGACACCAGGAAGCCGTCCGCAGCCCCTTCGCGATACCATTCTTCCATCACGTCGGCGATCAGCTCGGGCGGCCCGGCTGCGATCACGCTGGTCAGCCCACGCACCAGCTTGACCGCGAGCTGCCGGATGGTCAGCCCCTCCTTTGCCGCTGCCGAGCGCACCTGTTCGAACAGGGTGCGCGACGCGTTGGTCACCGGCACGTCCTCCGGCAATGGCCCGTCCAGCGGATAGGGGGTCAGGTCCACCCCGCCCAGCGAGGCTTCGAGGTGGGCCAGCGCGAAATCCATGTCGACCAGCGCGTCAAGCTCCGCCAACTTGGCCTGAGCGGCTTCGACTGTCTCGCCGATCACCGGCACGAAATTGTGCAGAGACTTGATCGAATCGGGATCGCGCCCTGCGGCCGCGGCACGGTTGCGGATGTCGGTACGGAAGGCCTTGGCTGTTGCCAGATCGGGTGAGATCGAAAATGTCACGTCGGCGATCTGCGCGGCCAGGTCGCGGCCCGGCCCGGAGGCGCCTGCCTGCACGATGATCGGGCGGCCTTGGCGCGACGGGGGGACGGACAATATGCCATCGGCCTTGTGGAACCTGCCGTCATATTGGAAGCGATGAATCTTGGTCTCGTCGAACAATATGCCGCTCTGCTTGTCGCCCACGCACATGCCCGGCTCGGTCGTCTTCCAGTAGCCGCGGACGACATCGGCGGTTTCATGTGCGACTTCGTAGCGAGAGTCGTGGTTGGGTGCGCTTTCCAGCCCGTGGTTCAGCGCCTCCGCGCGCAGGCCCGAGGTAACGAGATTCCAGCCCGCCCGGCCGCCGCTGATCAGGTCCAGGCCCGCGACATGGCGGGCGATGTGATAGGGCGGGTAGTAGGTCGATGACATGGTGATGATGAAGCCGAGCCTCTCGGTAACCGCCGACAGCGCCGAGAGCATGGTCAGGGGATCGAACTGGAAAGTGGTGAAGGCGGTGCGGCACATCATGTTGCGCGGCAGGTCACGCACGCAAAGCTGGTCCGCGCTGAACATGAAGTCGAACTTGCCGCGTTCAGAGGTCTGCGCGATCCTCTTGTAGAACTGGAAGTCCAGCCCCGAATCCGGCTGGGCATCGGGATGCCGCCACGTCGCCTGATGCTGTCCGCCGGTGTAAACGATCGTGCCGAGGATCATGTGTCCTCCGGTGCGGCTGGCCATGCGCGCCTTCCCTCTCCGGTCCGGGCGAGGCTGCCTGAACCGCCACCCGATTGTTATCGATGCCGGAGGATAGTATTTTCCTGACAGAAATGTCAAATTACGCTCAGCCCCGACAGCGGCCAAATCGCTCTAGAAACGGGTCTCGGTGGAGAGGCGCAGACGCAATGACGCATGCTGATGTATTGATCGTGGGCGCCGGGGCGGCGGGTGGCATTGCCGCGCGCCGGCTGGCTGAGGCCGGCCTGAAAGTGGTGGCGCTGGAACAGGGCGAATGGCAGGCACCCGATCGCTATCGCGGCAGCGAATGGGATTGGGAACTGACCGCCGCCCGGCAGTGGGCGACACGCCCTGATATTCGCCGGAGCCGGGCCGACTATCCGATCGACTTCTCCGACTCGGATATGCACATCCTCAACTTCAACGGGGTGGGCGGATCGACCATCCTGTTCAACGGCGTGTGGAACCGGCTGATCCGTTCCAACTTCGAACTGCGTAGCCGCTTCGGCATCGCCGACGACTGGCCGATCCGTTACGAGGATCTGGCGCCGTGGTACGATGCCACCGACCGCAGCGTGGGCGTGTCGGGTCTGGGCGGCCATCCGGCCTATCCGCCGCACGAGGACTTTCCGCTGCCGCCGCTGCCGATCGAGGGCAAGGCAGTCGAGATCGCGCGGGCACTCGCCGCGCGCGGTTGGCACTGGTGGCCCGAAACCAATGCCATCCTCTCGTCCGCTTATGACGGGCGCCATCCCTGCGTGCAGCGCGGGACCTGTTCGAGCGGGTGCAACGAAGGCGCCAAATCCTCCATCGACCTGACCCACTGGCGACCCTTTGTCGCGCAGAGCGGCCGGCTGGTCACCGGCGCGCGGGTGCGACGCATCACGGTCGACCGGCAGGGGCTGGCCAGCGGGGCGGAATGGATCGACCGCGCCGGGGCGGTGCATCACCAGTCGGCCGCGGTCGTGCTGGTCGCCGGTAACGGCATCGGCACGCCGCGGCTCCTGCTGGCATCGGCCTGCGATCGTTTTCCCGATGGCCTCGCCAACCGGTCCGGGCTGGTCGGCAAGCGGCTGATGATGCACCCTTGCGCCTTCGTCCACGGCCTGTTCCCCGAGCAGCTCCACAGTTGGCAGGGCCGCAACGGCTCGACGCTCCAGTGCCTGGAGTTCACGCCCCACGTGCCGGGTCGCGGCTATGACGGTGGGGCCAAGTGGTCACTGCATCCGGCCGGTGGCGGCCCGCTGGCCGAGGCGATGCGGCTGTTTGCCGCCGGGGTGCCGCCGGAGCAGTTTCATGCCCGGTTCGATGCACAGTTCGGGCACCGGCTGAAATGGGTTATCCTGGCCGAGGACCTGCCGGACGAGGGCAACCGGGTCGAACTCCACCCCTCCCTGACCGATGACGACGGCATTCCGGCCGCGCGGATCGTGTATCGCACCAGCGACAGCGCACGCCGCGCGCTGGACCACAATGTCGCCCAGGCCACGCAAATCCTGCGTGACGCCGGTGCGTATGCGATCGAGGCAAGCAGCCCGGCACCGGTCGGCGCCCACCTGCTTGGCACCGCGTGCATGGGCGACGATCCTGACGGTTCCGTGGTGGACCCGTGGTGCATGGCGCACGACATCCCCAATCTGGGGATCATTGATGGCAGCGTGTTCGTCACAGCCGGGGCGGTCAATCCCACCAGCACGATCTGTGCGCTGGCGCTCCGCGCGGCCGATCATCTGATCCGCCACCGCGCCGCCCTGCCCACACCAACGATGACCCATGCACCGAAACCCGCTCCGGCGCCGGTCGTACAGGCGCGGGCGGAACCGCCGGAGCAGCCCGATCCGGGGTTGGGCGCGGAGCAGCAGGCACGGCTGGCGCAGGTGGCGGATGCGCTGATCCCGGCGGTGGATCATTTGCCGGCGGCCGGGGCGATGATCGATGCGGCGGCGCTGTCCCGCCTCTTCGGCGTGCGGCCGGATTTGGCGGCAGAACTCCGCCGCTTGCTGGCGGTGCCGGTGTCCGATCCAGCCGCCTTTGTTCAGGCGCTCGCCGACCGTGATCCGGCGGGGCGCGAAGCCCTGCTGACCGCGATTGCCGGGATCTATTTCCTGGACCCGCGGGTGCGCGAAAGGATCGGCTATGAAGGCCAGGTGGCGCTACCCCGGTCCCCGGATCGCTATCCGGCCTATCTGGCCGAGGGCCTGCTCGACCATGTTCTAGCCGATGGTTGGGCGGAACGGTGGGAAGCCGGGGCAACGCACTAGAAACGGATGTCTGGGGCCGGTCCTGATCGCTGTGGATCAGGACCGGCCCCTAGGTCTGTTGGCTATGGCGCGCGAATGGCGCCGGCCAGGCGTTCAGGCCATGGCCGGCACGGCCGCGGCTGTCTGGCGGCCGCGGATCAGGCGGCCCGGATAGGCGCCGGTCGGCTGGTCGTCCTGTACGATGACTTCACCCGACACGATCGTCCAGCGATAGCCGACGGCACTCTGGTCCAGCCGACGCCCGCCGCCCGGCAGGTCATCGACGATCCGCGGCGCGTGGAGCGTCATGGCCGCATGGTCGAGGATGTTGATATCGGCCTTGTATCCCGGCGCCAGGATGCCGCGGTCGCCCAGCCCCATCACATTGGCGGGTGCGGAGGTCAGCGCCTTGACCGCCTCTTCCAGGGTCAGCCGCTCACCCTGCCGGTCGCGCACCCAATGGGTCAGGACGAAAGTGGGATAGCTGGAATCGCAGATCAGGCCATAATGCGCCCCGCCGTCGCCAAGACCGATCACGCAGTTCGGATCGCGCATCATCTCCATCAGATAGTCGAGCGAGCCGTAGGCGTAATTGGCGATCGCAACCAGCAGCAGCGCGTGCCCGTCGTTCTCCAGCAGCAGATCATAAGCGATTTCTTCCGGCGGCCGGCCTTCGCGACGGGACATCGCCGCAACGCTGGTTTCCGGGTCGGGCTCATAGCAGGGCGGATCGCCCAGACGGTACATGTTCTGCCACTGCCGGGTCATCGCGGTCATCGGCAGCAGGGTATCGCCCGGCTCCTCGTTCACGATCCGGGCGCGCACCTCCGGCCGACGCATTTCGGCCACGCGCTCGGCCAGGGGCAGATGCGCGATGGCCTGGTAGGACGGGCAATAGACGAAGGGATTGCTGGTCAGTTCCAGCCCGGCCAGCATCCCCACAGGACGCGGGAAGAACTGCGGATGGACCAGGCCGCCCCCTGCCTTGTTGTGCTCCTGGGTCAGGCGCAGCAACTCCCGCCAGTGATCGGGATGCTCCTTCACCTGCGACATCGTGTAGGTGACCGGCAGACCGGAGGCCTCGCTCATAATCTTCATCAGCGAGAAGCAGGATTCCGCCGACGAACCAAAGGTGCCCAGGTCCGGCAGTATCTGCATCACCCCGCCGCCGGCGTCGCGCACCGCGCGGGCAGCATTCGCCAGTTCTTCGGCATCCACGTCGAAACTGGGAACATGCTCCCCGTCGGCACGGCGGTCGAACGCGGTACGGGTCGAACCAAAACCCAGGGCGCCGGCGCGCACGCCTTCGCTGATCACATCGTGCATCGCCTTCAGGTCATCGGCATCGGCGGGCACGCGGTCGGCGCCGCGCTTGCCCATCGTGTAGACGCGGACAGCGGAATGCGGGACCAGCACACCCACGTCGATGTCGCGCGCGCGCGCCTCGACCGCATTCAGAAACTCCGGGAAGGTTTCCCATTCCCAGGTCAGGCCTTCCTTCATCACCACGCCCGGAATGTCCTCGACCCCTTCCATCGTGATGCACAGCAGGGGGCGGTCCTCGGGACGGCAGGGCGCGAAGCCGACGCCGCAATTGCCCATCACCACGGTGGTGACGCCATGCGAGGAGGAGGGATTGAGCCGCGACGACCAGATCGCCTGGCCGTCATAATGGGTGTGCAGGTCGATGAAGCCGGGGGTGACGGTCAGGCCGGTGGCGTCGATTTCCGACTCGGCCGTTCCATCCGCCTGACCGACCGCGACGATCACGCCATTGCGCACGGCGATATCCGCGACCCGGGCGGCCGCGCCCGTGCCGTCGACCACAGTTCCGCCGCGGATTATCAGGTCATAAGTTTCCATTACGTCCTCCATTGATCTTGATCTTCGGCGGCGCCGTCTTGTGCCGGACGTGGCCAACCAGTTGCTATTGCGCGCCTTCTACCATGGCGCCGTCATTTAGCCCACGGCCGCACGGCCGAGGCGGGTCGCGGAACCCGGCTAGGCCGGGGTGCTGGCCGCCGCGTCCAGCAGCGCCATCTGCTCCCCGTCCAGCTTCAGGGCGATTGCCGGCAGCAAGTCCTCGACCTGCTCGACGCTCGTCGCGCTCACGATCGGTCCCGTCACGCCTGGCGTGGCGATGATCCAGGCCAGCGCGATCTGGGCGGGCGTGGCGCCGGTCTGCGCCGCAACGCTGTCCAGCGCCGCCAGTACCGCTTCGCCGCGGGCATTGAAATAGCGGCTGAGCGCCGAACGGCGGCTGCTGTTCTCGATATCTGCCGGCTTGCGGTATTTGCCGGTCAGAAAACCGCTGGCCAGCGCGAAAAAGGTCATCACGCCCATGCCGCGTTCGGCGCAGAACGCGCGGTACTTGGGCGGGAACGCGTTCACCGCCATCAGGTTGAGCTGTGGCTGATAAACCGTGTAGCCGGCCAGTCCGAGCCGGTCGCTGATGTCGAGCGACGATGCGAGCCGGTCTTGGCGGAAGTTTGACGCGCCGAGCAGCCGTACCTTGCCGGCCTGCACCAGCCGGTCGAACGCCCGCACCACGTCTTCCTGCGGCACGCTCTCATCGTCCTGGTGCGCGAAATAAACGTCGATATAGTCGGTATCGAGGCGTCGCAGCGAAGCCTCTATCCCCGCCTCGATGGTGTGGGGCCGCAGCCCCTTTTCGCCGTTGATCTCCAGCAGGCCGACCTTGGTCGCAATCTGCACCTCGTCACGATTGCCGCGTGATTTCATCCAGCGGCCGATGATCGTTTCCGACTCGCCGCCGACGTTGCCGGGGGCATAGGCATAATAAGCGTCAGCCGTGTCGATCATCGTCGCGCCGCCGGCAAAGAAGGCGTCCAGCACCTCGAAACTGCGCTGCTCGTCGATGGTCCAGCCGAAGACATTGCCGCCAACCACCAGGGGGCCAATCGCCATTCCGGTGTCGCCAAGTGCTTTCAACATGTATGTTTGCCTTTCAGGAAATGCGGGTCGCGCAATCTGCGCGCAGAAAATCGACCGAGGCCGCCAGCAGGGTGGAGACCCGCTCTGCCGGCGTCAGTCCGGTGAAGGCCGTCGACATGCGCGGGATCTCGAGGCCCAGGGGAAGGACAGGCAGGGCATCGATCAGGGCGTCCAGGGGAAAGTCGCCGGTGCCCGGCAGCATCCGGTCCGACGCGCTTTCATGCTCCAGCCCGGCCGCGGGAACGGCCAGCGGGCCGTCGCAGAGCTGGACGTGGCCGATCAGGCCTGGGTCCATCGCCCGCACCTGCTCGACCGAGCCGCCCGAACGCACCAGATGCAGAATATCCAGGAGCACGCCGGTGCCGGCATCGCCGGTGCGGCCGACCAGCTCTATCGCCTGCGGCAAGGTGCAGGGGCCACGGTACGACAGGAACTCCACATTGACCCGGATGCCGTGCGCCGCCGCCAGCCCTGTTAGCTGTACCAGCGACTCGGCCGTGCCCTCGCTACCGTCCTTGGCGATCGCCGTTGCGGTGGTGGCACCCAGTTCGGCACCCAGCGCGACGGCCGCTTCATATTGTGCAACGTCGGTGCCCGGGCCGACCCGGAATACCTCAAGATTGCGGGCGCGCACCCCCGCATCGCGCATCCGCCGGACCAGGGCGGCAGCGTCCGCGCGTTCGACACGGCATGGGGCAACGAATTGCGGCGTGGGGGAATTGACCCACAGGCTCATGCTGGAAAAGCCCGCCGCCGCCGCCATGTCCACGGCTTCGGCGACCGGCACGTCGAGCACCGGCAGGGGCTCCAGGCATAATTGCCCGATGGCATCCTCTCGCTTCACTAAGGCCCTTTCTTCCTTGTACTAATCCGCGCGTCCGGTAGGCACTCGGGCGTCTGGCCGGGGCTTGGAATCGACCCCGCTCAAGTACCGGATCGACGCCTCATTCGATTCATTTGACAGTTTCGTCAGAAAAGTCCATACCACCGATACGCACCAGGCCGAAGCCATAATTGCGAAAGGCGAAACAATGAGCTCTGCAGTCTCTGAAGTCGATCAGGCCCACGAACAGGTCGTGGCTCAGGCAACGGAAAATTCGAAGCGTTACAACTACCAGCGCGACGGTTTCCAGATTTCCCCGGGACCGCTGCTGACCGAAACCCAGGTGCGCGATGCGCGCGAGCATGCGTGGCGGGTGCTGAACGGCATCTACGAAACCGGCATCGCGCCGCGCACCAACACCGGCGGCGTGGATACCGCCAAGCATCCGCCCTATATCGAATCGCAGATGCCGCAGGACGCGGACAATGTCCTGCACGAGATCATGAGCAGCTCGCGCATGGCGGAGTGGGCTGCCGAGGTGACCGGGGCCAAGCGCCTGAAGGTGTTCAATTTCATGGTCATGGCCAAATATCCGGGGTCGTCGACCAAGACCGTTGTGGGCTGGCACCAGGATCGCCGCTATTTCGAAAAGATCATAAATGGCCGCAGCGTCAATGTGTGGGTTGCGCTGGATGACGTGCCGGTGGAACTCGGGCCGCTGCGTTTCGTCCCTGGCTCGCACCGTTGGGACGCGCTGTACGACAACGGTTTCTTCGAGCATGATACCGATCGTCAGAAGGAAGACATCGTTGTGCCGGAGGGCCAGGTCTGGACCGAGCTGGATTCCGTCCTGCCGGCGGGCTGGGCGTCGGCGCACCACACCCACCTGCTGCACGGCAGCGGCATGAACGTCGGCAGCAAGCCGCGGATCAGCATGCTGCTCAACTATGGCATCGATGAATTTACCATGGTCCCGGAAAGCTATTTCGCGACCCGGCATGACGACCTGCGCGCAACGCCGATCGTCTATCAGGCCGCCTGAGCGCGGCGCCACCGGCTCCATACACTCTTGCGACTTGGGGCGCCCGGTATCCGTCGGGCGCCCCAATACACAGAAAACCAGGAAGAGGATGAAGGACTGTGCTGGACCTCCGCGTGCCCCCGGCCCATGTGCCCCCGTCCGCCCTTTTTGATTTCGACATCGAGTACGACCCCAGATTGAAGGGGGATCCCCATCGCGGCGTCGGGCGGCTTCAGTATGAGGCGCCCGAACTGTTCTACAGTCCGCGCAGCGGGAACTGGATCGCGCGCGGGCATGACGTGATCCACGAGATCATGCAGGATTCGGAGCGTTTTTTCAGCGGCGGGTTCCAGCACAAGCTGCTGCCGATCCATGCCAATCCGCCCGAGCACGCTTTCTATCGCAAGGTGTTGCTCACCGCCTTCTCGCCCAAGGTGGTCGGCGCGCTGCTGCCGCTGATCGAGCAACTGGCCGCTGATCTGATCGACGCGGTGGTGCCGGCCGGCGAATGTGAATTCGTGTCCGCGGTAGCCGAACCGCTGCCGGTTACCGTTTTCATGAACATGCTGGGCATCCCGCTGTCGCTGATGGCGCCGGTCCGCAAGCTGGTGATCGCCGCGTTGCGGACCAGTGACCCGGCGGCGCGTGCCGCGCTGTTCGATGAGCAGCTTGAACTGTTCGATCCGATCATCCGGCACCATCTTGATACGCCGCAGGATGACATGCTGGGCATCATCATCCGTTCCGAGATCGATGGGCGGGCGCCGGATTTCGAGGAATTGCGGGGCTATCTGCTGCTGCTGGCGAATGCCGGGCTGGACACCGTGGTCAATGCGATGACCTTCTCGATCAAGCATCTCGCGGAGGATCTGGAACTGCAGCGGCGGCTTCGCGCCGAGCCGGAGCAGGTGCCGATGGCGGTGGAGGAGTTTCTGCGACTCTACGCCCCTTCGACCCTCAGCCGCTATGCCACGCGCGATACCACGCTGCGCGGGTGCACCATCAAGGCCGGCGAGCGGATCATCCTGCTGCTGCCGGCCGGGAACCTGGACGCCGCCGTCTTTGACGAACCGTCCACCTTCCAGCTTGACCGCCAGACCCCGACGCTCACCTTCGGAACCGGCGTGCATCGGTGCCTGGGGTCGCATCTGGCGCGGATCGAGATGCGCGTTGTCATCACCCAATGCCTGGCCCGCCTGCCCGAGTTCCGTTTGGATGCCGGGGTCCCGGCTCGACCTTATGCGGGCATGGTGTACGGGATCGAGGCACTCGGTCTGCGCTGGACGCATGCCTGACGCCATCCACAGGAAGGGAGTTCCGGTTGTCGATCGAACAGTTCAGGATTTCGGTTAGCCAGGATCGGCTGGATCGGATCGCCGCCAAGCTGGCCGATGCCCGCATTGGCCCAGCGCCCGCAGACGAGGCCGATTGGGCCCTGGGCATGAGCGCCGGCTATCTGGCCGAGTTGGTGGAGTTCTGGCGCACGGACTATGACTGGCGGGCCGAAGAGGCGGCGCTGAACCGCTATCCGCAGTATCTGGCGACGATCGACGGCCTGCCGATCCACTTCCAGCATATCGTCGCCCCCGGCGGCTATCCGATACCGATTGTCCTGACCCACGGCTGGCCCGGCTCGATCGTGGAGTTCCAGGCGGTCATACCGAAACTGGTGGAGGCGGGGTTCTCGGTAGTGGTGCCGTCGCTGCCCGGCTATGGCTGGTCCGGCCGGCCGGCCAATCCGGTGGGTCCTGCCTATACCGCCGGTCTGTGGCGCAAGCTGCTGGTGGACGTGCTGGGCTATCCCCGCTTCTTCGCGCAGGGCGGGGACTGGGGCTCGATGGTGACGAGTTGGCTTGGTGCGAACCATGCGGACGTGGTGCCGGCCATCCACCTCAACCTGTTCCGCACCGTCCTGCCGGGACCGGATGCGACTGCCCCGCTGAAGGACTATTGGGCAAAAGTCGGCCAGGTCATGGCGAGCGAGAGCGCCTATCAGCAGTTGCACCAGACCAGACCGCAGACGATCGGTCTGGCACTTCACGACAATCCGGTCGGCTGGGCCGCCTGGGTGATCGAAAAGTTCCAGCGATGGAGCGATTCGAACGGCAACATTGAAAGCCGCTTCACCAAAGGACAGCTTATAACGAACCTGATGACATACTTAACCACCGACAGTGTGATGTCGTCGATCTGGTTCTATTATGGCAATACGCGGGAGTCGAAGCTCCTCCTTCCGCTGAAGGTGCCTACCGGGCTGGCCGCCTACCCGGGCGAGTTCTTGCCTGTACCCGACCGCGATCTGGCCCAGTTGGCCTACAACGTGGAGCACTACGCCACGATGGCAGCAGGCGGGCACTTCGCCGCGATGGAAGTACCTGATATATTTGCGGCCGATATTCTGGCGTTTTTCACGCCGCGTGCCGGGAAAACGATAAGCGCCTGAGCCAGCCGGTGGCACCGTAAAGATTTGAAGGAGGATGGAACGTGAAAGCGAGGCAACCGCAGTTCGATTTTTCGACCACCCCGGTGCATTGGTCGGTCACTCCCGAATTTGCCCAGCGGATGAACGCTTCGTCGATCATCATCCCGCATCTCGAGCGGTTCCTGAACCGCGTCATGGCGCGTGCGCTGACGCAGTTGAAGGACGATCGCCATGCTGATCTGCGGGCCGACGTACGCACCTTCATTCGTCAGGAATCGAACCATTACGCCACCCACCAGCGCCAGGCGGAGATGCTGACGCGCGACGGCTATGATTTCGCCGAGCTGGATGCCTGGGTCGAAGGCGAATATGCCCGGCTGTTCGAAAGCCAGTCGCTGCCGTTCCTGTGCGCCTATTGCGACGGGTTCGAGACCCTGGGCCCCATCACGGCCAAGATCTGGCTCGACAATGAACTGGGCGAGCTGACCGGCTCGGCCGACCCGCAGATCGTCGATATGTGGAAGTGGCACCTGACCGAGGAGTTCGAGCATCGCTCGGTCTGCTTCGACGTGTTTCATGCGATCCACGGCGGCTATTTCCTGCGGCTGCGCGGCTTTTTCGCGCAACTTCGTCACTTCAAGATGATGATCACGCGCGTGACCAACTTCCTGCTGGAGTGCGACCGCAAGAATATGACCGAGGCTGAGCGTGCAGAATCGCTGGCCCGTGAAAAGGCGGCAAGCGATCGCGTCGCCAAGGCCATGATGCCCCGGCTGGCCAAGGTGCTGCTCCCCACCTACAATCCACGCAATCTGGCAGAGCCGGACAACTATCAGTCGTATATCGCCAAATACGAACCCCTCGCGGCCTGAACGGAAACCGACACGCGGTCGCGCCCGTCGTTCATGGTCTAGGCGGCCGCGTGCAGCAGGCCTGTCAGTTCCTCCGGCGCGGAGTAGAATGGCGAGTGGTCGGCATTTAGCAAAACCACCTCGCACGGTTGCCGCGCGATCATATAATCCTGCAGGGCGGGGGGAAGCGCGCGGTCCTGTTCGCAGCGGATATAGCTGCGCGGGATCGTGCCATAACGTTGCGCGGTCAGGACGACAGGGCTGGTGCGCATGGCGATCGGCTCCGGTGTCAGGCGGGCAAAGGCGGCCTCCGCCTTGTCGGGCGGGCAACTGTTGTAGAAGCTATCGATCGCCGCCTGCCGTCCGTGGCAAATGGAGGTGCGCCCATCCGGCGCAACGCCGACCGCATCGGCCAGGGGTGATTTCCCGGCAGGGGCAAAGCTGCCAACCAACGTGTCCATCGATTCACCGGGCAGTGCCATGACGGCAGCAAGATATACCAACCGCTTCACGGCCCGTGGGGCCAGTTCCGCCGCCCGGCTGATCACGATGCCGCCCCGGCTGTGACCGACGAGGACGGCAGGCTCCGCACTGGCGCTGGCCATTCCGGCGATGAACATCGCCCATTCGTCCAGGCTGGCGACGTGGCCAGAGGCGGCATCCTCGCCCATGCCCGGCAGGTCAGGCGCGAGCACCCGATGGCCGTGGCCGGTGAGAGCGGGCGCGATTTCTTCCCAGCACCAGCCACCGTGCCACGCGCCGTGAACCAGGATGAATGTCGCCATCGCGGCCGCTCCTTCTCCATTCATGCCATGATCGGTGTCCGGCAGCGGGCCCGCAGCCCCGCTGCCCGGCCCTTGGACCTACTTCTGCAGGATGGTGATGGCGCAGTTGCCGCCGGCCCCCAGAACGTGGCCCAGCGCGGTTTTGGCGCCCTCCACCTGACGGGGACCGCAGGTGCCGCGCAACTGGGCCACCAGTTCGACGATCTGGCCGAGATGCGATGCGCCCACCGGCTCGCCCTTGCTGATCAGGCCGCCGCTCATGTTGACCGGATGCTTGCCGCCGATACTGGTATGGCCGTCCTGCACCAGGCGGCCGCCCTCGCCCACCGGGCAGAGGCCGAGCTCCTCGTAAATCTCGATCTCGCAGAAGGCGTCGGTGTCCTGCACCTCGAAGCAGTCGATCTCCTCCACACCAAAGCCGGCAGCGGCGTAGGCGCGTGCCGCCGTCACCTCGGTCGGGCCAAGGTTGTCCATGGTCGCGCTCATCGTTTCAGCGGGGCAGCGGAAGTCCGATGAGTAGCGCGAGATGGTGTGCGCCGCGGCGGCAATGCGGATGCCCTGGGCGCCGAGTTCGCGGACCTTGCGTTCCGATGCGAGCACGACAGCCGCGGCACCGTCGTTAGGAGCGCAGATTTCGAGCAGGCGGATCGGGTCGCATACCAGCGGCGAGTTCAGGATCGTCTCCATCGAGAACTCCTTCTGATACATCGCCATCGGGTTGTGGACGCTGTTCAGGTGGTTCTTGTGCGCGACCATCGCGATCTGTTCGTGCGTGGTGCCATATTCGTGCATGTGCCGCATCGCGCGCATCGACCAGTAGGCCGGGTTCATCGACATGCCGAGTTCGATCTGCCACGGGCTGTAGATCATCGAGGGGTCCATGAAGCCGCGCGGCATCTTTTCCGTCCCCGCCACCAGTACCAGATCGGCTTCGCCGGCCCGGATCGCCAGCATCCCCTGGAGCAGGGCGGCGCCGCCGCTGGCGCAGGCCGCCTCGATGTCGATGACCGAGATGTCGGTCGCGCCCAGGCAGCGCAAGATGCGGGCGCCGGAGGTGGCGGGCAGGTACATCCGCGCCATGTAGGCGGCCTGGATGTCACGCCATTCGACCCCCGCGTCCGACAGGGCGGCGGCCGCCGCCTCCGACCCGATCTGCTGGTAGGACTTATCGAACCGCCCGAACGGATGATAGCCGCTGCCGATGATGTAGACGTTGCTCACATTCATTCTCCCGTCGCGGCGTAGGCGAAGGCAACCACTTCGGCCTCATTCTCGTCAGTGCGCAGAACATAGGGATGCAGGCGCAGCGGCATGCCGATGCGGATGCTGTCGATCTCGGGCAGCAACGGCGCCATGATCCGTATCACCCCGTCGATTTCGACCAGCCCCAGCCCGAATGGCTTGAACTCGGCCGGGCCGCGATAATTGCCCGGCGGGCGGTGCCGCACGATCGTATAGGTGTATAGCGTGCCCTCATCGCCCAAAGTTACCTGCGACAGATCTTCCGATCCGCAGTTCGGGCAGGCCTCGAGCGTGCCGAGCCCCATCTCGCCGCACGATCCGCACTTGCTGCCGGCAAGATGCACATCGGCGATCGTGTCGAGCGGGCCGGAGAACAGCCCTTCCTTGATCGCAACCCGCTTCGTTTCGGTGGACATGGCAGTGATCCCATTTTTCAGGCTTGTGGCCGGTCCTGCCGGGGGCAGGGCGGTCGTTGGTTACATGTTGCGGAAGGTCGGCTGGCGTTTTTCGAGGAACGACTGCCTCTTTTCCGCCGCGTCTTCGGTGTGACGGGCCATGAAGACCGCGCGCGATTCCAGTTCGATCGCCGCGTCCAGGCTACCCGCGGCCTGGTTCAGCCACAGCGACTGCTTCGTCAGCCACACCCCTATCGGAACATTGGCCAATATGTTGCGGGCCACGTCCAGCGCGGCGTCAATCAGTTGATCGTCAGGCACGGCGCGCAGGACCAGCCCGATCCGCTCTGCCTCCTCCGCCAGGATCGGGCGGGCGGTCAGCAGGATTTCCGCGGCGCGCTGTGTACCCACCGCGCGCGGCAACAGATAGCTCATCCCCAGTTCATGGCCGGTACCGACGTTATGGATCGAATTGACGAACTTGGCCGCATGCCCGGCGATGCACATGTCCGCGGCCAGCGCCAGGGCGAAGCCGATGCCTGCGGCGGCACCGTTCACCGCGGCGATCACCGGCTGCGGCAACTGGCGCATCAGCACCGGGATCGACCCCAGTTCCGTAATGTTGTGGCGCGCACGGTAGGTGGGCCCCAGTTCGGTATCATCCAGCCACTTCGCGGTGCCCTTGCTCTTCAGGTCGTGGCCGGCGCAGAAGGCGCGACCAGTGCCGGTCAGGATCACCACGCGCGTCTTGGAATCGTGCTTCAGCCCGCGCAGGATGTCGATCAACTCGGCATAAGTGTCGATCGTGAAGGCGTTGAGCTGGTCCGGCCGGTTGAGGGTAAGGCGCCGGACGCCGGGCAACACATCGTCGATGAGGATGTCAGACATGGCGTTTCCTCAGGCATCCCACCATTTGGCGCGGGCGAAGCTGTCCCCGAACGGCTCGTCACGGTTGCGCAGCGCCTGCTTCAGCCCGGCGGTTGCCATATCGTGCCGGAACTGGCTACGGCGCGGCCCGCGACCCGTATGCGCGATTGCGTCCTGGGTGGCGGAAAACCGCTGCAGCGTCCGTGCGCCCTGCAATTCGAGCGCCATGTTCACCACGCGCTTGTGGGTGGCCAGGATTTCCGGATCGACCAGCGCCACCCGCTGCGCCAGCGTCTCGACCTCTGCATCCAGCTTGTCGGCGGGGACGGCGTCGAGCACCAGCCCGACACGCGCGGCATCACGGCCCAGCAGGGTATCGCCGGTCATCAGGATACGCTTGGCCCATTGCGGACCAAGATGGTAGACCCACATATGCGATGGCGGCGTGCCGTTGGCGCGTGCGGCGGGAAAGCCGATCTTCGCGTCGTCGGCGGCGATCACCATGTCGCAGAAGAACACGAGATCGGTACCCCCTGCCAGGCAATTGCCCTGCACCTTGGCGATCACCGGCTTGTGCAGGTCGAAGATCGTCATCATGTACCGCTGCGTCGCTTCCAGGTGCCAGCTATCGTCATCGATCGTGCCGAAGCGGGTGCGATAGGTGACCTCTTCCGTCGGCTCGGTCTGGTCCTTCTTCACATCGTTGTAGGTGGTCACGAGGTCGAAGCCAGCGCAGAAATCCTTGCCGGCGGCCTGCAGCACCACGACATTGACGTCGGCACGGTCGTCGGCCTCGAGCAGGGCCGCCTCCAGTTCGATCATCATCGCCCGATTGAGCGAGTTGCGCTTTTCGGGCCGGTTCAGGGTAATTGTCGCGATCGCGCCATCGACCTTGAAATCGATGAATTCGGCTGGTTTAAGCCACTTGCTCATGCTGTTTCGCTCCATCAGGAACCTGCGCCGGAACGGGCGCAGGGCCGGGTGTGGCCGTCCGGTTCAGTCGGCGCGGGCCAGGTTGCGGTCGAAGAACTCGATCAGTGTCGCGAACAACTCCGCCGATTGCGGCAGCCGAAAATCATGCGAAAAGGCGTGAGCCACCCCTTCCCATATGTTGAGCTGCGCCGGCACGCCGTGCTTCACCAGCCGCGAATGGGTGTGCACCACGGAACTCAACGCGAAGTCCCGGCTGCCTGAAATGAGCAGCGACGGCGGAAAGCCTTTCAGCGCGTCCTCCGACTGCAGCGGGAAGACCGATGCGTCCTGAGCGTCGGAGCCGAGGAAGTAGAGATGTTCTTCCCAGGGGGGCATCGACCGGCCCGAGATCGCCGGGGCCCAGCGCGATGAATCGCCCTCGCCCCAATAAGTCGCGGCGCCGAACAGCAGGGCCAGCGCGCCGGGAAGGGGCCGGCCGGCCTGCTGCAGCCGATAGATCGCCTGGGTCGCGAGCAGGGCCCCGGCCGAATAGCCAAAGATACCGATCGATTCCGCGCCATAGATTTCCGCCAGGGCATTGAACACCGCGACCACGTCTTCCGCCGCGGCCGGGTGCTTGTGCTCGGGCGCCAGGCGATAATCGACGCTGGCTACCTTGCACTGCGCCAGGCCTGCCACCGGCACCGATTCCAACTGGCCGCACAAACGTGCGCCGAAGGTCAGGCCACCGGCATGAAGGTTGATCAGGACGCGTCCGTTCCACTGCGGCGCCACGCCACCCGCCGGGGCGATCACCTCGATGGGCACGCCCGCCACCTCGTGCGGCGTGATCGTGACGTCGAAGGTCTGGCGCTGCTTGGCCAGGATCCGCGGATAGAAATAGGTGTCGATCCACTCGCGATAGGCAAAGACCGATTCAGCGTCCGAGTCGAGGTAGGGCGGCGGCGGCGGCACCGCCGGTGCGGCACCGGCGCTGCCCGCCGGCTTCTTCGGGGTCTCTGCCGGGGCGGCAGGCTGCGGCTTTTGCAGCAGCGAACTTACCCTGGGCAGGGCAAAGGAAGGAACCTGGATTTCGTTCTGCGCCACCTGCCGCACCTCTGTTTATCGTTTCACACCGGACACCCGCAGTACAGGCCGCCGGAGCCGCCTCGGTGGCCGAACCACAGCATCCCGTCCACTGTCCGTGCCCGCCCGCGCGCCAACCTACAGGACGACCTGCAGGTTTGTCGCGACGAACCGGCAGGATCGCGGCCGCCATCTCCAAAATGCACTTGTCTCTCTCGGGATAATCGACATACTTGTCAAGTAAGCACGCAACAGTGACAAATCCCGGGAGACAGGCATGACAGCCCATAACGACACTGACCGGCTGCATGGTACCTGGGCGCTGACCAGTTGGGAGCGGTTCCGCGCCGGGGTCTTTCTGGAGCATCCCCTGGGCGCGCAGGCCCGCGGCCTGATCACCTATGAGCCTTCCGGCTTTGTGCAGGTTCAGTTGATCGCGCTGGGACGCACGTTCGACACCTTTCGCAATCCCCGCGACGCCGCCAATGCCGCGCTGCGCGGCGAGGCGCCTTCGCCCGCCGCAGCCGCCGAGGTGTTGCACGCATATTCCAGTTTCGCCGGTTATGCCGGGCGTTTCGAGGTGCACGAGGCGGAACAGTTGATCAGGCACCATGTGTGGACCGGGGTCGATCCGCGCATGGTTGATGGCGTGCAGGAACGCCTGTACCGTTTCGTCAACGACGACACGCTCATCCTGCAGATCAGGCCCTATCAGGTCGAGGGGGTTGAGCACAGCGACACGCTTCTGTGGCACCGCCTGAGTTCGATCCCTCCCCGTGTCCAGGGCAGCGAGCAGCCGCCCCAAGGAAAGGCAGCATGATGGCGACCGGACAGCAACCCGAATATGATCTGGTCATCCGGGGCGGCACGATCGTCGACGGCACCGGGGGCGAACCGTTCGAGGGCGACATTGCGGTGCGCGGCGGACTCATCGCCGCTGTCGGGGCGATCGCCGGCCGCGGGACGGAGGAGATCGACGCCGCGGGACAGCTCGTCACGCCGGGCTTTGTCGACATTCATACCCATTATGACGGCCAGGCCACCTGGGACAGCCGGATGCAGCCTTCCTCCTGGCATGGTGTGACCACGGTCGTGATGGGCAATTGCGGTGTCGGCTTTGCCCCATGCAGGCCGTCCGACCGCGACCTGTTGATCCGCCTGATGGAGGGGGTCGAGGACATTCCCGAGCCTGTCCTGGTGGAAGGGCTGCCGTGGAACTGGGAAACCTTCCCGGAATATCTCGATGCGGTGGCCCGCCGGGCCTTCGACGTCGATGTCTGCGCCATGCTGCCCCACGCCGCCCTTCGGGTGTACGTCATGGGAGACCGGGGGTTCCGCCGCGAGCCGGCACAGCCGGAGGACATCGCCCGGATGCGCGAGATTGCCCGCGATGCGATCGCGGCGGGCGCTTTCGGCTTCTCGACCTCGCGCGCACATACCCACAAGACTCTGGCAAACGAACCGACTCCCTCGTTCAGCGCCGCTTCGGACGAGCTGGTCGGGATCGCCATGGGTCTGGCCGATGCCGGCAGCGGTGTGTTGCAGGTGGTCGGCAATCCGCAGTTCGAAGGTTTTCTTGAAATGACGCGGGCGTCGGGGCGGCCGATGTCGCATCTGCTGTCGCAGACCCATCACGACCCGGAGGCGTGGCGCAATGCGCTGGCCAATCTGGAGGCGCTGAATAGCGAGGGCCTGACCGTCCGTGCCCAGGTGGGTGGTCGGCCGGTGGGGGTGCTGATGGGGCTGGACCTCACGCTGCATCCATTTGTGCTCCACCCGTCCTACCGTGAAATTGCCGATCTGCCGCGCGAGGCGCGGGTGCGAAAGCTGGCCGACCCGGCCTTTCAGGCCAGGCTTTTTGCCGAGGAGCCGGGCCACGGCGTTGTGTTCGACCGCGCGCTGCTGACCCGCTTCGAGGAGATGTTCCTGCTGGACGGAGAGCCGGACTACGAACAGCCGGCCGAACGCTCGGTCGCTGCCATCGCCCGCCGCCGGGGGGTGTCGCCGCAGGCTGTGGCGCTGGAGCATATGCTGGAGGAGGGGGGCACCCGCCTGCTGTTGACGCCCATGGCCAATTACTGCCAGTTCAGCCTCGAACCGGCGCGCGAGATGCTGTCGCACCCGCTGACCCTGTCGGGCCTGTCCGATGGCGGCGCGCACATGGGCACAATCTGCGACGGCAGCCTGCCGACCTACATGTTGAGCTATTGGACCCGCGACCGCACCCGTGGCCCCAGGCTGGGGCTTAGCGAGGTGGTGAAGATGCAGACTGCGGACACTGCGGCATGGATGGGGCTGACCGATCGTGGCACCATCCGCGAGGGTCTGCGCGCCGACCTCAACGTGATTGATTATGACCAGCTCAAACTGCATGCGCCCGAGTTGAGGTTCGACCTGCCGGCCGGCGGCAAGCGGCTGGTGCAGAGGGCCGATGGCTATACCGCCACAATATTGAACGGCGTCGTGACCTATCGCGACGGGGAGGCCACCGGGACGTTGCCCGGGCGGCTGGTCAGGAACCTGCCCGTCGCGGCTTAAGGCTGCGGCGGGCGCCGGACGATCGGAGCCGCGGGGCGCCCCGGCGGTTCCGGCCGCGGTGAACCGCAGCACGGGGATTGCCCCCAGGGAGAAACAATGACAGTCGAAGTTGAGATCAAGGATGCCGTTGCCATCGTCACGCTGGCGCGGCCCGAGAAGAAGAACGCCATCACCATGGATATGCGCCGGCAACTGTGGGAGGTGTTCGAGGATTTTCGCGAGAATGAGGAGGTCCGCGCCGTCGTGCTGACCGGCGCGGGCGGCGATTTCTGCTCGGGCATGGACGTGGGCGAATTCGGCAGCCGCAGCGTGCGGGCGACGCTGGACCGGATGCAGCGCCTGCACCGCATCAGCCGCGCCATCTATACCCTGAAGAAGCCGACAATCGCGGCTGTCTCGGGCGTCTGCATGGGTGTGGGCTGGAGCTATGCGCTGTCGTGCGACATGGTCATCGCCGGCCCGACCGCACGCTTTGCCCAGGTGTTCAATAAGACCGCCCTGGCACCTGACGGCGGCGCGGCCTGGCTGCTCGCCCGCAATGTCGGCCTGATGCGCGCCAAGGAGATCACCTATTCCGGGCGGTTCATCGGCGCTGACGAAGCCCTCGCCCTCAATCTCATCCTCGAGGTTGCGCGGGAGGTGCCGGTGCTGGAGCGGGCGCTGGAGATGGCGCGCGGCTTTGCGCAGGGGCCAGGGCTGGCGATCGAGATGGCCAAGCGCCAGTACGAGCTGGCGGCCAGCACCGACTTCTGCAGCTTTCTCGAGAACGAGGCGGCGATGCAGCCCCTGCTGATGCGCACGGAAGACTATCAGGAGGGAGTCACCGCCTTCGGTGAGCGCCGGCCGCCGCAGTTCCGCGGCACCTGAGCTGGCTGTTATCTACTTGACAAAGGCGTCAAGTGTCTATGATACGAGCCGCGCCGGGCCGCTCCAGCGGAGGAGCGGCCCCGTTCGGTCAAGCCAGGGAGTGGGTGGTCAGTGGCCTTAATTCTAGATGACGCGCAGCGGCAGATCGCCGACGAATGCGAGCGCATCCTCAAGGATAGCTTTTCCGCGCCGGGCCTGAAGGCCCTGCTGGAAGTGAGCGGCCGCTATGATGAGGCCTTCTGGCAGCAGTGCGCCAGCCAGGGGTGGACGGCGATCACCATCCCCGAACAGTTCGGCGGGCTGGGCCTCGGCATTTCGGAGCAGGGCATCGTGGCCCAGGCCTGCGGCCGGGTCGCGTGCGGCGCACCCTTTCTGGGCACCGGCTATGCCGCCGCGGAGGCAATCGTCCGCCATGGCAACGCGGAGGTACAGGCGCAGTGGCTGCCCCGGCTGGCCGCCGGAGAGGTCAAGGGCGCGCTCGCGCTGGCCGAGGGGCGTGACATTCTGCCAGCGGCGCCGGCCGTGCGGTTCGAAAATGGCCGACTGACCGGTACCAAGGTGGCTGTGCCCGGCGGCGGCGCGGCCGATGTCGCGGTGGTGCTGGCGGCTGCGGCGGACGGCCCGGTGCTGGTCCTGGCCGACCTGTCCGGCAGCGACACCAGCCGGAACGTCTTGCCCACGTTCGACAACAGCCGGGTGGCCGCCGACATCGCTTTCGCCGGTACTCCGGCTGAGCTGCTGACGACTGACGGGGTCGATGCCGCGCGCGCTATCCTGCGCCTGCTGGCGGTGATCACCGGCTATGAGCAGGTGGGCGGCGCCGAAGAGGTCTTTGCCATGGCCCGCAGCTATGCACTGGATCGCAAGGCTTTCGGCCAGCCGCTCGCGGCGTTCCAGTCGATCAAGCACCGGCTCGCGGAAAACTATACCCAGATCGAGCTGGCGCGCGGCAATGTGCAATATGCGGCGCACCATGCCGCCGATCCGCATTTCGCCCGATATGCGGCGGCCGCCCGGCTCTCCGCGACCGAGGCCTATGATACCGCATCGCGCGATGCCATGCAGATATTCGGCGGGCTGGGCGGAACCTGGGAAGCGGACCTCCATCTCCACCAGCGCCGCGCCCGGACCCTTGGGCTGGAATGTGGAAACGCCATGTTCTGGGAAGATGAACTCGTCGGGGAATTGCGCCGTGGGTACTGAAACGACGATCCAGGAATATCGGGCCCGTGCCCGGCAGTGGCTTGAGGGCCATGCGCCCGCTTATGGTGCGGCGGCGCGCCACGGCCTGTCTGCCGAGGAGGATCTTGCGCTCGGCCGGGCGTGGATGGCGCTTAAATATGATGCCGGCTATTCGGGCATCGCCTGGCCCAGGGAACATGGTGGTCAGGGGCTGGGGCCGCTGGAGAAGCTGGCCTTCGAAGAAGAGGAAATGCAGTTCGGCTTCCCGACCGACTATTTCGCGGTCAGCCTGGGCATGCCGGTCCCGATCGTGCTGCGCTATCTCACCGGAGACTGGGTACTCGAGCGCGCGAAGGCGGCGCTGCGCGGCGAGGAGATATGGTGCCAGCTATTCTCCGAGCCGTCCGGCGGTTCTGACCTGGCGGGGCTGCGCATGCGCGCCACCCGGGATGAGGCTACCGGCGACTGGCGGCTCGACGGGCAAAAGCTGTGGACCACGTATGCCCAGCATTCCGACTATGGCATCATGGTCGCGCGCCACGATCCCACCCTGCAGAAGCACCAGGGCCTGACCTATTTCTGGATTGATATGCGCGCGCCGGGGATCACGGTCCGGCCGATCAAGCTGTCGGACGGTTCCGATCACGTCAACGAAGTGTTTTTCGACAACGTGTTGGTACCGGATTCGCAACGGCTGGGCCCTGTCGGCGGCGGCTTCAAGGTGGCACTGGAAACGCTGGTGATCGAACGGCATCACGCCTCCGATCCTGCCGGCTTTGGTCCGGCGCTCGACCTGTTCGTGCGGGAGGCTGCCGAAGCGGCTGTCAACGGGGCTTCCGTACTGGATGACGGGCGGGTGCGCGAACGCATCGCCCGCAATTACGCCCTTCAGAACGGTCTGCGCGCGATCCAGGCGCGCGGGCAGTTGATGCTGGGGCTGGGGGCGGAGCCGGGTCCTGAAGGCGCCATCAACAAGCTGGTTGCCGCCCGTGCCCGCCAGCGCCTGTCCGAATATGTGATCGATCTGCGCGGCCCGCTCGGGGTCGTCGCCCAGCCGGACGCTTCGCGGCATTCGGACTGGGTGCGCAGTTGGCTGTCGGTGCCGACCGCCCGCCAGGCCGGCGGATCGGACGAGATGCTGCTGAACACCATCGCCGAACGAATCCTGGGCCTGCCGCAGGATCACCGGCCCGACAAGGGCGTGCCCTTTAACCAGATTCCCAAATAGCCTCCGTGCTCCGTTCCCTGTCTCCAGCGGGCCAAACCAACCATGACTGACGCTTTCATCTGTGACGCCACTCGCACGCCGATCGGGCGGTATGGCGGGATTCTCAGCGGTATCCGTGCCGACGACTTGGGCGCCGTGCCGATCAGGGCATTGCTGGCGCGCAATCCGGGGCTCGATCCGGCGGCGATCGAGGAAGTATTCTACGGCTGCGCCAATCAGTCGGGAGAGGACAATCGCAACGTCGCGCGCATGAGCCTGCTGCTGGCCGGGGCGCCGTGCCAGGTGCCCGGAGTCACACTCAACCGGCTGTGTGCGTCGGGGCTGGAGGCGGTTGGCGCGGCGGCGCGCGCGATCCGCAGCGACGAGATGGAACTGGCCATCGCGGGCGGCGTGGAAAGCATGACCCGCGCCCCGTTCGTGATGGGCAAGAGCGCCAGCGCCTTCGGCCGGGAGCAGAAGCTGGAGGACACGACCATGGGGTGGCGGTTCGTCAACCCGGCGCTCGATGCGCTCTACGGGACCGAGACGATGCCGCGCACCGGCGAGAATGTCGCAACCGACTATGCCATCGACCGGGCCAGTCAGGATGCCTTTGCGTTGCGCAGCCAGCAGCGTTGTGCGCAGGCGCAGCAATCCGGCTTCATGGCTGCGGAAATCACTCCGGTGACCGTGCCCGGGCGCAAGCGCGGCGAGACAGTAGAGGTTGCCACTGACGAGCATCCGCGTGCGGACACCAGCCTGGAGGCGCTGGCCAAGCTGCGCCCGCTGTTTCCCGACGGCACTGTGACTGCGGGCAACTCCTCCGGCATCAACGACGGCGCGGCGGCGCTGATCGTCGCCAGCGAGGCGGCGGCGCGGCGCCATGGCCTCACGCCCCGCGCCCGGATATTGGGCATGGCTGCGGCCGGGGTCGAGCCGCGCGTGATGGGTGTCGGCCCGATCCCGGCCTGCACCAAGCTGATGGCGCGATTGGGCCTGAGCATCGGCGACTTTGATGCGATCGAACTCAACGAGGCGTTCGCCAGTCAGTCGCTGGCGGTCCTGCGCGGGCTGGGCCTGCCGGACGATGCGCCGCATGCCAATCCCAACGGCGGCGCAATCGCGCTGGGCCATCCGCTGGGCATGTCGGGCGCGCGGCTGGCGTTGACCCTGGTCCACCAGTTGGAGGCAACCGGGGGCAAGCGCGGCCTGGCCACCCTGTGTGTCGGGGTCGGCATGGGTGTCGCGCTCGCGGTGGAACGGGTATAACACCAGCTTGCGGGCCGATCTCCGGCCCGGACGTTGGCGGGGCGCCGGGGGCAAGACGGCCGGACCGACCGGCGCAGGTCCGGGGGAGAGGAGGTGCGTGCATGGCGTCTGAAGGCGTTTTCTCGACCGCACAGCGGACGCCGACCAAGGTTGCAGCCATCCTTGGTACCACCGGGGCGCAGCTCCCTTACGGCGAACTGGCGGAGCGGTCCGCCGACCTCGCGCGGCGTCTGCGCCATCGGCTGGACGAAGGGGACCGGGTAGCAATCCTGCTTGAAAACGGCCTCGACTATTTCGTTGCCGCATGGGCGGCGCGGCGTTCGGGGCTGCGGTACGTGCCGATCAACTGGCACCTGCAACCGCGCGAGACGGCCTATATCCTCCGCAATAGCGAAGCCCGCGCCGTGATATCGAGCCCACAGGTGGGCGATCTTGCCAAGGACGCGACGGCCGAGACCGCGGCCGACCTGCAACTGTCGCTGGGTGCGCCGTTCGGGGCGTTCCAGGCCCTGTCGGCGGTCCCGGCGGCCCCTGCCGTCATCGACCGCGAAGGCTCGGCCATGTTCTACTCATCGGGCACCACCGGCGCGCCGAAGGGGATCATGCGGGGGCTGGGCCGTCAGGCGGCGGGCACCGTTGGCCCGGGCGAGGCGTTGATGCGCGATGCCTATGCGATGGGGCCGGAGTCGGTGTTCCTGTCCCCCGGCCCGCTCTACCACGCGGCGCCGCTGGCCTGGACCATGGGGGCTCAGGTGCTCGGCGGCACCAGCGTGATCATGCCCTCGTTCGATGCGGAAGCCGTGCTCGCGGCGATCGAGCGTCACCGGGTCACTCATGCCCTGTTCGTGCCGACCCATTTCGTACGGATGCTCAAGCTGCCTGAAGCGGTGCGCAAACGCTATGACCTGTCCAGCCTGAAGGCCGTGATCCATGCGGCCGCGCCCTGCCCGCCGGAGGTGAAGCGGCAGATGATCGACTGGCTCGGGCCGATCATCGAGGAGTTCTACGGCACCAGCGAGGGCGGGTTCGTCACCGTCTCCACCGCGCAATGGCTGGAACGGCCGGGAACGGTCGGCCGGTCGGTGGGCGCGCCGCTGCGCATCCTCGACGATGAACGCCGCGATCTGCCGAAGGGCGCCACCGGCCTGATCTATTTCCGGCTGGATATGCCTTTCGAATATTATAACGAGCCTGAAAAGACCCGGGAGACGCTATTCGAAGATATGTGGTGCACGGCTGGTGACATGGGCTATCTCGACCAGGACGACTATTTGTTTCTGGTTGATCGAAAGAGCAACATGATCATTTCCGGCGGGGTAAATATCTACCCGCAGGAGGTGGAAAACGTGCTGACCATGCATCCGGCGGTCACCGATCTGGCCGTTATCGGCGTGCCGAACGACGAGTTCGGCGAAGAGGTGAAGGCGGTGATTGCGGTTGCGGAGGGCCAGGCACCAACCCCGGCGCTGGCGACCGAACTGATTGCCTATTGCCGCGAGCGACTGGCCCATTTCAAGTGCCCGCGTTCAGTCGATTTTGTTGATGCGATCCCGCGCCTGCCCAGCGGCAAGGTGCGCAAGCACGAGTTGCTGGCCCGGTACCGAACCGGGAATTGAGCGGACCCGCCCGCAACAGAGCAGTTTAGAGCCAGGAGAGTGACATGTACGACGTGATGGCAGGCATCAAGGTCCTGGAAGTGGCCGAGCACACCTTTGTGCCCGCGGCCTCCATGATTCTGGGCGACTGGGGCGCCGACGTGATCAAGATCGAGCGGACCACCGGCGGTGGCGATCCGGGGCGCAACCTGGCGATCCCCAATTCCGGGCGCGACGGGTTCAACATGTTCTTCGAGGCGGGCAACCGTGGCAAGCGGTCACTGGCGCTGGACCTGACGCAGGAGGAAGGGCGCGCCGTGCTGCGCCGGTTGATTGCGAGCGCCGATGTCTTCATCACCAACCTGCGTGCCGACGCGCGCGCCAAGCTGGGGATCGAGGCTGCCGAGGTGACGGCGATCAATCCCCGGATCATTTACGCGCGCGGCACCGGCTATGGCCTGCAGGGGCGGATGGCGAACGATGGCGGGTTTGACTTTCCCTCGTCGTGGTGCCGCTCCGGCTCGGCCTATCTGCAGACACTGCCCGACGGCGAGCCGCCGATGCAGCCGGGTTCGGTGGGCGACCTTGGTGGGGGTGCGACGCTGGCCGGTGCTGTTGCCGCGGCGCTGTTCCGGCGTGAGCGGACGGGTAAGGGCGCGATCGTCGACAATGCCCTCTATCTGTTCGGCATCTATCTGATGTCGCAGTCTGTGGTTGCTGCCGGCATGGGGCTGGAACGCGGTCCGCAACCGAAGCGTGAAGACGGCTTCAATGCGATCATGAACGTCTACAAGACCAGCGACGGCCGCTGGATCTCGCTCTGCCTGCTGATGGATCAGTGGTGGCCGGATTTGGCGCGCCACCTCGATCGGACCGATTGGCTTGAGGATGATCGTTTCAAGGACGCGGCGTCGCGCTATGCCAATCGCCGGGCGCTGATCGCCGAGCTGGACCAGGTTTTCGCGGCGCATGACTTCGCCTACTGGAAAGAGAAGCTCGCGTCGCTGCAGGGCGTCTGGGCGCCGTGCCAGTCGCCGGCCGAGGTCATCGAGGACGACCAGGCGCTGGTCAACGGCTTCGTCACCAGGATCGAAGCCGATGATGGACGCGGCTATATGGGCGGCGCTTCCCCGGCACAGTTCGATGAGCGTCCGATCGGCGCGTTGAAGGCGGCGCCCGCTTATGGCGCGCATAGCGATGCGGTGTTAGCCGAACTGGGCCTGTCGGTGGCGGATATCGACGACCTGCGGCGCAGGCAGATCATCCGCTGACCCATGTCCACCCGCGTGCTGCCGGGCCGGTGGTCCGGGCACGCGCCACGCCATTCCCAACGAGCGGGAGCACATGCTGATGCAGTATCGACCCCTGGGCCGCAGCGCCCTCAACGTCTCGCCCCTGTGCCTGGGCGCCATGATGTTCGGCGGGGATGCCGACGAGGATGTGTCGCGCGCAATCATCGACCGGGCATTCGAGCGGGGGATCAACTTCATCGACACGGCCAACGTCTATAATGGCGGGCGATCCGAAGAGGTGGTCGGGCGGGCCGTCGCGACCCGGAGGGACGCCTTCGTGCTGGCCACCAAGTTCGGCTTTCCCGGGCGGCCGGCACCGGGGCCGAATGACTACGGCCAGTCGCGCAAGCATATCGTCCAGGCGGTTGAGGCCAGCCTGCGGCGGCTGGGCACGGACTACATTGATCTGGTCTATTTCCACCGCGCCCTGCCGGGGGTGCAACTGGAAGAAGGCATACGCGCGCTTGGCGATCTGATCCGGCAGGGCAAGATCCGCTATTGGGGGGTGTCCAACTTCCAGGGCTGGCGGATCGCCGCGGCGGCCGGGGCGGCGGCGGATCTGGGTGTGGACCCGCCGGTCGCCAGTCAGCCGCTCTATAACATTGTGGCGCGCACCGCCGAGGTTGAGCAATTGCCGTCGGCGGCCCATTTCGGGTTGGGGAACGTCACCTACAGCCCGCTGGCGCGTGGGGTGCTGACCGGCAAGTATCAGCCGAATGTCGAGCCAGAGCAGGATTCGCGGGCCGGTCGCGGCGATGCCCGGCTCGCCCAGACCGAATGGCGCGTCGAATCGATGACTGTGGCCCAGGCGATCAGCGCCCGTGCCGCGGCACGCGGCCTGTCCACCATCGCCTTCGCGGTTGCCTGGGTGCTGCGCAACAGGCTGGTGAGCGCGGCGGTGGCTGGACCCCGCACGATGGCACAGTGGGAAAGCTATGTAGCCGCCCTCGATGCCTCGCTGGATGCCGAGGATGAGGCGTTTATCGACGCTCTGGTCGCGCCGGGCCATGCATCGACCCCCGGCTATACCGATCCTGCCTTCCCGGTGGAGGGGCGCGTTCCCTGATTGCCATGCGTTCGATCGCGGCGGTCAGACCGCGCTGCTGATCGCCTGCGGGTCGGGATCGACCGTGGCCGAGGCGATGGCGGCGGGCCGCGCCGCAATCCGATCAAACCAGGCACGCAGGTTCCGCCGGGCGGGGTCGGGCAACTGGCCGACCTCCTCGGCAAAGGCCAGGAAACAATAGAGCAGTATGTCGCCGAGCGTGAAGCGGTCGCCGCACAGGAAGTCGCGATCGCCCATTTCCTGCTCCAGCCAGTCAAGGTGGGCGCGCGCGATGTGCGACAGGATCGCGCCTGAGCCGGGCGGCATCGCGACCGGCCCACGGCTGCGATAGAGCGGCACCGTCATCAAACCCTGGCGCCAGCCGACGTACAGCGGCTGGGAGATATTGAGTTGCACGCGCTGTACCCACATGCGCGCCTCGGCGCGATCCGGCGCAGTGGTGCCGAGCAGTGGCGGCGTCGGCGCGCGCTCCTCCAGATATTCGCAGATCGCGAGGGTTTCGGACAGGTGTTGGCCGGTATCGAGCGTCAGGACCGGCACCTGGCCGAGGGGATTGCGCACCAGGTGCGGCGCCCGGATCGCATCCCCGGCGCCGAGCGACACCACCGCAGCAGGAAGGGTGAGGCCCTTTTCCGCGCAGACCATGCGGACCACCCGTGGATGCGGCCCCATTGCATCATAGAGCTTCATATGGCTTACCTCCCCGCACCACACGTCTGCCCCGACTGTCCGCAATGGTTGACGGTGCGTCAATCTATTTCCTGTGGTATCAGGGTTTCTGGAGGTGGTCCTGCTGCTGTCGGTAGCCGAACAATTGACACCCCGCCTTGTGCGGTCCTAGTCGTGGGTCTTGCCGGAACGGGTCAGCAGGTCCGGCGGATGTGCGCAGAGGCGGACGATGCCCAAGGTGGAATGCTTCTTCGATTGTGGCAGCCCGTTCGGCTACCTGGGTCTGCTCAACCTGCACACCCTCGCCTCGCGATTGGGGATAGCGGTCGAATGGCGGCCGGTCGTCGTCGGCTTCGTGTTTGCTGCCGCCAATCCCGGCGTCTACCTTAACCGACGGATCAATGCGGCGCCGCTCAAATCGGTCGGCGACCTGCGCAGCATCGACCGGTGGGCGGACCATGCGGGCGTCGAGATCAACCACCCGCCACGCTGCGGCCATCCGGTCAACACCGTCAAATGCATGCGGGCGTGCATCGCGCTGCAACCGCAGGAGCGGATGTTCGCTTTCGCCGCCGGCGCCGGCCAGGCACTGTGGCGGGACGGGCGCAATCTGGGCGAGGACCAGGTGCTCGCCGATGTTGCGGCGGACCTCGGCATAGACCCGGAGTGGCTGCTGCAGGCGATTGCGGCGCCGCACGTCAAGGACCAGTTGAAGCGCAACACTGCCGAACTGGCCGCACGCGGCGGATTCGGCGTGCCGACCATCTTCGTAGACGACGTGCATATGTTTTGGGGCAATGACCGCCTCCCGCTGGTCGAGGCGCGCTTGCGTGAGGGGTTGCGTCTGTGCGGGGGGGTGAGCGGTGGGACCGGCACCCACCCGGCTGTTCCCCCATTGGCGGACATGCCCGGATAATGGATGCTCCCTCCCCGCCCCCTGTGCATGGATCGACGAACCCGCCAAGTGCTGACAACAAGCATACCCAGCGCCGCCTGGCGACGCGCGCGGAGTTGCTGAAGGCCGCGCGCCAGTTGATCCGCGAGGGGCGGTTCCGCGCGGCGAGCACGGAGGAAATCTCCGCCATGGCGGGGGTCAGCCGGACCGCTTTCTATCTGCATTTCACCAGCAAGGATCACTTGCTCGACGTGCTGCAGGACGATGTCAGCGAATGGTATCGCCGCCAGTTCCGCAATCTTGACGCGCAGACCGCGGCAACGCGTGCGGGGCTGGTGGGTTGGTTCAAGGCTTTCCTCAAAAGCCTGGCATCGGCGCATCACGCCGTGGCGCTGCTGTCCGGGCGTGAGAACGGCATGGAGTGGTTCCGCGGGACACAGTTGCGCGGCGAGGCTGTGTTGATACTGGCCAGCCAGATTCCGGCAATGCGGCTGGTCAAGGCAGATGGGCGGATGTGCGATGAACGGCGCATCCGGCTATTGCTGCTGATCTTTCAGGTGGAGCAACTCTGCCAGTATCTCGCGCTCAGCGCCCCTGATGAAGGGGATATGCCGTTGGAAATACTGGCGGATGAGTTCCTGCGCTTCATGGCGGACTAGGCCGGGCGCGGCAAGACCGGACGAATGACCGTGCGGCGGCCGGAATGGGGGCGTGCCGAAGAAAAAGGTTGACAGTGTGACAACTGTCCTGAAGCTGCGCCATCATCCGGGTGCTCCGGATGTCGGGGAGGCCAATGGACGACATCGAGTTCTTCTTCGACTGCTCCTGTGTCTGGGCCTGGTTTGCCTTGGCCTATTACGATCGCGCGGTAGCCCGCCACGGCCTGCCGCTGCGGCTCCGCCCGGTAACGATGGACGTGGTTCTGCACACCGTGAACCGGGCTGCCCTGGAACCGGAGGCGACGGTGCGCAGCCGCTATTTCGCGGCCGATATCGGGGAATGGGCACATTTCCTGGGACTGGCTCTGGCCGATCCCGTGCCTCAGCCGACGGCTTCGCATCGCTGCATGCGGGCCTGCGCCGCCGCCGGCTATCACGGCCGCCTGGCAGAGTTCGCTGGCGCCGCCTTTGCGGCGCTGTGGCAGGATGGCCGCGATCTGGACAGCCCCCTGGTGCTGACGGAACTGTGGACCGACCTGGGCCTGCCGGCACCGCTGCTGGCACAGGAGCTGGACGCGCCCGGCCCGGCCCGACAGCTTGATGCCGACACCCGCGACCTGATGGAGCGGGGCGGATTCGGCGTCCCGACATTCTGCTTTGGCGGACAGCTCTATTTCGGTGCGGACTCGGTTCCGCTGCTCGAGCGAGCGGTGCGTCGCCGCCTTCGCGCGATCTGATGATTTCATGGCCAATGACAAGGAAAGCGACCGCATGTTCTCACCCGACCTGCTGAAGGGCAAGATCGCCTTGGTAACCGGATCGACATGCGGCATGGGCGCGCGAACCGCCGAGCAACTGGCCCGCGCCGGGGCTGAGCTGGTGCTGATCAACGGTCGCTCGGCCGAGACCGGCGCTGCGGCGTTGCGCGAGCTGCAGGCGGCAGTCCCGGACGGCCGGTTCGAGTTTGTGGCGGCCAGCTACACCACCGCCGAAGGGGTTGATCGGCTGTTCGAGCGCACCGCGGCGCTGGGCGGGCTCGACATCTTCGTTCATACCTGCATGGCCGATGGGACCGGGCTCAAGCCGTTCACGCAGACCAGCCGGCAGGACTGGGAAGCGATGGTCCAGGGGCTGTTCCTCAGTCTGGTGGACTGCTGTTCACGGGCGGTTCCGCAAATGATGGCGCGGGGCGGCGGCGCCATTGTGTCCTACGCCTCGGATGCGGCGAAGATCGCGACGCCGGGCGAGAGCATAAGCGGCGGCTGCCTCGCGGCCAATGTCATGTTCGTGCGCACGGTCGCGCTCGAGCTGGCGCGCCACAACATCCGGGTGAATGCCGTAACCCCCTCGATCACCCGCGGCACGCGGACCTATGATCGGGTGATGGCGGATGCGTTTTCGCGCAAACTGTTCGAAAAGGCGGAACGGCGTGCCCGGCTGGGCGTGGCCTCGGCCGAGAATGTGGCGCCGATGGCGGTGTTCCTCGCCAGCCCGATGGCCTCGCACATCACGGGCCAGGTTGTCAGTGTCAACGGCGGCATCTCCGCGGCATGAGGCCGGGGTGCGTCCGCCGGTTCCGGCCTGTCGTGATCTCAGGCCTGATCAGGGTCCAGTTTAAAGCGAGACCATGATTCACGTCTCAAGCTCATTCAGTCTGAGACGATCATGGTCTACGCCCGATTCTCGTCACTGCTCTCTCCGCAATCCTCCGGACTGCCGAGGCCGAACAGCCGATTGCGCACGGCGGGGTCGATCGGCGCGGCAGGGTCGAACAGATCCGCCCCGGCGCGCAGGCCGCGTTGCAGCGCCTCGCGCGCCCGCAGGCGGGCGAACCAGGCCTGCACATGGGGCCAGTCGTCCAGGGTGAAGCGTTGCGCCTTGTGGGTCATCACCCACGGGAAGCACGCCATGTCGGCGATCGAATAGTCAGGTCCGGCGACCCAGGCGCCAGTGCGGGCAAGCTGGGCGTCGAGTACCGCGTACAGGCGTTGGGCCTCGCGCCGGTAACGCTCCAGCGCATAGGGAACCTGCTCGGCGGAGTAGAACAGGAAATGCCCGTGCTGACCCAGCATCGGACCCAGCCCCGCCATCTGCCACATCAACCATTGCAGAGTGGCCATGCGACCGGCCTGGTCCTGCGGGATGAAGCGCCCCGTCTTTTCGGCAAGATGGATCAGGATCGCGCCGCTTTCGAACAGGGCCAGCGGTGCGGCCCCGTTGCCGGGAGCGTGATCGACGATCGCCGGCACCCGGTTGTTGGGCGCGATCCTCAGGAAGGCCGGTGCGTAATTGTCCCCTTGGGCAAGGTTGACCGGCACGATGCGATAGGGGAGGGCGCACTCCTCCAGCATGATCGTGACCTTCCAGCAATTGGGCGTCGGTGCGAAATAGACATCAATCATGCGTGCTGCTCCGTCGCTGGATCGGGCGCCATCGCCGGATCAGCGGCGCGTGAAGGTCAGTCCCGCGGCTTCCCGGTCCCAGGTGGCCGCCGTCTTGCCTTCGGCCCGTAACTGGTCTTTCAACACCTTGCCTGTGGCCCCGCGCGGCAAGGTCGCACGGAACTCGATATACAGCGGCACGGCGAAATAGGGTACGCGCTCGATCGACCAGCGGCACAGCTCGGCCTCGCTCAACGCGGTTCCGGGCAGGATTTCGGCCGTGACCTTGACCTCGTCCTCGCCATGGGGAGATAATACCGCATGGACGGCGACATCCTGGATCGCCGGGTGTTGGCGGAACACGCTTTCCATCTCATGCGTGGAAATATTCTCGCCCCGCCGCCGGATATAGTCCTTCTTGCGATCAACGAAATAAAACCAGCCGTCCTTGTCGATTTTGCCCAGGTCTCCTGTATGGAACCATAAATTGCGCCATGCTTTTACCGTGGCTTCCGGTTGGTTCCAATAACCGCTGAACAGGACATTTGGATAGCGTGGGCGGCAAACGACTTCCCCAGCCGTGCCTGGGGGTACTTCCTGATCGTTGTCATCGAAGATTCGCACCTCGAAATTAGCGCCGGCGCGGCCGGAGCTACCCGGTGGCGCTGTCCGTTCGCCTGTCGGCAGGCCGACCAGAGTGGGGGCTTCGGTCATGCCATAGCCGGCCGCACCATAAGCCGGGGCGCCGAACCGCTCGCGCCACTTGGCCGCGACCGCCTCCGGGAATGGCGCGGCGGAGATGCGCCGTAACTGGCCGTGGCAGCGTCGCTGCGCATCGGTTTCCGGCGCTTCGGCGATCAGCGAGGCCATCGAGCCGAGCAGCGCGACCGTTGTCGCCCCCGAACGTTCGACATCGGGCCAGAATTGCGACACCGAAAAGCGCGGAAAGATGGCGATCCGCCCCATGGCCATCAGCGCGGCCAGCACGCAGGCGCCGATCGCGTTCAGATGAAACAGCGGCAGCGGTGTCCAGATCACGTCGGTGCTGTCGATGGCGTGGACCTCAACCCCGTTCCAGCCAAGCGAGCAGGCACAGTTGTGCGAAATCATGCACCCTTTCGAGCGGCCAGTGGTGCCGGAGGTGTAGACCAGCATCGCGATCTGCTCCGGCGTCACCGCCACATCGACCGGATCGGCCTCGGGCCGGCGCAGTTCGTCCAGTCCGCCGCCGTGGACGCGGGCAGGAAGCTCCGGCGGCGGCCCGCCGCGGACGAACAGGCATCGCACCTGCGGCAGATCGTCGATCACCGCCGCGATCCGCCCGGCATATTCGGCTTCGGCGATCACCACCGCACACTGGCAATCGTCGATCTGCGCACTCAGGAACTGGCCGCGAAACGCGGTGTTCACGGGCGCGCTGATCGCACCGGCCCTGTTGATTGCAAACCAGACCACGATCGCATCGACATTGTTGTCCAGCACCGTGGCCACGGTGTCGCCCGGTTTCACGCCGACCGCGACCAGGCCGCGCGTCAGGGCATCGGCCAGCCGGTCTACCTCTGCGTAGGTGTAGGTCTCGCCGCAGAAGTCGGCAAACACCCGGTCTGGCGCGGCGGCCACGGCCCGGTCCAGTGCCGCGCAGATGGTGTCCTGTCGGGGCGGTCCGCCGTATTCCTCCGCCAATGCGCATCTCCCGTGCAATATGGTCCCGTGCGGCTGTGGGCAGCACTGTCCACATTACTTGACACCATGTCCAGCATTATCCTAGTCTCGTGATCATGGGATGCGTCCGCCTGAGAGGCGCATGAAAGGGAGCAGGGATGGCACGCCTGATTCTGGCCAATGGCGCGCTGCTCGATGGCGAGAGCGGCCCGCGCCAAGCCACGGTGATCGTCGAAGGCGATCGCTTTGCCGAGGTGGCTGACGCAGCCGGGCCGCCGATCACGCCCCGCCCCGGCGACCGGGTGATCGATCTGGGCGGGCGGACCGTGATGCCGGGCATGGTCCTGGGGCACTATCACGCGAGCTATTTCAACATAGGGGCCTCGCTGCGTCCCTTCGGCCTGGAGGCGCCGCCTGCGTTGCAGGCAATCCGCGCGGTGAAGAATTTTCGCACGACGCTGGACTGCGGTTTTACCGGGGTGATCAGTGCCGGTGCGCCCAATGGCATTGATCCGGCGCTGAAAGCCGCGGTGGCGGAGGGCAATGCCGTGGGGCCGCGGATCATGACCTGCGGCCGAGATGTCAGCACCACCGGTCACTTCAACGATTTGTCCTATCCGTCCTACCTGCAGATCGGCGCGTCGGGGGCGATGGTCTGCTGCGACGGGCCGGAGGGGTTCCGGCGCGCGGTGCGGCAGGAAATGAAGGATGGGGCGGAGATCATAAAAATCTTCGCCACGGGCGGGCACGGCGTGCCGATCTCCGGCCAGCAGACCGAGATCACGCCCGAGGAGCTGGACATGGCCATCCGCACCGCAAGGGAGCGCGGCGGCAAGGTACGGGCGCATCTGGCCAACCGTGATGCGATTCTCTGCGCCATCGAGTTGGGCCTGCACATCGTGGATCATGGCGACGGTTTCGACGATGCCTGCATCGAGGCCAGCGTCCGCCACGGCACCTTCCTGACGCCCAGCCTGCACTTTGCGAAGACGATCATCCAGATGGCTCCCGGCACGGATTATGCTGAGGCGATGCGGGCGGATTACGACGCGATGCTGGCGGTTCTGGGCAAGGCCAATGCCGCGGGCGTGGGGCTGCTGCTGGGCGACGACTATGGCGCCACCGGCCTGGATCACGGCTCCTATGGCCGCGAGTTCCGCCTGTATGTCGAGGAGGCCGGCATCCCCGCGCTCGACGTGATCCGCTGGGCTACTGTGCATGGCGCGGCGGCAATGGGGCTTGAAAATGAGTGCGGCCGGGTCCGGGCCGGGATGCTCGCGGATTTCCTGGTGGTGGACGGAGACCCGCTGACCGACCTCGATCTGCTGGCCGACCCCGGCCGCCTGCTGGCCATCTTCAAGGGCGGGGTGGCACATAAGGATCAGCTCGACCAGTTGGCCACGGGCGGTGAAGATGCCGGCCGGGCCTCAACCCATTCCGCCGGAGCCGGCGCGCGGTAGCGCCGGGCCTGCCAGGGAGGATTGCCGCGTGGAGACTCAAACCGATCGCGCCGATGCGAAGCCGGCCGTGATGTACTTCGACCATAACTCGCCCGATTATGCCCGCGACCGGTTTCGCTGGTACGAGGATATCCGGGCGCGTCACGGCCCGGTTGCCTGGTCGCCCAATTATGGCGGGTTCTGGATCGTCATCGGTCGTCAGGAGCTGGTGGAAGCGGCGAAGGACTGGGAAACCTTCTCCTCCTACGGGCCGGTCGAGGGGGACGGCGCCGCGGCTGAAGGCGGATGCCCGGTGAAGGCGAATGGTCTGTTCCTTCCGCCCCGGCCCAGACAGGTTTCCCTGCTGGAAGAAGACCCGCCCGCGTGGAATGCGCCACGTCGCGCCCTGAACCCTCTGTTTCTGCCCGGTCCGGTGAGCCTGTGGCGAGATCGCATCCAGACGATCGTCGATGCCGCCATCGACCAGGTGATCGAGACGGGGCGGGTCGATTTCACGCCGGACATCGCGGAAACGGTATCCACCGTGTTCAGTCTTGAGCTGGTCGGCGTCGAGCCTGCCGATCCAAAGGCCTTGGCGCACGCGATGAACACAACCTCGCATCTTGCCGCCGACGACCCGGAATGGGCGCCAGCCGCTGCGATAATCGCGCAGGAGGCCGCGCGGATCGCCGCCGTGGTGGGAATGCCGGTGTCGTCATCCGAACCCGACGGGCGGCAGACGGTCATCGCCACTTTGCGCGCCGCCCGCGATGCCGGTGCAGACCTGTCGGATGCCAAGATTACCGAGTTGGCGATGCTGGTGCTGGGGGCCGGATTTGACACCACGGCCTCCGTGGTCGGCACCAGCCTGATGATGATCTCGCAGGATGCGGCCTTGCGTCAGTCGCTGATCGACCGCCCGGACAGCATCAGCGCGGCCTTTGAGGAGTTCCTGCGGCTGTCGGCCCCGACCTCCGGGCTGACGCGCACCGCGATGCGCGATACCGAACTGGGCGGTCGCAAGATCCGCAAGGGCGACCGGGTGATGCTCTGCTATGCCGCCGCCAATCGCGACGCGCGAGAGTTTCCCGAACCGGATCATTTCCGGCTGGGCCGCCGCTCGAACCGGCATGTTGCATTCGGTTCCGGCCTGCACCGCTGCCTAGGCGCGCATTATGCCCAGTTGGAGTTCGAGATCATCATTTCCACCATCCTGCGGCGGATGCCGGATTTTCGCATCGATGCGGATCGGGCGTACAAGTACGACAACATCGGCCTGGTCGACGGTTGGGTGTCGTTGCCGGCCGGCTTCACGCCGGGGGCGCGGGTCGGCGCCGTCGTGCCCGGCATCGGCCCGTCGGCGAACACACACTGAAATTGCGGACAGACAAGGAGCAGAGCAGCCCATGGTGACCAAGGAGCACATACAAGCCGTCATGGAGGAATATTGTCGCAGCCAATCCGCACGCGACAAGCCGGCCTGGCTGGCCTTGTTCGATCCGGCGATTATTCACGAGGATCCCGTGGGCGGCACCAACACCAATGTCGGGCTGGAGCAGATCGCGAACTTCTGGGAGCGTTTTCCACCCAACCTGAAGGTGGAGCTGACGCGGCCGATCATTGCACGGGGCAACGAGGCGATCGTTTTCATGCGGGCCGAACTGGACGGACCCAACGGGCGGATCGTCACCGAGCCGATCATCGACAACGTGTGGTTTAACGACGACGGCAAGATCACGCGGGTCCGCGCCTTCTATGACTGACACGGGCGAGACGCCTGTGGTGGCCGATGTACTGGTGATCGGCGCCGGCGCGGGGGGCGGCGCTGCGGCCCGGCGCCTCCAGGCGGGTGGCTTGCATGTGGTCGCCCTGGAGCAGGGGCGCTGGTTCGACCGGTCGGAGTTTCGCGGCGGTGAATGGGATTGGGAGCTGGCCGCCGGAAAGGAATGGTCGGCGCTGGTAAACGTCCGCCGCGGCCAGCATGATTATCCGATCGACGATGCCGGATCGGATATGCAGATCCTGAACTTCAACGGCGTCGGTGGCGGCACGATCCTGTACAATGCGATCTGGCCCCGGCTGCTGCCGGAGAACTTCCGCGAGCGTTCCCTGTATGGCGTTGCCGCGGATTGGCCGCTCGATTACGACGAACTGCGGCCGTGGTATGACGCCACCGACCGAGAAATGGGCGTGTCGGGCCTGGGGGGCAATCCGGCCTATCCGGAGGGGATCGACTATCCCAGCCCGCCGGTCGATTTCGGTCCGGGGGCGATGCGCGTGGCCCGCGCGATCAGCGCACGCGGATGGCACTGGTGGCCCGATGCGGTGGCGATCAATTCCGTCAGCTATGGCGGGCGTCATGCCTGCATCCAGCGGGGGACGTGCGCAACGGGCTGCGGCGAGGGTGCCAAGGCCAGCGTCGATGCCACGCACTGGCGCGGTTTTGTGGCAGAGGGCGGCACGCTCGTCACCGGCGCGCGGGTGCGCTGCATCACCCATGACGATGCGGGTCTCGCCAGCGGCGCACTCTGGATTGACGAGGATGGGCAGGACCATTTCCAGCCGGCCCGCACCGTGCTGGTGGCGGCCAACGGCATCGGCACACCGCGCCTGTTGCTGAACTCTGCCACCGAACGCTTTCCCAATGGCTTGGCCAACAGCTCCGATCTGGTCGGCCGCAACCTGATGCTGCACCCGGTCGCGCTGGTCAGCGGTACATTCGAGGAGCAGCTCGACAGTTGGCAGGGCCAGTATGGCTCAACCGTACAATGCCTTGAATTCGGCCTGCATGATGCTCGGCGCGGTTTCTACGGCGGATGCAAATGGTCGCTTCATCCGGCGGGCAGCGGCCCGTTGCAGGAGGCGCTCAAGCAATTGGCACGAAACGATCCCGGCACATTCCATGACCGGTTCGGCCGCGGTTTCGGGCATACGCTGGCGTGGTCGGTGATTGCAGAGGATATGCCGGAGCCGGGCAACCGCGTCACCCTGTCGAGCGACATCGTTGATTCAGCGGGCATCCCCGCGCCGCGCATCACCTACCGCACCAGCGAGGACAGCCTGGCCAACCTGACCTGGAACACGGAACGGGCCGCCGATGTGTTCCGGGCCGCGGGGGCATGGTCGGTCGATGTCTATAACCCGGGCGGGATGAATGCCCATCTGATGGGGACCGCCCGCATGGGGAATGACCCTGCCTCCTCGGTCGTGAACCGTTGGGGCTTCTGCCATGACGTGCCGAATCTGGGTGTGATCGACGGCAGCGTGTTCGTCACCTCCGGCCCGGTGAACCCGACCTCCACGATCATGGCGCTCGCCGCGCGCACCGCCGAGTATCTCGTGCACAATTTCGACGGGATCGCAGCGCCACGTGCGACAAAGACGGTGGTGCCGGTGCTGCGCGCGCCCGCTCCTGTCGCGCCGGAACCGGATGCGACGGTGCAACCCTGGACAGGGGCACTGGCCGCACGCTTTGCCGAACTCGGGGATCGGCTGATACCGCCGTGCGGTGATCTGCCGGGGGCGGGCACGCTCGTCGTCGAGCGCGGCCTGATCGGGAAGGTTCACGACCGGCGGCCCGATCTGCACCCGGGCCTGACCCGCGCGCTGGATCATCCGGTCGAGCGGTTCGCGGAACTGATGACCGACGACCCGGCAGCGTGGACGGCGATGACCACGCTGCTGGCGGCGGCCTATTATCTCGATCCCGAGGTGCGGCGACAGATCGGTTATCCGGGCCAGGAGCCAAGGCCACAGACCCCCAGCCGCTTCCCGGCCTATGTTGAGGAAGGCCTGCTCGACGGCGTCAGCGAGCCGGGCTGGCGCGAGCGATGGCGCAGGGCCAGGCGATCGCCGACGCCTGACCCCAACCGTCAGCATTACGGAGCACCGCGATGAATCTAGGACCGCACCACCGGCACGCCTTCCAATTCGGATATGTCACCAGCGACCTCGCCGCCGCGCAGGCGCAGATTGCCCGCCTCTACGGAGTTGGCGCATGGGTGTCGTTCCCGGTCGATCGTGAGGTGATCTATCGGGGGCAACCCGCACGCTTCACGATCGATGTGGCTCTGGCCAATTTCGGCGACCGGCAGATCGAACTGATCGTGCCCCATGGCGGCTCCAGGGACTTTTATCTCGACGGCATCGACCTCGATCGCCAACTCATGCATTTTCACCATATCGCCATGCTGGTGGTGGGGCCTGAAAGCGAATGGCACACGCTAAAGCGCGAACTCGCCGATGCGGGCAGGCCGTTCACCTTGTACAGTGACGAGGACACGATCATCAACTTCGGCTATCTTGATACGCGGGCCGAATGGGGCCACTACACCGAATATCACTGGCGGCACCCGGAGGGTGAGGCGAGCTTTCGCGAAATGGCGGAGGCCAGCGTCCGGCCCGCCTGACGTCCACCCGCCGCCCGATCTGTTGGAGAGTGAACGTGAACAAGATCGCCGACTTCAAGGGCCGTATGCTCAACCATGCCGAGGCCGTATATCGCCCCGGCGAACGCGAGCTGGCAATCGACGTGGCCCGCGCCCTGGGCTGCGAGGTGACCGACACCGGCTTCCGCAGCGAACCGAACAGCCCGACGTTTCTGGCCGTCCACCCGGATGCGGACGATCGCAACGGGGCCAATAACGTCATCTATGTCTCGCAAATGACGCCGGAGCACCAGGCCATCTCCAAGCGGCTGGACGAGCTGATGCAGAGCGATGCGGCGTTGCGCGACAGCGTGCACGCATATCAGGAAAAGGCGGTGCGCAATCCGATGGGCCTGCCGCATTTCGGCCTGCGCTATCGCTCCTTCGCCGAGGTGGAGGAGGTGGCCCGCCGGGTCGCCGCGCTTGCCCCGCGGTTGCAGGGCCGGCTGCTCAATTTCGACCTGTTCAAGCTGAAGGGCGACAGCGAACCGGCGGTGACGCAGAGCTTTCTGTACCAGGACGTGATCCTGGCCGGGCCGTCGCCGTTGGGCCAATTGATCGAGTTGCAGAGCCACCGCCAGTAACAGGCGGTGCGGCAGGCCGGACCGGCCGGGGCAACCGCTTCAGGTCCTTCCGGTATCCACCACCGCCACCGCGGCCAGTTGTGGCGACAGGAAACGCGAGGCCGCGACGATATATTCGACAAAGACCTCTCGTTCGCGGAACAGCCATTGTTCGCCCGCACGGACCAACTGATCAACATAGCGCCCCGAATGGTCGAGGCCCAGTTCGGTCATTACATGAAAATAGGTTTCGGCCGTTGCCGTGTCGCCATCGACCGAGATGCGGCTGAGCGACAGGGAATGGCGCTGGAATATCTGTCCACCGCACGCCCGCCGCTTCAGCCCGGCCGTCCTGAGCGTTGTCGCGATCCCGTCCGGCCCCCGCAGGGGTGGGCCGTTCGGGACCACAAGTTGCCCATCGGCGACGAAGCAGCCGCCGACAAGCTCATACTGGGCCGTATCGACCCCATGGGCATAGCGCGCCATGACATCCTGAATGGCCGCACGGTCGGCCAGTGCCCGGCATTGGCATGATGTCATGCGCTATTCTCCCGAACGTCCGGCGATCAGACCTTGCGGAAGTTCGGCAGTACCCAGCCGTCATTGATGGGGGTCCATTCGACCGCCACCTTCATGCCGATGTGCACGTCCTCTGCATCGCAGCCGGTGACGTTGGCAATCAGGCGGGCGCCGGGTGCCCCATCCAGCGCAACCACCACCGGGACATAGACAAAGGGCTCGCCGGTCGCCGGGTTGCGGTTGCAGATGGCGTAGCTGAACACCTCGCCGGTGCCGGGCAGCGTGGGCCACTGCGTTTCGAAGCTGGAGCATTCCGGGCAGACCGGCGTCGGCGGCATGCGGTAATGGCCGCATTGCGCGCACTGGCAGACCGTCAGCCGGTGCTCCTTGGCGGCCTGCCAGAACGGCTCGGTCGCGGTGTTGGTGGTGATGCTGATCTGGTCACCGGGAAGCAGATGTGCGGCCCCGTACGTGATCGTGTCGGTCATCTCAGGCGCTCCTCAGGATCAGGCTGGAAACGGGAAGCGGGGCCGGGCCGCCGCTGACCAGGGCAAATTCGCAATCGCGCACCTGGTTGATCGTGGTGCCGCGGATCTGCTCGACGGCTTCGGTAACGTGGGTCATGCCGATGATATAGGCTTCGTTGAGATTGCCGCCGTGCGTGTTGACCGGCGTCCCGCCGTTCACGCCCTTCCCGGTGGCCGGGTCGAAGCGCAGCTTGCCGGCCAAGGCATAATCGTTCGCCTCGCCCTTTTCGCAGAAGCCATAGTCTTCCAGTTGCAGCAGGACCATGGGCGTGAAATGGTCGTAGAGCAGCGCCACGTCCATGTCTTTGGCGGAAAGACCCGACTGTTCCCAGATGCGGTTGGCGGTGAAGCCATGTCCCGAACTGGCGAAATAGGGGTCCGGCATCCCGAACCAGGTAAAGGCGCGGCCCCATTCGCGCTGGGCGCCGTGTGCCACCGCGTGGACATAGGCCGGCTTCTGGCGGCAATCGCGGGCGCGGTCGGCGGTGGTGGTGATTACGGCGACGGCGCCATCGGTTTCCAGGCAGAAGTCCAGGCGCCGCAGTGGATCGGCCAGCATCGGCGAGGCAAGATAGTCTTCCTTCGTCAGCTCCTTGCGCCGAATGGCCTTGGGCCGGTTCAGGGCGTGGTTGCGGGTGGCGATGGCCACCTCGCCAAAGGCGTCCTGCGTGGTTCCGTACAGGTGCATATGCCGCCGCGCGAGAACACCGATCAGGTGTCCCGGTCCGACCAGGCCGCTGGGCTGCAGGAAGCTGTTTTCAGGATCCGGGGCCATCTTGCCGAATACGGAGCCGAGGCGCTGCTGGGGCAATTGCTGCAGGCCCATCACGGTGACGCAATATTTGCAATCCTCGTTCATCAGGGCCGCCGTGGCCAGGCCGATGGCGCCGACCGAACCGCCGCCGCCCGACGTGACCGACGCCGTGAACGAGATGTGGGGCATGCCCAGCATTTCCATCAGCGTGGCGGAATCGAACTTGCCGGTATAGCCCATGCCGGCACCGGAATAATACGCGATCCCATCGACATCCTTGATCGATATGCCCGCATCGGCGCACGCCTTCAGAATGGCTTCTGCCGCCATCTCGTAAACGGTCCGGGGATAGCTCTGGCCGCGCACATAGTAATCGGTGGCTCCGATACCCACGATTGCGGTTTTGTCCTGGTTTACCCAACCCATCGCATTGTCCTTCAGTCTTGCCGTCCCCTATCCCGTCACGGGCAGGGGATGGCCTCCCAACGCTCGCATAATAGGATTTCGGCTCGTCGATATTGCCGCCTCGCCCGATGGCAAGGCCCATGTCCTCTCCAAACCGCCCCACCGGCCAGATGCAGCCGGCGACGCTTGCGCCGTGGCAGCCTGTCCAGAACAGCGCCAGACCATGAAAGCCGGTGTTGACGGGTCTGTCAACTCAATTGAGCCGTGCCAGACCTCGGTCGATCGTGACCGCGATCTTGCCGAAAAACCTGCCGCTCTCCAGTTCCTCAAACGCCCGTGCCAGATCGTCGAGCGGGAAGACGCGGTCTACCACCGGCCGTAGCCGATTGACCTCGATTGCGCGCAGCATCGCCTCGAAGGTGTCGCGGTTGCCGGTCATGACGGGAACGATCGGCCGCTCCGCCTTGCTCTGCCGAGAGGGGACACCGCTCAGCAGGCCGACCGAGGCAATCACACCGTCCGCATCGAGCACGGCGGTTGCCTGCGCCAGTTCGGAGGTGCCGACGACATCGATCAGCAGGTCTCCGCCCCGGCCCGCCTCACGCCGGATGGCGGCGGCCCAGTCGGGGTCGCGCCTGTAGTTCACGCAGATGTCGGCGCCCAGCGCCCGCGCCCGCGCCAGCTTTGCGTCGGACGACGAGGTGATCGCGACCTGCGCGCCCGCTGCCTTGGCAAACTGCATCGCAGCGATGGAGACCCCGCCGGTGCCTTGCAGGATCACCAGGTCGCCGGGATGGATCGGACGGACAAGCGTCAGCGCGCTCCACGCGGTGATGCCGGCGCAGGGCAGGGTGGCCGCCTCAAGGTCGCCCAGGATGTCGGGGATGGCCACCAGGCTGTCCGCCGGAAACACGGCCAGCGACGCCGCTGTACCATCGACCGGACCGCCCAGATGCGCCTTGGTCAATGTCTCGAAGCCGCCGCTGATCCAGCCCAGGGCAAAGATCGGCGATACCCGCATGCCGGGCGTTACTCGATCAACCCCCGCGCCGACCGCCACCACCTCGCCGCACCCGCACGACAGGGGCACATAGACCGGCCGGTTTTCCATGTCCGGCAGGTATCCGCGCAACCCCAGCAGGTCGCGATAGTTGAGGCTGGCCGCCCGCATCCGCACCAGGGCCTCGCCCGGACCGGGCCGCGGCGGGGTGAAGTGTTCGATCCGTACACCGCCGATCCCGCCGCCGGGAGCGGCCTGCGCCCGCCGGGCAGGGCCGGCAGGGGTCACGCGTCGGCTCGGGCCAGGGCCGGGGTCTCGACAAAGTCCTTGAAGGCCTTGCCCTCCGCAATCAGGCGATCGATCAGTGGGGAGGGTTTGAACACCTCGCCATGCGCTGCCTCAAGTGCGAGCAGCTTGTCCCGGATCGCGGGCAGGCCCTGCAGATCGGCCCAGAACATCGGGCCACCGCGATAGCGCGGCCAGCCATAGCCTGCCAGCCACACGACATCGATGTCCGAAGCGGTACGAGCGATACCCTCGTCCAGGATGCGCGCGCCTTCGTTCACCATTGCCAGCAGAATACGATCGGCAATCTCGTCGTCCGCGATGACCCGCTGGGCAACGCCCTGACGCGCGGCGAAATCCGTAATCAGTTGCATCACCAGTGGCGAGGGGGTCGGGGTGCGGTTCGCGTCGTAATCATAATAGCCGGCGCCGGACTTCTGACCGTGGCGGCCCATCTCGTTCAGTATCTCGCGCACGGTCGATGATGTCGACGTGGCCGGGTTCCAGCCCACGTCCACTCCGGCCAGATCGCGCATCTGGAACTGTCCCATGGGGAAGCCGAAGTCGTACAGCACCTGGTCGATGGCCCAGGGTGTAGCGCCTTCGAGCACCAACTGGTCGGCCTGGGTGCTGCGGGCGAACAGCATGCGGTTGCCGACAAATCCGAAGGCGTTGCCGACAGTGACGCCCAGCTTCCCGATCCGCTTCACCACGTTCATGGCCGCCGCCAGGACCGCCGGGGCCGTTTGCGGCGTGCGCACCACTTCGACCAGCTTCATGATATTGGCGGGGGAGAAGAAATGCAGGCCCAGCACATGATCGGGCCGGCTGGTGACGCTGCCGATCGCGGAGATGTCGAGATAGCTGGTGTTGGAGGCCAGAATGGCACCCGGCTTCGCGGCGGCGTCCAGCTTGCGGAACACCTCGTGCTTGACCTCCATCAGCTCGAATACCGCCTCGATGATCAGGTCGGCCGTGCCGACGTCGGCAAAGTCGAGCGTGCCCGAGAGCAGGGCCATGCGCTTGTCGAACTCGGCCTGCTTGAGCCGGCCCTTGCTGACTGCGCCGGCATAGTTGGCCCGGATCGCGCCGATCCCCCGGTCAAGCGCGGCCTGGCTGGTTTCGACCAGCAGGACCGGCATTCCGGCGGCCAGGAAGTTCATCGCAATACCGCCGCCCATGGTGCCCGCACCAATGATGGCGACCGATTCCACTGTCGGCAGCGGCAGGCCCGCAGGCACCCCGCGCAGCTTTGCGGCCTCGCGCTCGGCAAAGAACACATGGCGCAGGGCGGCTGACTGGCTGTCCGAAACCAGACCTTCGAACAGCGCCCGTTCACGCGTCAGGGCCTCGTCGAACGGCAGATCGGAAACGGCGATCTCGATGCACTGGATATTGGCCTCGGGCGCCTTGAATCCCCGGAACTTCTTGGCGTTGGCCTTGCGGAACTCGGCAAACAGCGCGGGATTGGCGCGGGCTTCCGCCAGCTTGTCGGTCATGTCGCGGACCTTGACCAGCGGCAGCCCGTCATCGACCACGTGGCGCGCGAAGGCGATAGCCTCGGCACGCAGGCCGTCTTCTGCGGTCAGGGCATTGACTAGGCCGGTGGCAAGCGCTTCCGCCGCCCCGATCTGGGTGCCGTTGGTCACCATCTCGAGTGCCTTGGGAACGCCGACCAGACGCGGCAGCCGCTGGGTCCCGCCGGCACCGGGCAGGATGCCCAGGTTGACCTCCGGCAAGCCAAAGCGGGCGGACGGCACCGCCACGCGGTAATGCGTGACCATGGCCACTTCCAGACCGCCGCCCAGCGCCGTACCATGGATCGCGGCGATCACCGGCTTGTCCGAATTCTCGATCACCAGTTGCAGGTTGCGCAGGGTGGGTTCCACCGGCGGCTTGCCCAGTTCGGTGATGTCGGCGCCGGCGAAGAAGGTCTTGCCCTGGCAGATCACGACGATGGCATCGACCTGCGCGTCATCCTGCGCCTGGCGGATGGCCTGCGCCAGCCCCTGGCGGACGGCCGCGGACAGGGCATTCACCGGCGGGCTGTCGATGGTGACGACGGCGACCCGGTTCTCGATCTCGCACGTGGTCACGGCGTTGATCTGCATCTTGGACATGGGTTTCCCTTCAGAATGCCGGACGCGCCGGGACTGTCGGCCGGGGCGGTGTGACCTCGCCCCGGCTGACATGGCTTCGACCCGGCGCTAACCTCGGATCGGCTGATTTACTTCGGTGGCATCCGAATGCCGCCGTCTATGCGGACCAATTGGCCGTTGAAGTAGCTGTTGCGAACCAGTTCGAGCACCAGGCTGGCAAACTCCTCCGGGTGGCCAAGCCGCTTCGGAAAGGGTACGGACTTGCCGAGGCCGTCGAACACGGCTTCGTTGATTTCCTTGACCTTGAGCATGGGCGGCGTTGCGAAGATGCCGGGCAGGACCGCGTTGACGCGGATTCCTGCATCCATCAGGTCGCGGGCCATCGGCAGCACCATCGCGTTTACAGCGCCCTTGCCGCCGCCATAGGCCACCTGGCCAATCTGGCCATCCTGCGAGGCCGCGGACGAGGTGAAGATCAGGCAGCCCCGCTCGCCGTCATCGTTCAGCGCGGGGGAATTGGCCATGCCCAACGCGGCGATCGAGGCCACGCGGTAGGTGGCCGTGAAAATGCCGTCGGCGGCCTTGGCGATCTGTTCGGTGGCCGTGCGCTTGTAGCAGTTGTTGGCCTTGTCCCAGCTCAGCGTCTTGCCGGAGCCGGTGACGACCGCGCAGTGGACAAGAACCCGTTCCTGCCCGTGGGCGGCGCGCGCCTTGGCAAAGCCCGCCTCGACGCTGGCTTCGTCAAGGATATTGACGTTGCAGAAGACGCCGCCGATCTCGCTGGCCAGTGCCTCGCCAGCCTCTTCGCTGATGTCGAAAATGGCAACCTTGACGCCGGCAGCGGCCAGCGCCTGGGCGGTTGCACGGCCGAGGCCGGACGCCCCGCCCGTCACGATTGCAGACAGGCCCTCGTCGATCTTCATTGTTTTCACCCTCTTGTGCAGCGAATCGATGACTGGCGCTCCCGTGGCGGATTCAGCGAAGCAACGCCTGTGTCAAAGACCACCTGTGTCGAATCTCCCGCCCGCACTGACCGCAGCCGCCAGTGGGTCGGCGCGGCGACCATAGTCAAAGCTTGACACCAATGTCAATTTTGCGCTTGAAGCGGTGCGCGATGTACCTGCACGGCAGGGGCAGTTTTTCGCGCGGCGACCCGGCACGGCCGGATCGGTGTCGCGCACATGGGAGAGTGACATGGCGTTCAAGATTGAATCCTATCGTGTCGATGGCAAGGTGGCGATCGTCACCGGGGCCGGCGGACGTGGCAATAGTATCGGCCGTGCCTATGCCCTGGGCCTGGCCGGCGCCGGGGCCGCTGTGGTCGTGGCGGACCTAAACGGCGAGGGCGCGAAAAAGGTCGCGGACGAGATCGTCGCGTCCGGGGGCAAGGCGATTGCGGTGCAGGTCGATATTACCGATCGCGACTCGGTGGCGGCGATGGCGGCCCAGGCGAAGGCCGAATTCGGTGGGGTGGATATCCTGGTGAACAACGCCGCACTGATGACCGAACTGTCCTACGAACCGCTGATTTCCACGTCGATCGATACCTGGAACCGTACCCTGGACGTGAACGTCACCGGCGCGCTGAACTGCGCTCAGGCGGTGGTGCCGTTGATGGTGGAGCGCGGCGGCGGCAAGATCGTGAACCAGGTGTCGGGCGGCGCCTATCCGCCCAAGACACTGTACGGCATCAGCAAGATCGCGCTTGTCGGTCTTACCACTACGCTCGCCTATGAGTTGGGTCGGCAGGGCATCAACGTCAACGCCATTGCTCCGGGCAACACCAATTCGGATGCCGGGGCTTCGCTCACGCCGGTCGGCTCGCCGTTCCGTACGATGCTGGAGAACACTGTGGCGATGCGCGTGCAGGGGGAGCCGGACGAGCTGGTCGGTGCGCTGCTGCTGCTGTGCTCGCCTGCGGGCGACTGGATCACGGGCCAGACCCTGAAGGTCGATGGCGGCTGGATCGTCGCTCCCTGACATCAACCGGTCGGCACATCGTGATCGCCAAACACGTGAGGTGAAGAGGCGATAGCGCGGTCCCCCAGATTGAGGTGGATAATGACATGGACCCGGTCGGCGACTGCATCGTCGACCGGGTCCATGTCATTCGCGGGACGTTAGCCGTTGATTGTTGAGGGCGCAGGGCGGTCCGCTGGCGACTCAGGCGTCCTTTGGTACGCCGGGGCCGGGCTCACCGCCGTCGATCTGCAGGATCTGGCCGGCCATAGAACGTCCCCCGGCCGACGCCAGAAAGACCATGCCCGCGGCAATCTCCTCCGCCTCTACGATGCGGCGCAGCGGGATGTCGGCCTTGAGTCCTTCCACGTAGGCCGGGTTCCTGCGCATTGTTTCCTCCATGGCCGCCGACCGGGTCAGGCCGGGGGCCACGCCGTTGACCCGCACGTTGAACGGCGCAAGCTCGGCTCCCAGCGCGCGAACCAGAAAGTTCAGGCCAGCCTTCGACACACCATAGGGCAGCACGCCGTAGGACGGCCGCACCCCGCTCGCAGATGTGGTGACCAGGATAACGCCGTCGCGCCGCGCCTTCATTGCAACGGCGGCATGGTTCATCATCGCCGCGTTGTGGACGATGTTGACGTTCATCAGCCTGGCATATTCGCTCGCATCGCTTTTGGCGGCCGGGCCGTAGGTGTTGCTCAAGGCGGCTGCGTTGCACACCAGCACGTCGATCTGGCCCAGCAGGTCCGCCGCCGCGTCGTAGGTCTGCAGCGATTGCGGCAGGTCGGCCAGGTCCGCGGCCATGCCGAACGCGGCCTCCCGGCCGACCCGCGCATTGATCTCGTCCGCCACGGCCTTGACGGCGTCGAGCGTCCGGCTGGTCAGGACAATGGTGGCGCCGTGATCAACAAAGGCATTGGCGATGGCATAGCCGATGCCCTTGGTGGCCCCGGTGATGAATGCGCGTTTTCCGGTCAGGTCGAACAGCTTGCCCGTCATTCTCACTCTCCAGTTGTTTTCTTGTGTCAGTCGGCGCTTACGCCTTGTTCCACTGGCGTCCCGTTCACGCCAGTGACCGGGCCAGGGTTGGAATGTCGGCCAGCGACCGTGCCACGTCGTTGAGGTGCGTGCAGCCGAGCGTGCCGACGAGTTCCGTCAAAACCACATCGCGAAAGTCCGCGACCGGCTTGCCGACCAGCCGGCCGATATGGAGCGTGGCACCCGGACATTCGGCATAGGGCAGGATATGGGGTATGGCCTTGATCGCGATCAGCGCCCCGCTGGCCGCATCTAGGTCCGCAAACACACGATATTCATGCACGGCGATGCGGCTGCCCGTCGGCAGGACGGCGCTATCCTGAAAATATACGTCGGCCTTCAGCAGCGATCCTTCGCGCCACAGGTCGAGGCGCCGCGCACGGCGGTGGGCCGGGCCGTCCGGCTGTACCAGCCGATGCCAGCTCAGCGGGTCGGCCGGGTCCGGCAGATTATCCACCGGAGTGCTGGACTGGATGGCGGTATTGATCCGGCCGTCGTCGCCGTGCGAACTCGCGCCGGTGGCAAAGCCGGTGCAGATATTGTCCATGTCCTCGTTGGAAGGTCCGACGCCTTTGCCCTGATCGGCCCAGTCCGGGGTCCATTTCGACCAGGCCCATGGCGCGACCAGGCTGGCCCCGGCAAAATCGTCCAGCAATTGGTACAGCAGTGTTCCGCGGGCGTCCGGTAGCACTTCGACCAGCCGGGCGCGGCTGGCGCCCCCCGCCCGCGTGCCGATCATGTCGCTGGCGCGGTCCAGCGGCGGGACAGTTTCGAGCGCCAGTATCTCGCGACGCGGCGAGCATTGCAGCAGGAACTCCGCTTCATCCACGACCTGTGGCGCCCCCTGGGCGGGGGTGAGCAGATCGCGTCCGCGCCCGGTCATCAACCAGGCGGCACCCTGGCCATCGGGCCAGTGCGAGTCGAGGGTGGTGGTGCGGCGGATCGATCCCGGGCGGCGCGGGGGCGGCAGGCCCGCAGGCTGGCGGGCGATCGGAAACTGCTGGGGCCGGGAGTCAGACATGCGCTCTCCTCAGATGAGGCGGACGGCGTGGCCCGCGCCGTTATCGTCGGGCAGACGATCGTGCCGGGGCCTTGGGCAGGGCCAACGGCGGATGGTGGGCGACGGTGATGGGGCCAGCGTGTCGGCGCGGCGGTTGGCCGCCGCGCCGACAGTGCCGTCAATCGACCAGCGCGGGTTCGCGCACAGCGGCGGGCTTGGCCTTTTCGCCACGCACCAGGCGACCGGGCAGGGCGCCGGTCGACTGGCCCTCGCGATAGGTGACCGCGCCGCTGACGATCGTGGCGACATAGCCTTCCGAATCCTGCGTCAGGCGCTTGCCGCCGGCCGGAAGATTGGCCTTGATCACCGGGCGGTGCAGCTTGATGCGCTGCATGTCGATCACGTTGACATCGGCCTTGTACCCGGGGGCCAGCACGCCGCGATCCAGCAATCCGACCGACTCCGCAGGAACGCTGGTGAGCGACTGGATCGCCCGCGGCAGGGTGACGCCCAGATTACCCACGCGCTGCGCCAGCATATATGTGGTGAAGGCCGCGTCACAGATCATGCCGTAATGCGCACCGCCATCGCCCAGCGCCGGGACGGTGCGGGGCTGGCCGAACAGGCCGGCGGTCGCCGTCAGGTAGCTGTTGAGGTCGGCGGAATAGCGGCACAGGATCGCATGGCCATCATCCTGGAGCAGGGCATCGTAGATGACCTCGTTCAGCGGACGCCCTTCGCGCTCGGCACGCAGCGTCAGGTTGTCCTTGTCGCCGAAATGATAGTTCGCGGTCTCGTCCATGTAGAACAGCGTGCCCTGGATCTGGACCGTTTCCACAAAGCCGGGATTGGGATCTTCGGGCTTTTCGGACAGGATCCGTGCGCGCACCTCGGGATCGCGCATCCGCTCGACCCGCTCGGCCAGCGGCAGTGCGGCCAGCGGGCGATAGCTGGGATTGAGGCAGAACGGATGGAAGCTGAGGTCAAGGCCGAACAGCATCCCGATGGGCCGGGCCATGAACTGGCCCCGGATGTCGAGCCCCTTCTCAACCAGCCGATCGACACCGTCGACATAGCCCTGCCAGTTGTTTTTGAACGGAATCAGGCTGTAGTTGATGGGGCGGCCCGATGCCTCGGCGATATCGCCGATGATCTTGACCTCGGTTTCCGGATCGCCGTGCAGATAGGGGATCATCTGGAACACGCCGCTGCCGGCGTCCGCCAGGCCGCGCGCCAGTTCGACCAGTTCGCGCTCGTGCACGCCCACCGACGGCGCCAACTGGCCCGAACGGAAGCGGTGGAACAGGTTGCGCGACGTCGACACGCCAAGCGCGCCGGCGCGGATCGCTTCGGTGACCAGAGCGCGCATCCGGGCCAGATCCTCGTCGGTCGCCGGCTCGATATTGGCGCCTCTTTCGCCCATGACATAAACGCGCAGCGGGCTGTGCGGCAGTTGCGTCGCGAAATCGATGTCGGCCTGACGCTTGTCGAGCGCGTTGAGATAGTCCGGGAAAGTTTCCCAGTTCCACGGCACGCCTTCGGTCATGACGACCTCGGGAACGTCCTCCACCCCTTCCATCAGCTTGATTACCAGCTCGTGATCGGTGCTGCGGGCCGGGGCAAAGCCGACGCCGCAATTGCCCATGACGACCGTGGTAACGCCGTGATTGGACGACGGGGACAAGGTGTTTTCCCAGGTGATCTGCCCATCATAATGCGTATGCACGTCGACGAAGCCGGGTGTGACATGGCAGCCCGCGGCGTCGATCTCCTCGCGCCCCCGGCCATCGACCCGACCCACCGCCGCGATCAATCCGTCCTTGATGGCCACGTCTGCGGCAAAAGGCTCTCCGCCCTGTCCGTCAACCACAGTTCCGCCCCGGATCACCAGGTCATATTCAGCCATCACCGTCTCCTCGAAATCTACAAGGTCACCACTGCACTGCCTGTCCAGCCTGACCGGACCACCGCTGCAAGATGACTTGGGGTCCAACTAGGACATTCCTTGACAGTTCCGTCAATACACTGGATTGACAGGGCAGGCAAGCAGGAGAGGACAGCCGGGTGGGCACATCAACGAGCGACACGCTCGAGGCCGATTATGTAATCGTAGGGGCCGGATCTGCCGGTTGCGTCCTGGCGAACAGGCTCAGCGCGGACCCCAAGACGAAGGTCATCGTGATTGAGGCCGGCGGCGATGACCGCCTGCTGACCGAACCGACCAGGTTCATGAACAAGCTGATGATCCGCATTCCGGCGGGCTTTACCTATGCCTCGAACGATCCGACGCTGGACTGGGGCTATGTCAGCGAACCCGACGTTCACGCCGCGAATCGCACCTTCGCCCTGACTCGGGGCCGCGTGCTCGGCGGCTCCTCGGCGATCAACGGCATGATTTATGTGCGCGGCCTGCCGCAAGACTATGATGGCTGGCGCCAACTGGGCTGCGAAGGCTGGTCGTGGTCCGATGTGCTGCCCTATTTCCGGGCGTCGGAGCGGATGGAGAGTGGCGCAACCGAATGGCGCGGTGGCGACGGGCCGCTGGCCGTGCGCGAGTCGAATATGCACCATCCGATGACCGAGCGCCTGCGGGCCGCCTTCATCGAGGCGGGGATTCCGCCGACCGACGACATCAGTTCGGGCGACCACGAAGGCGTGAGCTATATCCAGGGCACGATCGCGCGGGGGCGCCGTCAGTCCTGCGCCGTCGCCTATCTGCACCCGGTGCGAAATCGCCCCAACCTGACCATCCTGACCCATGTGCTGGCGCGCAGGGTGATTATCGAGAACGGCGAGGCGACCGGGGTAGAGATCGAGCAGGGCGGCCAGATCAAGCAGCTTCGTGCCCGCGGCGAGGTGATCCTGGCCGGTGGTGCATTCAACAGTCCGCACTTGCTGCAGTTGTCCGGCATCGGCAACCCGGACCTGCTCGGCGCCAACGGTATCGCGGTGGTCCATGCCGCGCCGGAGGTCGGCGAGAATATGCAGGATCACTACATCGTGCAGTTGCGCGCCACGCTCAAGCCCGGCTCGCCGAGCCTGAACGCGCGGTCGCGCGGGCTGGGGCTGGCCAGGTCGATCCTCGAATACGGCCTGTTCGGACGCGGCCTGCTGGCAGGCCCGGCGGCGCATCTGACCGCCGTGGCGCGGACCCGGCCGTCGCTCGACATGGCCGATTACCAGATGTTCAGCAGCCCGGCGAGCACCGACGTGGTGCGCACAATGGCCGCCGGCCACACCATCCTTGACCAGGAGCCGGGGGTGACGATCGGCGGCCATCCAGCCCGGCCCCGATCGCTCGGCCATGTGCGGATACGCTCGGCCGATCCCCGGCAGCACCCGGCGATCACGACCAACTATCTGTCCGATCCCTACGACCAGCAGACGACCATTGCGGGCCTTCGGCTGGCCAGTCGGATTTTGGCGCAACCGGCGATCGCGGATTGTATCTTGCGGCCGACGCGCCCGGCCTACGAAGCCATGAGCGACGACGAGATCCTCGATCATGCGCGGCAGACCGGCGGTTCGATCTATCATTATGTCGGGACCTGCCGGATGGGGGCGGACTCTGCCCCGGTGACGCCGCGGCTGGCGGTGCGCGGGGTGGGCCGCTTGCGGGTGGTCGATGCCTCCGTCATGCCGCGGATCATTTCGGGCAACACCAATGGCGCGGTGGTGATGATCGCGGAAAAGGCTGCGGCCATGATCATCGAGGATGGGCGCCAGCGGGCCTGAGCTGGATGGCTTTACGGCACTTCAGCCGGGTTGGTGGATGTGCCGGAACGTGACAAAACAACGCCCGATGCGGGATGGGGAATCCGTCCCCTCCCGCCGGATGCAGGACGAGGAATAGCCGAGACGATGTCGAGCACTGATAGCACCAGCGCCCTGGAGGCCTTCCGTGCGGAGGCCCGCGAGTGGATCGCGGCGAACTTTCCGCCCTCGCTGAAGGGACGCGCGGCCGAACTGGCCCTCGCCCACAACGCGGCGGCCCACGCGCCCGATTTCCCGTTGTGGCGCAGTCGCGTCGCGGATCGCGGTTGGGGCGCCCCGACCTGGCCGGTCGCTTATGGTGGCGCCGGGCTGAGCCAGGCCGAGGCGCGCGTATTGCAGCAGGAAATGATCGCGGCCGGCGCCTTCAGCCCGATGGGCGAGGGGCTGGGCCTGACCATGGTGGGGCCGACGATCCTGGAAGAGGGGACCGAGGATCAGAAGCTGCGCCACTTGCCGCCGATCGCGCGCGGCGAACAGATATGGTGCCTGGGCTATTCGGAACCCAATGCCGGCTCCGACCTGGCGGCGCTGCAGACAAGGTGCGAGGACCGGGGCGATCACTGGGAAGTGACCGGGCAGAAAATCTGGACGTCCGGCGCCAATTACGCCGACTGGTGCGGCGCACTGGTGCGCACCGACAGCACGGTGGCCAAGCACGCCGGAATCAGCTTCGTGCTGATCGCGATGCATCAGCCGGGCGTTGAAACCAGGCCGATCCCGCTGATCGGCGGGTCATCGCCATTCTGCGAGACTTTCTTCACGGCTGTCCGGGTCGAAAAGACCGACATGCTGGGTCCGCTCAACAAGGGCTGGGGCGTCGGCAAGCGCCTGCTCCAGCACGAGCGCGCCAGCCAGATGGGCGAAGGCGTGCTCAACCAGATCAAGCCGGTTCCGCTGCCGGACATCGCGCGCAGCTATCGCGATTTCGATGCTGCCGGGCGGCTGGTCGATGCCGATCTGCGGGCGCGGCTGACGCAGCATCTGCTGCGGGCCGAGGCGCACCAGCTCACGCTTGACCGGGTCACTGCGGAAACCAGGGGCGAAACCGCCTCGAACACCGCGTCGATCCTCAAGAACTCTGCGAGCGAGATCGCCCAGGCACGGGCCGAGCTGGTGGTGGAGATCATGGGCAACCGCGGTATCGGCTGGGAGGGCGCGGGCTTTGCCCAGGCCGAGATTGAGGCCATGCGGACCCTGCTGGGGACCAAGGCGATGTCGATCTATGGCGGCACCGCTGAGGTACAAAACAATATCGTCGCCAAGCGCATCCTCGGCCTGCCGGAAACAACCACCGCCGGCTGATCCCGCCGCTTTGCCACCTTTTCCTAGACCCCTGGGCTCCGATCTCATCTCGCGCAGCCCCCGTCCGAAAGCATAGCCCATGGCCGTTCTTACCGAAGAGCAATCGATCCTGCGCGATCAGGCGCGCGCCTGGTGTCAGAAGCGTGCACCCGTTTCCGCCTATCGCGCGATCCGCGATGCCGCCGATCCGTGCGGCTATGATCCGGCACTTTTCGCCGAAATGGTCGAGATGGGCTGGACCGGCGTTATCGCTCCCGAATCCTGCGGCGGCTCCGACTTCGGCTATCTCAGCCTGGGGTTCATTCTGGAGGAAACCGGTCGCACCCTGGTGGCCTCGCCCCTGGTGGCCTCGGCCCTGGGTGCGGGCAGCGCACTCATCCTGGGCGGGTCGGATGAACAGCGCCAACGCTATCTGGAGCCGATCGTGGCTGGCGAGCTGATCGGCGCCCTGGCCGTGGACGAGGGCGCCCAGCACGCGCCCGAGCAGGTTGCGCTGCGGGCGGAGCCGGAGGGATCGGCTTATCGTCTGAACGGCACGAAGAGCTTCGTGCTCGAAGGCAATGCCGCCGGGCTGATGGTGGTATCGGCGCGCACGTCGGGCGCGCCCGGCGAGCCCCACGGCATCACCCTGTTCCTGGTTCCGGGCGACGCGGCCGGCCTCACCCGCACCCCGCTGCACCTGGCCGATGGTCGCGGCGCTGCCGATGTCGTCTTTGCCGATGTCTTGGTCGGGTCCGATCAGGTGCTGGGAGAGGTGAACGAGGGGGCGGAGTTGCTGGCCCGCGTGCTCGACCGGGTGCGCGCCGGCCTTGCGGCGGAAATGCTCGGCTCGACTGAGGCTGCCTTCGCGATGACGCTGGATTATCTGAAGACCCGTGTCCAGTTCGGCCAGCTTATCGGCGCGTTCCAGGCGCTGCAGCATCGGGCGGCGCGGATGTTTGGCGAGCTGGAGCTGGCCCGTTCCTGCGTCGAGGCGGCTCTCGCGGCGATCGACACCGATTCGGTCGACGTGCCCCGGCTGGTCGCGCTGGCCAAGGCTTTCATGGGCGAAACGATGTTCCTGGTGTCAAACGAACTGATCCAGATGCACGGCGGCATCGGCATGACTGACGCCCATGATGCCGGACTTTACCTGAAACGCGCACGGGTCTGTGAGGCGGCCTTCGGTAACCGCGCGTTCCATCGTGAACGCTATGCGCGTCTGAACGGCTACTGATCGGGCTCTATACCGCGTTGCGCGCCAGGAAGCGGAGCAGCGTGTCGGCGAACAGGTCGTTCTGATCGCCGACAATCGTGTGCCGCGCGCCGGGAATGATTTCCACTTCAAGATGCGCGATCAGGTCCTTTAGCGCCGCCACGCCCTCGACGGTGACGATTTCGCTCAGCTCGCACCATGCCAGCAGGGCCGGAACCGACACCTGGGAGGCCAGTTGGTCCAGCAGTTCGGTGCCGGGTCCCAGGCCCAGCTTGTGGCGCGGATCGCGATAGCTTGGGTCCCAGTGCCAATGCCAGCGACCGTTTGCGTCGCGGCGCATGTTGCGCGCCAGCCGCTGTCCGGCGTCAGGGGCTAGTGGCAGGCCGCGGGCAGCCGCGATCTGCGCCGCCGCCTCGTCCGGCGAGGCAAAGCCGGTGACCGCCAGTTGCATGGAGCCGGCAATCTGCCTGATCCCCTCTGGCCGCGAATGCGGTACCGCATCGACCATGGCAAGCGCCTTGACCACCGACGGGCCGCAGATGGCGGCGGCGGCGAGGGCGATCTTGCCGCCCAGCGAATTGCCCGCCATCACCACCGGGCGGCCGATCTGCGCCGCTACAGCCGCGATATCCGCCGCATGGCGGGCATAGCTGTAATCGTCATCCGGGGCGCGGTCGCTGTCGCCATGGCCGCGGATGTCCATGGTGATTGCGCGGCGACCGTTGGCGGCGATCATCATTGCGGCGCGTTGCCAGCTATGGCGGGTCTGGCCCAGTCCCCCAATCAGCAGGACCGGCGTGCCGGCGTCGGGGCCGTACAGGTCGGCTGCCAGTTGCTGTCCGTCGCTGCCGGCAAACCGGTGTGCCGCCATGATGCCTGGATCAATCCTCGAAAATAGACTTCAGACTGCGGCGCAGCAGCTTGCCCATCTCGTTGTAGGGAAGGGCCTCGACGAAGCGGACATGCTCGGGCACGCGCGATGATCGCAACTGGCGGCGCACCAGTTCCTTCAGCTCCTGCTCCGTCACTGCCGACCCCTGGGCGCGCACGATCGCCGCGGCCAGGGTTTCGCCCCATTCGACCGACGGGACGCCGACCACCGCGCAATCGGCGATGCCCTCGTGCTCCCGCAGCACTTTCTCGACCTCGCCCGGCGAAATATTCTCGCCGCCACGCACGATCACATCGTCAATCCGTCCGGCCAGGAACAAGAACCCGTGCTCGTCGATGAAGCCGGAGTCGCGTGTCGGGAACCAGCCTTCCTCGTCGGTCAGCTTGCGGCCCTGATACTCGCCTGAAACCTGTGGGCCGCGCACGAACACCTCGCCCAGTTCGTCCGCGCCCAGGACATTGCCTTCCTCGTCGCGGATCTGGACCTCTACCGTGGGCAGCGGCTTGCCCACCGAATCGAGCCGGCGGGCGACCAGCGGATCGGGGTGGCCATGCGCCTCGCGATGATCTTCGGGGCCGAGCAGCGCGATCGTCGAGCTGGTTTCGGTCAGACCATAAGCGTTGGTGAACGAGACGTGCGGGAACAGGTCGAGCGCGCGCTGTACGACCGGCAACGGCATCTTGCCCCCGCCGAAGGCGAGCGAGCGCAAGGCGCCAAGGTCGGGCGCCTCGCCGGACTCGTCGATGTGCGCGATGATCCGGGTCAACATGGTCGGCACGACGAAGGCGTTGGTCACATGCTCGCCGCCGCACTGCTTGAGCCATTCCGCGGGGCTGAACTGCGGTAACTGGACGATACGCCGCATCGCGTAGATGGAACTCAGGATCGCCGAAATACCGGCAATGTGATAGGGCGGCACGGACACCAGCGTCGCCTCGTCCTCTTCGGCGGCGGCGAACTCGACGGTGCCCAGCACATAGCCGAGCAGGTTCTGATTGCGCAGCAGCGCCGCCTTCGGTTCGCCGGTCGTGCCGCTGGTGAACAGTTGGACAGCGACGGCCTCTTCGTCCTGCGGCGCTTCCCAGTCGGCCAGTTCGTCTGTCGTCACCGCTTCCAGAAACGCCGGCACCGACACCAGCACCTGCGCCGCGCCGTCCGGGATGGTGGCCAGCTTGTCCTCATCCGCGATCAGGTAGACCGGGGCGAGCCGCTCGATCAGCCGATTGGTCTCGGGCGCCGTCAGCCGGTAGTTGAGCGGAGCAAAGGGCCGGCCCGCCAGTGCCGCGCCAAACAGCGCGATCACTGTCGCCGGGCTGCTTTCGCCCAGATACGACACGAACTCGGCGCCGCTGGCGGAGATGCGGGCCGCCGCCGCCTGAGCCGAGGCGTAGAGCCGTCCGTAGCTGTAGTGGACGGAATTGTGAGTCAGCGCGATCCGATCCGGGAAGGTATCGGCCGCCATTTGCAGGACCAAGGAGATGTTCATGCTGTCACGCCGCTGAGAGGGTTGAAGGGCTGCCGCCGTGGACCGGACCGGCACCAGTAGAATAGGTCACGACTGCGGGCAGGGCCGGAACATGTCTCCGCAGCCTGTGCCGCCGCTGTTCATCCCAACCCCCAAATATCATCATTATTCCTGACAGGTTTGTCAAATCGAACGATTCGCGCCCTTCTACCGCCTCCTGCGGGCACGACAAGGGGCAACAACCCGCCACAAGACACTGGGACAGCAGGCCAATCGTCGCCGGGTCCACGTCTTCGCTTGCACACCACCTGTGATGCAGCATATCGGAACTGACATTCCTTCATATCCAAAATCGAGTCGAGATGTCCTCAATGTCGTCTCCAGTCATCGTCAGCGCGGTGCGCACCGCAGTCGCCACCGCCCGCAAGGGTACGCTTGCTAACACCAGCGCGGAAACGCTGGGGGCGACGGTTCTTGAAGCCGCGATCGCGCGTGCCGGGATCGATCCGGCGCTCGTGGATGACGTAATCTTTGCCGAGTCGCTCTATGGCGGTGGCGCGGTGGCCCGCCATGCCGCGGTCGAGCTTGGCATCTTCCAGAGCGGCGGCATGGCGCTGAACCGGCACTGTGCCGGCAGCCTGACCGCGGTCGGCGTCGCTGCGGCCCAGATCATCAGCGGGATGGAACGGCTGATCGTCGCCGGCGGCGTGCAATCGACCTCTACCGGGCCGGTCATGCGTCGACGGGTGCCGGGCACGGAGGAGGTCGAGGATTTCTGGATGCCGCCCACGCACCCCGCCACGCCTGATGCGCCCAATGTCGATATGTCGATCACGGTCGGATGGAATACCGCCAAGGCGGCAGGCCTGACCCGCGAGGAAATGGATGCCTGGGCGCTCCGCTCGCACCAGCGCGCGATCGCCGCGATCGACGCCGGCAATTTCAAGGACGAGATCGTGCCGGTCGCCGCACTGCAGATGGACGGAACGACGGTCAGCTTCGAAGTCGACGAGCATCCCCGCCGCGACAGCTCGGCGGAGCGGCTGGCCAGCCTGGAGGTCATCCACCCCGAGATCGAGGGCTTTTCCATCACTGCCGGTAATGCGAGCGGGATGAACGATGCGGCCTCGGCGCTGACGGTGACCAGCGCGGAGTTCGCCAAGGCGGAAGGGCTGGCGCCCATCGCGCGGGTGGTGGGCTGGACCGCAAAGGGGGCCAATCCGCGCGACACCGGGCAGGCTGCGATCGACACGATCCGCAAGCTGCTGGACCGCACGGGCCGGTCGGTTGCCGATATCGCCCTGTGGGAAATCAATGAGGCCTTTGCCTCGGTGCCGCTCGCGGCATGCCGGATGCTCGACATCAACGAGGAGATCGTCAACATATCGGGCAGCGGTTGTTCGATCGGCCACCCGGTCTCCGCTTCGGGCGGGCGGATGCTCACCACCCTGATCAACGATCTGAAGCGGCGCGGCGGCGGGCTGGGCGTGGCGGCGATGTGCGCCGGCGGCGGTCAGGGCGGCGCGGTGCTGATCGAGGTCTGAACCCGGCGGCCGGGCGGCGCTTGTCCGCCCGGTTCCGGCCCTAGACCATGATCGTCTCAGACTGAATCAGCCTGAGACGTGAATCATGGTCTCGCTTTAAGCTGGAGCCTGATTCACGTCTTTGGCTGGACCGCAGAGCGGTTCAGTCAAAGACGATCAGGCTCTAGGGCGCCCGGCCGAACGCCTCCACCACCGGCACCAGGCGCCGTTCGACTTCGCCAACGCGGGCGGCATGGGTCACGACGTGCAGGTGATTATGGCGAATCGCCTCGATCACCAGGTCACCGACGATCGCGGGGTCCAGCGGATCAGGCGAATTGCCTGTAATGGCGGCGGCGAGGGCCGGGTGCTCGCGCACCCCGGCGCGGTGGCTGGTCTCGGCTATGCGGGTATTCACCCGGCCGGGGCACAGCACCGATACGCCCACCCCGTCCGGCGCCAGTTCGGCGGCAAGCACTTCAGACATGCCGACGACGCCGAACATCGCCGCGGTATAGGCGCCAAGCCTTGCCGTGCTGGTCAGCCCCGCCATGGAGGCGGTGTTGACCACATGACCGCGCCGCCGTTCGCGCAATCCCGGCACGAATTCGCGTATACCGTTGAACATCCCGGCAAGTTTGATCGCCACCACCTTGTCGAAATGGGCGTGCGACATTTCGTCCAACTGGCTGAAATCGGGACCGATCCCGGCGTTGTTGACGAGCACATCGACCGGACCGAAATGGTCTTCCACCGCGCGGCGGGCAGCGGCCCAGCCGGGCCGGTCAACCACGTCGAGCGGCACCGCCATGGCCGCCGCGCCAAGCTCCGCGACCGCATCGGCCAGCCAGTCCTGACTGACATCGGCGATCGCCACCCGGCCCCCTTCGCGCACCAGAGCGCGCGCTATGGCCAGTCCGATCCCGCTCGCCCCCCCGGTGATGAAGGCCGTGGCACCGTCAAATTGAAAACCGCTCATCCTGCAATCCTCTATCCCTGGTCTGGTTTGTTCAGACGACAGCGGGCGGCGGAGCGTCCGTGTCGTTGTCTTTATTGGGGTCGTCCCCCGTCCCGTCGCCCTCGATCCCGTCGATCAGGCCCCAGTGCAGGGCGGTGCGGGCGCTGATCCGGGCTCCGGTCATCATCATCCAGGCCGCGCCCTGACGCCCGATCCGGCGGGTCACGCTGACGCAGCCGCCGGCGCCGGGGATCAGGCCCATGCCGGTTTCCGGCAGGCGCAGGAACGTTGTCGGCGTCGCGGTGACCCGGCCCCCGAAGGCGGCGATCTCCAGGCCGGCGCCGACGCAGGCCCCGTGCAGGTGGAAGTGGTATTTGTCCCCGTGGTCGGCCAGCATCCGCGCGGGCAGGCGTTCGGTACGGATGAAGTGCCCGGAAACGCCGCTGCCGACACGGCCGAACTCGCTCAGCGCCCCGCCGATGCTGAAGCTGTCGCCGTTGCCGCGCACGTGGATACGCTCGATCGTGCTGTCCAGCGCGCCAAACGAGAATGCCTCGAACAGCGCATCGCGCATTTCCACGTCGATCTCGTTGCGCGCTGCGGGGCGGTTCAGCACGAGGTCCATCTCGGCGCCGCGCCGGCTCATCAGCAAGGGCGGGCTATTGGCCGGCTTGGCCACCGGCTGACGCTTGGCCGCAGGCAGGCGCGCCAGCCACTCGCGGAACTCCTCGCCCTGCTGCAGCGCGGCAAAGGCCAGCGACTCGACTACCAGCCCGGCCTGCAGCGGCAGGCCTTCGATGATCCGCAGTGCCTGGACCAGAATCGTGGTGGACACCGGATTGGCGGCAACCGTCGCCGCGATCCGCTCCACGTCGGTGCGCGCGGACACCGACAGGTCGAAGCCCTTGAGCCGGAGGGGTGTCGCGGTCAGGGCGAGCGAGGGGCACGGCAGGCGCATCAGCCAGGCCTCCGCCCGCGCCGCGACCGCCGCCGGATCACCCCGGAAATCGGTGAAATCCACCGTGAGCAGGGCACCGGGTGCGATCCCCAGCGCGAGGGGATCGAAATCTGTCAGGCTCCCGGCAAGTTCTTGAGCTTCCACTTGCATGCCTTCGACCTTGCCATGCCTGCCGGGCGATGGCCACCCCTGGCGCAGGGCAGACGAGGCCCGGCCGGCTTGTATTGACGGGTTCGTCAAAATTGATATGCGCGTGTGCGGAGACGGGTGAACGCCCGGTGATACGCAAAACGGCCGGACCAACCGGCCAGACAATGGAGTGTCAGAATGAGTGGTGTAGGCACCTATACGATCGAGGATGGCATCGGTCTGATCACCATCGACTCTCCGCCGGTCAATGCCCTGAGCCATAGGGTGCGGGTCGCGTTGGACGAAGGTTTCCGCAAGTTTGCCCACGACCCGGAGGTGAAGGGCATCATCCTGATCTGCGCCGGGCGCACCTTTATCGCCGGCGCGGACATCACCGAGCTGGGCAAGCCGATCCTTGAGCCGACGCTGCGCGAGGTGGTCGATCTGATCGAGCAGGGCTCCAAGCCGGTGGTCGCGGCGATCCACGGCACGGCCCTGGGCGGCGGTTACGAGATGGCGCTGATCTGCCACTATCGGGTGGCGGTGCCCAGCGCGATGGTCGGCTTGCCTGAAGTCAAGCTGGGCCTGCTGCCGGGCGGCGGCGGTACCCAGCGTCTGCCCCGTCTGGTTGGTCCCGAAATCGCTCTGGACGTCATTCTCAAGGGCGACCCCGTCCCCGCGCCGGAGGCGCTGCGGCTGGGCATGATCGACGGTCTGGCCGAGGAGGGCAAGCTCAAGGAGGGCGCGCTGGCGTTCATCCGCAAGATCCTGGCCGAAGGCAAGCCGCTGCAGCGGGTACGGGATCGCACGGACAAGACCGCGCCGCATCGCGGCAACAGCCGTGTGTTCGACGAATATCGGCGCAACAATGCCAAGGCCATGCGCGGCTTCCTGGCGCCCGAGAACAATATCAAGGCGATCGAGGCGGCGGTGGAACTGTCGTTCGACGACGGCATCCGGCGTGAGCAGGAGCTGTTCAAGGAACTGCTCGAATCCCCGCAGTCCGCCGCGCAGCGTTATTACTTCTTCGCGGAGCGCGAGGCCGCGAAAATTCCTGACGTGCCCGGCGATACGCCCGTCCGGCCGGTGAAGTCGGTCGGCGTGATCGGCGCCGGCACGATGGGCGGCGGGATCACCATGACCTTCCTCAATGCCGGGATTCCGGTGATCTTGTCGGACATTTCGCAGGACAATGTCGATCGCGGCATCGCAACCATCCGCAGTTTGTACGAGAGCAGCGCGAAGCGCGGCAAGCTGACCCAGGATGCGGTAGAGCGGCGGATGGCGCTGGTCAGCGGCGCGGTCGGGATCGAGCCGCTGAAGGATGTCGATCTGGTGGTCGAGGCGGTGTTTGAGCAGATGGCGCTCAAGCAGGAGATATTCGCCAAGCTTGATGGCGTGGTCAGGCCCGACGCGATCCTGGCCAGCAACACCTCGTTCCTCTCGATCGACGAGATTGCGGGGGCGACCGCCAACCCCGGCCGGGTGGTGGGCCTGCACTCCTTCTCCCCGGCGAATGTGATGCGCCTGCTGGAGGTGGTCCGCGGCGCGGCGACCGACAAGGATGTGATCGCCACCGCGATGAAGCTGGCCAAGACGCTGCGCAAGGTTCCGGTGCTGTCGCGTGTCGGCCCCGGCTTTATTGCCAATCGCGTCATGGGGCCGCGCACCCAGCGGGCCGAGGCGATCGTGCTTGAGGGCACCGGACCCGAGCTGATCGACCAGGCCCTGTATGATTTCGGTTTTCCGATGGGGCCGTTCCAGATGCTCGACCTAGCCGGCCTCGACGTGGCGGGCCGCGATTCGACCGAGCGCACCCTGCGTTCGGACTTCATCAGGCACGACCGGCTGGGCCAGAAGAAGAACGGCGGGTTCTACAATTACGATGCCAACCGCAAGGCCACCGCGTCGCCTGAGGCGGCCGCGATCATCGCGGATTATGCGCGGTTCAGGAACGTCGAGCAGCGCGCGCCGCGCACGGCCGACGAAATCCTGGCCGACCTGCTCTACCCCGTCGTCAACGAAGGCGCAAAAATCCTGGAAGAAGGGATTGCATTGCGCGCCTCCGATATCGATGTCGCCTGTATCCTGGGTTACGCCTGGCCGGTCTACACCGGTGGCCCGATGTTCTGGGGCGACATGGTGGGCCTGGACAAGATCGTGGCGCGGCTTGACGAGATGGCTAAGGTTTACGGCCCGGCCTTTGAACCGGCCGCGCTGCTGCGCGAAAAGGCCGCTTCGGGCGGTCACTTCACGCGCTGAGATGCCCCCCGTTCCTGCCAATCCCGGCGGGTACGGGGCAATAGATTTTCGGAGGACCTGACCATGGGTGAAGCATATATCATCGACGCCGTCCGTACCCCGCGCGGCATAGGGAAGGTCGGCAAGGGCAAGCTGGCCCATTTGCATCCGCAGCATCTGGCCGCGACCGTGTTGAAGGCCCTGAAGGAGCGCAATAACCTCAAGACGGAAGAGGTTGACGACGTGATCTGGTCGGTCTGCACCCAGGTGCGGACGCAGGGCAGCGATCTGGGCCGCATGGCGGCGCTGGATGCCGGCTACGATCCCAAGGCCTCCGGCGTCACGCTCAACCGTTTCTGCGGCGGCGGGATTACCGCGGTGAACCTTGCTGCGGCGCAGATCATGTCTGGCATGGAGGACTGCATCGTTGCGGGTGGAACCGAAATGATGTCGTTCACCAACACCCAGGCACGCGATGAGCAGGCGGCCGGTTGGGAGCCATTGGGCATCGGCGCCGGCAATGCCCGGCTGCAGGCGGCGCATCCCCAGTCCAATCAGGGCGTGGCCGCCGATGCGATTGCGACGATCGAGGGGTTCAGCCGCGAGGATCTGGACCGGGCGGGCGTGATCAGCCAGGAGCGCGCGGCCCGCGCAATTGCCGAAGGGCGGTTCGCCAAGTCGCTCGTGCCGGTGCTGGACGATGACGGTCAGGTCGTGCTGGACCACGACGAATATCCCCGGCCGGGCACCAGGCTGGAGGACCTGGCGGCACTGAAGCCGGCCTTCGCCGCGGTAATCGACATGCCGATGAACAAGACGGGGGAGACCTTCCGCCAGGCGATCAACCGGCGCTATCCCGACGTCGATATCCAGAATTTCCACCACGCCGGCAATTCCTCCGGCGTGGTCGATGGCGCTGCGGGCTTGCTCCTCGCGTCCAAGGCCTATGCCGACAAAATGGGATGGAAGCCGCGTGCGCGGATCGTCGCCACCGCCAACATGGGCGATGATCCGACGCTGATGCTGAATGCCCCCGTCGCCGCCGCGCGCAAGGTCCTGGAGAAGGCCGGACTGACCATCGACGATATCGACCTGTTCGAGATCAACGAAGCCTTCGCCGTCGTGTCGGAAAAGTTCATCCGCGACCTCAAGCTCGATCGTGACAAGGTGAATGTCAATGGAGGCGCCATCGCGCTGGGACACCCCATCGGGGCGTCCGGGGCGGTCCTGATCGGGACCATTCTCGATGAGTTGGAGCGCACGGACAAGAAGCTCGGCCTGGTAACGATGTGCGCTGCCGGGGGCATGGCGCCGGCGATCATCATCGAACGCTGCTGACCCACGGAACCGGCACCCGTGCCGGGCAGGAGAGGACAAGAGGATGGGCGATCTCCGGGGACGGCGTATTCTGGTCACCGGGGGCGCCAGCGGGATGGGCGCGGGTCTGGTCACGGCGCTGCCGAGGTTGGGGGCCAGGGTCGTATCGCTCGATCGCGCCGCCGACCCCGGCCGGGCGGTGGCGGCGGCAGCCGGCGCAGAGTTCGTCACGGCGGACGTGACCGACCAGGCGGCGGTGATCGCGGCTGTCGACCGGGCTGTCGATCTGCTCGGCGGACTGGACGTGTTGATCCACGCCGCGGGTGTTGCGCCCTCGGGACCGGCGGGAGCGATGTCCGCGGACCTGTGGAATGAGGTGATGGCGATCAATGCCACCGGCACCTTCCTGACAAATCAGGCCGTATTCCGCCACCTCAGCGATGCCGGCGGATCGATCCTGAACTTTGCGTCGGCCGCGGGCCTGGTCGGTTACCCCGGCAAGGCCGCTTATGCTGCGGCCAAGGGCGCGGTGATCGCCTGGACCCGATCGATCGCGCGGGAGTGGGCGCCGCACGGTATCCGCGTCAATGGCATCGCCCCGGCCATCGTCACCCCGATGTATGCCCGCACCCGCGCCGAGATGAGTCCCGAACAACTGGCCGAACATGACCAGACCATGCGGAACTCGGTTCCGCTGGGCGGCAGTCTGGGGGACATCGACCGCGATCTCGTCCCGGCGGTTGCATTTCTGGTATCCGACGACGCCCGCTTCATTACCGGCCAGATCCTGCCGGTGGATGGCGGCATTGTCGCGATGCGGTAACGGCAGGACCGTGACCTGCCGAACGTCAGATCAGGATCGTTGCCCGGACCATCAACGCCAGATTGCGCAGCACCTGGGGGCGCTCATAGGGCGTGACCGTCAACCACCAGTGATACCAGAATCGATCCAGCATCGACCGCAGGGCCAGGCTGCGAATCAGCAGGTCCGACTGCTCGCCCTTGGCTCCGATCGCAACCAATGATTCGGCCAGGGTGCGGGAGGCGAGTTTCGTGCCCTCCATGCCGAGCTTGCGTAACTCGGGATCCTTCAAGGCGGCCTGCTGCCAGGTCAGGATGTAGCCCCCATCACGCTCCAGAAAGCGGAAATATTCGTCGATCCATCCTTCCAGGCCAGCTACGAGATCGTTCCGGTCAATGTCGCCCAGGCGCTTGAACAAATCGCAGCTATCGTTGCGGGCATCGGTGCCCGCAACGATCATGATTTCGACCTTGGACGAGAAATAGGTGTAGAACGAGGCGCGCGATACGCCGGCCGCATCCGTAATATTGTCGATCGTGGTGGCAGCGTAGCCATATTCCAGAAACAGCGACTTGGCGGTTTTGACCAGCAAGTCCTTGGTCTCCAGCGCGCGCTTGCGCAGTTGCGCTTTCGCGGACCGGTGGCTCGGCATCGCGCGAGCCGTCCGATCGACCGGCTTGACTGTACGATCGGTCCCGGCCGCAGGGGCGGCGGACCGTTCAGCAACAACCAGGTTCGTGGATTTCCTCAGGATATCCTCCCTCATTGGCAGCGCGCGTAATCGGTGGCAAGGGCAATGTGAAGCCCCAATCCAGGGGGGCAGCCGGTTTTGACTGCCCGATATGCCGGTTGACACGTTTGTCAAAAAGTGATTTTGAGCGGCTCGATCTGGGAGAATCCTATGAACTTCGATGCATACAAATATGTGCGCTTCGAGCGGCGCGGGCGGGTCCTCGTCGTCTCTCTCTCCCGCCCGGAGCAGATGAACGCCGTTTCGGGCGACATGCACCGGGAACTGGCGCCGCTGTTCGGCGATGTTGCCCATGACCCGGAATCGGACGTGATCGTGCTGACCGGCGAGGGGCGCGCCTTCAGTGCCGGGGGTGATTTCGACCTGTTGCTGGAGCAGAACGCAAACCCGTTCATGCTGCATGCGGCCGTGGCGGAGGCCAAGCAGGTCATTTTCAGCATGCTGGATTGCGCCAAGCCGATCATCGGGCGGATCAACGGCGATGCCGTGGGCCTGGGCTGCACTCTGGCGCTGATGTGCGATGTCATCGTGGCGACGGAGACGGCGCGGTTCGGCGATCCTCATGTCAAGGTGGGGTTGACGGCCGGCGATGGCGGCGGCGTGATCTGGCCGCAGCTTGTCGGCTTTGCCCGTGCCAAGCAATATCTGCTGAGCGGTGACCTGCTCGACGCGCGCGAGGCGGAGCGGATCGGCCTGATCAACTTCGCCGTTCCCGCCGAGGAGCTGGACGAGGTTGCCTTCCGCTGGGCGGATCGTCTGGCGCGATCGCCGCAACTGGCGCTGCGTTCCACCAAGACCATCATCAACATGGAACTGAAGCGCATTGCCCATGCCCAGATGGACGCGGGCATGGCCTATGAGGCGATGACCATGGTCAGCGACGATCTGCGTGAGGCGATCGACGCCATGAAGTCCCGCCGCAAGCCCACGTTCAGCGGGCGGTGAGCTGATGGGGATCGTTCGCAGAATCGGGGCGGCGGGGCCGCAGGCCGAAGAGGCTGATCTGCTCGAGGCCGTGCGCGACAGCGTTCGCGCCTTTGCCAAGGCCCGCCCCACGCACGACGATGCCGCCGCGCGCAAGCGGGAATGGCAGGAAATGGCGGAGGCCGGATGGCTGGGCCTGCTCGCCGACGAAACGGCCGGGGGCTCTGCCTTGTCGGTCGAGGTCATGGCCGCGCTGTACGAGGAACTGGGCCGGGGCGGGATCACGGCGCCCTATTCGGCGGTGACCGTGCTGGCGCTGGTCGCGCTTGACCAGTGCGAGCCGGGACCGGTGCGCGACGCGCTGCTGGCGGGCCTCGCGGTGGGTGAGGCCTGTCCGGTGCTGTGCTGGCAGGACGAGCCGGGCAGCGACGATCGCGCCCTGGTTTTCGCCCCCCTGCCCGCCGATGCGGACGTTCCGGTCACGATCGAACGGTGCCTGATCGATCTGGCGGATCTGGCCAGCCATGTTTGCGTGCCGGCGGAGCGGGACGGCGTGCCGGGCCTGGCTGTGCTCGCGAGTGATCATCCAGGGCTGACCCTTTCCACGGCGCCCGGTCTTTCCGGTCGCGAGGTCGGCCGGCTTGCCTTCACGGGGATCGTTCCGGCCGATGCGTTCCTGCCGCTGGCCAGCCGCCAGGCGTTGGCGCCGGCCTTCACTTTGGCGCGGATCGCCGCCGCCGCCCAACTTTCCGGGCTGTGCGCGCAAATCAATAGCACGACCGTCGATTTCACTGGCCAGCGGGTGCAGTTCGGCAAGCCGATCGGCGCCAACCAGGTGGTGCAGCACCGCCTGGTCGACATGTGGATCGAACAGACTTTGGCCGCCGCCGCGGTCGCGCACGCCGCGCGGGCGTGCACAGGCGGTCTGGACGGTGCCGAATTGGCCGCACTCGCGGCCAAGGCTCGCGCCGGGAAGGCCGCGGACGTGGTCAGTCGTGGCGCGTTCCAGCTACATGGTGCGATCGGCTATACCGGCGAGTATCCGCTGGGCGGAATGGTGCGCGGGTGCCTGGCGCTGATGAGCTGGCTCGGCACGGCGAACGCCTTGCGCCGCCGCTTCGTCGCCCTTGAACAGGCCGAGGGGGGCAGTGCGTGAACGAGCCCGTCGATCTCGCGATCAGCGACTATGTGGCCACGGTCACGCTGAACGTTCCCCCGGTCAATGCCCAGACCGCGGCGATGATGGATGCGCTGATCGCCTGCTTCGACAGGATCAGCGACGATCCGGCGGTCCGTTGCGTCATTCTCACCGGCGCCGGCAAGGTCTTTTCCGCTGGTGCCGATCTGAAAAGCCGGGTCAAGGGTAACCCGGAGCCGGGCGCGCAATGGGCGCATCTGCGACGAGTACGCGAGACTTTCTATGCGGTGATGGAATGTCGCAAGCCGGTGATCGCGGCGGTCAACGGCCCGGCGCTTGGTGCGGGCCTCGCGCTCGTCGCCTCCTGCGACATCCTGCTCGTATCGGAAACCGCCAGCTTCGGCTTGCCGGAGATCAATGTCGGTCTGATGGGCGGCGCACGCCACGCCCTGCGGCTGTTCGGGCATTCGCTGGCCCGGCGCATGGTGCTGACCGGCTACCGGGTGCCCGGCCCGGAGCTGTTGCAGCGGGGCATCGTCGAAGACTGCCTGCCGCCGGATCAGCTCATGCCCGCAGCCAGGGCCATGGCTGCCGACATCGCCAGCAAGAGCCCGCACGCCATCCGGCTGGCCAAGCGCACGCTGGGATCGATCGAGAACCTGTCGCTGCGCGACGGCTACCGCTTCGAGCAGAACATGACAGCCGAATATTCCAAGCATCCCGATTCACGCGAATCGATGCTTGGTTTCATCGAAAAGCGCGAAGAGCGTCATTTTGAAGAATGATGGACCTATGACCGACGGTACAGTCGATTACGGCGCAATGGACGCCTCTGCATTCCGCCAGATGGTGCGGGAGTGGATCCAGGCCAATTATCCTGAGGATAAGCGGTTCATCGTCCGCCGCATGGGCATGGACGAGATCGGCGACTGGGTTCGCGCGCTGGGCCGCAAGGGCTGGCTGGCGCCCAGTTGGCCGACCGAATGGGGCGGCATGGGCCTGCCGATCCGCAAGCAGATCATCTTCATGGAGGAAATGGCGCGCCACGGCTGTGCGCGATTCCCCGACCAGGCACTCAATCTGGTTGGGCCGCTGCTGATGAGCTTTGGCACGCCGGAGCAGAAGGCTCGCCATCTGCACCGCATCGCCCGCGGCGAGGAAATCTGGTGCCAGGGCTATTCCGAACCGGCCGCCGGCTCCGACTTGGCGTCGCTGCAGTGCAAGGCGGTGCGCGACGGCGACAGCTTCATCGTCACCGGCGAGAAGACCTGGACCACCCTGGCGTTCTGCGCCGACTGGATCTTCACGCTGGTGCGGACCGACAATTCCGGGCGCAAGCAGGAGGGCATCAGCATCCTGCTGATCGACCTCAAGACTCCGGGCGTGACCGTGCGGCCGATCGAGAGCTTCACGGGCGAGCGCGAGTTCGCGCAGGTGATCTTCGACAATGCCCGCATCCCCGCCGAAAATCTGGTGGGCGAGGTCAATCGCGGGTGGGATATCGCCAAGTCAGTTCTGGGTCACGAGCGCGTGATGGTGGGTGCGCCGATCATCCCGATGATGGCGCTGCGCCAGTTGGAAGACCTGATGACGCAACTCGGCGCATTCGACGATGCGGGCGCGCTGGACCGCTATGCCGCGCTGCGGCTCGACCTGTACGACCTGACCACCATGTTCGAGGAATATGTGCGGCGGATCGAGGACGGGGAGAGCATCGGCGGCGATGTGTCGCTGCTCAAGATCCGCGCGACCGAGCTGTATGCGGCGATCTCAGAGGAGATCATGACGCTCGCCGGGGATAGGGCGCGCGTGGCGGAGCCGATCACGCTGCCCGGCAATGTCGTGTTCCCGCTGGAGATCTACGCCGCTTCGCGGGTGCCGACCATTTACGGCGGGGCGAACGAGGTGCAGCGCAACGTGATTGCCAAGTCTGTGCTGCGGTTGCCGAGCTGAGCGTGACGATGCAGTCCACCCTCGGCGACATCATCCGCAACAATGCGCGCTGGTACGCCGACCGGCCGGCGGTGATCTGCGGTGACCAGCGGCTGACCCATGCGGAGTTTTCCGCCAGGGCGCACAGCCTGGCGTCGGGACTGACCCGGCTGGGGCTGCGGCACCAGGACCGGGTCTGTGTGCTGGCACAGAATTGCACGGAATATCTGGAAGCCTATGCCGCGGCCGAACTGTCGGGCCTGATCCTCGCCACCGTCAATTATCGTCTGGCCGTGCCGGAGATGATCTACATCATCGGTGATGCGGCGCCCCGCGTGCTGATCTTCGAGGCGGCCTATGCCGAGCAGGTCGGGGCGATGCGCGACCGGCTCGACCGCAACATCCGCTATGTTGTGATCGGCGAGGGGCCCGATTGGGCGCTGCCCTATGAAAGCGTGGTCGCGAGCGGCGATCCGGCCGGGGAGGGCTGGACCGTCTCGCCCGACGATATCGCTTATCTCCTCTACACCAGCGGCACCACCGGCCGCCCCAAGGGCTGCATGTTGGGCCAGGGCAACCAGGTGGCCTCTGCGGCGATGACCTCGTTCCACATGCAGTGCGGCTGCGCTGACAGTACGCTGCTGGTCATGCCGCTCTATCATGTCGGTGCGAAGAATATTCAACTGGCGCAGCACTGGGCGGGCGGCACGGTCAACGTGGCACGCGCGTTCCGGCCGGCAGAGGCGTTGGCGACGATCGCGCGCGAACGTATCACCGTCGGGCATCTGGCGCCCACGATGGTACAGATGCTGCTGGACGAGCCGGGGTTCGACGACCACGATCTGTCGAGCCTGCGCATGATCCTGTATTCGGCCGCGCCGATGCCGCTGCCGCTGTTGCGCGACGGCCTGAAGCGGATCGGCCCGGTGTTCGCGCAAATCTATGGCCAGACCGAAGGGCTGGGCACGATCCTGCCGATCGACCTGCACCGTCCCGATGGGGATGAGGATGATCTGCGCCGGCTCGCGTCGGTCGGCCACCCCTATCAGGGCTCGCGGATGCGGGTGGTGGATGACAACGACGTTGAACTGGGCATCGGCGAGGCCGGTGAGCTGTGCGTGCAGTCGCCCACGGTCATGCGCGGATACTGGAACAATGCCGCCGCCACGCTCGACACGCTGCGCGGCGGCTGGCTGCACACCGGCGACATCGCCACAATCGACGCCGAGGGATATGTCCACCTGAAGGATCGCAAGAAGGACGTGATCATTTCGGGTGGCGAGAATATCTATTCGCGCGAAGTGGAAGCCGCGATCGCCGAACATCCCGATGTCGCCGATGTCGCGGTGGTTGGCGCGCCCGATCCCAAGTGGGGCGAAGCCGTTACCGCCTTTGTCGTGTCGCGTTCGCCGACGCTGACCGAGGCGGAGATCGTCGCCCACAGCCGCACCCTGATCGCCGGTTACAAGTCGCCGCGACGGGTGTTCTTCGTGGACGACATGCCGCGTCTGCCCAGCGGCAAGATCAACAAGCTCGCCCTGCGCGCCGATCTGGTTGCGCGGGATGAAGCGACGCAAGGATAGTGGCCCGGACCCCGGCGCCGGTAGCGCCGGGATGGATATTGACGAGCGCATCACGTTCCGCACGCCGGAACACTGCGCAGAAATGGTGGACGGCATGACCTTCGATCGAACTGAAGAACTCGAGCTTTATCGCGACAGCATCCGCAAGTTTCTGGATCGGGAATGCCCGATCGAGAAGATCGCCGTGTGGGAACGCGAGGACCGCGTGCCCCGCGAGCTGTTGGCGGGCATGGCCGAGCTGGGCATCCTGGGGCTGACCACGCCCGAAGTCTATGGCGGCAGCGGCACCGACGTGATCGCGATGACCGTGGTCATGGAAGAGTTGGCCGCGCGCTGGAGCGGGATCGCCAGCCTGTACAATATGAGCGTCGGCTACGGCAGCCTCAACCTGGTGTACAAGGCGTCCGAAGCGCAGAAGCAGCGTTTCCTGCCGGGGCTGCTGGCGGGCGAAACGATCGTCGCTTACGGCCTGTCCGAACCCGAAGTCGGCGGCGATCTGGCCTCTGTCCGCACCCGGATGGAGCGCAAGGGCGACAAGGTGGTCGTGTCCGGGTCCAAGCGCTGGATTTCGGGCGCCAACCTGGCCGACTACATGCTGACCCTGGTGCGCAGCGGTGATCCTTCCGATCGTCACCGTAACCTCTCTTTCGTGATGATTCCGATGGATGCGCCGGGGGTCAGCTTCGAAGTGACCCGGTGCATGGGGACGCACGGCATCCCTACCAACGATGTCCATCTCGACGATGTCGAGCTCGATGCCGACATGGTGATCGGCGAGGAAGCGGGGTGGAACAAGGGCTGGGGGATGCTGGCAGGCGGCAGTCTGGAGATCGAGAAGCTGGCGCCGACCTTCATCGCCCTCGGTATCGCCACTGCGGCGGTGAATGAAGCGTGGCAGTACAGCCAGGACCGCTCTCAGTTCGGCAAGCGGATCTGCGGCCATCAGGCGGTTCGGCATGTCCTGTCCGACGTGCAGACCAAGCTCAAGGCCTGCCGTCTGATGGCCTATGACGCCGCGGCGAAGGTACATTATGAACAGCCCTCGGCGGTCGACACCTGCATGGCCAAGCTGTTCGTGGCGGAAACGGCCCGCGACATCGTGCTGGCGTGCCAGCAATATGTGATGGGTGCCTATGGCTATGCCGAGGGGTTCCAGATGGAACGTTATGTCCGCGACATTCTGGCGGTGCCGATCTATGGCGGCTCCTCCGCCATACAGAAGAACAATATCGCCACCCTGATGAAGCTTCCCAGGGAATGACCGGCAGGGGATCGAAGGATGCTTAAAACCCGCCCCAGCATCTGCCGCAGTTGCCTGGCATTCTGTCCGATCCTGGTGACGCTGGAGAATGGCGAGGTAATCCGCGTCGCGGGCGATCCCGACGCCGACGGGTTTGAAGGCTATACCTGTCCCAAGGGGCGCGCGTTGCCCGAACAGTTACGCGATCCGGCCCGGCTGCTGTCCAGCCTGAAGCGGACGGCTTCGGGCGGGCACGAACCCATCGCCGCCACCCAGGCCGTGGCGGAAGTGGCCGCCGCGCTGCGCCGCATCACCGATACGCACGGGCCGGATTCAGTGGCCATGTATGTCGGCACGGGCTCGCAGCAGCATACCTTTGGGCCGAAATCGGGGGCGGCGCTGCTTGCGGCACTGGGATCGTCGCTGGTGTTTTCCGCCGCCACCGTGGACAAGCCGGCCGAAAAGACCTCGCTGGCACTGCACGGCAACTGGCACGCGGGCGGGCAGCGTTTCGAGGATTCCGACACCTGGATGCTGGTCGGTGCCAATCCGGTGATCGCCAAGTCCAACGGGCTACCATACAACAATCCTGCCCGCCGCCTGACCGATGCGGTACGGCGCGGGCTGCAACTGATCGTGATCGACCCGCGGCGTTCCGAGACAGCGCGCCAGGCCGCCGTGCATCTGCCCGTTCGCCCGGGTGAGGATCCGGCGTTGCTGGCCGGTCTGATCCATATCATCCTGCGCGAGGAGCTGGAAGACAAGGCGTTCGTCGCCGCCAATGCGGAAGGGCTGGAGGCGCTGCGCAGCGCAACTGCCCCGTTCACGCCGGACTATGTCGCCGCGCGCGCGGGGGTCGATCCGGCTGAGCTGGTGCGGGCGGCGCGGATCTTCGCGGGCGCGCGGCGCGGGGGCGTGGTCTGCGCCACAGGGCCGAGCTTCTCGCTGAACGCCGATCTGACCTTCTACCTCGCCTTGTGCCTCAACACTTTGTGCGGGCGCTGGGCCAGGGAAGGCGATCCGGCGCCGTTTCCCAACGCCCTTCTGCCCGCCTACACGCCGCGTGCGCAGCCCCTGGCGCCCTATCCGGTTACGGGCGGGCGGCGCTTTCGCTCGGGCGGGTTGCAGCAAAACGCCAGCGGCCTGCCCACAGCCGCACTGCCGGACGAAATCCTGCTGCCGGGCAAGGAACAGATCCGCGCCCTGATCTGCATCGGCGGCAACCCCGTTTCGGCCTGGCCCGATCAGCGCAAGGTCGAAGACGCCATGCGGCAGCTCGATCTGCTGGTGACGATCGATACCCATCGCACTGCCACCGCCGCGCTGGCGCATTATGTGATTGCGCCCAAGATGCCGCTTGAGGTGCCGGGCACCACCCATAATGTGGAGTATCTGAAGTATCTGGGCGTGTCGCGCGGCTATCAGCGGCCGTGGGCGCAGTACACGCCGGCCGTGGCGCAGCCGCCGGCGGGCGCGGACCTGATCGAGGAGCACGCCTTTTTCTACAGCGTTGCCGCCGCGCTCGACCTGCCGATGGAGCTGGTCGTGACTCACGCGATGGGGCCGCATGCGGAAAGCCCGCCAAGCCGCATCAGCTTCCCGCGCGGCTATGTCCCCAGCCTGGACGAGCTGTTCGAGCAGGCGTTCGCGCGGTCGCGCGTGCCGTTCGACGAAGTGAAGCGATTTCCCCATGGTCGCGTCTTTGCCGCGGATGTCGTGGTTCAGCCGCGCGAGCCGGATTGCACCGCCCGGTTGCAGCTTGGCGCGCCGCTGATGATGACGCAGTTGGCTGGCTTGCTGGAGCCGTCCGCCGCCGATGCTGACCAGTCGGGCTTTCCGTTCCGGTTGATTTCGCGCCGGGCCAATGCCTTCGTCAACTCGGTCGGCACCGAATTGCCCCTGTTGCTGCGGAACAAGCGGCACAACCCCCTGTTCATGCATCCCGCCGACATGGCGCAGCAGGGCCTGGCCGCGGGCACCCAAATATGGGTCGCTTCCCGCCATGGCGAGATTCCGGCCGTGGTTGAGCCAGACGACAGCCTGCGCGAGGGCTGCGTTGCGATGTGGCACGGGTTCGGGACGGGGGGCAGTCGGGACAACGATGATCCCTTGGCCGGCAGCAACGTCAATCGGCTCCTCTCCTTCGACGAACATGACGCCCTGACCGGAATGCCGCGCCTCAGCGCGGTGCCGGTGGCGATCCGGCCCGCCATGGCTGCCGAACCGGCCTGACACGCGGTTGACATTCATGACAACAGGTGATCGAAATGCCGGTTCAGAAGCGGACGACCTGGCGGTGATCTCGCCGTGATCGTTGCAGGAGTGCGGGGCAGTCGTGAAGAAAACCGGGAGGCCTGGAAGGCGGACAACCGAGCAGCACCGTAATGAAGACCTGTCCTTCGTGCAGCGGGCAAGGGGCGCCAACGGGAATGGCAAGGACGTGCCGGCGGTCGGCACCCGTGCCCTGCGCACCCGCGAGCATCTGCTCAACACCGCCCGGCAGACATTTCTGCGGCAGGGCTATGACGCCACATCGATTGAGAGCATTGCCGAGGCGGCAGGCGTATCGCGTTCGTCAGTCTACACCTATTTCTCCTCGAAGAGCGAACTCCTGCTCGAAATGGGCAGCAGCGGTGTGGCGACCAGCTTCGCCATACTTGCCGCGCTGGGTGACCTGCCTGCGGACTGGGACCTCGACGATATCAGCGGGTGGGTGCAACGCTATTTCGATTTTCTCGAAGACCATGGCGGCTACATGCTGGTTTGGTTGCAGGCGGCCAGATCGGACGAACAGCTGCGCGAGCTGGGCATGCGCGGTTCAATGCGTGCCGCGCGCCTGGCGAGCGAGGCAATGCGCAGGCTTGGTGCCCCCGCCGACGGCGATCCGCATGTGCAGGGTCTGGCGCTCATGGCCCTGCTGGACCGGTTCTGGTATCATTGGCGGATCACCAAGGCCCCGCTTGAGGCCGGGGATGTGATCCGAGGCCTGGCGCTCTCCGTCGCGGCGATGCTTTCGTCAGAGGAGCCGCGCGGCCGTCACCCGGCCAAGCCAGCGGCCAAGGGAACCCCGTGATGCAGCGCCCCGCGGAAGGATAAGGACAGGGCCGCCAGAATCTGCCCGGTATCAACCGGAACGGTGCGGCCCGTCAAAGACCGCGAGAGGATGTCATGACAGATAACATATCATCGTGGTCGAATCTGACCATAGCCGGAAAGGCTGCGCTTGCGGCCAATGGCTCCTTGGTGGCCGTCAGCCTGTTTTCGATGGGCGCGGCACTTCGCCCCCTGGAGCAGGACTTTGCCGGTGCCCCCGGTTCCGCGCTGCTGGTTCAGTTGATCGGCGTCATTGTCGGGCCGGTTTTCGCCTTCACTTCGCCCTTTGCCGGACGAATGGTCAAGCGGTTCGGCATTCGTCCGGCCTATATCACATCGATCCTGCTGATCGCGGGTGCCGGTGCGGGACCGGCGCTCTGTAGCAATCTTTATGCGATCCTGGCCTTGCGTGTCCTCTTGGCGATCGCGGTGGCCTTTGGCCTTACTGCGGCGATGTCGGGAATCGCCAGGTTACCCGAAGGCCAGCGGCCATTGCTGCTCGGTCTCAATACCTTCCTGGGCGGCCTGTTGTGCCTGCCGCTGTTCCCTCTCGTCGGCTTCCTCGCGGAGCAAAGCTGGCGTGCCGCCTTCCTGGTCCATCTCGTGGCGCTGCCGGTTATCGGCCTTGTCCTGGCCTTGCCCCGTGAAGAGCCGTCCCGGCAAGACGCCGGCGATGCGCACGCGGGTTCCGGCAGCGCGGGCCTGCTGGCGGGCGTGCCGCCGGCGCTGGCGATCATCGCCGCGCTGGGGGGACTCGTCATGGTGGCCTCCTCGATCTATTCGCCGTTCAAACTTGCCACCATCGGTGTCACGCAGCCTGCAAAGGTCGGGCAATTGCTTGGCCTGATGACACTGTTTTCGTTGGCCGGCTCTGGTGGTTTCAGCCTGTTGCACCGCCTGCTCGGCCTGTCCGGCGTGCTCAAGCTGGCCCTGGGCGCGAAATGCCTGGGCTGTCTGATCGTCGGCATTGCGCATAACGTGCCGGTAGTGGTGGTGGGAATGGCGCTGCTGGGTATTGGCGTTTCCCTCTTTGCAGCCGCAATCTACGCGGCGGCCATCGAAAAGGCAGAAGCCGGGGCCAATGTACCGGCGGCGATGGGGATCATCACCCTGTGCATGTACGGCTCGCAACTGGCCATGCCGGTGCTCGGCGGTTCGCTGGGCAAGGTGGCCGGCCCGGCGGCGGTCTATTATCTGCTGGGCGTGGCGATGGCGGTCGCCGTTCTGCTTGCGCTGATGCTGGACCGGCGCGATGGCCGCGCCACCGGCTCCTGACGGAGGCTGTGGTGGTGCGCCGGCGGGGGGCTTCCCCGTCGCGGGGACCGTTCAACCGCTCTTGTGAAGGATAGGTGCATGACAGACTGGCCGGGCGTTCCATATCGGGTCGAGGTGGATACCGACATGATCGCAGACGTGCGTGCCAGGGTGCGGGCGGCCCGCTTCCCGGCTCAACAGGCCGGGGCGGACTGGGAGACCGGCACCCCGCTGGACTATATGCGGCGGCTGCAATCATACTGGCTCGATTGTTTTGACTGGACTCGCTGGGTCGATCGCATCAACCGCTTCGAACAGCGGATGGTGACCGTGCAGGGCGAGCGGATCCACGTCATCGTCGAGCCTGGTTCAGGCCCCGCTCCGGTGCCCCTTGTGTTGACGCCGGGATGGCCGGGCAGCTTCATCGAGTTCATCGACATCATCGACTGCCTCGCCCATCCCGAGCGTCATGGCGGCAACAGCGACGATGCGTTTACTGTGATTGTGCCGAGTCTGCCCGGCTACGGCCTGTCGCCTGCCCCGGCCCAGCCGCTCACCCCGGCCGACGTGGCTCGCCTGTGGTCCACGTTGATGATCGAATGCTTCGGGTTCGAACGCTATCTGGCCTATGGCAGCGACTGGGGCAGCCTGGTCACGGCAACATTGGCATTCGACTTTCCCGCCCGCCTGAGCGGTATCATGATGACGGCCTCGGGCGGGATGCCGGACTTTTCCGCCGGTCCGCCGATTACCGCGGAGGAGCAGCAATGGCTCGACCGGTTCCAGGCCGCCATGAAGAAGGAAGCCGGCTATCAGGCCATTCAGGGAACAAAGCCGCAAACCCTCGCCTACGCCCAGACGGACTCGCCCATGGGCCTCGCCGCCTGGATCGTGGAGAAGTTCCAGGGCTGGACCGTGCCGGGGACGCGGCAGGACCCACCCTTTTCGATGGACGTGCTGCTTGCCAATATCATGCTGTATTGGATCAACGGCTCGCTTGCGCCAAGCTGGCTGTACATGGCGCTGGACAGCGCCCGCGGTCCCCGGCAGGGGCGCGCCAAGGTGCCGGCGGTGTTCATGGTGCCACCGCATGACCTGTTTCCGCCGGTTCCGCGTAGCTGCCTTGAACGCGGCTACGATGTCGCGGGCTATACGCTCGCCGGGATCGGGCACTTCCCCGGCATGGACAGCCCGGATGCACTGGTGACGGAGCTGCGCCGGATGTTGCGACCGCTGGCGGCCTAGAGCCTGATCGTCTTTGACTGAACTGCCCTGCGGTCCAGCCAAAGGCGTGAATTATCAGGCTCCAACCTGACGCGAGACCATCAGGCGGGGTCGAACTGTAGCACGAGCCTGGTGAGCCCGCGGCTGAACCAATGGTTCAGCCACAGGGCGGCGTCGGGCTCATCCGCCACGCGGAAGTTACGGAACCTGGTCAGCAGGGTGGTGAAAACGGTGCGCAGTTCCGCACGGGCCAGCAGGTTGCCGAGGCAATAATGGATACCCATTCCAAACGCCAGATGGGTGTTCGCGGCCTTGCGCGAGAGATTCAGGCTGTCGGGATCGGCAAACTTGCGCTCGTCCCGGTTCGCCGCTGCCCAGCGCAACATGACCACAGCCCCGCGCGGAATTACGACCCCGGCGACTTCCACGTCGCGCGTGGTTCGCCGGAACAGGCCCTGCAATGTGCTGGTCAAGCGCAACACTTCCTCCACGAAGGCCGGGATCCGTGTCAGGTCGGCGCGCAAGGTCGGCTCCAGGCCTTCCTCGATCATCAGGTGAAGGCCCATGGCGATCGTATTCGTCGTCGTCTCGTTCCCGGCGATCAGGATTTGCTGCGTGACGCTCAAGACTTCCTCATCGGTCAGGCGCCGCCCATCAACCTCGCCCTGCACGATGTCGGACAGGACATTGTCGCCCGGGTTGGCGCGAAACTGCGCCGCCACCTCCCGCAGATAGCGGTGCATTTCGACGATCGAGCGCGCGCAGTCTGCCCGCACCGATTCGGGCAGACGCTTGTCGGAAACCAGAATCATCGCGTCCGACCATCGTTTGAACGTTTGGAACATGTCGCGCGGAACGCCCAATTGATCGGCGATGATATACATGGGCACCGGCGCCGCGAGTTGTTCGATGACCTCAAAATATCCGTCGTCGGCAAAGGTGTCGATCTGACGATCACAGACTTCCTGGATGTAACTGTGCATCTGGGTGATGCGTGAGGGGCGAAATGCACTTTGTACCACGGCCCGGTACTTGGTATGAACCGGCGGATCCGCTGAAATCATGGTGTTTACGTAAGGGGAAGCTTCCCGCCGCATGATCCGCGCAGGTTCATCATCGCCATCGAAAGCCCGCTCTCCCAGCATGCCGCTATTGCTGGAAAAGGTCACGGTATCGGACGTGATATGCTGGATATCCTCGTACCGGCTGACGATGTACATGCCGGTTTGCGGATCCTGGAAGACCGGCGCGCAGTCGCGCAGCCATTTGTAGGCAGGGTACGGATCGCTCAGCACTGCTGCATCGTTCAGGGACAATGGTACTGTCGCCGGTACGTTCATGATCCACCCTCTCCTATGTCCAACTCAGTGATTTCTTGGCCTTGCCTGCGAAGCGGGCGCGGAGAGCGGTCTCCGCGCGCCCGTTCGGCAAGTCGGGTCCGGCTCTAAGCCGGACCCGTTGCAATCAGCCCCATTCGATCGGCAGTGAATCCACCCCCCACACGCCGACGGTGTGATAGGTCATCTGCTTGCCCGGCTGCAGGCGGATGTTGGGAAAAGCGGCCAGAACTTCTTCCAGCACGATCTTCATTTCCATCCGGGCAAGGTGAATGCCGAGGCAATAATGGATCCCTCCGCCGAAGGTCATCCCGCGATCCTTGCGGGTGAAATCAATCGTGTCCGGGTTCGGGTACTTCCGGCCGTCGCGACCGGCCAGCATGGTCGGCAGGTTGACCCAGTCGCCCGCCTTCATCTTCACGCCCTTGAACTCCATGTCCCGGACCACCGTGCGGCGGTTGCGGACGACGCCATAAGCGCGGCAGAGTTCATCCACGACGTCCATGATCTTGGCGGGATCGTTGCGGATCCTGTCCTGCAGTTCCGGCTCGATGGCCAGACGATACATGTGCCAGCCCAGGCTGCCCAGCACGGTGTCGAGACCGGCCGCATAGAGGAGCGAGCACATGCCCATGACGTCATCGTCGGTCATCGGCTGGCCGTCGACCTTGGCGGCAAGAACGCGACTGATGATGTCGGTGCCGGGATTGGCGCGCCGCTCGATCACGCGCTCCTGCAGATAATCGACGATCGCGCGCATCGCGCCGCGGCGGATCTCGTTGGTTTCGCCACGAATCATCGTGACTTCCCAGTCCAGGAACTGTTGCAGATTCTCGCGCGGCAGGTCGAGCAGATCGAGAAAGATCTGGGTGGGGAAGAAGCGCGCAAAGTCCTCGATATAATCAAACGACTTGCGCCCCTTCAGATCGGCGATCAGCGAGCGGCAGATCTCGCGGATGGTTGCCTCCATGCGCTTGACGGCGCCCGGCTGGAAAAACGGCTGGATGACCTGCCGGAAACCCAGGTGGCGGGGCGGGTCGATGGCCTGCGGGACGAACACCCACGGCACGCCCAGCACTTCCGAAAAGACCGAATAGAAATGCTCGCGCGCCGTGAAGTTTTCCGAGTCGAGATAAACGGCCTCGATGTCCTCGTGCCGGGTCAGCAGCCAGCCGCCGACGCCGCGATACCCACCGGCCACCCAGACAATATCAGGCCCTTGGTGCAGGTGCGGGGCCGCGTCATAAGGGTCGGCGAAATCGGTAACGAATTCGTCGATATCGCGATCCCAGATCAGGTCGGCCGGAACGTGGTCCGGAAACCGCTTGGCGGCTGTGTCGGTGCTCATGAGCTCTCTCCTCGGGGGGTGTCGGCATCGTCCGGAACGCCGTCAACCTGTACTACTTAACTAGGTTATCCTAACTTGACAGTAGCGTCAATTTGGGCGATGAAACCACATAAAAGTTTTCTAAGCAATTGTGCGGGAGCTAGGTGCATGAAGCCTTTCATATTTAGTGCTGACAGCCATGTTAGCGAACCGTCCGACCTGTATCAGGCCGGGCTGCCGGCCAGCCTGAAGAAGCACGCGCTGGCGACTCGCCGCGACGGTGATTTCTTGCTCGCCGGCACGGAGGAAAAGACCATCTACCGGATGCGGCTGGGCAACCACCGCGAATCCCCGCTGGCGAAGGACCGTGCCGGTCTGCGCGATATCAACGGCCGGCTTGGCGATATGGAGTACGAGGGCATTGATGCCGAGATCTGCTTCCCGACGCTTGGGCTGTGGCTCTATGCGATCGGGGATGCGGATGCCGAGGCGGCCTCTGCGCGCCTCTACAACGATTGGCACATCGAGTTCCTGGGCGGGCATCCCGACCGGTTCGTGCAGTGCGGCATGCTGCCGGTGCTCGATTTCTCCAACACCCTGGCGGAGCTGGATTATCTGGCGTCGCGCGGTGTCCGCTCGGCCATGCTGCCGGCGGTGACGCCCACCGGCTGTGCCAAGTACAACGACCCGGTGTGGGACGTGGTGTTCGCCCGCGCCGCCCAGTTGGGCATCGTGTTTGTCATGCACACCGGCACCGGGCTGGAAAGCGTGACGGCGGAGCGTGGCCCCGGCGCGGCGATCATCAATTACACCGGCCAGGCGATGGACGCCCAGAACACCGCCATGTACCTGATTGCCGGCGGCGTCCTGGACCGTAATCCCGGCGCCAAGGTCGCGTTCATCGAGGCGGGGGCGAGCTGGCTGGTCGCGCTCGGCGAGCGCATGGACGAGGTCGCCGAGGCGCATGAGGTGTTCGTCCGCCCGAAGCTGTCGCGCCGGCCGAGCCAGATCATCGACGAGCAGGTCTGGGCGGCATTCCAGCACGACCGCGCCTGCGTGCTTGCGGCCAGCGGGGGTCTGCCGGGCGCACGGAATGTGATGTGGGGTTCCGACTATCCCCATGCCGAGGGCACCTGGCCGGTCAGCCGCGACCTGGCCAGCACGTTCCTGAACGATCCGACGCTTGATCCCCAGGCGGTCAAGGACTGCCTCGGCTTGAATGCGGCGCGGCTGTTCGGAATCTCGCCGACGGTCCATACCGGCGAGGCTGCCGGCGCGCTTGTGAATTGATCCGTCATTCCCCCGCGCCGCCGGCGCGGGGGGTGTCCCGGCTGACGTGATCGGAGTGCTACGGTTTGCAAACCCCCCTCAATGATGAACTGGCCGTTGTCCATTTGGGCAGCGGCCTCGCCAGTGCGTATTGCACCAAGCTGCTGGTTGATGGCGGCGCTCTTGCCGTTCGCGTGGAAAGCCCGGAGGGCGACCCGCTGCGGCGGCGTTCAGTCAGCGGTGCCGCGGTCGACCCGGAGCGCGGCGGCCCCCTGTTCCAGTTCCTGGCAGCGTCCACGCGCAGTGTGGTGATCGAGGTTGGTGTCGATGCGGACCGGGCACGGCTGTGGGACCTGATCGAACGCGCGGACATGGTGGTGTGGAGCCCAGGCTCGCCCATCGCCGATGCAGAGGAGTTTTCCCCGGCCGGCATCCGCGCGCGCTGCCCGCATGTCGTGGTCGTGGCGATCACGTCCTTCGGACTGTCCGTGCCGGACCGGCCGGCGAACGAATTCACGGTCCAGGCCATGGCCGGCGGGTGGATCGGCCGGGGCAAGGCCGACCGCGAGCCGCTGGCCGCCGGTGGCGAGCACGCCGACTGGGCGGTCGGCATCTTCGGCGCGACCGGCGGGCTTGCGGCCTGGCGCCGTACCAAGCAGACCGGCGTCGGCGAGCTGATCGACGTCTCGATCCTCGATGCCATGCATCTGACGCAGCCGTTCTTTGCCCCAACCTTCGAGGTCGGGGCAGGGCGCCCCTATCGCACAATGCGCGCGCCCACGGTGCCGCTCAATCATCCCACGCTGGATGGCTTTGTCGGCTTCCAGATTACCACCGGCCAGCAATGGCTGGATTTCTGTATCCTGGTCGAACGGCCGGATTGGGCCGAGGACAAGTCGCTGTCGCGGTTCGAAACGCGCGCCAGCCGGGTGGCGGAGTTGACGCAGGTCGTCGATGCCTGGACCAGTCAGCGCACGACCGACGAGATCGTCGAGCTGGCAACGCTGTTTCGCTTGCCCGTGGCGCCGATCAACAATGGTCAGACCATCGCTGACTTCGCGCCCGTGGCCGAACGCGGCTGGGTTGCCAAGAACCCTGTGACCGGCTGGGCCCAGCCTGTGCCGCCATACTTCTTCGATGATGGTGTCGGTCCCCGCAAGGCCGGTGCCGCGCCGCGGCTGGGCGAGCATGGTGCCGATGCTTTGCCGGCGCGATCGTCCCGAGCCCCGACGGCGGAACCGGCGGTGTCGGGCAAGATGCCCTTTGAAGGGGTGCGCGTTCTTGACTTCACGGCCTTCTGGGCCGGTCCGATCATCCCCCACTTCCTGGCCATCACCGGCGCTGACGTGATCCACGTCGAATCGATCCAGCGTCCTGACGGGCTTCGCGCCGCCACCCTGCGCCACGACATGGGCGACGGCTGGTGGGAAGCGTCGCCCTTCTTTGCCGGCACCAACACCAACAAGCGCGACCTGACGCTGGACATGTCCCGTCCCGAAGGGCGCGAGCTGGCCCTGCGGCTGGTTGCGATGGCAGATGTGCTGGTTGAGAACTTCAGCTCGCGCGTGATGCAGAACTGGGGCCTGACCTATGAGAAGCTGCGCGAGATTAATCCGCGGCTGATCATGGTACGCGCCTCCGGCTTCGGCAACTCCGGCCCGTGGAAGGACCATGTTGCCTATGCCACCACGGTCGAGCAGGCATCCGGCCTCGCCTGGGTGACCGGCTATCCGGACGATCGCCCCGAGATTACCGGAGGGGCCTGCGATCCGATCGCCGGGTCCCACGCCGCGCTGGCACTTATGCTGGCGCTGGAGGCCCGCGAGCGCACCGGCCACGGCTATCTGGTGGAAACCCCGCAGTTCACCACCGGCTTTAACCTCAGCGCGGAGCAGTTGATCGAATATTCCGCGCACGGGCTGGTCCTGGGTCGAAACGGTAACCGCTCATGGGTGCATGCACCGCAGGGCGCCTATCGCGCGGCAGACTGGGAGCCGCCCTATCCCACCATGCCGAAGGATGACTGGGTCGCGATCAGCGTCACGTCGGAGCCGGAGTGGCAGGGCCTGTGCAAGGTAATCGGCGCGACCGAGCTGGCGGCCGATCCAGACCTGGCGACGCCGCAGGGACGGATGGCCCGCCATGACGAGATCGACGCTGCCATTGCGCGCTGGGTCAAGCCGCTTCCGGCCGTCGAAGCCGTAGCTGCCTTGCTGGCCGCCGGCGTTCCCGCATCGCGCTTTGTGCCCCAGGCTGGTCTGCATCATTTGCCCGAAGTGGTGGCGCGCGGCCTGTACGAGGAGGTCGATCAGCCGGTGCTCGGTCGCGTGCCGATCGTCGGTTATCCCGCGCAGTTCGAGCATGGCCCGAAGCGGATACATCGCAGCCCGGCCCCGACGCTGGGGCAGCATAATGCGGAGATACTGACCGGACTTCTGGGCCTGACCGCCGACGAGGTCGCCCAGCTTGAGGCGGATTCGATCATCGGTACCCGCCCCCGCATGGGCACGGCCTGGTAGTATCCGTCTGGTGTCTGGACCGGTCCGGCGGGTTTGTGCACGGGTGCCGGCTATCGCGAGGAGCCTGAGATGACAGAGGAAGTAGATCTCGCCGTCCGGCCGCTTGCCGGGATCAAGGTCCTTGACCTGGGGTTGATTGCCTCGGCTCCCTTCGCGGCGCGCACCCTGCAAGATATGGGCGCGGACGTCATCAAGCTGGAAACGCCGGAAGGGGACCCCTTGCGCGGCGGGCCGCAGGCGCGGGGCAAGCGCCGCTTCCCGTTCATCGCCTGCAATCGCGGGCGGCGGGCAATCGCGGTCGATCTCAAGACCTCCGGCGGCCAGGCAATCCTGCACCGGCTGGTTCAGCATAGTGATGTGCTGATCGAGAACTTCCGCCCCGGTGTGGGCGAGCGTCTGGGCGTGACGTGGGAGAAGATGCAGGCGCTCAATCCTGCGCTGATCCACTGCTCGATCACCGGCTTTCCGGTCGACAGCCCGCTGGCGCGGGCGCCGATCACGGACGGGGTGATCCAGGCCTATGCCGGGGTGCTGGAATTGTCCGGGCGCAACGGCGCCTTCGGCGAACCGTTGCCGATCATCGTGGCCGATGCCATCGCCGGTTCCTCCTCCGCGCAGGCAATCACGGCGGCGCTGTTTGGACGCACCCGCACCGGCCGCGGGGTACATATCACGATCAACATGCTCGACGGTTTGCTCAACTATCTGCACCTGACGGCCAATGTCACCACGTCGTTTGGGCCGCCCGCCACCAACGTGCTCAAAACCGCCGATGGCGAGATGCTGATCGTCCAGCCGGTGCTGCATTTCTTCACCAAGTTCGCGCGGGCGGTCGATGGCCTGGTCGGATGCCCGGAACTTGTGAATGATCCGCGCTATGCGACGCCTGAATCGCGGGCGGCCAACGTGGCCGCGCTACGCGAACTGTTGCAGCAGGCGTTCCTGAAGGCGACGGCGGATGAGTGGCTGGTCACCATGACCAAGGCCGCGATTCCGGCGGGGCGAATCAACAGCGTGGCGCAGGGCATCCGCTCGCCCGAGGCGACGGCCATCCCGGTCCAACTGGATGACGAAGCCATGATGCTGCCCGAAAGCCCCTATGTCGTGGACGGCAAGCGTATCGCGATCACCAATTCCGCTCCGGCGATCGGCGAGCATACCGACGAGATCCTGCGTGAGGCCGGCTTTGCCGAGGACGAGATTGCGGCGTTTCGGGCCAGTTCGGCCATTCCGCAGGGGCTCTGAACGGCACGGCGTCCCCCTGCGGAAATGCGTCGCAGGGGGCGGCGCAAGGCCGGGCAAGCAGAGCCGTGAGGCGGGATACTAAATGAGTTGACATATCTGTCAGAAAAGCGCACCGCTAGTCCGTGACCCGTCGGATAGGGCGAAAATGCGCATTGCGCCGCCTGGCACCGATGAGGTCGAGGGTTGAGGATTAGGCTGAAATGGACATCCAGAAGCTTTCGCCCGAACTGAACTTTGGTGTTGAGGTTCGCGGACTGGGACATGCCGATCTCCGGTCGGAAGAGACGGTCGCCACGCTGCGCGACCTGTGGATCCAGCACGGGCTGATCGTGTTCCGCGACATCGACGATGAGCCGGAGTTCCAGATTGAACTGAGCCGCTGCTTCGGTGCGCTTGAGTCGCATCCGGTGCAGGAGCTTTGGGTCGCGGGCTTTCCCGACCTGATCAGCCTGGCGTCGCGCCCCGAGTCCGGCAACATCCTGGAAATCGACGGCAAGACGGTGGCCAACTGGATTCCGTGGCATTCCGATCTGGCCTTTGTTCCCAAGATCAATCGCGGTGGCCTGCTGCGTGTCACCCAGGCAACAAGCTGGGGCGGCGAAACCTGCTTCAGCGATCAGATCGATGCCTATGATCGCCTGCCCGACGACCTCAAGGCCCGGATCGAGGGGGTGGAAATCCTCTATCAGCTCAAGATTCTCGACACCACCCGCTACGCCCAGCGCCATAACATCCGCCTGCTGCGCGCCTCGAACACGCTGGAGGCGCTGCGCAGCCGGGTCGATACCGATTTCCCGCCGGTCGCCCACCCGGCCGTCTACGTCCAGAAGGAAACCGGGCGGAAGGTGCTGAACGTGTCCCCGCTGTTCGCCGAGGGGATCGTCGGCATGGACCGCGAGGAGGGCGGCGCGCTGCTCGACGCGCTGGTCGATCACATCGACGCCTGCCCCTCCTACCAGCACAAATGGGGCAATGACGAAATGGTCCTGTGGGACAACTGGCGTATGCTGCATGCCGTGACGGGCGGCCCGACCGACGAGGTCCGGGTGATGCGCCGTACGACGATCGGCGGCGACTATGGCCTGGGTCGCGCGCTGACCTATGCCGATGCCGTCTGAGGCCGGCGTATGAACGTGTTGGTGATCGGCGGCACCGGGCAGACCGGGCCGCTCGTAATTCAGGGGCTGGTCGATCGGGGCCACGCCGTGACCATTCTCCATTCGGGCCGGCACGAGCCGCCGCTACCGCCGATCGAGCATATTCATGCCGACGTGCATTTTGCCGATACCATCCAGCCGGCGCTGGAAGGGCGCAGCTTCGATCTGGCGATCTGCATGTACGGGCGGGCGCAGGTCGTGGCAGATGCGCTGGTCGGCAAGGTCGGCCGGCTGATCAGCATTTCGGGCGCGCGCTATTATTATGGCCGGCCGGATGATCCACGGTGGGGACCGATCGGGGCCTGGGTGGCTGACGAGGACAGTCCGTTCTCCGATGATGCGGAGATAGACCGGCTGGGGCAGCGCGTCATCTCGACCGAAAGCGCGATCATGGCGCACCAGGCCGCCGGGCATTTCGACGTGACCATCCTGCGCTTTCCGGGCATCTACGGACCGGCCTCGATCCTGCCGGCAGACTGGGGTTTCGTGCGCCGGATATTGGATGGGCGCCGCTCCTTGCTGATGCCCGACGGCGGCCTGATGCTGCGCTCGCGCGCCCATCGCGACAACGCGGCGCACGCGGTGCTGCTGGCTGCCGACCATGCCGAGCAGGCGCGCGGCCAGGTGTTCAACGTGGCTGACGAGCCGCCGGAGCTGAGCCTGGGGCAGACCGTGCTGGCCATGGCCCGGGCGCTCGGGCGCGAGATTGATTTCGTCGACTGTCCGGGCTGGCTGGGCCACCGCGTCTATGGCGGCCAGTTGGGCTTCCACCGTGTGCTCGACACCAGCAAGATCCGGGAGCGGCTCGGCTATCGCGACAAGGTGCCGCTGTTGCAGGCGCTGGCCGACAGCGCGTTGTGGTGGCGTGACAACCCGCCCGAGCGCGGCGGAGAGGTGGAACAGAAGCTCGGCGATGCCTTCGACTATGCGATGGAGGATCAGTTGATCGAGCGCCTCCTGCGATCGCGGGCGGAGCTGGACGGGATGGCCGACCACGCCGCTCAGTCGGCCCACCCCTTTCGCCACCCCAAGCGCGAAGGCGAGGCCTGGACCCGCGACACGTCTGCCAAGTTGATGAATTCGCCCTTCCGCTACCCCTACGAGCTGCGCGAGCAGTAAATGGCGCCTGGAAGGGTCGGCGCCGTCCCGCAGCAGGGCTTTATCAATGGTGCGGGGGAGGGCGGGACACCCCCTTATCCGCGGCCCGCGGTGGCGTGGCAGATCCTGATTACGCTGTTTCTGGCAACGGTGGTGTCCTATATGGATCGGGGCATCATCGCGCTGCTGATCCCCGATTTGAAGGCCACGTTCCACCTCAGCGATACCAAGGTCAGTATCGTCCAGGGTCTGGCCTTCTCCGCCTTTTTCGCCCTCGCCTCGATACCGGTGGGGCATCTGGTGGACCGGATCAACCGCCGCAACATCATCATCTGCGGCATTCTGTTCTGGAGCGCTGCCACGATGGCGTGCGGGCTTGCCCGAAACTACCCCGAACTGCTGCTCGCGCGCGCCTGCGTCGGCATCGGAGAGGCCAGCCTGATCCCGGCGGCCTATTCCATCGTTGCCGACTGCTTCACCGCCGCGCGCCGGGGTCGAGCGATGAGCCTGCTGGTGGCGGCGGCGTCGCTGGGCGGGGCGCTGTCCAATCTGGTCGGCGGGTTGCTGCTCAAGATGGTCTCGGGCAGCACGCATGTCATGGTGCCCGTGCTGGGCGACATCGTGGTGTGGCGCTTCGTGTTCCTGGTATTCGGCTCCTTCGGCGCCTTGCTGGTCGTGCTATTGCTGGCATTCCGGGAGCCGGCCCGGCGCCTGTCCCAGGCGGCCGGGCCGGACGCGCCGGCCAAGGCCAAGTTCTTTGCCTACGCCCGGCGCGATCCGTACCTCTACGGCGCCACCTTCATGATCGTGTCGCTGATCTTCACGACCACCACTGTCACCTCCCTTTGGATCGTGGTGGCGCTGGCGCGCGTGCATCATGTCGGCATAGCGGATGCCGGTATGATGATCGGCTTTGCCAAGCTTGCCTCCCATGTGGTCGGCTCGCTGGCGGGCGGGGTGGTGGGCGACCTGCTGGCCCGTTCCAGGCTCAGCTACGGCCGGTTGAACCTGTGGTTCTTCGGAATGCCGTTGCTGGCGCTGGGCGGCGCGATGCTGGTCTGGCCCGGAACCCTGGTGGCGTTCATACTCGGCTTCTGGATCATCGGTGTGGTCGGCGCCGCCGCCGCCGGCGCCTCCTATCCGATCATCTACGACATTGTGCCCGCGGATCTGCGTGGACAGAGCATCGCTTATTGCATGACGATCTCCAACCTCGTGAGCTTTGGGCTCGGGCCGACGCTGCCGGCGCTGCTCAACGATCGGGTGTTCGGGGATGAGGCGATGATCCACTATTCGCTGATGATCGTGACAGCGGGTTCCGCGGTGCTGGCCGGGGTGCTGGCCGTGTCGATCCGCGGACGTTTCGAGCGGGCCCGTCTGGCGCTAGAAAGCGGCCAGCAGTCCGCCCCAGACGCATAAGCCTTTGCGAAGTACCGGGTGGAGCGTTAACCGATGACGAGACCGTGTGTGGAATATGCGGCGGCCCTTGCCGAGCAGGAAGAAGACAGGAACCAATCACGATGAAGATGACCGGTGAGCAGCGGATTGCCGCACCGATCGAAGCCGTCTGGGCTGCGCTGAACGATGCCGACGTCCTGCGCGCCTGCATTCCGGGCTGTCAGTCGCTCGAACCGGAGGGCGACGACGGGTTCAAGGCCGCGGCCACTATCAAGGTCGGGCCTATCAGCGCCCGCTTCGGAGGTACGGTCAAGCTGTTCGACCGCGTTCCCCCGCACAGCTACCGCATCAGCGGGGAAGGCAGTGGCGGGGCCGCCGGCGCGGCCAAGGGCGGGGCGGATGTCCGCCTCGTCGCCGATGGCGATGCCACCGTATTGCATTACGAAGTTGCGGCGGAGGTGACCGGGCGCCTGGCGCAATTGGGCGGCAAGCTGATCGACATCACTGCCAAGCAGCTCGCCGGGGTGTTCTTCGCCCGGTTTTCGCAAGAGGTGGTCAAGCGCCAGGCCGAGGCACCCGCACCCGCGCCCGCCGCCGCTCGCACGGAGCAGGCAACGGCAGACCGGCCGACGATCACGTCGGTGCCGCGTCCGGCCGCTGTCCCGCTGCCGGTTCCGGCAGGTTCCGGCGGTGTCCCGGTGGGCATCGGCGTGCTGCTGCTGCTCGCGGCTCTGATCGGCGGGTTCATCCTGGGCAGAACCGCAGCCGGCTGGGATGGCACGGGCGGTCTGGCCGGGGCAGCGGTGGGTCTGCTCGTGATCGTGGTTGCCGCCGCCGCCTTCCTGCTCGGGCAACGCGCGGAGCGGCCGACGACGACCGTCAGCCTGGACGCCGACACGATCGCCAGGCTGGCGAGTGCAATGGAGAGGCAACACGGATGAAAGCCGCCCCCTTCGACTACATCGAGGCCGGATCGGCCGACGAAGCGGTATTCCTGCTCGGCGAGGCAGGGACGGATGCGGCTGTCCTGGCCGGCGGACAGACGCTGATGCCGCTGCTCGCCCTGCGCATGGCGACCCCGACGGTCCTGGTCGACATCAACCCGGCCGACGACATGGCCGGCATCGCCCGGACAGGAGAGGGCGTGCGCATCGGCGCGCGCACCCGGCAGGCCGCGGCCCTGCGCGATCCGATCGTTGCCCGCCATCTGCCGGTGCTGGGCGAGGCCCTGAGCCATGTCGGCCATTATCAGACGCGGGCGCGCGGTACCGTCGGCGGATCGATCGCCTTGGGCGAGCCGGCCGCCGAACAGCCGGCGGTCGCTGTGGCCCTGGGGGCCAGCATCGAACTGCGTTCCTCCCGCGGCACGCGGCAGGTTCCGGCGCGGGAGTTCTACCTGGGCCCCTATGCGACGACACGGGCCGACGATGAGGTGGTGATTGCCATCCACTTCCCGGAGTGGCCGGCGTCCAGCCACATCGTCTTTCATGAGGTCGCGCGTCGGCGTGGCGATTTCGCGCTGGTCGGGCTCGTGATGCTGCTCGACGTCCGGGATGCCAGGGTCGAGCGGGCGGGGATTGCCTGGTTCGGTATGGGGCCGACCCCGGTGGCCGCTACCACCGCGGAACAGGCACTCACCGGAGCCGCGATCGCCGACATCGATCCGCGCGAACTGGCGCATCTGGCGCTGGCCGAGGTTGAGCCTTCCGAAGACCTCCACGCCTCCGCCCACTACCGGCGGACGGTCGCCGCGCGCATATTTGAGCGCAGATTTCGCACTTTGGCCGGGGGGATCACCGCGTGAGCCTGCATTTCATCGAGTTCGAACTGAACGGTCGCCAGATCGAGGGGACGGCCGAGGCGCGGCGTACGCTGCTTGACTTCCTGCGTGGCGATGCCGGCTGCACCGGTCCCCACGCCGGCTGCGAACATGGCGTCTGCGGGGCCTGCACGGTGCTTGTCGACGGCCAGGCGGTCCGGTCATGCCTGATGCTCGCTGTCCAGGCGAACGGCAAGAAGGTGGAGACTGTGGAGGGGCTGGCCAGCGGGCCGGACGAACTGCATCCGGTCCAGCAGTTGTTCCGAGAGGAGTTCGCATTGCAATGCGGATTTTGCACGCCGGGATTCCTGATGACGCTGGTGGCGCTCGACCGTGCCGAGCCGCGTCCCGACGCTGCGGAAATGCGCGAGGCACTGTCCGGCCACCTGTGCCGTTGCACCGGCTATCAGGGCGTCTTGCGCGTGGTTGACCGACTGGCGGAGGACCGCAAGTGAACGAACATCCAGTTGCCACCGGCGCCCGCTTCATCGGCAAGCGGATCCAGCGCAAGGAGGACCGCCGGCTGCTGACCGGGCGGGGGACCTATATCGACGACGTGGTCGTGGCGGGGATGTTGCACGCAGCATTTGTGCGCAGCAATGTGGCACGCGGCCAGATCCTGCGGATCGACACCACCCGTGCGCGGGAACTGGCCGGGGTATTCGCGGTCTATACTGCGGCGGACCTCGACCGGGTGGCTTGCCGGCCCGGCAACCCGGTGTTCGACATGCCGGGCTGCCCGCCGCCCGACAATGGCCTGCTGGCGCGAACCGACGCCCGCTTCGTCGGCGATCCGGTGGCAATCATACTCGCGACCACACGCGCGATAGCCGAGGATGCGGCCGCCCTGGTCGAGGTGGACTATCGCGCCGAGGCGCCCGTCATCGGTATTGCCGCAGCCAAGACCATGCCGCCGATCCACCCGCATGTGACCAGCAATCTGGTCAATGCCATGGACAGCGGCCCGGATGACGAGATCGACGCGATCTTCGCGACGGCCGCGCATGTGGTGGAGGACACCATCCGCAATTGCCGGCAGGCGCACATGCCGATGGAGACGCGCGGAATGGTCGCCGTACCGGACGGAACCGGCGAACTGACCATCCACGCGGCCTGCCAGAGTCCGCACCTGTCCGCGCTGCACATTGCGACCGCGTTCAACCTGAACCAGCAGCAGGTGCGCATCGTCGGAAAGGACGTGGGCGGCGGCTTCGGCCTGAAGATGTCGCCCCAGCGCGACGATTTGGCGGTGATTGCCGCGGCCATGCTGGCGGGCCGACCCGTCAAGTGGATCGAGGACCGGCTGGAAAACCTGATCGCCGCCGGCCAGAGCCGCGAAGACCAGATGCATGTCCGGCTGGCGTTCGATTCGGATCACCTGCTGATCGCCGCCGATGTCGATTATGACTGCGACTTCGGGGCCTATCCCTATGCCATGCAGTCCAGCGCCAGTCTGGTGACGCCGATGTTTCCCGGCCCCTACAGGGTGCCCCGCTATCGCTGGAAGGCGGCGGGCTGGTACACCAATGCCAGCGGCATCGTGCCGTATCGCGGCCCGTGGATGATGGAGATGTTCGCCCGTGAGACGATGATGGACGTGGCCGCCCGGCAGATGGGCGTCGATCCCATCGAACTGCGTCGCAAGAACATCATCGGCAAGCCCGATCAGCCCTTCCAGACGGCAGCCGGCTTTGTGCTGACCGATATCAGTCCGCGCGAGACGATGGACATGACCGTTGCGGCGATTGATGTGCCCGCGTTCCGCCGCGAACAGGCGCAGGCGCGCGAACAGGGGCGCTACCTGGGGCTGGGGCTGGCCAACGGGATTGAGCCGACGACGGTTTCGTTCGGCTATTTCGCCTCCGACGTGGCCCATGTTCGGATCGAGGCGAATGGCCGTGTAACGGCGATGACCACCACCTTTTCCCAGGGTCATGGCACGGCGACATCGCTCGCGCAGGTGATCGCGGAGCGGCTGGGTGTGCCGTTCGAGGATGTGACCGTGGTCGAAGGCGACAGTTCGCGTACCGGCTTCGGTTCTGGCGCGGGCGGCAGCCGCCAGGCCGTGGCCGGGGGCGGGGCAGCGATCAAGGCGTCCGACCTGCTGCGCGAGAAGATCGAGCGGATCGCCGCCTACGCCTATAACGCCAGCCCGGATACGGTGCGCATCGACAATGGTGTGATCACCATCGACGGGGCGCCCGAGGTTCGATCGTCAGTGGCCGAGATCGCGCAGATGGCCTATGTCGCGCCCGACCGCCTGCCGCCGGACATGGAGATGGGGCTGGAAAGCCAGTATCGCTATCGTCCGCCGCCGATGGTGATGGCCAATGCCACGCACGCCTGCATCTGCGAAGTCGATGTGGAGACCGGCAAGGTTTCGATCCTGCGCTGGGTGGCGGGGGGTGACTGCGGCGAGCTGATCAATCCCTCGATCGTCGAGGGCCAGATCGCCGGTGGCGTTGTCCAGGGCATCGGCGGGGTGCTGTTTGAGCATCTGCGCTATGACGAGGACGGACAGCCTCTCGCGGTGACGCTGAAGGACTATCTGCTGCCGACAGGGCTGGACGTGCCCCGGATCGAGTATCGGCACATGTGTACCCCGTCGTCGACGCCCGGCGGCTTCAAGGGCGTGGGTGAGGGCGGGGCCATGATTTCGCCTCCGACCCTGGTCAATGCCATTGCCGATGCACTGGCCCCCTTCGGTAAACGGTGGCTGGACATGCCGCTGTCGCCCGACCGGATCGTCTGCGGGCTGGACGGGTAGTCAGGCCGGCCGGCCCCGGAGGTATTCGGGGCCGGTCCTGTCCGCTATCGGCCTGCCGGGGACATGTAGGTGGCCAGGCAGCCGCCGTCGACAAGGAGGTCGGTCCCCGTCACGAAGCTGGCCGCAGGGCTGCACAGGAAGGCCGCGACCTCCGCGATCTCTTCGGGTTGGCCGAGCCGCTCAAAGGCAGTCGCCTCGATCATCTCGTTTAGCTGGGGCATTGCGCGCAGTTCCGCTGTGGACTGGGGGGTCTCGATAATCCCCGGCGAGATCGAAACGATCCGGGCGCCTCGTCGCCCAAATGCCTTCGCCTCGCGCCGCACCAGCGCGTGAATGGCCCTTTTCGAAAGGGAATAGGCAATGACGGAACTATCGTTGCAGAGCGGGACAAGCTCCGCGACAGCGGCGGGCGTGGTTGCCGCCTCGATCTGGGGATCGAATCCGGCGCCGATCTGATACCCGCCGCAGGACGCCACAAGCACTGCGGCCGCCCCTGGGCTCAGCAGGGGGAGGACCGTTTCGGTCAGCCGCATCGTTGCCGCCAGGTTGACTTCAAGGATGCGCGCGGCCGGAGCCATTGTCGGCGACAGCGCGGCGCAATGGACCATGCCGGCGACGGATCGACCTGCGACCTGCGCCACCAGCGAGGCCGGAAAGGCGGTGGAGCTGATGTCGCCCACCAGCACCTCGGCCGCGCCGCCCAGTTCCGCCGCGACACTGGCGAGCTTCTCGGCGTTCAGATCGCACATCAGCACGCGGTAGCCTTTCCCCGCCAGATGCCGTGCGTTGGCCAGGCCAATGCCGGATGCCGCGCCGGTGACTATCAGCAGACGGTCAGTGGAATCGTTCTCGGTCATGACAACTCCTATCGGATAATTGGTGGCGGTCTTGTGTGGCGCTGCTCGCCAGAGGCATCTCCCATGCCTTTTCGAAATGGCGGTGATGGATCACCAGGGCGACGTCAGCCCCATCCCGGATACAGCCCTCGCTCGCGCGCGAGATCCTGTGCCTCGATGCAGGTGCCGGCAAGCGCGCCGCCCGCCGGATCTGTCAGCAGCCAGGCCACCACGGCGCCGATCACAGCCGGCGGCGCGGCGCCATCGAGACTGCGGCCGTATTCGCGTGTGACCATTTCGCTGCGTTCGGTTGCAACGCTGCCGGGCTGGACGTTGAAGGCGCGGATTCCCTGCCCGGCAAACTCCGCGTGAAGCGCGCCGACGAGCGGATGTCCCGCGGACTTCCCGACGGAATATCCCAGGCCCCACCCGCCCTCTCCGGGAGCGGCCGACGGCGAACGATAGGCGCACAGCGACGTGATGTTGACGATGTCGCCACGCCGGCGCTCGACCATGGCCGGGAGAAAGGCGCGCGTAATCAGGATCGGGGCAACACAATGCGCCTCGAAGAACTTCCCGTAAGCATCCAGCGGAATGTCCATGAACCGGTCCATCATCCCGGGGCCCAGATGGCGTCCGTTGTGGACGATGGCGTCAAGGTCACCCCACGCATCGCGGATGCGGGCGATGCATTGCTCAACGGAGGCCCGGTCAAGCAGATCCGCAGGGACGATCAATGCCTCCCGTCCGAGTGCCTCGATGTCGCGGGCCGTTTCCTCCAGCGAGCCGGGCAGGGGCCGGTCATCGGTACGATGGATGCTCAACCCATGGTCATGGCGCTCCCCCGCAACGCGGGTGCGGGCCGATATCGCCACGTCGTACCCGGCCCGTGCGAGGTCCAGCGCGATGGCCCGGCCAATGCCACGGCTCGCGCCGGTCACCAATGCTTTCAGACGATCCATTTCCATCTCCTTGTTCTATTTGTTCTATTTGTTCTATCTGGTTCTTCCCTCCCGGCTTTGGCTTTCGGCGAGCCGCGGCCTCAAACTTGGGAGGGCGGAGGCCCGGCCATGTCCCCGAATGCCGCATTCAGCAGCGCCATCGATTCGACCCGTCCGGTGGAGCGCGACTGGCGCTTTAGAATCTGCCAGCGACCGTCACGCTTGGTGAGTTCCCAGCGCCCATAGGCCTGGCGCCACACGCCCACCGCGCCATCCTCGCGGACGAAGATCGTGGCATAGCCGGTTGCCACCGCGCTGGTCCCGTCGATCGCAATCGCAAATGGGCCCATGATGTGCGCGCAGTTGGGCAATATCGACTGATGTGCCTCGCCGGTTACGATACGCTTGGCATCCTCCCGGCCATTGAAGAACGCCACGGCATCTATGTCTATCTCGCAATCCTCTGCATAAAGATCGGCCATGGCATCGGCGTTATTGCCGTCCACCGCGAGGGCATATTTGCACAATATGTCCCTGATCGCGCGTTCATCTTCCAGTTGTTCGACCCGACGGCTCAGGGCCGCTACAACTTCTGCCAGATCCTGCATTGCCTGCTCCACTTGTCAGGATGGTGTTTCGACACCGGGACCATTTCCCCGGAACTGTGGAATGGTTCAGGGCTGGCTGCCCGAACCGGCACCGATCCGGGCGACGACTTCTTCACCGAACCACTGCACATTCTCCAGAAACGCCTCCAGGTTGGGGTGCGGAAGATCGACCACGCCCCAGGTGACGCCCACTTCGCGCAGTTCGGCCAGCGCCTCGATGTAGCGGTCGGCCCCGGCGCGCGTTCCCACTGCGGGCTTCTCGCGCGGGGACATGCCGATCTCGAAGGGGCCGGTGCGCCCGGCCGCCGCGCGCAGGTCCTGCAACATCACGATCTTGTCGCGCAGTTCCTCGTGCGTCTGGATGAAGGTTTCCCGATTGATCTTGGCCAGGGTGGGGGCGGCAAAGACCGGCAGCCAGCCATCGCCCCAGCGCGCTGCGCGCTGCACCGCCTTGTCCGTCGATCCGCCGATCCAGATCGGCGGCCGTGGTGCGGGGACAGGGCGCGGCTCATTGCCGGTAGCGTTGAAATTGCTGCCCTGCTTGACCACCGCGCCGCCGCTCCAGGCCATGTCGATGACCTCCAGCGCCTCGTTGAACAGGGCGCCGCGCTTGTGGAAGTCCACGCCAAGTGCTTCGAACTCGATCTTTTGATAGCCGCCGCCGGCACCCATGATGAACCGTCCACCGGACAGCACCTGCAGCGTGGCCGCAGCCTTGGCCGTGATGAACGGATTGCGGTAGGGCAGCACGACGACAAAGCTCATCAGGTGCAGGCGGGTGCTGGCGGCGGCAAGGAACGACAGCGCGACGAACGGATCGACGGCATCATGACCATTGGCATGGAGCCACTCCGCGCTCGGCGCCGGGTGATCGGTCACATAGGCGGCATCGATCCCCGCCGCCTCGAATGCGGCAGCGATGCGGCGCACCGAGTCCATGGTCTGGAACTCACCCGGGGTGATATCGCCCAACGGCGCATGTAGCGAAAAGCGCATCATTCTCTCTCCTTGTTCAATAGGGTAATGGGGTCACGACCCGCACTCCGCGATCAACGGCTCCGCCGGTTCCAGCAGCGCGAGATCGGCAGGCAGGTCGAGATCGGCGGCCAGGCCGGGGCGGAAGACGAGGCCGAAGCGCAGGCCGGCGGCACCGGCCCGTCGGCGATGGCGCGCCAGGCTGCCCGCGCCGAAGCCAGGCGCGATCGTCCCTGGATGCCGCATCGCCAGCGCGTTGGTGCCCATGCGTGCGCGATCCGGTGCGGCGATGACGTCGGCCCCGCCCAGCGCCCGGTCCAGCGCGGTCAGATCGGCCACGGTCAGCAGGGGCAGGTCCGCGCTGAGTGCCAGAAGGGCATGGGCCGGATCGCACAGCATCGCGGCCTGCGCGATCGCCGGATTGAGGCCACGGCCCACTTCGACGATCGCATGCGCCCCGGCCGCGCTGGCCAGTGCCAGCAGGCGGGCACTGCGGCTGATCACATGGACCCCGCCGGTCGGCGCGGCGGCCAGCGCCGTGGTCAGCACATGGCGGAACATCCGCTCGATCAGCGCCGCGCGCGCCGCAGGGGACAGTGCGGCGGCAAGCCGGGTCTTGCCCTCCTCCGGCGGACGGACGGCGATGACCAGACTGGCGTTCATCCCGCGCTCCGCAATTCGGCCGCCAGGGCCAGGCACTCGCCCGCCAGGCGCTGCTGCCCGGCCGCGCCCTGCATCAGGGTGTCGCGGGCGATAAGGGCGATGCCCGCCACCGTTTGCCCGGCCGCCGGGTCGCGGTGATCGCACAGCACGGCATCGACCAGTCCGGCATAGCGTTCGGCGACGACTGCGGCGCCCGGCTCCAGTCCCAGCTCGCGCATGATCTTGGCCGCCGGCCCCTTGACCGCTTCACCGCCGATGAAGGGGGAGACTGCAATCCGCGGTACCCGCGCGCGGCGCAGAGCCTCGGCCACCTCCGGCACGGCGAGGATCGGAGCGACCGAGAGCACCGGATTCGAGGGACAGATCACGATCGCGGCCAGCGCGGGATCGGCCAGCGCCGCGCGCAACTGCGGATTGACCCGCGCCACATCGGCGCCTTCGAAGCGGATGCCGCGAAATACCGGCGCGCAGGCCATGCGCACGAAATAGTCCTGGAACGACAGGTCGCCCGCATCGGTCATCACGATGGATCGGACGGGGTCGTCGCTGACCGGGATCACCCTGTGCATCACCCCGCTCGCCCGCGCCAGATCGTGGGTGATCGCGGTCAGGCTATCGCCGCGACGCAGCCGCTCGGTCCGCAGCACATGCTTGGCAAGATCACGGTCCCCCAGCGCGAACCAGTCCGGGCCGCCCAGTTGGCGAAGGGCGGCCATGAACGACCATGTCTCGTCGCGGATGCCCCAGCCGCGATGTTCGTCGTTGAGGCCGGCCAGCGTGTACGTCACGGTGTCGATGTCCGGACAGATCGCCAGCCCCAGATGTGTGAAGTCGTCGCCGACATTGACCGCGACCACCAGCTCCTCGGGCGGTAGAAGGTCCGCCAGACCCCGCGCCAGGCGTGCGCCGCCCACCCCGCCGGCCAGCGCGACAATCACCGGAACAGGTCCATGGCCGCGGGGCGCACGATGCTGCGGGCCTGATCGGTGCTGCGCGGATAGGTCAGGCCACGGACGATCACCACCGGGGTCCCTTCGTCGGCCTGCCCCATGGCCAGCGATGCGGCCGCAGCCACTTCGTCGGCAAAGGCAAGATCGCTGGACTCAAGCGGTCGCCCGGTCAGGTCGCGGCGGCCACGCAGGTCGAGCACGCCGGGCATTCCGGCCAGGCCGATCGTGGTTCCCGCGGTGCCCATGCGCCAGGCCCGCCCCAGGCTGTCGATCACCAGTACGGCGACGGTTCGCCCGGTGGCGGCCAGCAGGGCCGTGCGCAGACGCGCGGCGCTGGCATCGGGATCGGCGGGCAGCAGCAGCACGTCGCCGACCCCGACATTGGACTGGTCGATCCCGGCATTGGCAAGTACCAGCCCGTGGCGGTTACGCACGATCAGCAGGCCGGGCCGCACGCGCACCACCGCCTCGGCTTCGTCGAGGATCAGGTGGACCAGACGCGGATCCTTGCCCGTTTCGCGCGCCAGTTCGAGCGCAGCGGCAGAAGGCTCTACTTTGGACAGGGACACCTGCCGCCCCTCGGCCTTCGACACGATCTTCTGCGCCAGAACGACGATATCGTCCTCCTCCAGCGTCATGCCGCTTGCCGCGAGCGCGTCGGTGACCACGGCGGCAAGATCGTCCCCCGGCCTGACCATGGGCACGCCGCTCAGCGCGGTGACCGAATAGGCCGAAGGCACCCGCCCGGCCCTAGGGACGCGGCAGGCCGGTGAGGCGGATGCCCGCGCCGGGCACCTTGTACCGGCGGTTGAGCGCGATCAGCAGGCTTGTCAGCCCCTCCGCCACCACCGAATTGCACAAGGGGCCGGCGTTCCACGCGGTCAGCCCGATTTGCGCCGCCAGATCGACCACGGCCTCCGCCGCTTCCGGGTCGTCGGCGCAGACCAGCACGTCGCATTCCACGGCTTCGTCGAGCTTCGTCAGGTGATGGGCGGAAATGTTCTGGAAGGCGGAAACCACCCGCACTTCGGGACCGAGCAAACGCTGCACCGCCTCTACCGCGCTGCCCCCGTCGGGTAGCTGGACCCGGCTCACCTTGGGCGGCACCAGCGGCACGGTCACGTCGATCAGGATCTTGCCTGCCAGTGCCGGCGCCACTTCGCGTACCGTGGCCTGTTGCGCGGCATAGGGGACAGAGAGCACGACGATGTCGGCCGCCGCCGCCGCGTCGGGGTTGGCCATGCCGGTCAGATTGGCGCTGCCACCGAGGACGTCGCACAGGGCCGCCGCAGCCTCCGCCGCGCGCTCCGCCGTTCGGCTGCCGATGATGACGCGATGTCCCGCGTGGGCCCAGCGCAGCGCCAGGCCGCCGCCTTCCTTGCCGGATCCGCCCAGTACCGCGATGGTCTTGCCGTCAGTCAACATACTCTCCCTTCTTGCTGTGCCGCACCGGCGGGGTCAGGATAACCGGCTCCAGCGGCGGAGCGCAGTGGCCCCGCTGCTGAACCCGTTCCTCGACCGGACCGTACAGGGTGGTCCGCTGCCGCGGTACCCGTCCCAGGTCGCGGATCAGCGCCGCCATTGCGGTGGGCGCGAACTCCTGACCATGCGCGGCGCCCGCCGCTCTGCTGATGCTCTCATCCATCAGCGTGCCGCCCAGATCGTTGGCGCCGCCGGCCAGGCAGGCCGACGCACCGGCAGCACCCAGCTTGACCCAGCTCACCTGGATCGACGTGAGATACGGATGCAGCGCCAGCCGTGCTACCGCATGCATCAGGCGGACCTCGCGAAAGGTCGGACCGCGCCGGCTTTCGCCGCGCAGCCCCATCGGCGCCTCCATCGGTACGAAGGGCAGGGGCACAAACTCGGTAAATCCGCCGGTGCGGGCCTGAAGATCGCGGATCGCGAGCAGATGGATGGCCCAGTCATGCGGTCCATCGACATGGCCGAACATGATCGTCGCCGTTGTGCGCAGGCCAGCGCGGTGAGCGGCCTCGACCGTTTCCAGCCATTCGGCCGTGGATAATTTGTCCGGGCAGATACGCGCGCGCACCGCATCGACCAGTATCTCCGCGGCGGTGCCGGGCAGCGAGCCAAGCCCGGCCTCTTTCAGCAAGGCAAGATAGGTATCGAGCGTGAGCCCCAGGGTCTGGGCGCCGTGACGCACCTCGAGCGGCGAAAAGGCGTGGATGTGCAGGTCAGGTTCGGCCGCCTTCACCGCCCGCAGCAGCGCCAGATAGGTTTCGCCGGTGTAGGCGGGGTGAATCCCGCCCTGCATGCAGACCTCGGTCGCGCCCCGCGCCACCGCCTCACGCGCGCGCCGCTGCACCTCGGCCAAGTCGAGATCATAGGGCGCGCCGCGCAGGCTGTCGGCTCCCCGACCCTTGGAGAAGGCGCAAAAACTGCACTTGTAGGCACAGATGTTGGTATAGTTGATGTTGCGATTGACGACGAAGGTGACGTCGTCCCCGCGTTCGGCGCGACGGAGCGCATCGGCGGCCGCGCAGACATGATCGACGCTGCTGCCCCGCGCCGCGAACAGTGCGACGATCGCCGCCTCGTCCAGTGGCTCTCCCGCCAGTGCGTGATCGACAATGGCAGCGATGTCGGCGTCCGGGCCGCCCACGCGCACGGCCCGGCCGGGTAATGTCGGTGTAAACAGCGGGGGCAGGAGTCGGGGAGGGAGCGGCTGGCCCGGCGCCCAGTCGTCCATACGCGCCATACCGTGGGCATCGGCGTGGGCCATCAACGCCCGCCGTGGGCCATCATCCTGCCAGGGCGCGTCCAGGAAAGCGGGATAGGCCGGCAAGCGGGCGACCAGCCGCCGGCCGCTCTTCTCGGTGGCCTGACGCAGGGTGTCCAGCGCCGGCCAGGGCCGTTCCGGGTTGACGTGATCCGGGGTGACCGGACTGATCCCGCCCCAATCGTCGATCCCGGCCTCCAGCAGGCGCGGGAAGGCGGCATCGGCCAGGTTGGGCGGAGCCTGCACAGCAATCTCGGCCGGCAGGATCAGACGGGCTGCGGCGATGGTCCACAGCAGATCCTCCAGCGCCGGTTCGACGGTGTCGGCCATCGGTGTGCGTGGCTTGGCGCGGAAGTTCTGCACGATCACTTCCTGGATATGCCCGTGGCGCTCATGGGCGGCACATATGGCCTCCAGCGTCGCGATGCGTTCAAGCCGGGTCTCGCCGATCCCGATCAGCAGGCCGGTGGTAAAGGGAATCGCCAGCGTGCCGGCCTGATCCAGCGCGGCCAGACGCACCGCAGGAACCTTGTCGGGCGACCGCCAGTGCGGACCGCCCGGCGCCGACAGTCGATCGGCCACGGTTTCCAGCATCAGCCCCTGCGAACCGGATACCGCCTTGAGCCGCCGCATTTCGTCGGCCGTCATGATCCCAGCGTTGACATGCGGCACCAGCCCGGTTTCCGTCAGGACCAGACGGCACATCGCTTCAAGATAATCGATCGTGCTGGCATGGCCGAGCGCCTCCAGCTCGCGCCGCGCCTGTGCGAAGCGGACCTCGGGCTTGTCGCCCAGGGTGAACAGGGCCTCGGTGCAGCCCGCCGCCGCACCGGCGCGGGCCACCGCCAGCACCTCCTCTGGCAGCATGTAGGCACGCTGTCCCGGCCGCGGGCGTGAAAAGGTGCAGTAATGGCAGAGATCGCGGCAAAGCTGCGTCAGGGGGATGAACACCTTGGGCGAGAAGGTCTGGACACTGCCGCGCGCCGCGTCCCGCTTTGCCCTGGCGGCGGCGCACAGCGCCGCAACAGGCGACGAGATCAACCAGGCGCTATCCACCAGAAAAATCTCCCGAAGCCGGCACGGTCAGCGCCGCCTCAATCCTATCAACAGGGTGCGCTGGGGCCAGGCAGGCACGAGTCCGCTCAAACGGGGCCATGGATACCCAACAGACTAAAGACATATGTCTAGTCAACAGGAAAATCAGATGTGTGCGTGGCGGTGCCGCGCAGACGCAACGCATCGTAGGGGCTGATCTGGACCACAATCAGCAGGGGGGGCGAGGATGGCTGCGGCGACGAGCACGAAGACGACATACCATCGATCGGGAGCCGGGGTCTGATCTTCTCCCCGAAGGGCTTCGTCCGCCATGGCCAAATTGTCCTCTCCGCAGCCGGTTCCCGATCCAGCCGTCGCCTGAGTTGGACAACTACATTATTATTGACAGGTTCGTCAAATAGCTTACGATTTCGTTACAAGAGCCAAACAGGCCGGCGCACGCACGTCAGACGGGCAAGCGGCGCGACGTTTTTAGGAAGGGGAACAGCCATGGCTTTCAAGACAGTACAATTGACTCTGCTTGCCTGCGCTTCGCTGGCAGCAATCGGCAGCGCCGCACCTGCATGGGCAGCGGACGCGCCCCAGAGTGCGCCCGCCGTGTCAGATGCCAATGAAGGTGACATCGTGGTGACCGCGCAGCGCCGCTCCGAACGGCAGGTGGACGTGCCGCTGTCGCTGAGCGTGCTGAGCGACAAGTCGCTTGCCGCCGCCGGAGTCACCGGCGTGCAGGCCATTGCGCAGATCACCCCCGGCCTCCAGTATAGCCAGACGGGCATCCTGACCCAGCCGACGATCCGCGGTATCGGCACCACCGGGACGAACGTGGGCGATAGCGCCAATGTCGCCACCTATGTCGACGGGGTCTACCAGGCCACCATGCTGGGCGGCCTGTTCGAGCTCAACAACATCGACCGGATCGAAGTGCTGAAGGGGCCGCAGGGCACCCTGTTCGGCCGCAACGCCACCGGCGGCGCAATCCAGATCTACACCCGCGAACCTCAGAACCAGACTGCGGTGGAGGCCAGCGCCGGGTTCGGATCGTTCAACGACCGCTGGATCAAGGCCTATGCGACCGGCGGCAGCGGCGATTTCGCGGCCAATATCGCCGGCGTGTACCGGCAGGATGACGGCTATGTCTATGACCTCAACCGCAAGACCACGGTAGGCGCCCACAAGACGATGAGTCTGGTCGGCAAGATCAAGTGGGAGCCGTCGAGCCAGACCAAGGTGATTCTCGCGGCGAACGTGGGCGATTTGATCGATAACTCGGTGCTGACTCCGTACTTCGTGCTCAACAACTCGCGTTCGGCCTTCAGGGATCCAACGCTGCCCTACGCGCGCATCCCACGCACCACCTCGCTGTCGCTTGATCCGCTGAACGAGGTCCACCAGTCCGGTGTCAGCCTGACCGCGCAGCATGACACCGGCGCCGTGACATTCAAGTCGGTGACGAGCTACCAGCATGTCAGCATGGTCAACCTGACCGACCTCGACGGCGGCCCGCTGCCGATCCAGAAGATTTTCTACCGTAACATCAGCGATTCCTATTCGGAGGAGTTGACCATCGCCTCTTCGGGAACGCACCGATTGAATTGGGTTGGCGGTGTCTTTTTGTTCCGCGACAACGCAAACCAGCCGCAATATATCTTTAACGATGCGCCCTTGCTGCGCTCCTTGGTGCTGACCAAGGCGCTGGGCGTATTCGGTGAACTGACGTTCCAGGCGACTGACAAGCTCTCCTTGATCGCGGGTCTGCGCTACAGTCTGGAGGACAAGAAGCTCACCTCCGAAGGCTTTGCCCCGCAAACGCCGGTCGTCGTGCTCGACAAGAGTTGGAACAGCTTCACGCCGCGCTTTTCGGCGCGCTACGCGATCAGCGATCGCGTCAATGTGTATGCGACGTTCAGCCAGGGTTTCAAGAGCGGGGCTTACAACTCAAGCACCGCGCCCACCTCGCTTGCCGCTATTGCCGCGGTCGATCCCGAAAAGGTCACGGCCTATGAAGGCGGCGTGAAGATTGCGCGCAACGGCATCAACTTCAATGCTGCGGTCTATCATTATGACTATAGCAACATTCAGGTCAGCTCGTTCGTCGGCTGCCCGGTCACTAATCCGCCCACTACGTGCCCTGCGATCACCCGGTTGCAGAATGCCGCCAGCGCGAAGATAACCGGCGTTGATGCAGACTTGTCGGTCGCAGTATCCAACAGCCTGCGCCTGACAGCGAGTGCGGCCTACACTCACGCACGGTACCAGGATTTCAACGGGGCCATTGCGCTCACCCCCTCACCTACCGTCAACCCGGTCAACGGCGCGACCGACGGCAACGCTCAGAACAATGTCATCGCAGCCGGCAACTCCATGGTCCGCCAGCCGGACTACACGTTCAGTTTCGGTGCGAACTACACGCTGCCGGTAGGCGCATCGAAGGTCGAGCTGTCGGGTAACACCTATTTCAACGGCAGCTTTTACTGGGATGCGGCAAACACCCAGAAAGAACCCGCGTACAATGTGACCAACCTGCGGGCGACATGGATCTGGCCGGGCGATAGCGTGCGGCTCTCGCTGATCGGGACCAACGTGTTCAACAGCAAATACAACCAGGCCATAGCAATCGCGACCGCCGGCACGCGCGGGGCTCTTGCCCGCCCGGCTTCCATCGCCGGGGAGTTGCAGGTCAAGTTCTAGCACATAGGCGCCCGCTGCTGGGTCGGGGCGGCAAGTCCCGCCACGGCAGCGGTGCGCAGGATCGGACAGGGCGGGGCTGTTGCGGCCCCGACCTGTTTTTTTATGTGGCATTCGCTGCCGCTTGCCGTCATCTCCTGCACGATTCGCCAGTCGTCGGACCCGATACTGATCCGCGGCTCCCAGACCATGCACCTGCCTTATGGAACCCGAATGATGAGCTTTGCCGGATCGACCGACCGCTATCCCCTGGCCGCCTTTGCCGGTGAAAGGCCCCCCGCGCCGCAGTGGTATACCGACGTCATGAGCGACCAGCCGGAGAGGGGGACGGTCGAGGTCGACGGCGCCGACATCGAGTTCTTTACATGGGGTGAGGTCGGCAAGCCCGGACTGCTGCTGATCCACGGCAACTTTGCGCACGCCCACTGGTGGGGGCCGCTGTCGCCCCTGCTCGCCCGCGATTACCGGGTCTGCGCCATGTCGCTTGCCGGCATGGGCGGCTCGGGTTGGCGCCCCTCCTATTCGGTGGAAGTCCAGGTCCACGAAGCGGTGGCGGCCGCCGAAGCTGCCCAGCTATTCGCCGCCGACGAGCGGCCGACCGTGATTGCGCATAGCTACGGCTGCGAACCGGCAATCTTTCTGGCCGCCCGCGTCGGAGAACGGTTCGGCCGGGTCCTGCTGCTCGATTGCGGAGTCGCGCCCACCAACGAGCAGGAAATATTGACGACCAAGGGCCGCAGCTATCCGACCATGGCCGACGCGCTCGCCAGGTTCCGGCTGGCGCCGCCGCAGGAGCACAACAACCTGTTCATTCTGGATGACATCGCGCGCAACGGATTGATCCAGGATGCCAACGGCGAATGGCGGTGGCGCTTCGATCCCAACTTCTGGCCGCGGCTTGAGGGCTATGACGGGTGGTCCGCGCTGGCCCAGGCCAAGTGTCCGCTCACCTTCATCTATGGCGCCGAATCAAAGCTGGTCACTCCGGCGATGGCCGCCTTGCAGCAAACCCAGGCGCCCGAAGGCACCCCGTTTATTGCTCTGCCATGTGCCGGGCATCATCTGATGATCGATCAGCCTTTCGCTGTCCATGCGGCGATCCGCGGCGTGATTGAGGAGTCGCGGCGCACCCATCGCTGAGGGCGCCCGTTCAACCGGCGAACAGCGCGCGGGCCAGTTCGGCGTCGGCCAGCGGGCGGCGACGCGCATCGAACTGCGCCTGATCGACACCGATGATCGCCGGATTGCCTTCGCCCCACAATTCCCATGACTGGCGCCGGGCAATCCGCCAGCCCGCGTCGGTACGCAGCCACTGATCCTCGTACCACCCCTCGCTAGTCCAGCAATCCCCGCCGGGGCAGCCGAACCGGACGAGTCGCCACTGGCCGTAGGTGATGCTCCGGGCCTGATCGCCGGCCACGTCGATTAGGAAGTTCGACATGCTGTGCCGCGTCAGGTCGAAACCCAGATGCACGCGATCGAACCCGGCCTTGAACTTGGCAAGCCCGGTATAAGGGGCGTTATCGCCGTGCCGCACATGAAGGTCATCGCAGGCAAAGATGCGGTCGAACAGGTCCCAGCGGCGGGCATCGACGGCAAAGCCATATAGTTCCAGGCGACCGCGAATATCGGTGACGTCCGGCGAGGCGAATTCGGCTGACATTTTTCTGGGCCTTTCAGGGGAGAGGAGGGCAGCCATCGATCGGGTCACGGCAGGTGGGCTGGTCGATGGTTGCGCGGCGCGGTCCGCCGCGCTTCAGACGGTGAACCCGCTTGGCGGCGCGAACGGCACCAGGCGCCGCGTGGCGATCAGCCAGGTGTCACCCCGGCGGACGAACAGATCGTCATAATAGCCCAGCACGCTGGGTCGTGCCCCCGAAGACAGGATGCCCTCGCCGCGCAGGTATGACATCACCGTCGCACGCTCGCCATCGTAGCTCTTGAACAGGATATTCGAGATATAATGGACAAAGTAGATGTACTTGTCCGATGGTACGTTGAAGACCTTCTGCAAGTCCGCCCGGCCGCGTATCAGCGGGAAACCGAGGCAGGTCTCGTCGAACACGCCGTCTTCGCTGAACAGTCCGGGCAGTTCACGATACTGTTTTGTGTCACAAAAATAGGCGTAGCGATGAATCTGGTCGATGATCGCCTGGCGGACTTCAGCCGGGATGCCGCCGGTGATGATGTCAGCCGCCGGTGTGTGGATCGTCGCCTGGTTCATGGCCCCTCGCGCTGCTGGCTTTGTTTTGGTTGTCAGGCCAGTCAATGGCGACTCGACGCAATTGTCAAGTCGGCCGGCGGCAGACCGGGCGGGAGTCGGGTGCGTCGCCCGCCGCCGCGCGAAGCGACTGGCAAAAACTATTTGACAGTGGTGTCAAGAACGGTCATTGATATCCACGAAGGCCGCCCGGCGTGGTGAGCGCAGGGGGCTTCATATCGCTGGTCTGAGTGGTTCGGCGGGCAACGGCGGGGATTTTTTCCGCATTCCTGCAACGGCGCGCGTGAACACTTGAGCGTAGGGAAGATGAAGAAGATGGAAATTGCACCGGTCGTAACGCAGATCATCGGCGAAATCGACTTTGATCCCGATGCCCTTCATGCGAAATATCTTCACGAACGCGACAAGCGGCTTGAGCGCGGTGCGCGCGAGTATCAGGAGATCGCCGGCGAGCTCTCGCATTTTTGCGAAGACCCCCATGCCGATCCCGACTTCAAGCGCGATCCGATCTTTGACGAGGTTGATTTCCTGCTGATCGGTGCCGGCTTCAGCTCGCTGTGCCTGGGTGCGCAACTGCGCAAGGCCGGCTTTACCAAGTCGAGCAACATCCGGCTGATCGACGTGGCCGGCGACGTGGGCGGCACCTGGTACTGGAACCGCTATCCGGGCGCGCAGTGCGACACCGAGGGCTATGTCTACATGCCCATGCTCGAAGACACGGGCACGATGCCGACCTGCAAATATCCGTATCAGCCGGAGATTCTGGCCCAGGCCGAGAAGATCGCGGACAAGTACAACCTGCGCGATAACGCGATGTTCCAGACCGCGGTCACCGGGATGACCTGGAACGACACGATCAAGAAGTGGGAAATCACGACTGATCGCGGCGACGCCTTCAAGGCGAAATATGTCGTCATGGCCACCGGTCCGTTGAGCAAGCCCAAGCTGCCCGGCATTCCCGGCATCAACTCGTTCAAGGGCCACACCTTCCACACCTGTCGCTGGGACTATGGCTACACCGGTGGCAGCACGCTGGGCGGCCTCGACGGCCTGAAGGACAAGCGCGTCGGCATCATCGGCACGGGCGCGACCTCGATCCAGTGCATCCCGCATCTGGCCGCTTCGGCCAAGGAACTGTACATCTTCCAGCGCACTCCGTCGTGCGTGGACCTGCGCTACAACAAGCCGACCGATCCCGAATGGGCGGCCTCGCTCAAGCCGGGCTGGCAGTGGGAGCGCATGGTCAACTTCGCGGAAGTGCTGGAAGGTATTCCCGAAGTCGAGGTGGACCTGGTCAACGACGGCTGGACCATCCTGTATCGCAAGGCCTTCGGCCCGGCGCTCAAGGCTGCGGCCGAGAAGGTCGGCCGCCCGCTGGACCGCCACGAGCGCAGCCAGTTGCTCGAACTGTACGACTATCAGAACATGAATCGTATCCGGCAGCAGATCTCGGACATCGTGAAGGATCCTGCCACGGCCGAATCGCTCAAGCCCTGGTATCGCCAGTTCTGCAAGCGCCCGACTTTCCACGACACCTATCTTCAGGCGTTCAACCAGCCCAACGTCCATCTGGTCGATACCGATGGCGAAGGCGTCGAGCGTATCACCCCTGACGGGGTTGTCGTGGCCGGCAAGGAGCACAAGCTTGACTGCCTGATCTTCGCGACCGGCTTCGAGACCGAGACCTCCTACGTCCATCGCGCCGGTTACGACGTGGTCGGCCGCGGCGGGCGCAAGCTGTCCGAATATTGGGGCAACGGCCTGCGGACCTTCTTCGGCGTGGCCGTGGACGGCTTCCCGAACCTGTTCCTGCTGGGCCGGACCCAGAGCGGATCGTCGCTCAACCTGCTCTATGGCATCACCCGCCAGATCGGCCATGTGGTGCACATGATCACGGAGACCGAGAAGCGGGGCGCCGTCACGGTCGAGCCGAGCGCGGAATCGGTGCAGAACTTCCTGGACGACTTCTGGGGCCACAAACGCAAGGCGGATCGCTATTGGGCGGAATGCACCCCGGGGTTCTTCAACAACGAAGGTAACACCACCAACACCAACGGCTTCTTCGCAGACGTCTATGGTGGCGGTATTCGCAAGTTCTTCCAGAACTTCCAGAATTGGCGCGACAGCGGCGATATGGTCGGCATGAACTTCGAATATGAGAAAGACATGGCCGCCTCCTGAAGGCAGGCTAAACCGGAAAACCCGCCCGCTCTCACCCGCAGGGTGACGGCGGGCGGGTTTGCCTATGGAGTGGAGCGCCGATGATTACCCTCTATGGGATGAGCAGTCCCAACGTCATCAAGGTTTTCCTTATGCTTGAGGAGATCGGCGAGGACTATAGGTTCGAACGCCGCGACGTGATCCTGAACGAACAGTTCAGCGAAGATTTTCTGTCGCTCAACCCCAATGCCAAGGTTCCGGTGATTGTGGACGACAGCCCGGCCGAAGGCCCGCTGACGCTCTGCGAATCCGGCGCAATCCTGTTCTATCTGGCGGAAAAGGCAGGGGCGTTCCTGCCTCCTGCCGGGGCCGCGCGCTATCATGTGATGCAGTGGGTCATGTTCCAGATGGCCGGGGTCGGCCCGATGTTCGGTCAGGCCATCCACTTCCGTGACCGCCCGTCCGGCAATGCCTATGCCGAAGCGCGCTACAAGCGGGAACTGGAGCGTCTGTGCGGCGTGATCGAAGGTGAGCTGGCCAAGCGGCCCTATATTGCGGGGGCGACGTACAGCATTGCCGATATGGCGCTGTTCCCCTGGATGCGGACCTGCACCCGCTATTTCCCCGATGTCGCATTTGGCCCGGCGACGCGCCGGTGGTTTGACGAGATCGTGCAGCGGCCCGCCACTGTGCGCGCGCTGGAGGTGGTCGCCGGCCTGTCGAGCATGGACGCGAACAGCATGAAGACGGCTTCACCCGAACAGATTATCCGTTATTACGGACGTCCGCGCGATTGATGGAGCGGGGCCATATGCCAGGCCAGCCTGGTTGCCCTGCGCCGCCGCTGTGCCGATAAAAGGCTCTACGAGGGATAAGAGGAGAAGTTGAATGAAGCCAGGAACCCGCCTGAAGAGTGCGGCAGACGATACCGAGGTGATGGTCATCCGCGTCGGCAGCGGCACGATTGAGTGCGGCGGTGCCCCGATGGGCGAAGCCAAGCCCGCTGAAGCGGCCCCCCTGTCGGCGGACTATTCGGGCGGCACCATGATGGGCAAGCGGTATGTCGATGCGGCCGGTACCTTCGAACTGCTGTGCGTGAAGCCGGGCAAGGGTTCGCTGGCGGTTGATGGCGTGGTGCTCACCATCAAGGAAGCCAAGCCGCTCCCCGCCTCCGACTGACCAGTTCGCCTGAGCCAGGCGCGCAGGGCGGCGGTGGGCACCTGAGTGCGCGCGCGTGCGTGACCGCGGCAGACGGATGCCCGCTTGCTATCTAGACTGAGGAGTATGAGCGATGTCGAAACCCGTGGTAGTCACCGGAGCGGCCGGATTTCTGGGTGGCGCCGTTGCGCGTCATCTCACGGCGTTGGGCCATGCGGTGGTCGGCATCGATCTGGCGGGTGAAGCGCCGGGTTTTGACGGCGTCTTTGTCGGTGGAGTCGATCTGACCGACAGCGCCGCAACCGCCGCTGCCTTTGCCGGTCCCGCAACGGCCGGCGGCATTGCCGGGCTGGCGAGCATCGCCGGCGGCTTTCGCTGGGAAACCGTGATGGACGGTAGCCCCGATTCCTGGGACTTCCTCTATCGCATCAATGTGCGCACCGCGCTGAACGCGGCGCGCGCGGCGGTGCCCTTGCTGGGCGACGGCGCGGGGATCGTCAATGTCGGTGCCGCGGCGACGCTGAAGGCGGGCATGGGCATGGGCGCCTATACCGCCAGCAAGTCGGGCGTGGCCCGGTTGACCGAAGCCCTGGCCGAAGAGCTGAAGGGCCGGGTCCGGGTCAACGCGGTGTTGCCCTCGATCATCGACACGCCGGTCAACCGCGCCGACATGGGTGAGGGCGATGCGCCGAAGTGGGTCCGCCCGCAGGAACTGGCCGAGGTGATCGCCTTCCTGCTGTCCGACGCCGCCTCGGCGGTCACCGGCGCGTGCATTCCGGTGACCGGACGGGTCTGATCCTGCGTCCCTGACCTGAGGCGGGGACGCCGGGAGCCTTCAGCCCGCGCGACGCGCTTCGACGATGAGGATTTCGGCAAGCGAATGCGGGCGGCTGTTCATGCCCTGATGGCCGGAATCTATATAGACCAGGCGCTCGGCATGCACCCGCTCGGCGAAGCGTTCCTGCCAGCTCACCGGCAGAATCCTGTCGCCCAGCGCCACGATGTAGGTTGCCGGAACATGGCGGGCCGCATCATATGCCCAACTTGACCAGGAGTCGCCGCAGGCTGCGGGCCAGTTGTCCGTGAACAACCGCGCCATGAAGCGGTCGGCCATCGCGGGGTCCATGTCGTTGCAGAAGGCGCTGCGGAAGAGGTCCGCCGGCGGAGTCGTGACCGGATCGAGAGGCCAGCCCACTTCGTTCTCGGCGGTGCCGTGCACGCCGCGCCCCATCATCTGCTGGATTGTCTGGCCCTGACTGGGCGCTGCGCAGGTGTAGTAGGCCACACGGGCAAAACGGTCCGGCGGCGCCGCCGCCACCAGACCAGGCAGCAGCGTGCCGGCCATGGAATGGCCGACCAGCAGCGCATCGCGTACATCGCCCGCATCCAGCTCGGCGGACAGTTCCGCGATCACCTCCGGCGTGCTGAGCCCGGTGGTATCGCGGTCACGCTTCGTGCCGCAGCCGGGCACATCGAGCGCGAATATCCGGCCGGCGTCGGCCCCGGCCTGGACACGGATCGCCGCTACGGTTTCATCCCAGATCCAACCTCCCTGGCCGCCGCCGTGAACCAGCACGATGTCTCTCAACATGTTCTCATCCTCTCCTCTTCTGCCACGGCCGCGCCGGCCGTTCCGGCAGCAAAAATCAGGCGCTTCTCTCCTGCAGGGTGCCCACCAGGCCGCCATCGACCAGAATGTCGGTCCCGGATATGAACGAGGCACGGTCCGACGCCAGAAACTCGACGACGTTGGCAATCTCCAGCAGGGTGCCTTCACGCTGCAGCGGCGTCGCGCGGAGCAGGTCATGCTTCACCGGCTGGCGCTCAAACTCGATCGCTCCCATCGGCGTCGCGATCATGCCGGGAGACAGGGAGACGATCCGGGCGCCCCGGCTGCCCCAGGCAAACGCCTCGCGCCGGCACATGCGGTTGAGGGCCGCCTTGGAAAGCTGGTAGGCCAGGGTCGGCGTGATCGGCTCCTCCAGCGCGGCTTCGATCGCGGCAAGGAAGTCCGGCGCGAGCGGATCGTCGATCAGGCGCTGGACCGCCGCGCTCCACGGCTTCAGATGCCCGCCCATCGAGGAAATGAAGATGGCGCAGGAGCCGGGACGCGCCTGTTCCCGGAACCCCTGCTCCACCCGGCGGGCGCCCTGCAGGTTGACCGCCATGATCTGGCGGAAATCGCCCATGCTGGGCGATAGCCCGACCACATGCGCCACGACTCTGGCCGATCCCAGTTCGGCCGCCCGCGCAACCAGCGCATCCACGTCGGCCCCGATGGTGACGTCACAACGCGCCGTCTGCACATCGAAGCCCTCGATCCGTAAGGCGGCCGAATGCTGCGCCAGCACATCCTCATCGCGATCCGCCAGCAGCAGCCGGCAGGATTGGCCCAGCCGGCGGGCAACGGCGATGCCCATGCCGCCTGCCCCGACCACTACGGCAAGCGGCAGGTCAGGCCGTTCGCTCGATCCAATTTTGTGCATGGCCTCTCTCCTAAGCCGCTTCGCAGGTGACAGCAGTCGTCTGCATTAACGGGGGGAGTGTAACAGGCAAGGGGTGGTCGCTTGACCCGCTTTGGTCCCCGGTCCTAATCTGGCGGTAGCAAGAGAGGGCAGACGATGTTCGCAGAAAAAGCTGTGCTGACGGCGCAGGTGGGTGACGCCGAAATCGCACGGGTCGAGGAAATGCGGCAGCAACTGCCCATGGCTGCGCTGACCCAGGACCGGGCTTTCCTCGCCGCGAACGCATCCTGGCTGGCCCCCTATTTCGATATGGAGCGCGACAGCTTTGAACTGGTCTTCCAGACTTGGCTGCTGCGTGTCGGGGGCAGGACGATCGTGATCGACCCGTGTAACGGCAACGGACGCGAGCGCCCGGTCCTGCCGGCCTTCCATCGGCTCGACACGCCCTTCCTGGAGCAGTTTGAAGCCACCGGCGTCCGGCCCGAGGATGTCGATTACGTCTTCTGCACGCATCTCCATTGCGATCATTGCGGATGGAACACCCGGCTGAGCGGCGGCCGTTGGGTGCCGACCTTCCCAAAGGCCCGCTACCTGTTCGTGCGGCGTGAGGCGGAGCGATGGGATCCGGCGCGCCCCGACCATTGCTCCGTGGACTATAATGTCGGTGTCTTTGAAGACAGTGTGCGCCCGGTGATTGAGGCAGGGCTGGCCGATCTGGTGCCGGACCGTCATCCGATCCTGCCGGGGCTGACGATTGAGCCCGCTTATGGGCACACGGCCGGCCATTCACTGCTGCACCTCGAATCCCGCGGCGAAGAGGCCTATTTCACCGGCGACGCCTTTCACCACCCGTTGCAGGTCCTGCGTCCCGGTCTGCATCTGGAAGGATGCGACGATCGGGCGGCAGCCATCGCGACCCGCGAATATCTGTGCCGGACCATTGCCGAACGTGCGGCCCTGATGATTCCGGCGCATTTTGCCGGCCCGCACTGCGGCCGGATCGTCTCCGAAGGCAGCGGGTTCCGGTTCGAGGGGCAGGGCTGACCGGGGCGGAGGCCGGTACCCCACCCAGCTATTGGCGACGCTGGCCAAGCTTGGCTCCCCGCGCCGCGCGCACCCATTCTGCCCAGCTATCGATCCGTTCCCAGAACAGTTCGCGGGTGCTGGCAAAGTTGTGCATGTGCCCCATTCGCGGACAGACGAACACGTCGATCGCCGGTGAGGAGAAATAGGCCTTCGGCTCGTCCTTCGCCTCGCGCGAAACGTCGCGTTCCCCGTATGCGGCGAGCACCGGGACGCGGATGGCGGCGGCTTCCGGCGCGATGATTCCGGGCGTCAGGGTGGCCGGCGCGACCGGATTGGGGAATGTGAACGAGTGCCATGGCGCGGGCTGATGCCCCGCATGCGCATCGCCCTGGAGATGGCCGGGCCGGTTGAAGTGGGCCAGATCTGCCACTGCGACCTCGTCCGGCACATCGTCATAATGGAAATTGCGCATCATGCGATCGCCGATGCCATCGCCCGGCGTGCTGTTGGCCTGGCTGACAGCCACGGCATCGGGATTGAGGAGTGTCAGCGGGTCCGACAGCAGCGTGTCGCGCCCGAACCAGGGCATCCTGCTCGGGTCCGCGCGATGGTGGTAGGGGCTGGTATGAATGGCGCTGTAGCCCAGCACGCCAACGCCGTCATAGCAATGGTGGCGGCCCTGCTGGACAATGGTCATGCACCCGCCCATCGATTGGCCGATGCCAAGCCGTACGGTGTCGTGGACGGCTGGGAAGCCATCCGCCAGCGTGCCCTCGGCCAGGCGGCGGATGATTTCACTTTCGGCAGCCTGGGCTGTCCGTGCCAGTCGCACGAAATCCAGCGTCGCGCCGGGATGCAGGCTCGACGCGCCAACGCCCAGGTGATCGACCGAGACGAATATCCACCCCCGCGCGGCGTGCCAACCCGCTTCGGCCCCAGTCCCCGGCCCGGGCAGATCGTGCGTGTAATAGCCGCGCGAATAGCCGCCCCCCGGCTTGGCAAAGCACAGAAACGGCACTGGCGGCATCCGGGCGGGATCGGGCAGGGTGATGGTAACGGCAATATGCGCGGGCTCGCCCAGCCCGGCAGCATCGGTCACGTCAATCCGTTGCTCCAATTCCTGCATGTTGGCCTCTCCGTTGCATTATGTTCTGGTTGACCGACGTCGCCGCCGAGCGGGACGTGCGGTTGCTTTAGACCTCGTCGCAATCTTGATAACCGCACCATGCTGCGCGATTGCTGCAGCACCCGGTGCGGCTCGCGACTGCGGAAGGCCGGACCACCTAGCGATAATGGAGCGACCACCCATATGTCAACAGTCGCAGACATATCTCCGAAGCTACCGCGCAAGCGGAACGCCGTGGAGGCCAGGTCGCGCTTGCTGGCCGCGGCGCAGCAGTTCTTTTCGACAAATGGTTATGCCGCGACCGGAGTGCGTGAGCTGGCGGCCGGAGCCGGGCTGGATGCCGCCCTGGTCAGCCGTTATTTCGGATCGAAAGAGGGTCTGTTTCGGGCCGCTCTGATCGAGTCGCTCGATATTGAACATATGCTGGACACGCCGCGCGAACGATTCGGCGTGCATGTGGTGGCCTATTTCCTGGACCGTGACCGTGGTGCGCCCAATCCGCTGCGGATGATGCTGCTCGCGGCAACCGATCCGGGCGCGCGCGCAATTGCCCTGGCGACTCTGGAGGAGCGTGTGATCCGGCCACTGGCGGCATGGATCGGCGGCACGGACGGGATGGAGCGGGCGGCACGCATATCCATGCTGTGCAGCGGGTTCTTCACCTATTGGAAGCTGCTGCCGCTCGACGTGTTCGCTGCCGGGGTCGATGTCGGAACCCGGCGCTGGCTGGAACAGGCCCTGCAGGGCGCACTGGAGGGATCGGCTTGATCGGCGACGGTCACGCAAACAGGCGATAGCTGCCATCCACGCTGATCATCTGCCCATTGACATATGCGGCATCACGTGCCCGCCGGTGAATCACACCGGCGCACTACGGTCGGCGCGCAGGAAGTCGGCGGCGGTTTGCGACAGGAGGCCCACTTCGGGAACATCCGGCAGGATCGCCTCGAGCAGCGCCATGTCCTTGCGCAGCCGATCAGCGCCAAGGGCAAAATCCTGCGGCGCCGACAGGCCCGCCGCCAGTTCGAACCCATAGCTTCGCCCACTGGATGCCGCGATGATCGGCACCAGGCTGGCCTTGTCGATGCCCAGCGCCTGCGCCGCCCGCAATACCGCCCAGGCGGCGCCCAGATGTGCGGACAAAAGCGCGTTGTTGAGGATTTTCGCCTGCTGCCCAGCTCCCGCGCCGCCCAGCAGGACGATCAGCTTGCCGAAGCTCTCCAGCACCGGCAGCGCCTGCGCGAAGGCTTCGGGAGTACCGCCGCACATGACCGTCAGTTCGCCCCTGGCGGCAACGACTCCGCCGCCACTGACCGGCGCATCGATCAGGCGCAGTCCGCGCGCGTGGCACTGTGCTTCGAGTGCGATCACTGTGGCGGGCAGGACGGTGGCGTGGATCGCCAATATGGCCCCCGGCGCCATTGACGGAAGCAACTGGTCCGCGATCTCCATCACGTCGCTGTCATCGACAACGCACAGGCCGATGTGCCGACAGGCCGCGCCAAGCTCGGCCAGGCTGGCCGCGACGGCAGCACCCTCTGCGCGATAGGGCATCGCCGCGTCCGGCCGCCGCGCCCACACCATCAGGGGCATTCCCGCTGCCAGGATCCGCATGGCCATCGGGCCGCCTTGCGAACCCAGGCCGACGAATCCGATGGCATCCGTCATCCCGCGGTAATGCCCGCGTCGATTGTCAGACATGCGCCGTGGTAGGATCGGCCGGCGGGCGAGGCCAGCATGGCGATGATCTCGGCCACATCGTCCAGCTCGACCATCCCGCGCAGGGGATAGAAGCGGCTCATCAGCTCGCGATCGGGGTTGGTCGGCAGGGTCATCGTCTTCGAAATGTCGGTGTTCATGCCCCCGGGCGCCACGGCGTTGATGCGGATCGGCTGGCGCATATATTCCATCGCCAGCGCCTTGGTCATCTGCACGACCCCTGCCTTGGTGGCACAATAGGCGGCGCAATACGCCTCGCCGATATAGGCGGCCGTGGAGGCGCAGTTGACGATCGCTCCGTTGGTTTCGAGCAGGTGGGGAATCGCCGCCTGGGAGAGGTACCATGGCGCGTGAAGGTTGATCGCCATGGTCAGCTCGAAATCGCGCCGCGGCATGTCAGTGGAATGCCACATGCGGATGATGCCGGCGATGTTGCACAGCGCGTCTAGGCGACCGGTGTTGGTCACCGCCGCCTGGACCGCGCCAATGCAGGCATCGGGATCGGCCAGGTTGGCGACATGCTCGACCACGTCCGCGCCGGGAATCAGGGCTGCGGTCGCGGCCAGTCCGGCAGCATCCACGTCGACCAGCACCAGCCGCGCCCCGGCCTCGGCCAGGCGGAGCGCGGTGGCCCGACCCAGACCCGCTGCCGCACCCGTGACCAGCGCGACCTTGCCGCTCATGTCGATGACCTGTGCCAAGCCTTCACTCTCCCATGTTTGTGACCGCGCTCCGTTAAGGCAGTCGCGCCCGATCCGTGCCCGATCAAGGATGGCGTGCCCGGGGCGTTCCGCCCCGGGCTCCGGCTCACGCGATGGCGTTCTTTGCCTTTAGGGCTTCGATCCGATCCCAGTCGAGCCCCATTTCCATGAGGACCTGTTCGGTATGCTCGCTGGCTTCGGGGCCGCGAACATTTTGCGCGGCCACGCCGTCGAACTGGACGGGATTGGCGACCAGCCGGATCGGTGCGCCGCCATCGGCCGATTCGACTTCGTAGATCATGCCGTTGGCCAGGACCTGCGGGTCCTGCGCGACCTCCTCCGGCGTCTGGAAGGTGGCCCATTGCCCCTTCAGCGTCTTGAGCCGCTCGTTCCAGTAGCTGAGTGGCTGCGATGCGAACGCCTCGACAACGTAGGGCACGCACTGCTCGCAATTGGCCATCAGCGCCTCGACCGTCGAGAAACGCTCGTCCTCCATCAGGTGAGCAAGGCCCAGATGTTCGAAGGTATCCTGCATGTAAGGCCCCGGCTGGAGCACGGCCATGTTGATGACGCGCCTATCCTTGGTGGCATAGAAACCCATGAACGGGTTCTGGCTGCCCGCCACCACCTTGCCGTTCTCCGGCAGTGGGCTGACAAAGGGCGACGTGCCCAGTTCCATCGCCACATCGGTTGCCATCGCGGTGGCCCAGACACCCGATGAAAGCAGCGAGATATCCACCTCGGTCGCCTCGCCGGTGCGCTCCCGGTGGAACAGCGCCGCCGAGATGCCGCCGGCGATGAACATGGCGCCGATGGTGTCGCCATAGGCCGGCCCGGGCATGCCCAGAGGCCCGTCCAGTTCCTTCGGCGTGACCAGCATCGCCGAACCGCCGCGCGCCCAGAACGCGCTCGAATCGAAGCCGCCGTTCTCGCGCTCCGGCCCCTTGTTGCCCAGTGCGGACCCGCGTGCGTAGATGATGTTCGGGTTGACCTTACGGATGTGCTCCACGTCGATCTTCAGCTTCTGCCGCGCGGCGGGCAGGAAGTTGGTGAGGAAGACATCGCAGGTGGCGGCCAGCTCGTAGAGCACCTCCAGCCCTTCCTCGGTGCCGATGTCGATGCCCACGCTCTTCTTGCCGCGATTAGGGTGGTGCATGAAGGTGGCCCGCTGCGGGTTCACCGTCCAGCTCTGCAACACCTTCAGCCCGCGCTGCGCGTCACCGCGCACGGGGTGTTCGATCTTGAACACTTCCGCGCCCCAGTCGGTCAGCACGCCGCCCGCCGCGGGGACGAACGTGAACTGCGCGACCTCAAGGACACGAATGCCTTTCATTACAAGCGTCATGATAACTGTCCTCCCGATGGCCGGTCCGCCGGGGTGGGCAAACAGGCCGAATGAATGATTTTTGCGCAGTCCTGGCGCCTGCGAACCGGTTCGATCCGCGGTAGTTGAGCAGCATAATGTGACAGTTTGTCAAGTCTCGGCGCGCGGCAGTTCCTGTTTTGTGTGGGCGACGGTGCCGGTGCGGGGCACATGCGGGCGGGGCGTCACGCGCCCATGCCGGGGTCGAAGTCCTCGGTAAGGGTCCAGGCCCCGGCACGATTGCGCATCCACCCGGACGAGGCGGAGGTGCCCCCGTCTATCGGCAGGACGATGCCGGTGATGTAGGCCGACAGGGCACTGGCCAGGAACACCGCGGCATCGCCACATTCCTCCGCCACGCCCTCGCGGCCCAGGGGAATGATCCGCAGCAGTCCATCCACTTCCGCGGCCGAACGCTCGCGCCAGGTGGACGGATCGACCGGGCCGGTGCGGTTGCCCATGACGCCGGGGGTCAGCGTGTGATCCGGTGCCAGCGCGTTGACGCGGATGCCGTGCCCGCCCAGTTCGAGCGCCATTGACCGGGTGAAGCTTTCCATCCCGGCCTTGCACGCCGCGTAGACCGCGAAATTGGGCGCGGCGCGAACCGCCTCGATGCTGCTGACGTTGATGATCGATCCGCCCCGTCCGCCACGGATCATGATCGGCACTGCGGCGGCGGTGGCGGCGAACAGGCTGATCAGGTTCAGGTCGATGTGGCGCCGCCAGGTTCGCTCGCTTTGCTCAAGGAAGGCGCGGTGCGCAGTGCCGCCGACATTGTTGACCAGAATGTCGAGGGCACCGAAGCGATGATCCGCCTCGGCCACCAGCGCGCGCACCTGATCGCTGTCCATGGCATCCATGGTGACGGCGTTGCCGCCATCCGCCGTGATTGTGGCGGCCGTTTCCGCCGCCCGCTCCGCGACGACCTCGCCGATGACCACGCGCGCTCCGGCCCGGGCCAGCCCGATGGCGATGCCTCGGCCGATCCCGCCGCCGCCGCCCGTGACGACGGCGGTCCGCCCATCCAGCATCATCTTTGTTTGCAACGCCTCGTGCATCGGTCCGGCCTTATGCGGCACGCGCGACCAGGGACGCGGGATGGGGAATATCGCGGGTGCTGATCCGATAGATCAGCCGCCGTTCGCCGTCCCGGTCGCTGTAGCGGGTTGGGGTGGCCGAATGCAGAACCGCGAAATTGTCCCAGATCAGCAGGCCCCGGGTGCGCGCCGCACCTTCGGCGCGAAAACGTTCGGCGGTGGCGTGAAGCTTGATGGTCCGCAGCAGATCCAGCGATTCTTGCTCGCCCATCCCGACGATGCTGATCGCCGAACCCGCCGGTGCATAGAGCAGTTTCTCGCCGGTGACCGGATGATGTTGTACCAGCCGGTGATAGACCGGCGGCAGCGACGGGACGTTGGCCCGCCCGCGGTACTCGCCTTCCAGCATCAGGCGCTTGTCGCCTTTCCCGTGCTGCACCACCAGATGCTCGATCCGCGCCTGCAGGTCGGGGTCAAGCGCGGCATAGGCCGCGACCATGTCGCAGAACAGCGTCTCGTTGCCCTGGTCCGGGGCCTCCGCCGCATACAAAATGGTGATGCTGGCAGAAGGGTTCTCGTAGGACCCGTCCGAATGCCAGTGCAGCGCGAAATCCCGGTTCTCCGGGATGGTGTCCGGGCTGTTGGTGATGACGATCAGTTCGGGCTTGCCGCCGTCGCGCTGGGCAGGATCGAAGAAGATGATCGGTCGGCCGAACTGCCGGGCGACCTCGATATAATGGTCCTGGTCCATGTCCTGGTCAGGGATCATCACGAAGCGATGCCGGTACAGGCACTGCAGTATGGCGGTGGCTGTGGCCTCCGACAATCCACCAGACAGGTCCAACCCCGTGATGGTGGCTCCGAAGCCCCGCTCCATTGGCAAGCATTCCATGGCTCTCTCCCTAGTGGCCGAGCGTAGCCCGGCTGGACGGTTTTACAAACCGATTGTCGTTCATGCTCAGCGACGTGGCCAGGCGTTGCAACTTCGCCAGTGCAAGGTGCCGGGCCGGTCAGTCCCGGGTCAGCAGGATCGCACCGCCCGGCGCGCCCCCGCCGGTCGAAACGATCGCGACCTGGGCATCGCGCACTTGGCGTGCCACGCCTTCGCCACGCAACTGCACGCAGGCTTCGTGCAGGAAAGTATAGCCCTGCAGCCGCCCGCCCGACAACTGGCCGCCGTGCGTGTTCAGCGGCAACTCACCGTCGAGCGCGATCCGGCTGCCGCCCTCGACGAACCGTCCGCCTTCGCCGATCGGGCAGAACCCCAGCGCCTCCAGCCAGCTCAGGCAATTGAAGGTAAAGCCGTCGTACAACTCGGCCACATCGACATCGGCGGGCTTGAGGTCGGTGCGTTCCCACAGGGATTGCGCCGGGCCGCGGGTCAGCACAAGCTGGTCGAGCGAGCCGTTGTCCCAGCTCAGCGGCTCGACGATGCGGGTGCCGAACGCCTCGATTCGCAAGGGGGGTGAGCGCGTATCGCGTGCCGCGTCGGCCGCCGACACGATCACGGCAACCGCCCCGTCGCAGGGCACGTCGCAATCGTACAGTCCGAACGGGGTGGAGATCATGCGGGCCGACAGATAATCGTCCAGCGTGATCGGATCGCGGTAGATGGCAGACGGATTGAGGGCGGCATTGGCGCGCGCGTTGACCGCGATCGCCCCCAGTTGCTCACGCGTGGTGCCATAGCGCCGCATGTGCAGATTGGCGTACATGCCGATCCAGTTCGCTGCCGAAAAGGCGCCGAACGGCACCATCCACTGGAATTCGTCCGCGATCGCGGGCGCGTGCCCGCCGTCGGCCATCTGGCGCTGCTGCGCGGTCGATTCCCAGGTGCAGCGAAAGACGATCACATGGCGTGCCAGTCCTGCCGCCACCGCCATGGCGGCCTCCACCAGTGCCCCGGTCTGGCCGGCGAACTCGTGCCCGGAGTTGAACCAGCGCGGGTGGACGCGCAGCACCCGCTCGACATCCGCGATGCCTGCCCCCGAATAGCCGTTGAGGGTAAGGGGACCGGGGTGGCACGACAGCCCGTCGATGTCGCCGCGTTCCAGCCCCGCATCGGCCATCGCGGCAAGACAGGCGTCGATCGCCAGCCCGACGGGATTGACGCCGAGCCGGCGCCCGATCCGGGATTGCCCAATGCCGGTGATGCGCACCTTGTCCTCGAACTTGTCGATCATGCGCGCACCGGCTCGAACAAGGGAAGATGGACAGGACCCTGCGGCTCGAAAACCACCTGCACAGGCATATCGAACGTCACATCAGCCGGATTGCAATTCACGATCCGGGTGGTCAGCCGCACATAAGGGGCCTCTTCGATCTCCACGATCGCGATGGCATAGGGCGCGGGAAACTCAGGATGCCACTGGTGCAGGTTGATGGTGAAGGTCGCGACCTTTGCCCGCCCCGACACCGCAACGATGTCCAGCGTCGCGGCCAGGCATTGCGGGCAGCGCGGCTGCGGCGGGTGGACATAAGTGCTACACGCCGCGCATTTCTGGAAACACAGCCTGCCCTCGGCGCCGGATGTCCAGAAGAACTCGGTTTCGGGGGTGATTGCCGGATAGGGCTTGGTCATGCCCGCCCTCGCTGCGCGGGTGGCCGTTGGCAGTGCCGGGTCAGGTCCGTACCCGCAGCACGCAAGGATGATGTAGCTTCCGGCACGTCCGATCCCTCCTCCCCACTCTTTGTCCGGCGGCGGAGCTATCAGGCCGCCGCACCGTAGCTTGAGATTGACCGAAAGCTGACGTGATGTCAAAAAGCTTCCGCGTCAACGTGCCGACAATCCGCGCGTACCCTGATGCGCCTTGGTCGCCCGACCGAAACCGGACATGTGCAAGCGTGTCACGCAGAGTGCCTGTGCTGCCGCAGTTGGTGGTGCCCGGTAAGAACTTGGAATGACGCAGCCGGAGACAAGGCGGCGTGCATGGTTGAGAGGAAGCTGCAATGGATCTCGTTAAGAATCTTGATTCGCTCTACATCGATGGCGAATGGGCCGCGGCGGATGAGCGCGATGCGGTGATCAATCCGGCGGACGAAACCGTGCTGGGGGAGGCGCCGGTCGGTGACGCGAAGCATGTGGAGGCGGCGCTCGCAGCGGCGCATGCCGCGTTCCATAACGGGCCGTGGCCGCATCTGTCGGCCGTGGAGCGCCAGGCCAAGCTGACCCAGTTTCTCGATGCGATCGATCGGCGTTCGGGCGAGATCATCGATCTGATCGTGGCCGAAGCCGGGTCGACCCGGGGTCTTGCCCAGTTCCTGCAATATGGCGTGCCGATGAAGCATGCGCGTACCACGCTGGAATTGATGACGCGGCCCGCGCAGACCAGCCTGCCGATCGACCTGACGCCGGCGGCGGATGGTTCGACGGTGCTGGGCGTGAGCGTCCTCTCGCGCGAGCCGGTGGGTGTTGTCTCCGCGATCACGCCGTACAATTTCCCCTTCTTCCTGAACGTGGGCAAGATCATTCCGGCGATGGCGGTCGGCTGTACCGTGGTGCTGAAGCCTTCGCCCTTCACCCCGTTCGAGGCCCTGATCCTGGGGCAGATCGCCGAAGAGGTCGGGCTGCCGCGCGGTGTGCTGAACATCGTTACCGGCGGCGCCGATGTGGGCGCGGCGCTGACCACGGACAAGCGCGTGGACCTGATTTCGTTCACCGGCTCCGACAAGGTCGGGGCGGCAATCCAGGCGCAGGCCGCGCCGACGCTTAAGCGCGTGCTGCTCGAACTGGGGGGCAAGTCGGCGCTGATCGTGCGGGCGGATGCGGATATCGCGCAAGCGGCCGCGGCCGGTGTGATGGGCTTTACCGCGCACTGCGGCCAGGGTTGCGCACTGACCACGCGGCACTTGGTCCACAATTCGATCAAGGACCAGTATATCGCCGCTGTCACGCAGATCGTCGCGGGCATGAAGATCGGAAATCCCAGCGATCCGTCGGTCGCCCTGGGGCCGCTGATCCGCGAGCAGGCGCGTGCGCGCAGCGAAAGCTATGTCGACATCGCCCGGTCGGAAGGGGCGCGGCTGGTGATCGGCGGCAAGCGTCCGGCGGGTCTGGACAAGGGGTTCTACTATGAGCCCACGCTGTTCGACGATGTCGATAATTCCCACCGCATTGCCCAGGAAGAGGTCTTCGGGCCGATCGGGGTGGTGATCGGGTTCGACAGCGACGAGGAAGCGATCCGGATCGCAAACGATAGCGACTTCGGCCTGGGCGGCGGGATCTTTTCGCGCGACGCGGGCAAGGCCTATGAAATGGCACTGGCCATGCGAGTTGGTGGCGTGTCCATCAACGGCGGCTGCGGCACGATGTCGAGTCATGCCCCGTTCGGCGGGATCAAGCGGTCGGGCTACGGCCGCGAATATGGCATCGAGGGCCTGAACGAGTTTACCTACATGAAGACCATCGGTTTCCACGCTGCCTGAGGCGGATCGGACCAAGGTCATGGACGATGGAATTGCCGCCGGCGGGCCGGGGCAGGGGGCGCTTTCTGCCTGGCTGCATGACGCCTGGAACCAGCCGGCGGAGGTCCATGCGGTCGAGTTGGAGGGCGCCACGGTGCGGTATCGCGCCTGGGGCCTCGACCGGGCTGACCGGCCGGGCATGATCCTGGCGCACGGGGTGCTCGCCCATGCCCGCTGGTGGGACCATATCGCCCCGCGCTTTACCGACCGCTTTCGTGTGGTGGCGCCCGATTTATCGGGCATGGGCGACAGCGGGCGGCGGGCGGCCTATTCGCGCCCGCAATATGCCCGCGAACTGGTCGCGGTGGCCCGCGATGCCGGATTGCGGGACATCGTCGTCGTTGCCCACAGCTTCGGCGCCACGCCCGGGCTCTACGCCGCGATAACCGCGCCCGACCTGTTCCAGCGGGTTATCGCCCTGGACGCCAGGGTGTTCCACGATCATACGGGCCGGGATTTGCCGAACCGTCAGGAGCGGACCTATGCCTCTTTCGAAGAGGCGCTTTCGCGGTACCGGCTGATCCCGCCCAGCACCGGCCTCCATCCCGAAATCCTGGACTATGTCGCGCGGCATTCGGTGCTCCGCGACGAAGACGGGCGCTGGAAGTGGAAGTTCGATCCCGCCACGATCGAGCCGGTCGACCGGCTGGAAATGATCCGGGAAATGGCCTTTCGCCGGATCCCGGTCGATCTGGTCCACGGCGGTGCCAGCGCCTTCGTCGGTCCGGCGGAGATCGCGAACTTCCGTCACCACATGCCGGCCTGCGGGGCGCCGGTAGAGGTGCCGCTGGCCAATCACCACATCATGCTCGAACAACCGGCCGCTCTGGTCGGTGCGCTCAACGGGTTGCTCTCGCGACCGCATCCTGAAAGGATATCCTCATGAAGATTCGAGTCATTCCCGGCCGCTGTTCTGGGCACGCGCGCTGCGCCGCGGTGGCGCCCGATGTCTACCGCCTCGATGATGACGGCTATATCGCGATCACCGAGGAAACAGTCGCTCCCGCGCTTGAGGCCAGCGCGGCCCGGGGTGCCAGGGCCTGCCCGGAACGCGCGATCGAAATCGTTGAGGACTAGGCCGCGCCCGGTCCAGGCCCCCGCAGGAGAGATAGGATGCCCCGGCTGGAACACTGGAATGTCCGCACCTTCGATCTGGCGGCAACTATCGCCTTCTATGAGGAGGTGGTCGGGCTGCGCTCGGGACCATTCCCGGGTAAACCCGGCGCCGGTGCCTGGCTGTATGACGATGCCGATGTGCCCGTGGTCCACGTCGTACGGCTCGATCCGATGCAGCGTGATCGGGAAATTGCCCGGATTACGGCCAGGATGGGGGAATTGGCCGGGACCATCGATCTGGACTATGCCGGTTCGGGCGTGGTGGATCATGTGGCCTTTGCCTGCGATGATTTCGCCGCCATGCATGCGCGCCTAACGCAACGCGCGGTGCCGCACCGGATCGTCGAGTTTCCCCACCTTGGCCTGACCCAGATATTGGTGAACGATCCTAATGGGGTCACGCTGGAATTGAACTTCCGCGTTCCTGAGGCGGCCGGAACACGGCCACTGGTGGCTTGACTCAGGCGCGAGCGATCCCCACCGTTGTGCCGTGTCTTTCCAATCCGCAGGATGCCGATGAAGACGTATCAACCGGAATCGTTTGAAACCATTCGTTATGAGAAGGGCGCGGACCGCGTATTGACGCTCACGCTCGACCGGCCGCAGCGGATGAACAGTTTCAACCAGCGCATGCTCGACGAGGTGCGATCCGCCTGGCACCTGTTCCAGCACGATCCCGACCTGCGCGCCGCAGTGGTCGCGGCGGCGGGCGACCGGGCGTTCTGCACGGGGGTCGATGTGGTGGAATCGATCGACGAGAGTCCCGACATGCCGTTCGACGAACGCGATCCGGGCGAATCCCTGGGACCGAAGCAAAATCTGGTGTGGAAGCCGGTGATCACGGCGGTCCAGGGCCTGTGCGCGGGCGGCGCCTTCTATCTGTTGAACGAAAGCGACATCATCATCTGTTCGCAGGATGCCCAGTTCTTCGATCCGCATGTCAGCTTCGGGCTGGTGTCCGCCTGCGAGCCGATCGGGGCCATGCATCGGATGCCCTATGGCGAGATCATCCGAATGGTGCTGATGGGCAATGACGAGCGGATCACGGCGGATACCGCGCTGCGTATCGGCCTGGTCTCCCAGGTCGTGCCGCGCGAGGAGCTGTTGTCGACCGCGCACGCGCTGGCCGCCAAGATCGCTGAAAAGCCGACCATCGCCACCCAGGGGACGGTGCGTGCCCTGTGGGAGGCACTCGACATGCCTTATCTGGCGGCGGTGCGGAACTCTTACAAATACACGCAGATCGGCAACCGCCTGTCGCGGCTCAAGCGTGAGGAGGTCGTCAAGGCGCCCTATACACTGCGCTGAACCGACGGCGCCCGTCGGCACGCGGCGGGCGCGCCCGTGGTTTGACCCGATCCGACGCCCGCCGACCTGCCTGCCGGAGCCGATCCCGAGCGCATGAACGATAGTCCTGCTTCCTCCCGCGTCCCGACCGCAGCCGCCGTGTCTCATGGCGTCCTGGCGCCGCTGCGTACGTCCCTGTTCCTGCGGATCTGGATTGCCAGCGTTCTTTCCAACCTGGGATTCCTGTTCCTGTCGGTGGGCACCGCGTGGGAGATGACCGCCCTGACCAAGGCGGCCGGGATGGTCGCCCTGGTGCAGACCGCGCTGATGCTGCCGATGACTTTGCTGTCGATCCCGGCCGGGGCGATCGCCGACATGTACGACCGGCGCAAGATCGCGCTGGCGGCGCTGGCGCTGTCGATGACTTCGTCGGCGACGTTGGCCATCCTGACGTTCATGGGTGAAGCGTCGCCGTGGATGCTGCTGGCCTTCTGCGCGCTGGCCGGCACCGGGATGACCCTGTTCAATCCCGCCTGGCAGGCATCGGTGGGCGAACAGGTGCCGCGGGAAATGCTGGGCCAGGCCGTCGCGCTCAATTCGATCAGCTTCAACATCGCCCGCAGCTTCGGACCGGCGCTGGGCGGGGTGATCCTGGCCATCGCCGGGGCGGGGATCACGTTTGCGTCCACTGCGGCGAGCTATCTGCCGATGTTCGGCGTGATGTATTTGTGGCGGCGCACCCCCGTCCCGTCGCGCCTGCCGCCCGAACGCATCGACCGGGCGGTCAGCGCGGGGGTCCGCTATGTGCTGCACTCGCCCCAGGTCAGGGTGGTGCTGGTGCGCACCTTCTGTTTCGGCTTCGGCGGGAGCGTCATCTCGGCGCTGCTGCCGCTCGTCACGCGCGACCTGCTGCACGGCAGCGCGGAGATATTTGGCCTGATGCTGGGTACCTACGGCGTGGGCGCGGTGGTCGGCGCGGTCGGTCTGAACCGGCTGCGCCATCTCCTGTCGGCGGAAGGTCTGATCCTGCTGTCGACCGCAGTGCTGGCCTGTGCCGTGGCGATCGTGGCGCTCAGCCCCAGCGTCGTGCTGAGTGGGGCGGCCCTGACGATCGCCGGCGCGGTATGGATGGTCGCGCTGACGGTGTGCAACGTCCAGATCCAGACCATGGCACCTCGTTGGGTGTCGGGACGGCTGATGGCGGCGTACCAGACCGCGATCGGTGGCGGCATGGCGGTTGGGAGCTGGTGCTGGGGCGGCGCGGCTCAGGCCTATTCGGTCGAGCTGTCGTTGCTGGCGGCAGCGGCCTTTCTGGCGGCCACCCTGATGCTGGGCCGGTTCATGCCGGTCCGCCCGGCCCCGGAGGTGGACCTGGAGCCGGTCAAGCTGTCCGACCCTGAGGTCAATCTTGCCCTGACCGGCCGCTCGGGTCCGATCATCGTTCAGTTGGACTATCGTGTGCCGGCAGAAGACGCGCGGGACTTCTACCGCATGATGCAGCAGGTCCGCTCCGTGCGACGCCGCAACGGCGGCTACGACTGGTCGCTGTCGCGCGATGTTGCCGATGCGGAATTGTGGGTTGAGCGATTCCAGTGTCCGACCTGGCACGACTATCTGCGCCAGCGCGACCGCAATACGCCGGACGAGCTGGAAGTCCAGATGCGCGCCCGCCGCTATTTGCGGAAGGGAACGGGTCCGCAAATCCGCCGCTTGCTGGAGCGTCCGTTCGGGTCGGTGCGGTGGGCCGAGGATGCGCCCGAGGTGCCCAATTCCAGCAACTAGAGTCTGATCGTCTTTGACTGAACCGCTCTGCGGTTTAGGCTCTCGATCATGGTCTGGAGCGCCAGGGCCGGATAGAACCGGCCCGGCGTCCTGGCGTCGCGATGGGCGACCCGATCAGTCGATCGCCATCAGTCGTCGATAGGTTTCGGCATCCACATCGTCGCGCTCGCCCCACATCGCCACGGCCTTGGCCCGCTGGTGCGGAATGAAATCCTCGGGGAACCGGCCTGGTGAACCAGGGATCGACTTCAGCACCGCGCGGCCTGCGAACATCTGGTGGATTTCGGTCGGACCGTCGGCCATGCCGAGGGCGAGGACCGAAGACCACATCCCCGCAAGCGGGGTCTGGTTGGAAAGCCCCAGCGAACCCAGCAGGTGCATCGCCTTGAACACGATATTGTGCGCAACCTGCGCGCAGGCGACCTTGCAGGCCGCGATCCAGGGCAGGGCTTCCTTTTCCATGTGATTGTCGAACATCCACGCCGTGCGCATCACCAGCAGGCGGAACTGTTCAAGCTCGATCCAGCACTGGCCGATATCGACCTGAACGAGTTGCTTGCGCGCCAGGGTTTCGCCCTTGGTCGTGCGGCTGTTGGCGCGGGCACCCATCATTTCAATGGCGCGGCGGCACATGCCGACGGTGCGCATCGCATGGTGGATCCGGCCGCCGCCAAGACGCGACTGGGCGACCATGAAGCCGCCGCCGCGCGGGCCGAGCAGCGCCTCTTTCGGCACGCGCACATTCTCGTAACGGACATGGGCGTGCGTGCCCTCCGGATAGGGTTCGCCCGGCAGGCCCGGGTTCGACAGGATCGTGATTCCGGGGGTGTCATGCGGCACAGCCAGGATCGACATGCGGTTATACACCGGCGCGTCGGGATCGGTCACCACCACCAGCAGGAAGAACTCGGCAAAGCGGGCGTTGGACGAGAACCACTTCTCTCCGTTGATCACCCACTCGTCGCCGACCAGTTCGGCCTTGCAGCGGAACTGCGTCGGGTCCGATCCGCCTTCGACCTCGGTCATCGAAAAGCAGGAGACGATCTCGTTCTCGAGCAGCGGCTTCAGATAGCGTTCTTTCTGCTCCGGCGTGCCGAAGCGTGCGAGAATCTCGGAATTGCCGCTGTCGGGCGCCTGGCACCCGAACACGGTCGGCCCCCACATCGTCCCGCCCAGGATTTCGTTGAGATGGAGCAGCTCCACCGCGCTCCAGCCCGGACCGCCCAGGTCAGGCGGCAGGTGCGCCCCCCACAGCCCCTGCGCGCGTACCTCCTGTTGCAACGGCCGCACGATTTTCATCGCGCGCTGGTCGCGCGGGTTCCACGGCGCGCCGGGGTCGGGGAAGAGGGCGTCCAGCGGCCGCACCTTTTCGATCGCAAACGTCCTGACCCACTCGAGCTTCTCCGCGAACTCGGGATTGAGCGTGAAGTCAATCATCCTGGCACACCTTTCCTCCGGCAGTATCGCTAGACATTTGTCTAATGAGCTTGCGGTTGTCCAGTGAAATCTGCGGCTGCCTCCCCTTCGGGATTAGCCCGGAGAGAAGGTGCGGCGCGCCCATTCTGTGCTGCTGCCCGCGGCCGGGGCCGGACCCGCCGCGGCCCGCACGGGGAGCATCGGCGCGCGGTCGCCTTCCGCCAAGGCCTGCCACCGGGCCAGCTCGGCCGCTTCGGGCCGGTACAGGGCAAGCGCATCCGCCACCACATCGACCATCGCCACGGAGACCAGCACTCCGCCGCCCGCACACCACGATGCCCAGCCGGCCAGTGCGGCGACGATCCCGGTCAGCGGGTCGGCCAGGGCATCGCCGGCGAACAGCGGCTCCCCCCAACCCTGTGCCATTGCCCAGGCCAGGCCCCCCGCGACCGCCACATCGTCGCCGAACCCCAGCCAGCCCGCCGCGTCGCCGTAACGCCCATAGGCAGTGAGCGACAGCCAGGTGGCCCCGCCCCGAGCCACGCTGTGTGCATCGATCCCGAGCTGGGCCAGTGCCCGCGGGCGGCTCGCCTCGATCACGATATCGGCGCGGGCCACCATGGCGCGCAACAGGTCCAGATCGCAGGGGTCGTGAAAGTCGAGCACGACCGAGCGTTTGCCCGCGTTGAGCAGGTCGAACAGCGTGCCGTCGCCGCCCCGCGCGCCATCGGGACGGTGTGCGCTCTCCACCTTGACGACATCGGCACCGGCCGCCGCCAGCAGGGCGCCCGCCAGCGGTCCCGCCCAGAGGGAGGACAGATCGATTACCAGCGGGCGCCCGGCAGCCGGCCGTGGCGGAGCGAGGCGCTCGATCCGGAAGGGGGGTGCGGGGGCGGTCGGTATCGCACATAGCGGGGCGATCGGCAGGCCCAGTTCGCGCCCCCGCGCGACGAGACCGGCCAGTGGCGCACCGGCCGCCACACGCTCGACCGCTGACCAGTCGGGCGCCACAGCGGTTTGGAACAATGCGGGCAGCGCCTCCCAATCGTCTGGCCGGGAAAGGTTGAGAGCCAGGCTGCCGTCGGCGGCGGTCAGCAGCCGGCAGGTGCCGTTGGCGGACATCCGCCCGCCCCGGCGCAGTCCGAGGCGGCGTGTCCGCTCGCCCAGCAACGCCGCGCCCGAGGGGGGCAGCGCCCCGCCCGGCGCAATCGCCCGCAATGCCGCCAGGGCCGCGTCGGCGGCGGCGGTTACGGCGGCGGGCAGCATTAGCGCGGGACCATCGGCGTGACCGGTAACCGCCATCAGGCCGGTCCTTCGCCAGGCCAGGGCCGGATGAAGCCCTTCGACAGCCGGCCGGCCGCGCATGCCCAGGGCTGCGAGCAGTCCCTGCGCATGGCGATCGGCAAGTCCCGTGTCGTTGTCTTCGGCCATCACATGCGCCTTCGGGTCCCGTGGATACAGGGGCAGCGCCCCTGTTCAGGCGTCGGCGACGAAGGCCGCCATGCGCCGGCTGACGAGTCCGATCCCCGCCTCCACCGCCTCTTCTGCATAGCCTCGCATGGCCATCAGGCAGACATGTTCGAGCTGGACCAGCATCAGGTGCGCGGCCACGCGCTGTTCCATCTCCCTGTGTGCGACCGCAAAGGCCGGGAAGCGTTGGCCCAGCGTGCCGACCAACCGGTCGCGCTGCTGATCGACACGCCCGGACAGCCCGGGGATCTGCGCCAGCGCCATGGCGTACAGTCCCATCGACCCCCGGCGCGCCTGATAGCCGGCGATGACCTGCCGCAGCCATGCGGCAAAGTCGTCCGCTGCGCGGGCCTCCGCCGGGAGCAGCGCGAACAGCGTGCATTGCGCATCCCAGTCTTCTTCCAGCATCCCCAGCAGCAGGTGCTCCTTACTGGAAAAATACAGATAGACCGTGGCGCGGCTGACCCCGGCTCGCGCCGCGATGTCATCGAAGGTGGTCTTGGCCACGCCATTGGACAGGAAGCAGGCCCGAGCCGCGCGTACGATTGCCCGGCGCGTGGCTTGCTTCTGTGCCTAGCGAAGCGAGGGCGCCGGCCCGTTTTCCGCCGGATGCCCGTCGGCCTGCCGTGCATCCGCACCGTGCGCCCTGGATTGATTTAATTTCATTAGACAGTTATCTACCCAAATTCGCAACGCCCGTTCAGAGGGAATGAATATGGCAAATCTGGAATTTGGCAACATGCTCGATCTGGTGGATTCCGCCGGATTTGTGGCGTGGGCCGACAAGCACGTTCCCCGCCTGGGCAATGGCCCGCTGGAGATACGCTTTCTGACCGGCGGGTCGACCAATGCGGTCTACAGTGTCACGCGCGGCGGCGACCTGGGTGTGCTGCGCCGTCCGCCGCGCGTGCCCCGGCCCGACAGCGCCAAGATCCTCGGCCGCGAGGCACGGGTGCTGCAGGCGCTCAACGGCTCCGGCGTGCCTGCGCCGGAGATGTGGGGCTGGTCGCCGGATAGCGATGCGATCGGCAGCCCCTTCTATGTGATGAGCTTTGTCGACGGCTGGACCCCGAACGGCGACGGGCCGTTCCCGCGCCCCTTCGATGTCGCCGGGCCGGAACGGCGCAGCATGGCGTTCGAACTGGTGCGCGGCATCGCCGATCTGGCGCGCGTCGATTATGAGGCCGTGGGGCTGGAGGGTTTCGGCAAGCCCGGCAACTTCCTGGCGCGACAGGTTGATCGCTGGCGCGGCCAACTGGCCATGTACCGTGAGACAGAGAGCTATGCCGGTCGCGAATTGCCCGGCTACGATTATGTTGCTGACTGGCTGGGCGCCAACACCCCGGAAAGCCCCCGCATCGGGATCATCCACGGCGATTACGGCTTTCCCAATACCCTGTTCTCGCGGACCGCGCCATGCCGGCTCGCAGCGATGATCGACTGGGAACTGTCCACCATCGGCGATCCGCTGCTCGATCTGGGGTGGACGATCCAGTGCTTCGCGCCGCGCGATCCCAATGGGGTGCCGCCCCCGCCGAACCTGTTTGACACCTCCTTCTATCCTTCGCGGGAGGACCTCGCCGAATTCTATCATGAGCAGTCGGGCCTGCCGATCGACAACATCGATTACTACATGATCCTGGCCCAATTCAAATTGGCCACGCTGCTGGAGCGCAAGTATGCGGAATCGCTGATCGGCAAGGCCAGCAAGGAATATGGTGCGTTCTTCGGCCAGTTGACGCTCGACCTGCTGGCCAGCGCCGAACAGCTTGCACGCCGCGCGAAGGGCTGATCGCGACCGGCGCGCCCGCTTTGCCTCAGCCGTTTTCGGTGCGGAGCGGGCGCACGAAGCTGCGGATGTCCCGCGCCAGCAGCTCGGGTTCTTCCGCCGCGGCAAAATGTCCACCCGTCGGCAGGACCGTCCATTGCCGCAGATCGCTGTGGCGGGCGAACAGCGGGCGGGGGAAATGCACCAGCTCGCGTGGTAGCACGGCCATGGCGGTGGGCACGGGGATCGCCGGCTGTGCATCGTTGCTGCGTGGAATGCCGCGATGAAAGGCGGAGGCGTGATAGGTGCGCAGCGCGGTCGCAAAGCTGTTGGTGTACCAATAGAGCGAGAAGTGAGTCAGCAGCTCATCCCGGCTGAACCGCCGCTCCACGTCGCCGCCACAGTCGCTCCACGCCCGGCGGCGGTGCAGCATCCACGCCGCCTGCCCGACCGGGCTGTCGTGCATGGCCCAGGCCAGCGTCTGGGGCTCGTGGATGTGGACCATCAGGTGCGTGAATATCCGTCCCTCGAAGTCCTGGCCGTCGTACATGACCCGTTCTTCGGGGCTGAACTCATCGGGATCGATCTGATCGTGGCCAACCCCCGGCAGTACCGGCAGGTTCAGGTGGATGCCGCGCAGCGCGGAGGCGTGGGCGTGTCCGAGTTGCGCGGTGACAAAGGCGCCGGCATCGCCGCCATGCGCAAAGAAGCGTTCGTAGCCCAGCGCCGCCATCAGCTTGACCCAGCGTCGCGCGATTTGCGCATAGCCCGGCGGCTCATCCGGCAGCCCGGAGAAGGCGAAGCCAGGTAGCGAGGGCACGACAACGTCGCAGGCATCGGCCGGATCGCCACCGAAGGCGGCGGGATCGGCCAGACGCGCGGCCAGCGCGTGGAAGTCCCAGAACGTCCAGGGCCAGCCATGCGTCAGCACGATCGGAACCGGCCGCGGCCCCTGGCCGCGCAGGTGCATGAAGTGGATCGGGGCGCCATCGATCTCCACCCGAAACTGCGGGAAGGCGTTGATCCGCGCCTCCTGCGCCCGCCAGTCGAAGCCGTCACGCCAATAGTCGGCCAGTTCGCGCAGATAAGTGCCATTGACCCCGAACGACCAGTCGTCATTGCCCGGCTCGGGCGCCCAACGGGTCATGGCCAGGCGTGACTTGAGGTCGGCAATGGCATCGTCGGCGATGTGGACCCGAAACGGTTCGATCATCGGTTAGGCTCCAGCTTAAAGCGAGACCATCAGGTCTAGGCCCCGCGGTCGAGCACCTGCGCAAGATCGGTCCAGTCGCCCAAGCCGGGCAGGCCGGCTGTGCCGAAGCGGCTTGCCAGCACCGACCGGGGCGTGTTCACGCGGTCGATGTCTTGCATGGTATCGGGCAGGGTGCCCAGCGTAGCCAGGAAGCCCTTCAGCCGGACCAGCACGGCCGCGAGGCGGAACAGGTTGAATATCAGCCAGAACTCCAGGTTGCGCGCGGGGTGGCCGATTTCTTCCTCCCATACGCGCAGGGTGGCGTGGGCGTCGTGCAGCCCTTCCAGCCGGCCGCAGCGAATCCCGCTCGACAGATCGTTGACCAGCCACCAGGCTAGGTCGCACTCGCCCCCGGCCAGGCTGACCATGTCCCAATCCAGCAACCCCACGCAGTCCACGCCGCGAAAGATCATGTTGGGGACACGCGCATCGCCCCAGGCGAATCCTTCCGGTGCGTCGGCGGGGAAATTGGCCTGGAGCCAGGTCCAGGTCTGTTCGAGCACCGGATCCGGTGGACCGTCAGGCAGGCTTTCGTCGAGATGTCGCCGCCAATAGTCCATCAGTTGGCGGGGCGAGCCCAGCCCCAGGTCGCGCAGGAAAGCAAAGCCGTCGAGCGGCACCTTATGCAGGCGCGCCATGGTGCGGATCGCGTTGCCCCACAGACGGGCGCGATCGGCCGGGGCCATGTCCTTCAGCCAGCCCGCCTGATGATAGACCGGATTGTCCGAAGGGATCTGCCCATCGATCCGTTCCATCACGTAAAACGGGCGGCCCAGCACCGCCTCGTCCGTTTCCAGGCCGTACACCCGCGGCGTCGGCACCTGGTCATAGTCCTGCAGGGCGCGGTAGCAGGCGTAGGAGCAATGGATGTCCACGCCGGGAAACAGCGTCGTCGGGGCTTCCAGGCGCACGACCAGCCCGCTGGTCCCCTGCAATTCGGGCGCCTGCGTGGCCAGATCGAGTAACAGGGTCTCGTTGTTGACTCCGGCGGCCCCCGGCGACCGGAGCCCGGTGATGTCCAGGTCCGGCGCCGCAAACCGCTCGCGCAGCCATCCGGTCAGTCGGTCGCGCAGCAGCTCTGGCGGCAGCGAGAGGCTGCGGGCGGGCATGACATAGCCGCCATCGGTCGCGCCTTTTGCGTTCATGCGATCACTGCGGGGTTGACGAAATTGCGCTCGGATCGCTCGGTCAGGCCGATCGCCTGTTCCCCGTCCCATTCCCACCGGGCAAAAGCGGGCACGAAATAGCCGTCGGGATTGTCGGGTCGCGCGCCGATGCTGAGGCCCATCCCGCTGTTGTCGAACGAGATGAAGCCCGAGGCGACGACTTCGCCGGTCAGTCGATGCTCGCCCAGCTCCGAGCGCAGGACCAACTGCAACTGCTCGCCCGCATAGCGCAACTCGCGCCCCAGCCGTGGACATTCGATGACGCTGGCAAATTCGTAGCGCCCGTCGATGTAGACGAAGGCGGTGTCGAGCGTGATACGGCCCTGGGGATTCCACACGCGCTGCATCCCGAAGCCGCGCCCGCCGGGGTAGAGCGCCGAGATCAGTGCATGGCCGGCGAACTGATCGGTGCGCAACCCGCGCTGGCCGCGCGAGTGATCGCGCACGCCGCTGCCCGCGAACGGCTGGACCTTGCCGTCCAGCGTGATCGTGCCGGCCACAGTGTAGAGCTGTTGATAGTGATCCTTGGCCCACACCTGCTCGGCCATCGATCCGCCGCCGTGCGTGCTCTCGGCGGAAGCATGGGCATCCCACACCGGGCCGGCCATGGTCAGTTCAAGATCGAAGCGCAGCACCTCGCGGGCGCCATCGCGAGCGGCGCCGGTACGCAGTTCCTCGACCGGAGAGCGGGTGACGATCCCGTCGAACGTCAGCCGCCAGCGCCGCCAGGGTTCCAGGCATTCCGCGCGCAGGTTCGGCCCGGAGGGGCGCTGGTCAGCCGGAACCCGGGCATAGGACCGCGCCCACAGTGTGCCCGCACCACCGGGGAGGTGAAGCTGGATATAGTCCTCCCACAGGCCGAAATCGTCGGGCCATGACCCAAGGTGCAACCACATCGACAGCCCCAGCGCCGGATCGCTGAGCGCGAACATCAGATTCTCCGAGAATCTTTCCTGTCCGGTCGACTCGCGCAGAGCACTTTCGCGCCGCGGGTCATAGCCCAGCGACAAATCGTCTTTGACCAACACCATGTTCTCCACCTTATGCGTACGTGTTCGCCGGCGCGCGCCGCCTGAACTCAGTTCCAGACCAGCGGCAGCGCCTTGATCGTCAGAACGCCCTGTGCCGTAGTCTTGAAGACATGTCCGGGCGCGATGCGGAATGGGGGCACGCGGTCCAGCCAGGTCTCGATCGCCAGCTTCAGTTCGCGGCGCGCAAGGTGCGAGCCGATGCAGCGGTGCGGGCCGGCGGCAAAGGTGATGTGCGAGACCTTGGTGCGCGCAAAATCGATCCGGTCAGGATCTGCAAACTCGTTCCCGTCGCGCCCGGCAAAATGGGTCGGCACCATCACATGGTCGCCGGCCTTGATCTGGATGCCATGGAACGTGACGTCCCGTGTCGCCACCCGCGACGTCATGACGATGGGAAAGGCGCGCAGCATTTCCTCCACTGCGGCCGGGATCAGCGAAGGATCGGCGCGCAGGCTCTGCTGCTTGTCGGGGTTTTCGGCCAGATGGCGGAATATGAAGCCCAGCATGTTCGCCACGGTGTCTATGCCTGCCGTATACAACAGCATGCACACGCCGATGCGCTGATCGGCGGTCAGCGCCGCGCCATTGACCCGGGCCTGCGCCACATAGGAGATCAGGTCATCGCGCGGCGACTGTATCCGGTCCTCGATCACTGCGCGCAGGTGGGCGATGATTGCGCCGGCCGATGCGCTCTTCACCTCCAGCGAATCGCCGTGCAGCATCCCGTCTTCCCAGGTCACGAACATCCGGGTCTGCTCAAGCGGCAGGCCGAACATTTCCAGGAAGATCTGCACCGGGAAAACCTGGGCGAACTCGGACATGAATTCGGTTTCACCCTTGGCAGCCAGGCCCCCGACCAGTTGATGTGCCAGCGCCGCGATCTTTTCCTCCATGACCGCCATCCGCGCCGGGGAAAAGATAGGGTTCAGTAGTTTGCGCCACTCCCCATGGTCGAGCCCGTCGGCCTCCAGCGGCAGCAGCGGCCAGGTCTCGCCGATCAGACCGGATAGTCCGGCGGTATCGCGGCTCGAAAAGGAATCGGTATCCTGCAACACCTCCCGCTGCAGCTCGTGCCGGGTCAATACCCACGCGCCGGAATAGCGCGAATGCGCGCCCGTGCCCCAGAAAATGTCAGGCATTTCCCGCGCCGCATCGACCGTCGCCTGCAGGGCATCTGCTGTCCCGGAATAATCGGAAAAGTTGAATTGCCGTACCAGCTCGGCCGGGACGTGCGCCGGAACCGACTGTTCGGACGCTGCTTGCGCCATACTGCTTCTCTCTCCGTGGTAGCCGGACGTGACCCGGCCGTATGTTTTATCCACTATCGGATGCTATGTATTGGCAAGGCAGTTGTCTAATCAATATTGCCGTTTCCGACCGGTCCGGTCGGCAAGCCATGCGGTCAGCCGCGGCCACGAACGCCACCGCCGAAATCGGCGCGCACGCAATCCCTGTCCCGTGAAGCCGCGTGCCCATTGCCCGCGCCGACATGGACCCGGGATCAGCCCTCGCCCAACAGGCGCCGTGCCCGTTCGCTCAGCCGTTCGATGGCGGCGGCGTGGATATTGGGGGCGCAGCAGAGCAGGCCCAACGCCACCGGCACCGGCCGGTTGAAGCGCAGCGGGGCGCCGAGCGCGTCGAGTGCGAGGCCGCTGAGACCAGCGTCCGCAATGCCAAACTGGTGGCTATGGTCCGCGAGCGTACCGCCAATTTTCGCTCGGAAACCTATCCAGCACTGCTTGGGAAGGTCGCCCGGCTGGCAACGCCGCCGGCGCCACCCGCACCTCCTGCCACGGAGCAGCCCCAGCCGGGAGAAAGCAAGGGGCGTGAGGCACCAGCCGCAGGGATTACACCGCAGCCAGCTCCTGCTCCCTCGCCCGTGGAATATGTCTCGACCGCCAATCTCAAGGTCAGCTTCGCCAGTCCGTATCTCGCCAGCGAGGCGGACGTTGAAACGTACCTTCAAGCCTACCGCGAAACCCTGCTCGCCGAGATTCGCAGCGGCAAGAGGATCACGGTCTGATGATTGCAGGCATTGAAATCGAGAATTTCACGGCGTTCGGAAACCTCGATATCCCGCTCTCGCCGCGTATCAACGTGATCATCGGTTCGAACGGAACCGGGAAAACTCATCTGCTGAAAGCAATTTACGCGCTGGCGATCGCGAGCCAGCCGGCATCGGCGGTAGAGGGCTCCGAGACGGACGAAAACGCGCAGCTGACGAACAAACTTCTGCGGGTATCTGCAAGATGTACCGGCCAGGTGTCAGTTGGAAGTCGACCATTTTGCGAATGCCGGTGCATTCTGGCGCGCGACCATGGGCGATTGAGGTGCCTTCCTATCACGTACCAGATCGATCCACGCTGCGGACCCAAGAGTAACCCGGTAGACGCCCGCATCCAGAACATCGAGGCGAACGAGGCCTCCAAAACTGACGCTGCCACCGGGCTTCTCGGGACGCACCGGATAGCGGACCTGCGGCGTCGGCAGAAGGGCGAGGCGGACCGCTTGACCAACGGCAAGAGCCGCGCCGGACCTCTGCGCGGCGTTAGCCCCCGCTCGCATCTGACCTGGCGCATTCCATGCCGCCAACTCGCCGCTTGCCGCCACTGGTGCTGGACAGGTCGGAACTGTCTCCTGGGCATGAGCGAGCGAGGACAATGCCAGGGCCGCTCCGCACAGCACCAACCTCATTTCTTTCATATCCCGGCTTGTCCTTATCGTCGTTACCTATATTTGATCGAATATAGAGAGTCGCTCAAGGCGGCAATCCGTTTCAGATATCGAGACGATCAGCATTGCGACCGGCCTTCTCCTGCCGGTTTGGAACCGCCTGCCTGACGACGACGTCCGCGTCTGGCGGATCACGGATAGCGACGGACATTCGGTTCTGGGGCGGATGATTTCACCGACCGGGCTTACCAAGGTTTCCGTGGCCTTCGGGATAGATATGACGATCGCGCTCTCGCCGGCTGAGCTGGTTGCAGGCACGCGAGCCAGCGGCGGCGTGGCGATCCCGTCTCTCCCGCCGGCACGGATTGAGCGCGCTTATGTGAATGACGAAGCCAGGCTCGAGATAAAGGCATTCCCGCCGCCCAAGCTCGCGCTGCTGAAATCGCTCGGCTGCTTCACCGAGATCATCAACTACAAGACCCGCCTGTTCGTGCCCACCAACCGTGCGGTGGCGGTACTGACGGCGATCGAGCAAGCTTTGGACCACAGCGGACCATATGTGGGGTGAACGACGCCGAGGGTCTGCATCAACGACAGTTGGGGAGGGGAGGTGGCTCGGGGATTGCGATGATCGGGGGACGGTCCGCCGATCCACAGAAAGGGAGAAACCCCATGTCCGCACAGGATCCGGTCATCACGGCCCTATTCATCGCGAGCTACAACGCGGATCTTGCCGCGCTTGATTCCAGCGCCCGCGTCGCGGTCCCATCGAACGCGCCAAACCCCGACATGCTCGAACTTCAGGACGACGAGGGAACATGCCTCGCCATGATTCCTGCCTCCGCAGCGCCGCAGATGGTTGCGATCGCGTACCGTCTCTATGGCCGCGGCCTCAATCTCGGCGTGCGTGCCGGCGAGGAAGCCGCATGGGCCAAGCTGCGCCACATGATCGGCGCCGCCGCAGCATAGCCAACGCTCGCCGCGCATTACTCGCGGCCACTTCCACATCAATGACAGGAGGGCCAGATGGCCGACCGTGTCCCTGTGACCATTCGCGTGGGCGGTGCTCTTCCACGCGCCATGCTCCCGGCATTTCTTGCTGTCCTAGCCGAGGAGGCCGTTCGAACGGATGACGGCGATGATTTTGATGTCTAGCATTTCCCTGCCGACGGCCCCATCGAGTTCAGCAACGGTGAGGTGTCGTGGGGCCATTTCGAAAAGCTCGAGCAGTTCTGCACCGAGCACCATCTTCCCTTCGCGCGCTGGTGCGTCACCTATCACGGCGGATGGGCTGCCGTACGGATAGTCTACGACGGCATCGGTGAACCCATATCATTCAGGGCCACGGACGATGATGTCGTCGTCATCAGCCACGCCGAGGCGCGATCGCTCGGGTCGATCGAGGCGATCGAGGCGCACTTTGCCTCAGCGGACCTCATGATCCCGCCATTGACGATCATCGAACCCGACGCCCAGCCGGGACCGATGATCCTGCGTCAGCGCGGATTTCCCGATCTCGCGCTCGATGACTTCGCCGATGTATCTCGACGATTTTGCGCGCGCCGAGACGCCTCGGGCCTGGGCGCCAGCAGTTTCCCGGATGCATCGATCCTGCGCGATGGCCGCCCCGTCGCGCGGGTCAGCTATAATGGACGGGTCTGGCCGCCCGGACCCTGGGATCCAGCATCTCAGCCGCTCTACGACCATCGCTCCCTCGATCGCAGGAGCTATCGCGGTGAAACGCACACCGCTGAGAAGTTCGACGGCTAATATCTTCGTTTGGCTTGCTGCAGCGATCCCGCAACTCTCGATGACGCCAACCGCATCGTCCGAAGCTGCTTTCTCAATGTGACACCGAGCGAGGCACGCGGCCTCCATCCGTGCGCGCCGCGCCAGCTCATTTCTGGAGAATCTTGATGATCGACGCCACCGCGGCGGGCGCGCCCGCGCGCCTCTACAGCCAGACCCATCCCGATTGCCGGGGCAACTTCTACTATCGGGGAGACCTCTACGAAGAGAAAGAAGCTACCCCCGCGCTCGCCGAGCGCATCGACCGACATCTCCGCGATCAATTTCCCGATATGCGTTTCTCAGTGCGGTCCGAGCGGTTCTGGACTTGTAACGGTTTTGCGCCGGTCACCCATCTCATTATGCCACCTGGGCTTCGAATGCGAGCGGGCTGATGC